>NZ_JALJEA010000008.1:0-305130 GCF_023242405.1 Pseudomonas sp. MWU12-3088
AAAAATCATCGAGTGATCTCTTTGTTGAGATAGCTTTGATGAGTTGAAAAAGCCCCCGCTTAGCGGGGGCTTTTTTATTGGGTTGACACCTATCTGGGGCGTCTATAGAATTGCGCCTCCTTTTAACGGGCGTATTGCGCCCGGTGGGAATAGCAGCCGGAGTCTGAAATCCAATGCAAAATCAGCAAATCCGTATCAGGTTGAAGGCTTTTGACCATCGCCTGATCGACCAATCAACCCAGGAAATCGTGGAAACCGCGAAACGTACTGGTGCTCAAGTGCGTGGTCCAATTCCACTGCCTACCCGTAAAGAGCGGTTCACCGTTCTGGTTTCCCCGCACGTCAACAAAGACGCGCGTGACCAGTACGAAATCCGCACTCATAAGCGCGTTCTGGACATCGTCCAGCCAACGGATAAAACCGTTGATGCTCTTATGAAGCTTGATCTTGCGGCCGGTGTGGAAGTGCAGATCAGCCTCGGCTAAGACTCGGTCTTGGTCGTGTAACGCTCTGAAATGGGCGGCCATAGCGGGTGAAAGCCCCGTACACTCATGAGGTTTACAACATGACTATTGGTGTAGTCGGTCGTAAAGCGGGTATGACCCGTATTTTCACCGAAGAAGGTGTCTCCATTCCGGTCACGGTCATTGAGATCGAGCCGAATCGCGTCACCCAGTTCAAAACTGAAGAAACCGATGGCTATCGTGCAGTGCAAGTCACTGTCGGCGAGCGTCGTGCTTCCCGTGTTACAGCTGCTCAGGCTGGCCACTTCGCCAAGGCGAACGTTGCCGCTGGTCGTACCGTAATGGAATTCCGCCTTGAAGAAGGCGAGTACCAGGCCGGCGATCTGATCAACGCTGAAATCTTCGCTGCTGGTCAACTGGTTGATGTAACCGGTCAGTCCAAAGGTAAAGGCTTCCAGGGTACGATCAAGCGTTGGAACTTCCGCGGGCAAGATAACACCCACGGTAACTCCGTATCCCACCGCGTCCCAGGCTCTATCGGCCAGTGCCAGACTCCTGGTCGTGTATTCAAGGGCAAAAAAATGTCCGGTCATATGGGCGCTGAGCGCGTGACCGTGCAGTCCCTGGAAGTAGTGCGCGTGGACGCTGAACGCAATCTGTTGTTGGTCAAGGGTGCTGTTCCTGGCGCTACTGGCGGCAACCTGGTTGTACGTCCAGCAGCCAAGGCTCGCGGTTAAGGGGAAGCTGACATGCAATTAAATGTAAATGACGCTCAAGCGATCGAAGTTTCCGAACTGACATTTGGCGGCGAGTTCAACGAGACGCTGGTTCACCAAGCAGTCGTGGCCTACATGGCTGGCGGCCGTCAAGGTAGCAAGCAGCAAAAGACCCGTTCCGACGTTCGTGGTGGCGGTAAGCGCCCATGGCGTCAGAAAGGTACTGGCCGTGCTCGTGCCGGTACCATCCGTAGCCCAATCTGGCGCGGCGGCGGCACCACTTTCGCAGCTCGTCCACAGGATCACTCCCAGAAGCTGAACAAGAAGATGTACCGCGCAGCAATGCGTTCCATCCTTGCTGAGCTGGTGCGTACTGATCGTCTGGTCGTGGTTCAGGATTTCGCAGTTGAAACTCCGAAAACCAAAGACCTGCTGGGCAAACTGAACAACATGAGCCTGACCGACGTTCTGATCGTGTCTGACGCTGTTGATCAGAACCTGTACCTGGCTGCTCGTAACCTGCCACACGTAGATGTACGTGACGTGCAAGGTTCCGATCCAGTTAGTCTGATCGCATACGACAAGGTGTTGATCACCGTGTCGGCCGTGAAGAAATTCGAGGAGCTGCTGGGATGAACCAGGAACGCGTATTTAAAGTTCTGCTTGGCCCGCACGTTTCCGAGAAGGCTACGGTTCTGGCAGACAAGAAAGGCCAGTTCGTTTTCAAGGTTGCTACCGATGCAACCAAGCTGGAAATCAAGAAGGCCGTCGAAAGCCTGTTCAGCGTGAAAGTTGAGCGTGTTACTACCCTGAACGTTCTGGGTAAGAGCAAGCGCACCGCTCGCGGTCTGGGCAAGCGTAATGACTGGAAGAAGGCAGTTATCTCCCTTCAGCCAGGCCAAGATCTCGATTTCAGCAGCAGTGCTGAGTAAGGAAGGGGTGCATCATGGCAATCGTTAAATGCAAACCGACTTCCCCTGGCCGCCGTTTTGTGGTCAAGGTGGTCAACCAGGAGCTGCATAAAGGCGCTCCTCACGCACCGCTGCTCGAGAAAAAATCGAAGTCTGGTGGTCGTAACAACAATGGCCGCATTACCACTCGTCACATCGGTGGTGGTCATAAGCAGCATTACCGTATGGTCGATTTTCGTCGCAACGACAAAGATGGCATCGTCGCCACTGTCGAGCGTATCGAATACGATCCAAACCGTACTGCTCACATCGCACTGCTGTGCTACGCAGACGGCGAACGCCGCTACATCATCGCCCCTAAAGGCGTGAGTGCTGGCGACCAGCTGATCGCAGGCGCTCTGGCTCCAATCAAGCCAGGCAACGCTCTGCAACTGCGCAACATTCCAGTCGGTTCTACCGTACACGGCATCGAACTGAAGCCAGGTAAAGGCGCACAGATCGCTCGTTCCGCTGGTGCTTCGGCTCAGCTGATCGCTCGTGAAGGTGTGTACGTTACCCTGCGTCTGCGTTCCGGTGAAATGCGTAAAGTGCTGGCTGAGTGCCGTGCGACCCTGGGCGAAGTCTCGAACTCCGAGCACAGCCTGCGTTCGCTGGGTAAAGCTGGTGCCAAGCGCTGGCGTGGCGTTCGCCCAACCGTTCGTGGTGTTGCCATGAACCCGGTTGACCACCCACATGGTGGTGGTGAAGGTCGTACCTCTGGTGGTCGTCATCCGGTATCGCCATGGGGCTTCCCGACTAAGGGCGCGAAGACTCGTGGTAATAAGCGTACCGACAAAATGATCGTCCGTCGTCGCAAGTAAATAGAGGGATACGACAGTGCCACGTTCTCTGAAAAAAGGTCCTTTTATTGATCTTCACCTACTGAAGAAGATCGAAGTGGCGGCGGAAAAGAACGATCGCAAACCAATTAAGACTTGGTCGCGCCGTTCGATGATCCTGCCACAAATGGTCGGTCTGACCATCGCAGTACACAACGGTCGTCAGCACGTCCCAGTTCTCGTTAACGAAGACATGGTCGGCCACAAACTGGGCGAGTTCGCCGGTACCCGCAACTATCGCGGGCACGTGGCAGACAAGAAAGCCAAGCGTTAAGGGGTAAGGAAATGGAAGTAGCCGCTAAGTTGTCGGGCGCTCGAATCTCCGCCCAGAAAGCCCGCTTGGTCGCCGACCAGATCCGCGGGAAGAAGGTGGGCGAAGCGCTCAACCTGTTGGCTTTCAGCAGTAAGAAAGCCGCCGAGATCATGAAAAAAGTGCTGGAGTCGGCCGTAGCCAACGCCGAGCATAACGAAGGCGCAGACGTTGATGACCTGAAAGTCAGCACCGTTTTCGTCAACGAAGGGCGTTCGCTGAAGCGCATCATGCCACGTGCCAAAGGCCGTGCTGATCGCATCGTCAAGCGGTCTTGCCATATCACTGTCAAGGTTGCTGACAAGTAACGGAGTCGAAGAGATGGGTCAGAAAGTACATCCCATTGGCATTCGCCTGGGAATCGTCAAGGAGCACACCTCCGTCTGGTACGCAGACGGTCGGACTTATGCGGACTATTTGCTCGCAGATCTGAAGGTGCGTGAGTATCTCCAAGACAAACTAAAAAGCGCGTCCGTAAGCCGTATCGATATCCATCGTCCGGCTCAAACTGCACGCATCACCATCCACACCGCTCGTCCAGGTATCGTTATCGGGAAGAAAGGTGAAGATGTTGAAAAACTGCGTCAGGACCTGACCAAGCAAATGGGTGTGCCTGTGCACATCAATATCGAAGAGATCCGCAAGCCGGAACTCGACGGTATGCTGGTTGCCCAGAGCGTAGCTCAGCAGCTGGAGCGTCGTGTGATGTTCCGTCGCGCCATGAAGCGCGCCGTACAGAACGCCATGCGCATTGGTGCCAAAGGCATCAAAATCCAAGTGAGCGGTCGTCTCGGCGGTGCTGAAATCGCACGTACTGAATGGTATCGCGAAGGTCGTGTGCCACTGCACACCCTGCGTGCCGATATCGACTATGCCACCTACGAAGCTCACACCACCTACGGTGTGATCGGTGTAAAGGTTTGGATCTTCAAAGGCGAAGTAATTGGTGGTCGCCAAGAAGAACTGAAACCACAAGCACCAGCGCCTCGTAAAAAAGCTGCTAAGTAAGGGGTACGCCAAATGTTGCAACCAAAGCGTACGAAGTTCCGCAAGCAGATGACCGGCCACAACCGTGGTCTGGCACTGCGCGGTAGCAAAGTCAGCTTCGGCGAGTTCGCGCTGAAGTCTGTTGCTCGTGGTCGTCTCACCGCTCGTCAGATCGAGTCAGCGCGTCGTGCTCTGACCCGTCACGTAAAACGTGGTGGCAAGATCTGGATCCGTGTATTCCCGGACAAGCCGATCTCCAAGAAGCCTCTCGAGGTTCGTATGGGTAAAGGTAAGGGTAACGTGGAATACTGGGTTGCCCAGATTCAGCCAGGCAAAGTCCTGTATGAAATCGAGGGTGTTTCTGAAGAGCTGGCGCGTGAGGCTTTCGCCCTGGCTGCTGCAAAGCTGCCGCTCGCCACCTCCTTTGTTAAACGGACGGTGATGTGATGAAAGCGAATGAACTTCGTGAAAAATCCGCACAGCAGCTGAACGAGCAACTGCTCGGCTTGCTGCGCGACCAGTTCAATCTGCGCATGCAGAAAGCAACTGGCCAGTTGGGGCAGTCTCATCTGCTCTCGCAAGTTAAGCGTGACATCGCTCGCGTGAAGACTGTGCTCAACCAGCAGGCAGGTAAGTGATCATGGCTGAAGCCGAAAAAACTGTCCGTACGCTGACTGGCCGTGTTGTCAGCGACAAGATGGACAAAACCATCACCGTTCTGATCGAGCGTCGCGTTAAGCACCCGATCTACGGTAAATACGTTAAGCGTTCGACTAAGCTGCACGCGCACGACGAAACCAATCAGTGCCACATCGGCGACAAAGTCACTATTCGTGAAACTCGTCCGATGGCCAAGACCAAGTCTTGGGCGCTGGTTGATGTTCTCGAACGCGCTGTGGAAGTCTAAGGGCTAGGGGTCGGAGAAATTATATGATTCAGACTCAATCCATGCTCGATGTGGCCGATAACAGCGGCGCTCGCCGTGTTATGTGCATCAAGGTGCTGGGTGGCTCCCATCGTCGTTACGCTGGTATCGGTGACATCATCAAAGTTACCGTTAAGGAAGCAATTCCTCGCGGTAAAGTGAAAAAAGGCCAAGTGATGACTGCTGTTGTAGTCCGCACTCGTCACGGCGTACGTCGTGCTGATGGCTCCATTATCCGCTTTGATGGCAACGCTGCTGTTCTTCTGAACAACAAGCAAGAGCCGATCGGCACCCGTATCTTTGGGCCAGTGACCCGTGAACTTCGTACTGAGAAGTTCATGAAGATCGTCTCGCTCGCCCCAGAAGTGCTGTAAGGAGATCCGACATGCAAAAGATTCGTCGTGACGACGAGATCATCGTGATCGCCGGCAAAGACAAAGGTAAGCGCGGTAAGGTGCTGAAGGTTCTTGCTGACAACCGTCTGGTTGTTGGTGGTCTGAACCTGGTCAAGCGTCATACCAAGCCTAACCCGATGTCGGGCGTACAGGGCGGTATCGTCGAGAAAGAAGCGCCACTGCACGCTTCCAACGTCGCCATCTTCAACGGCGAAACCAACAAGGCTGACCGCGTTGGTTTCAAAGTAGAAGACGGTAAGAAAATTCGTGTCTTCAAGTCGACCCAAAAAGCGGTTGATGCTTGAACACTGCTAGGTAGAAGACCATGGCACGACTAAAAGAGATTTACCGGAAGGAAATCGCACCGAAACTTAAGGAAGAACTTAAGCTTTCGAACGTGATGGAAGTTCCGCGCGTTACCAAAATCACCCTGAACATGGGTCTGGGCGAAGCGATCGGCGACAAAAAAGTCATCGAGCACGCTGTTGCTGACCTGGAAAAGATCACCGGCCAGAAAGTCGTTGTGACCTACGCTCGCAAATCCATCGCTGGCTTTAAAGTCCGTGAAGGTTGGCCGATCGGCGTCAAAGTGACCCTGCGCCGTGAGCGTATGTACGAGTTCCTGGATCGTCTGCTGTCGATCTCCCTGCCTCGGGTTCGCGACTTCCGCGGCCTGAATGCCAAGTCCTTCGATGGTCGTGGCAACTACAGCATGGGCGTGAAAGAGCAGATCATTTTCCCGGAAATCGACTACGACAAGATCGATGCTCTCCGCGGTCTGGACATTACCCTGACCACCACTGCCAAGAACGATGACGAAGGCCGCGCTCTGCTGCGTGCTTTCAAATTCCCGTTCCGCAACTGATTGGAGTAGGAAAATGGCCAAGAAGAGCATGAAAAACCGTGAGCTGAAGCGTCAGCTCACCGTTGCCAAGTACGCCACCAAGCGTGCAGCGCTGAAAGCTATCATCGTTGATCTGAACGCAAGTCCAGAAGCGCGTTGGGAAGCTACCGTAGCTCTGCAGAAGCAGCCACGTGACGCAAGCGCTTCGCGCATGCGTAACCGCTGCCGCCTGACTGGTCGTCCGCACGGCGTTTACCGCAAGTTCGGCCTGGGCCGTAACAAGCTGCGTGAAGCTGCAATGCGTGGTGACGTTCCAGGTCTGGTTAAAGCCAGCTGGTAATTGCTGTCAAAGTCTCGATGGTCGGGGTCGCAAGAACCTGACCATCGGTGGCCTTGAACATGAATCAAGCCCCTTTTGGGGCTTGATTCATTTCTGGGGTGTGTCTAGAATGACCGGCTCGCCTGAGCCCGTGTTTTTCTGCCCGGAATTTCTCGGCGACAAGTAGTAGCCGCAAGGCTAATTTTTCTGTATTAGGAGCGTCTAGCCCATGAGTATGCAGGACCCGTTAGCGGACATGCTAACTCGAATCCGTAATGCCCAGATGGCTGAAAAGTCCGTCGTAAGCATGCCTTCTTCCACGTTGAAGGTGGCTGTAGCTAAAGTCCTGAAGGACGAAGGTTACATCGCGGGTTATCAGATCAGCAGCGAAACCAAACCACTGCTGTCTATCGAGCTGAAATATTTCGAAGGCCGTCCGGTTATCGAAGAAGTCAAGCGCGTTAGCCGTCCAGGCCTGCGTCAGTACAAGTCCGTCGAAGAACTGCCAAAAGTACGTGGCGGTCTCGGCGTGTCTATCGTCTCCACCAACAAAGGTGTGATGACTGATCGTGCTGCGCGCGCTGCCGGTGTCGGCGGCGAAGTTCTTTGCACTGTGTTCTAAGGGGGGATAAGCATGTCTCGCGTCGCTAAGAACCCCGTTAAGCTGCCAGCCGGTGTCGAAGTAAAATTCGCAGGCCAACAGCTTTCGGTGAAGGGTGCCAAGGGTACTCTTGAACTGAACGTCCATTCGTCCGTTGAGATCGTTGAAGAAGCCGGTGAGCTGCGTTTTGCTGCTCGCAATGGCGATCAGCAGACTCGCGCAATGGCCGGTACCACTCGTGCGTTGGTAAACAACATGGTCCAGGGCGTAAGCCAAGGCTTCGAGCGCAAGCTCCAGCTGGTCGGTGTTGGTTACAAAGCGCAAGCAAAAGGTCAGGTGCTGAACCTGGCTCTTGGCTTCTCGCACCCAGTGGATTACGAACTGCCGGAAGGCATCACCGCTGAGACTCCTAGCCAGACCGATATCCTGATCAAGGGCATCGACAAGCAGCTGGTAGGTCAAGTGGCCGCCGAGATCCGCGACTTCCGTCCACCAGAGCCGTACAAAGGCAAAGGTGTGCGCTACGCGGACGAAGTCGTCCGTCGTAAAGAAGCCAAGAAGAAGTAGGGCATAGCAAATGACCGACAAAAAAGTTACTCGACTGCGTCGCGCTCGCAAAGCACGCCTGAAAATGCACGAACTCGAAGTCGTGCGTCTCTGCGTGTTCCGCTCTTCGCAGCACATCTACGCCCAGGTCATTTCGGCCGACGGCAACAAAGTCCTGGCAAGCGCCTCGACTTTGGATAAAGAACTGCGTGATGGCGCCACTGGCAACATCGACGCGGCCACTAAGGTTGGCCAGCTGGTCGCTACGCGTGCTAAGGCCGCTGGCGTCTCGCAGGTGGCTTTCGACCGCTCTGGCTTCAAGTACCACGGCCGCGTAAAAGCGCTGGCTGATGCTGCTCGTGAAGCTGGGCTGGAGTTCTAAGTTATGTCAAATAACGACCAAAAGCGCGACGAAGGCTACATCGAGAAGCTGGTTCAAGTTAACCGCGTAGCCAAAACCGTTAAAGGCGGCCGTATCTTCACTTTCACCGCGTTGACCGTGGTTGGTGATGGTAAGGGCCGTGTTGGCTTCGGCCGTGGCAAGTCGCGTGAAGTGCCTGCTGCGATCCAGAAGGCAATGGAAGCTGCTCGCCGCAACATGATCCAGGTTGATCTGAACGGCACTACCCTGCAGTACGCAATGAAGTCCGCTCACGGCGCTTCGAAGGTGTACATGCAGCCTGCTTCTGAAGGTACCGGTATCATCGCTGGCGGCGCTATGCGTGCTGTCCTCGAAGTTGCTGGCGTTCAGAACGTTCTGGCCAAGTGCTACGGCTCGACTAACCCTGTAAACGTGGTTCACGCCACTTTCAAGGGTCTGAAGGCTATGCAGTCTCCTGAGTCCATCGCAGCCAAGCGTGGCCTGCGTGTTGAGGAGATCAAGTAATCATGGCTACCGTTAAAGTTACGCTGATCAAAAGCATGACCGGCCGCATCCCTAACCACAAACTGTGCGTTAAGGGTCTGGGTCTGCGTCGCATCGGTCACACTGTAGAAGTCCAGGATACTCCCGAGAATCGCGGGATGATCAACAAGGCTTACTACATGCTGCGTGTCGAGGGTTAATCGATGAAACTCAATGATCTGAGTCCAGCGCCGGGTTCCCGTCGCGAAAAGCATCGTCCGGGCCGTGGTATCGGTAGTGGTTTGGGTAAGACTGGTGGCCGTGGTCACAAAGGTCAGACCTCCCGCTCCGGTGGCACCATTGCTCCAGGCTTTGAAGGCGGTCAACAGCCGCTGCATCGTCGCCTGCCGAAGTTCGGTTTCGTTTCCCTGAAAGCCATGGACCGCGCAGAAGTGCGTCTGTCCGAGCTGGCTAAAGTGGAAGGCGACATCGTCACCGTGCAGTCCCTGAAAGATGCCAACGTGATCAACGTCAACGTACAGCGTGTGAAAATCATGCTGTCCGGTGAAGTGACTCGCGCTGTCACTATCGGCAAGGGAATCGGCGCCACCAAAGGTGCGCGTGCGGCTATCGAAGCAGCTGGCGGCAAGTTCGAGGAATAAATGGCTAAGCAAGGTGCTCTCTCTGCGCTCGGCAAAGGCGGTATGTCTGAACTCTGGGCTCGTCTGCGTTTTCTGTTCCTGGCGATTATCGTCTACCGAATAGGCGCACACATCCCGGTTCCAGGTATCAACCCGGACCGACTCGCGGACCTGTTTCGACAGAATGAGGGGACCATTCTTAGCTTGTTCAACATGTTTTCCGGCGGCGCGCTGGAACGGATGAGCATCTTTGCACTGGGGATCATGCCGTACATTTCGGCATCGATCATCATGCAACTGATGACCGCCGTCAGCCCGCAGCTGGAGCAGTTGAAGAAGGAAGGTGAAGCTGGCCGTCGCAAGATCAGCCAGTACACCCGCTACGGCACCGTCGTCCTCGCTCTCGTTCAGGCCATTGGCATGTCCATTGGTCTGGCAGGGCAGGGCGTTGCGTTCACTGGTGACTTTGGCTTCCATTTCGTCGCGGTATCCACGTTTGTGGCTGGTGCGATGTTCATGATGTGGCTGGGTGAGCAGATTACTGAGCGTGGTGTAGGCAACGGTATCTCGATGTTGATTTTTTCGGGAATCGTCGCCGGTCTTCCGAGAGCAATCGGGCAGTCTTTCGAGTCTGCGCGTCAGGGTGATATCAACATCTTCGCCCTGGTTGCCATCGGTTTGCTGGCAGTAGCGATTATCGGTTTCGTGGTGTTCATTGAGCGTGGTCAGCGTCGTATCGCTGTTCACTACGCCAAGCGTCAGCAAGGCCGCAAGGTTTTCGCTGCGCAGACTAGCCACTTGCCGCTGAAGGTGAACATGGCCGGTGTTATTCCGGCTATTTTCGCGAGCAGCATTCTGCTGTTCCCGGCTTCGTTGGGTGCCTGGTTTGGTCAGTCTGAAGGTATGGGCTGGTTGCAGGACATCTCGCAGTCGATCGCTCCTGGTCAGCCGTTGAATATTCTGCTGTTTAGTGCAGGGATTATTTTCTTCTGCTTCTTCTATACGGCGTTGATGTTCAATCCGAAAGACGTAGCGGAAAACCTGAAGAAGTCCGGTGCCTTTATTCCGGGCATCCGTCCAGGTGAGCAGTCTGCGCGCTACATTGATGGCGTTCTGACTCGCTTGACCATGTTCGGTGCTCTTTACATGACGGCCGTGTGCCTGTTGCCCCAGTTCCTGGTGGTTGCAGCAAACGTTCCGTTCTACCTTGGCGGGACCTCGTTGCTGATCGTGGTCGTGGTTGTGATGGACTTCATGTCCCAAGTACAATCGCACCTCGTTTCGCACCAGTACGAATCCCTGATGAAGAAAGCCAACCTGAAGGGTTACGGCAGCGGCATGTTGCGCTGAGTACCCATAAGGTTCGAGGAGTTGGTGATGAAAGTTCGTGCATCGGTGAAAAAGCTGTGCCGTAACTGCAAGATTATTCGCCGCGAAGGTGTTGTTCGAGTAATTTGCAGCGCGGAACCGCGTCACAAACAGCGCCAAGGCTGAGTGTGATTGTGCTTCAAGCCCGGCAGCTAGTGCGCTGCCGGGTTGATTATTTGTTATTACAGCGATATTATCTCGCGCCCTATTTCTTGGCTTCCGGGGCGTAGGTAGCTGTCAATTGGAGTCCCACTGAATGGCCCGTATTGCAGGCGTTAACATTCCAGATAACAAGCATACTGTTATCTCGCTGACCTACATCTATGGTGTTGGTCGCACTACTGCGCAGAAAATCTGTGCAGTGACTGGGGTAAACCCAGCAGCAAAGATCAAGGATCTGAGCGACGAGCAAATTGAACAGCTGCGTGGCGAAGTGGCGAAGTTCACCACTGAAGGTGACCTGCGTCGCGAAATCAACATGAAAATCAAGCGCTTGATGGACCTCGGTTGCTATCGCGGTCTGCGTCATCGTCGTGGTCTGCCAGTACGCGGTCAGCGTACCAAGACCAACGCGCGTACCCGTAAAGGTCCGCGTAAGCCGATCCGCAAGTAATCGCCCCAGCGAATCGACAGGAATTTAATCATGGCAAAACCTGCTGCTCGTCCTCGTAAAAAAGTTAAAAAGACAGTGGTTGATGGCATCGCCCACATCCATGCCTCTTTTAACAACACCATCGTGACCATTACCGACCGTCAAGGTAACGCTCTTTCCTGGGCTACCTCCGGTGGTTCGGGTTTCCGCGGTTCCCGCAAGTCCACCCCGTTCGCTGCTCAAGTAGCTGCTGAGCGTGCTGGTCAAGCTGCGCTGGAATACGGCCTGAAAAACCTCGACGTAAACGTCAAGGGCCCAGGTCCAGGTCGTGAATCCGCAGTCCGCGCTTTGAACGGCTGTGGCTACAAGATCGCCAGCATCACCGACGTGACGCCAATCCCGCACAACGGGTGCCGTCCGCCGAAGAAGCGCCGCGTGTAATCCAGGAGATTGTAAAGAATGGCTCGTTACATTGGTCCAAAATGCAAACTCGCTCGTCGCGAAGGCACCGATCTCTTCCTGAAGAGCGGCGTGCGCGCGATCGAATCGAAGTGCAACATTGAAGCAGCACCTGGTATCCACGGCCAACGCCGCGGTCGCCAGTCCGACTACGGCACCCAACTGCGTGAAAAGCAGAAGGTCCGTCGTATCTACGGCGTTCTCGAGCGTCAGTTCAGCGGCTACTACAAAGAAGCTGCTGGCAAGAAAGGTGCAACCGGTGAAAACCTGCTGCAACTGCTCGAATGCCGTCTGGACAACGTCGTATACCGTATGGGCTTTGGTTCGACTCGTGCCGAATCCCGTCAGCTGGTATCGCACAAGTCGATCAGCGTTAACGGTCAGACCGTAAACGTTCCTTCGTACCAGGTTCGTGCTGGTGACGTGGTCGCTGTTCGCGAGAAAGCAAAAAATCAACTTCGCATTGTCCAAGCTCTCGATCTGTGTGCTCAACGTGGCCGCGTAGAGTGGGTAGAAGTAGACACTGAGAAGAAGTCGGGCGTTTTCAAGAACGTTCCTGCTCGCAGTGATCTGTCCGCCGACATCAACGAAAGCCTGATTGTCGAGCTCTACTCCAAGTAAGGGCTAGAAAATAGGTGCATCCATGCAGATTTCGGTAAATGAGTTCCTGACACCCCGCCATATTGATGTGCAGGTTGTCAGTCCAACCCGCGCCAAGATCACTCTCGAGCCTCTCGAGCGTGGTTTCGGCCACACCCTGGGCAACGCGCTGCGCCGCATCCTGTTGTCCTCAATGCCCGGCTGCGCAGTAGTCGAGGCCGAGATTGACGGTGTGCTCCACGAGTACAGCGCCATCGAAGGTGTACAGGAAGACGTAATTGAAATCCTGTTGAACCTTAAAGGTCTGGCTATCAAGCTGCACGGCCGTGACGAAGTTACGCTGACCTTGTCGAAGAAGGGTTCGGGGGTGGTTACCGCTGCCGATATTCAGCTGGATCATGATGTCGAGATCGTTAATCCCGATCACGTAATCGCTAACCTGGCGTCTAACGGCGCCCTGAACATGAAGCTCACCGTAGCTCGTGGTCGTGGTTATGAACCAGCAGACTCGCGTCAGAGCGATGAAGACGAAAGCCGCAGCATCGGTCGCTTGCAGCTTGACTCTTCGTTCAGCCCGGTTCGCCGTATCGCATACGTGGTGGAAAACGCCCGTGTCGAGCAGCGTACCAACCTGGACAAGCTGGTTATTGATCTGGAAACCAACGGTACTCTGGATCCTGAAGAGGCTATCCGTCGTGCTGCAACCATCCTGCAACAGCAGTTGGCTGCGTTCGTCGACCTCAAAGGTGACAGTGAGCCAGTGGTTGTCGAGCAGGAAGACGAGATCGATCCGATCCTGCTTCGCCCGGTTGACGATCTGGAACTGACTGTACGTTCGGCTAACTGCCTTAAGGCGGAAAACATCTATTACATCGGTGACCTGATCCAGCGCACCGAAGTAGAGCTGTTGAAGACTCCGAACCTGGGCAAGAAATCCTTGACTGAAATCAAGGACGTTCTGGCCTCCCGCGGTCTGTCCCTCGGCATGCGCCTCGACAACTGGCCGCCTGCAAGTCTTAAGAAGGACGACAAGGCGACTGCCTGATCGTCGTAATCACCGAACGTAGTGTTTGGTAAGGAATGAACCATGCGTCATCGTAAAAGTGGTCGCCACCTGAGCCGCACCAGCTCGCACCGCAAGGCCATGTTCCAAAACATGGCAGTGTCGCTGTTCGAGCACGAGCTGATCAAAACTACTCTGCCAAAAGCCAAAGAACTGCGCCGCGTTGCCGAGCCGCTGATCACTCTGGCCAAGACAGACAGCGTTGCTAACCGTCGTCTGGCTTTCGACCGTACTCGTTCGAAGGCTATCGTTGGTAAGCTCTTCAACGACCTGGGCAAGCGTTACGCTACCCGTGAGGGTGGCTACCTGCGCATCCTCAAGTGCGGTTTCCGCGCTGGCGACAACGCGCCTATGGCGTACGTCGAACTGGTTGATCGTGCTGTCGGCGGTGAAGCTGTATCCGCTGAGTAAGACGTCAGTCTGAAACAAAGAACCGGGCCTAGTGCCCGGTTTTTTGTGCCCGTAAGAAAAGCGCCGTTCGTACAAGCTTCTACCCTGTTTGGGTCTGCACTATGTGCTGGGTTTTTATTGTTAGTTATTTTCTATTGATGACCATGAGTTAATGAATTTGTGGCTGTCATATTGATGATCGATACTCCCCAACAAGCCGATTAGCCGGCAGTTCAAGACTGACAGAGGAAGAAGATCGCATGAGCCAGAACAAGACGCTTACGACTGCCAGCGGTGCGCCAGTCGCCGATAACCAGAACTCTCGCTCCGCCGGGCCGCGCGGACCGTTGCTGCTCGATGACTTTCATTTGATCGAAAAGCTTGCTCACTTCAACCGCGAAAACATTCCTGAGCGCCGTGTGCATGCCAAGGGTTCGGGCGCCTACGGCACCTTCACCGTCACTCGCGATATCACGCAATACACGAGCGCCAAGCTGTTTTCCGCTGTGGGTAAGCAGACGCCGACTTTCCTGCGGTTCTCCACGGTGGGCGGTGAGCGTGGCTCGGCTGACACCGAGCGCGACCCTCGTGGTTTCGCTCTGAAGTTCTACACCGAAGAAGGCAACTGGGACATCGTTGGTAACAACACGCCCGTGTTCTTCATTCGTGATCCGCTGAAGTTTCCTGACTTTATCCACACCCAGAAACGCTTGCCGCAGAGCAACCTGAAAAGTGCACAGATGATGTGGGACTTCTGGTCGCATTCGCCCGAGGCGCTGCATCAGGTCACCATTCTGTTCTCTGATCGTGGCATCCCGGATGGCTACCGTCATATGCACGGCTTCGGTAGCCACACTTACAGCTTGATCAGTGCTCAAGGCGAGCGTCACTGGGTGAAGTGGCACTACAAGACCAAGCAAGGGATCAAGAACCTCGCGCCGGCAGATGCGGCACGCCTGGCGGGCACTGATCCGGATTACGCTCAGCGCGACTTGTTCGAGGCCATCGAGCGTGGTGACTTCCCGAAATGGCGCGTGTGCATCCAGATCATGACCGAGGCCCAGGCCGCGGCGCATTACGAGAACCCGTTTGACGTGACCAAGACCTGGTCGCAGAAGGAGTTCCCGCTGATCGAAGTCGGTGAGCTGGAGTTGAATCGCAATCCGCTGAACTACTTTGCTGAAGTCGAGCAAGCCGCGTTCGGCCCAAGCAACATGGTGCCAGGCGTCGGACTTTCGCCGGATCGCATGCTGCAAGGTCGCGTATTCGCTTATGCCGATGCGCATCGCTATCGCGTAGGCACCAATCACCAGCAATTGCCGGTGAATGCCCCGCGCAGCCCGGTGAATACCTACCAGCGTGACGGTTCGATGGCTTTTGGCAGCAATGGTGGCGCGGCTCCGAACTACGAGCCGAACAGCTACGTGGAGTCGCCGAAACAGGCTCCGCACTACGCCGAACCGGCACTGGCCCTGAGCGGTGCGGCTGATCGCTACGATCACCGCGAAGACACCGACTACTACAGCCACGCGGGTGCGCTGTTCCGTTTGATGAGCGACGAGCAGAAAGCCTTGCTGGTCAACAATATCGCCGGTGCGATGGCCGGCGTCTCGAATGACGTGGTGGACCGCCAGTTGCAGCATTTCTACAAGGCTGACCCGGCGTACGGAGAAGCAATCGCAAAGCTGCTCAACGTACAGCTTAACGAAGTCTAAACGAGAAGCAGAACCGCCCTCATTGGGGCGGTTTTTGCGTTATTTAACCTGCTTTTCTCAGAATATCTTCGCTTTTATTGCGCGAAGTAAGTGACCTTGCGGTCATGTTGGTTCAAACTACAGGCTTTCAAGAAGGGAGATGTAGGGCGATGCAAGGCCACCCAGACGTTATCGATTACCTCAACACGTTGCTGACCGGCGAACTGGCCGCGCGTGACCAATATTTCGTTCACTCGCGGATGTATGAGGACTGGGGATTCACCAAGCTCTACGAACGAATCAACCACGAGATGGAAGAGGAAGCCGGTCACGCCGATGCGCTGATGCGCCGGATTCTGATGCTCGAGGGCACCCCGCGCATGCGTCCGGATGACCTGGATGTCGGCACCACGGTGGAGACCATGCTCGAAGCGGATCTGCGCCTGGAGTACAAGGTGCGTGCCGCACTGTGCAAAGGCATCGAGCTGTGCGAGAAGCACGGCGACTACGTAAGCCGCGATATCCTCAAGCTTCAGTTGCACGACACTGAAGAAGATCACACCTACTGGCTCGAAAAGCAGTTGGGCCTGATCAAGTTGATCGGTATCCAGAACTACCTGCAATCCCACACATCCTGATTGCAACCGATACAAAAAAGTCCCTGTCACTGAGGAAGTGACAGGGGCTTTTTCATGGCCGGCAATCAGGCCCGGTCGCGGATCAGCAGTGGTTTGAGGTAATGGCCGGTGTGAGATTGCTTCATCTCGGCCACTTCCTCAGGCGTACCGGTCGCGATGATCTGCCCACCTTTCGAGCCACCCTCGGGGCCGAGATCCACCAGCCAGTCGGCGGTCTTGATCACGTCGAGATTGTGTTCGATCACCACCACGGTGTTGCCGTGGTCGCGCAGGCGATGCAGCACATCGAGCAGTTGCTGGATGTCCGCGAAGTGCAGACCGGTGGTCGGCTCATCGAGGATGTACAGGGTCTTGCCGGTGTCACGCTTGGACAGCTCGCGGGACAGTTTGACCCGCTGCGCCTCACCACCGGACAGCGTGGTCGCCGACTGTCCGAGCTTGATGTACGACAGGCCCACATCCATCAGCGTCTGCAGCTTGCGCGCCAGCGCCGGCACCGCGTCGAAGAATTCCCGCGCTTCCTCGATCGTCATCTCGAGGGTTTCGTGGATGCTCTTGCCCTTGTATTTGATTTCCAGGGTTTCGCGGTTGTAGCGCTTGCTCTTGCACACATCGCACGGCACGTAGATATCCGGTAGGAAGTGCATTTCCACCTTGATCAGGCCGTCGCCCTGGCAAGCCTCGCAACGACCGCCTTTGACGTTGAACGAAAAGCGCCCCGGGCCATAACCACGGGAACGGGATTCCGGCACGCCGGCGAACAGTTCGCGGATCGGCGTAAACAGCCCGGTGTAGGTCGCCGGGTTGGAGCGCGGTGTGCGACCGATCGGGCTCTGGTCGATATCGACGACCTTGTCCAGATGCTCCAGGCCCTTGATGCTGTCGTGAGCTGCCGCTTCCAGAGTGGTCGCGCCGTTGAGGGCCGTGGCGCTCAGTGGAAACAGCGTGTTGTTGATCAGCGTCGATTTGCCGGAGCCGGAAACACCGGTCACGCAGGTCAGCAAGCCGATCGGGATCTCCAGGTCGACATTGCGCAGGTTGTTGCCCCGCGCGCCCTTGAGCGACAGCACCTGCTTCTTGTTGCGCGGCGTGCGCTTGGCCGGCACTTCGATCTTGACCCGACCCGACAGGTATTTACCGGTGAGCGAGTCCGGGTGCGCCATGACTTCATCCGGCGTACCTTCGGCGACGATCTGCCCGCCATGAACCCCGGCGCCCGGGCCGATATCCACAACGTAGTCGGCCAGACGGATCGCGTCTTCGTCGTGCTCGACCACAATCACCGTGTTGCCGATATCCCGCAGGTGCTTGAGGGTGCCGAGCAGACGGTCGTTGTCACGCTGGTGCAGACCGATGGACGGCTCATCGAGGATGTAAAGAACGCCAACCAGACCGGCGCCGATCTGACTGGCCAGACGAATCCGCTGGGCTTCGCCACCAGACAACGTGTCCGCGCTGCGATCCAGCGACAGGTAATCCAGCCCCACGTTGACCAGGAACTGCAGACGCTCGCGGATTTCCTTGAGAATCTTGTCGGCAATTTCACCACGGCGACCGGTCATTTTCAGCTCGCCGAAGTAGTCGCAGGCATCACCGATCGGCAGGTTGGTCACCGCCGGCAGGGTTTTCTCGCCAACCCACACGTGTCGCGCTTCGCGACGCAGGCGGGTGCCGCGGCAATCCGGGCACGACTGGGTGCTGAGAAACTTCGCCAGTTCTTCGCGCACGCTCGCCGATTCGGTTTCGCGGTAGCGACGCTCGAGGTTCGGCACGATGCCTTCGAACGGGTGCGAGCGCTTGACGATGTCGCCCCGGTCGTTGAGGTATTTGAAATCGACGTTCTGCGAGCCGCTGCCGTGCAGGATGTATTTCTGTTGATCGGCCGGCAGTTCGTTGAACGGCTGCTCGAGGCTGAAGCCGTAATGCGCGGCCAGTGAACCGAGCATCTGGAAGTAATAGACGTTGCGCCGGTCCCAGCCGCGGATCGCGCCTTCGGCCAGGGTCAGTTCACCGTTGACCAGACGCTTGATGTCGAAAAACTGCTTCACGCCCAGACCGTCACAGGTCGGGCAGGCGCCGGCCGGGTTGTTGAAGGAAAACAGCTTGGGTTCCAGCTCGCTGATCGCATGGCCGCAGATCGGGCAGGCGAAGCGCGCGGAGAAGATCATCTCTTCACCCGGCTCGTCATCCATTGGTGCCACGAGAGCGATGCCGTCCGCCAGTTTCAGTGCGGTCTCGAAGGATTCGGCCAGACGCTGCTGCAGGTCGGCGCGAACCTTGAAGCGGTCGACCACGACTTCGATCGTGTGCTTCTTCTGCTTATCCAGTTTCGGCAATTCGTCCAGCTCGCAGAGCCGGCCGTTGACCCGGGCGCGGACGAAGCCCTGGGCGCGCAACTCTTCGAACACCGACAGATGCTCGCCCTTGCGCTCGCGGATCACCGGCGCCAGCAGCATCAACTTGCTGCCTTCCGGCTGTGCCAGTACCAGATCGACCATCTGGCTGACGGTCTGCGCTTCCAGCGGGATGTCGTGATCCGGGCAACGTGGCGTACCGACGCGCGCATAGAGCAGACGCAGGTAGTCGTAGATCTCGGTGATGGTGCCGACCGTGGAGCGCGGGTTGTGCGAGGTCGACTTCTGTTCGATGGAGATCGCCGGCGACAGGCCTTCGATGGTGTCGACGTCGGGCTTTTCCATCATCGACAGGAACTGCCGGGCATAGGCCGACAGGGATTCGACATAGCGGCGCTGACCTTCGGCATAGAGCGTGTCGAAGGCCAGGGACGACTTGCCGGATCCGGACAGGCCAGTGATGACGATCAGTTTGTCCCGTGGCAGGGTCAGGTCGATGTTCTTCAGGTTGTGGGTACGGGCCCCACGTATCAGGATCTTGTCCAAAGTGGCCTCGCTCGGCGGGCGTCGAAAACACAGGAGTATACGGCCAAATACTGGATGGATGCACACTATCGAATGAAGGGTTTTCCACCTTGCATGAAGAGAGTTTCATCTATACGCGTCATAGCGTCGCGATATACCCCGTCTTTCAATGGGACTGGTAGAATCGCCGCCGGTTCACACGAGGTTTTTCCATGCACGATCCCCACAGCGAACGCATGAGTGGCAGCGAGACCCGCGCGGCGAGCGGTCTGGCCCTGGTGTTCGCCTTCCGTATGCTTGGCATGTTCATGGTGCTGCCGGTACTGGCGACTTATGGCATGGATCTGGCGGGAGCGACCCCGGCCCTCATCGGGCTGGCGATTGGCGCTTACGGCCTGACCCAGGCGATTTTCCAGATTCCGTTCGGGATCATTTCCGATCGTATCGGCCGTCGTCCGGTGATTTACCTGGGGCTGATCGTCTTCGCCCTCGGCAGCGTGCTGGCGGCCCAGGCCGACTCGATCTGGGGCGTGATTGCCGGCCGAATTCTGCAGGGCGCCGGCGCAATTTCCGCAGCGGTCATGGCATTGCTTTCCGACCTGACCCGCGAACAGCACCGTACCAAGGCCATGGCGATGATCGGGATGACCATCGGCCTGTCGTTTGCGGTGGCCATGGTGGTCGGTCCGTTGCTGACTCGCGCATTCGGTCTTTCCGGCCTGTTCCTGGCCACCGGTGGCATGGCGCTGGTGGGGATCGTGATCGTGCTGTTCATGGTGCCGAAATCCACCGGGCCGCTGAGTCATCGGGAGTCCGGCGTGGCGCGGCAGGCGTTGATGCCGACGCTCAAGCACCCGGACCTGCTGCGCCTGGATCTGGGCATTTTTGTGTTACATGCGATGTTGATGTCGAGCTTCGTCGCGCTGCCCCTGGCCCTGGTGGAGAAAGCCGGGCTGCCCAAGGAACAGCACTGGTGGGTCTACCTTACAGCCCTGTTGATCTCTTTCTTCGCCATGATCCCGTTCATCATCTACGGCGAGAAGAAACGCAAAATGAAACGAGTTTTGCTCGGCGCCGTCATGACGCTGATGCTCACTGAGCTATTCTTCTGGCAGTTCGGTGACAGCCTGCGGGCTCTGGTGATCGGAACGGTGGTGTTCTTTACCGCGTTCAATCTGCTGGAAGCCTCGCTGCCGTCGCTGATCAGCAAGGTTTCACCGGCGGGTGGCAAGGGCACGGCCATGGGCGTGTACTCCACCAGCCAGTTCCTCGGTTCGGCACTCGGCGGGATTCTCGGCGGCTGGATGTTCCAGCATGGCGGTCTGTCGGTTGTGTTCCTCGGATGTGCCGGGCTGGCTGCCATCTGGCTGGCCTTTGCTGTTACCATGCGCGAACCACCCTACGTGACGAGCCTGCGCTTGCCGTTGTCGCCCGAGGCGATCCGCGAAGCGGGTCTGGTCGAGCGCCTCAGGGCCCTCGTAGGGGTAACAGATGCAGTGATAGTCGCCGATGAAGCGGCTGTTTACATCAAACTGGATAAAGAATTAGTGGATCGCGACACCCTCGAACGCCTGGTGAACAACCCGGCCGGGGCTGCTTGCGAAGCCTAGGAGAACGTTATGGCCCGTGGGGTTAACAAAGTCATATTGGTCGGCACTTGCGGCCAGGATCCCGAAGTTCGCTACTTGCCTAACGGTAACGCCGTGACCAACCTGAGTCTGGCAACCAGCGAACAGTGGACCGACAAGCAGACCGGTCAGAAGGTCGAGAAGACCGAGTGGCACCGCGTATCGATGTTCGGCAAGGTAGCCGAAATCGCCGGCGAATACCTGCGCAAGGGTTCGCAGGTGTACATCGAAGGCAAGCTGCAGACCCGCGAGTGGGAAAAAGACGGCATCAAGCGTTACACCACCGAGATCGTGGTCGACATGCAAGGCACCATGCAACTGCTGGGTGGCCGTCCGCAACAGGGCGACCAACAAGGCGGTGGCAACAACTATCAGCAGCAGGCGCCGCGCCAACAGGCTCCACGTCCGCAGCAGTCGGCTCCTCAGCAGCGTCCGGCCCCGGCTCCACAGCAGGCCGCGCCGCAGCCAGCTCCGGATTTCGACAGCTTCGATGACGATATCCCGTTCTGATCGAAGTCGCTGAACCAGGCCCGTTCTGGATTCGAAGCCCCCGCATTGCGGGGGCTTCGTCGTTTTGGCGGTTGCACTCGGCTTTTGGATGTTCGTGAACTGACTGATCAGTCCCGGCGCTCAGGGCGGTAAAGTTTCGCGAAGAGTCTTGAAGGCAGGGGCAAGCCGATCCATGATCGGTCCCGGCGCTTTCGAGCCCGTCCATTTTGCAAGAACGGGCTCCCCGGCGTCGGGCGTCAGTTCCATCACAAGAACAAGAGAAAACAATGAGCAGTAGCAAGAACAAGGAAATCGAGTACCTGCGCGGCGTGGCGATCCTGATGACGGTGTTGGCCCACAGCGCGCTGTTGCTGCCGTTCCATGACGAGTTCATGGTAAAGCTGTTCAGCGTCTATTCCCCTTGGTCGGGGGTGGATCTGTTCTTCTGTATTTCAGGTTTTGTCGTCAGCAAGGCTTATCTCGACTACTTCGACAAGAACCGCGAGCAGAACCGGTTCGGTCTTGCCGCCACTTCATTCTGGATTCGTCGCGCCTATCGTCTGCTGCCCACGGCGTGGCTGTGGGTGCTGATCCCGTTGGCGTTTTCGATCTTTTTCAACCAGTCGAATGCCTTCCAGTCGTGGTTCGAGAACCTGCGCAGCTTCACCGCCGTCGCGACATTCACGGGGAATCTGGCAAACCAGTACGGCGTACTGTTGGGGCCGAACTCGGTGTACTGGAGCCTGGCGCTGGAGGAGCAGTTCTACTTCATTTTCCCGCTGTTCCTGTTGCTGATCACCTCCACGCGCTGGCGGGTGATTACCCTGATCGCGCTGATTGCTTTGCAATTCCCCTTCAATCGCTATGCGTTTGGCGGACCATTGGCCGGCATGCTGTTCTCGTTCCGTCTGGATGCGATGATGTGGGGCATCTTGCTGTGCCTGTTCACGCGCACATCGCTGTACAAGGACATTGAACCCACGGCATTGGGTGCCAGCCTGTTCAAGCGGCTGGCACTCACGCTGTTCCTGCTTTACATGCTCGGTGCCATTGCCGGTCAGATGATCGCCATGCCGATCGCGGTGGGACTGATCGCAATCAATGCGTTGATTCTCGTGTGGCTTTCCAGCTACCAGAAGGGTTACATCTACTGCCCGGCGATTTTGAGCGGGATCGGACAATGGCTAGGGTCGCGCTCATATGCCTTGTACGTTGTGCATATGTTCGCCTACCACCTGAGCACCGAGATCTGGAGCCGGGTGGCCAGCGAACGGGGTGTCACGTTGGGCGCAGAGTTCACCGTGCCGATGTTGCTGACCTCGTTTGCAATCATGTTGTTGTGCAGCGAGTTGAACTATCGTTTTGTCGAAACCCCATTGCGTCGTCGCGGTGCGGAAATCGCGCGCCGGAGAATGGCCGGGGTCAGCACTGTCGAGCCGGTCAAGGAAAAGCCAGCGTCCGAGGTGCCGGCGCGTACGACCGAATTGTCTTGACTGACGCCGGAAACGAAAAACCCGTAGCGCGCAAACGCTACGGGTTTAATGAGATGGTCAGCCTCGAATCAGTCAAGAATCAGGTGCGGTAAAAACCGGCTCGAGTCCTTGGTGATCAGGCTGTTGTCCTCCCGCACGCCAATCCCCGCCGCCTGATCGCCGATGACCCAGGAACCGATCAGCGTGTAGCTGTCATCGAATTTCGGCAGAGGTGCGAATTCCTGCAGGATGAAGGGCGCATCCGTGTAGGGACCATCCTCTTTGACGATCAGACCGTCAGCAGTTTGCAGTTCGATGTTGGCACCTTCCCGGGAGAAGTACGGTTTGCGCACCCAGCCTTTCGGCACTGCGCTGGCCGGATTCGGATCGAGATGAGCGGCCAGCAGATTCGGATGGCCCTTGTGCAATTCCCAGAGCAGGGGCAGGGCGCCTTTATTGGAGAGAATGGCTTTCCATGCCGGTTCAAAAAACTGCGTATCGCAATCGGCAATGGCTGCACCGAACGGCTCGTGGAAGATGAACTCCCAGGCGTGCAGCTTGAACAGGTGCGGGATCCAGCGATCTTCGAGATCGACGAAACGTCCATCCGTTGTCAGGCCGATGTCTTCGATATCGATGTGCCGCGATTCGATGCCGACCTTTTCCGCAATCAGTCGCAGGTAGTCCGTGGTGCCTTTGTCCTCGACCGAGCCTTTCATTGAGGCGAAGTAGAACGGGCGCTTGAGTTTCAGCGCAGCAAAGGCTTCGTGCAGGCGGGTGTCGATGCTGTTGAACTGGTCGGCATGGCGCGGCAGCATCCCGCGCTCGATGCATTGCTCAAGCCAGCCCCACTGGAATGCCGAGGCTTCGTACAGGCTGGTGGGCGTGTCGTAGTTGAGCTCCAGCAGTTTCGCCGGGCCGTTGCCGCTGTAGGAGAAGTCCATGCGTCCGTACAGATGCGGATGACCTTCCAGCCAGGACGTTCGGATCATGTCGTAGTACGACGCAGGAATGCTCAGGCGATCGAGCAGTTCCTCACTGCGCACGACCCGGTCCACCAGATCCATGCACATCTCGTGCAGTTCGGTGGTCGGATCCTCGAGATCGTTTTCGATCTGCGCGAGCGTGAACTGGTAGTACGCGCGCTCGTCCCAGTAGGGCTCGTCGTCGATGGTGTGAAACAGAAAACCAAGGCTTTCGGCCGTCTGTTTCCAGTCGTGGCGCTCGGCGCAATGGATCTTCTTCATCAGCTGCTCGAACTGCCCCAGCCGCCCCAACCGCTGCGTGCGCTGGACTGGCTGCCGAAACCGCCACGGGAAGTGGAAGACGCCACGTTGACCGATTTACTACGGGAGCTGGTGTAGTCCGAATTGCTGCGAGTGGTCGGAGCCGATTCGATCCGCCGGTTCAGCGTCGAAGTGTCGTACGTCTGGCGCGTATCGCGGTCGCGATACACCGTCCGCGAGTTGTTGCTCATGGCATTGCCGATCAGCCATCCGGTCAGCCAGCCGTTGCTCGACCCTCCACCGCTGGAGACGTGGGTCGTGTTCTGGGTGGTCTGCACTGGCTCGGCATTGCCTTCCGGCATCTGCGCATTGGCAATCGCATCGAGGTTCTGTGCCGGCTCGGTATTTTGCGGCACCTTGAAACCACCGAGCTTCGGCACAAAGCGGCCGTCGGAATTCTTCTGACACCAGCCGGTGGCGAAGTCCGCGTCGCATTTGGTTTTGTCGTCATAAGCCGGGGCGATGCGCCGGTGTTCGGCCAGGGCCGCGACGTAGGCATTCGAGCAGGCATCGGCTGCCACTTCGGCGTCGACACACTGTTCCACGTTCTGGAAGGTGCGCTGTTGTTCCTGGGCGGCCGCTTCACCGGAAATCGCCAGGGCCACCGAAGCGGCGAGGGACAGTTGAACGTACTTGCTTCGTTTCATCTCGGGCTTCCTGCCGATCAGTAGGACGGGGTCATGCACGCGGCGTTGAGCATGCCGACGCTGATCGCCACCGCTGCCACGTAGATGCCGGCGGCAACTTCACCGTTGGCGATGCGCTGGGACGTGCCTTTGAGTACCAGCCCGGTGGCCAGGAATGCCAGCAGTTGCACCGCAGCGGCGATCACGGCCCAGAGGACGAAATCGAGGACGTTGATCGAGTGGGCGATGATGTTGCTCGCCGGAATCGCGAAACCGATGATCGCACCCGACAGGGCGATGGCAGCAGCATTGTTACCGCCGCGAATCAGTTCGAATTCCTTGTGCGGCGTGATGCGGGTGTAGACGAACTGAAACAGCATGAACAGCAGCACGGCGCCAATCAGATAGGCGGCGAAACCGACCAGCGCGGCCTTGTTCAGGGAAACGGACAGCACTTCCAGCATGGGGAACTTCCTTTTAAATGGTGCTCAGATCGGTGGTGTACAACGAGATGCCCAGCGATGTGCTCAGGCTGACGGTGCCTTCTTCGTCCTGTTCGACAGAGAACAGCAGCAGTTCGCGGCGGTCGGTCAGGCCGGTTTCCCGGGCGTACAGCATCGAATGGTGTTCGATGGTGTAGGACTCGTCGGGATTGGCCACTTGTTCGGTGAGCGGGACCAGTTCGGTCTGGCCGCGTTCGGTGCCCCATTCACGGGTGAAGGACACGCCGTCATGGGTGTAGGCCGGCAGGCCGATCAGGCTGTTAGGGCCCGCCAGACGCTGCAGTTCGGCGTCACTGTTGACCGTGACATAGCTGACGTAATTGAACAGCGTCACCGATTCGATCTGATCGTCGCCGGTGACGTGGACTTGCAGCCAGAAATCTTCGTTGTCCAGGTAGTAGCGATACAGCTTGTTCGACTGGCCGAGGTCGATCCAGCCGGCGCTCCAGATGGCCTGGGCATCGGGGACCCGTACCGAGGTGCTGCCGTCGAGCAACAGGGCGAGGGTCGTATCGAACCGGATCCCCTTGCCCTGCGCCAGGCCCAACGGGCCGCTGGCCGCCTCGCGTGCAGGTGCAGGTGCCGAACCGGTGCCGAGCAAGTTCTTTAACCATCCCATGGGTACATTCCTTGAAGCGGGTGGAGGTGTTCGTTGGCAAAACGCCGCTAGTGTACCGGCCTCGTGACAAACGAGCAGGCAAAAAAGAAGGGCACCCGGTGCCCTTCTTTTCTCTGGCGGCCCTTACTGGGCCGACTTCTGCTTCAGTCGCTCGAGGATCGCGTTGGCGCTGCCCTCGTTCGGCGTGATGCCGGCGTCGCGCAGTTTGCGCTCCAGATCGTTGCCGGTCGTGGCATCGGCCAATTCGTCCTGAGCGTTCAGCTCGGCGGCGCGCTGCTTTTGCTTTTCTTGCAGACGGTTCAGGGTGCCGACTGCAGTTTCCAGTTTGCCATTGGCACCGCCGCTGGCGATGGATGCGCTGACCTGCGCTTTCTGCACGCTTTCACGGGCCTTGGCCATGTCCACTTGCTGACGCAGGCTTTTGATCCGCGCTTCGGCCTTGTTGATGTCCTTGCGCATGTTGTCGGCGTAGGTGCCGAATTCGTCGCTCTGGGCTTTCTCGGTGCTCAGGTCGTTGGTCAGGGTCGAAATCGCTTCGGCCACTTCCATCGCCAGATCTTCACGGCCGGCGTTCAGGGCGGAGACTGCCTTGGCTTCCAGGTCCTTGATCTTGGCGTCGTACTCGCTCACGCGGTCGGCGGACAGCTTGTGCTTGGCCATGATGGTGACCAGTTCGCGACGGGCGTTGGACAGGGCGCTGTCGGCATCACGGATTTCCTGGTCGAGGATGCGCAGGGCCTGTTGGTCGACGATCGCTTCGCCGACTTCATTGGCGCCGCCGCGCAGTGCGGTGAACAACTTGCTCCAGATGGACTGAGTCATTGGATTTTCCCTGTTGATTACTTGAAGAAGTGTTCGAAGGCTTCGCTGGCGCGCTGCACGTTGTCGACCAGGGTTTTCACCTCGGTGACCACGTTGGTCAGGCTCGAATCCGCACTCAGCGCGCCGAACATGTTGTAAACGGTCTGGCCGTTGGGCATGGTCTCGATGCCGATCGATGACAGCGGGAACATTTCCCGGCTGCGCAGCACCGCGTCGTTGAAGGTGCGCACGTCGGTAATCGAATCGATGTCCACCAGCACGGTATCGACGATGATCTGCTGACCGGCGATGGCGATGTGAATCGGCAGGCCGCCGAATTCGTTCATTTCCAGCTTGAGGCTGGGTTCGGCGCTCTGGATCAGGGACAGCGTGATTTCGTGGGAAGCCACCTCGTCCAGTGCCTTGAAAGCGTTGTAGAGGCTATCGATGTTCCAGTTGTTGCCTGCGCTCATGTAATTCTCCGACATGAAAGAGCCAGCCAGAATCGGTTGGCGTAGCTGTTGCTCCATTTGCTTGAGCAAGCTTCGGTTTTCGGGAAGCACCCAAGTTTCGTGTTTCACATAACCGGCGGCAGCCAGGCCCGCGCGCATCTGCTTCATATAGAAGCTCGACGGTTTTTTCGCGGACGTTGTCGAGCGCACTCCCTTCGGGCTCTCCGATTTTGTTGCAGGGGAGTTGCTTTTCATGGCGATGACTCCGTTATGAACATCTCACGCGTGAGCCACACTACAACCAATTCAAAGTGCCATCAATGGCTCACGCGTGAGATTTTTTTCAGCGCACGAAAAAAGGCCCGCAACGGGGCGGGCCGGTCTTTCTTGCGGACGTTCGTGTATGAGGGTTAATGGGTGGCCGCGAGGAACTCGTCTGCCGAGACCACACTGGCGTAGGCGAAACCCAGCGAAGACATGAACGCCGCATGCACCTGGGCTGCCGGCACGATCAAACCATTGAATTCCAGGTCGCGGGTGGCGCAGGCATCGTGGATCACCGTGACGGTGTAGCCCAGATCCGCTGCTGCCCGGACCACGCCGTCGATGCACATGTGGCTCATGCTGCCGACCACCACCAGTTGCTTGATGTCTTGCTCATCGAGGATCGACTGCAATTCGGTTTCGCGGAACGCGTTGACGAAGTGTTTGAGCACCACCGGTTCATCGGCGCGGTTGAGCACCTTGGAATGCAATTTTGCGCCCTCGGAGCCGGGGGTGAAAAACGGCGCATCGGCCGAGGTGAATTCGTGGCGGATATGGATCACCGGATCACCCGCTTCACGGAACGCGGCGATTAGTCGGGCGGCGTTGTCGGCGGCGGCGTCGACGCCAGCCAGCGGCCACTTGCCTTGGGGGAAGTAGTCGTTCTGGATATCGACTACGATGAGCGCTTGCCTGGCCATGGGTGTTTCCTCGAAGTGTTTGTTGGGAGTGGAATCAGTATCGGCGCCCGCTACGTCTTCGAGGATTGGCCGCACCGACAATAGACAGGGGAAAACTGACAATGGGGGCTGAAAGGGCCGTTGCCGAGCTGGGCGTGCTGATTTATCCCGGCGCGCAACTGGCGGCGGTGCATGGTTTGACCGACCTGTTCGGCGTGGCCGACCGGATCGCGGTCGAACATCAGGCCGCGCAATTGCCGCGACTGCGGGTGAGTCACTGGCAGGTCGAGAACGAGCGGGCACCGGTCAGGGTTTACGACAGTCATCCTGCTGCCGAAACGGGTTTGCTGGCGGTGCTGATTCCGCCGTCGATCGCTGGATTCAGTGCAGAGCAGGCATCGCCGGGATTGCTGCAATGGCTGCGCGACCAGCATGGCCGTGGCGCGACGCTGGGCGGCGTCTGCGTAGGCTCGTGGCTGCTGGCCGAAAGCGGTCTGCTCAACGGTCGCAGCGCCACCACCCACTGGACCTCGGCCAAGGCCTTTGCCGAGCGTTATCCGCAGATCAGACTCAAGGCCGACACGCCGATTGTCGACGACGGCGACCTGATCACCACGGCCGGGCTCATGGCCTGGTCGGAGCTGGGGCTGCGGCTGGTTGATCGTTTGTTGGGCCCAAGCATCGCCAGCGCCACAGCACGGTTTCTGGTGATGGAACACAGCGACAGCGCCAGTGCCTGCGGCAGTAATTTCGCGCCGATCCTCGGCCATGGCGATGCAGCGATTCTCAAGGTCCAGCACTGGCTGCAAAGCACCGGCGCGACGGACGTTTCGCTGGCCTCGATGGCCGAGCGATCAGGACTGGAGGAGCGCACATTCCTGCGTCGTTTCCGGGCCGCCACCGGCCTGAAACCCACCGAATACTGTCAGCACCTGCGGGTTGGCAAGGCGCGGGAAATGCTCGAGTTCAGCAACAGCACCATCGATCACATTGCGTGGACGGTGGGTTATCAGGATCCGGGAGCCTTTCGCGCCATCTTCAAGAAAATCACCGGGCTGGCGCCGAGTGACTACCGCAATCGGTTCGGCGTGACCCCGCCGGCGGCGCTGACTAGATAACACCACGCGGTCGTGCAAAATGCCGTGGCCGTGGCGGCCATCGTGCAGATTGAAACGGGCGCAACGCCAGTACGAAAAGGCTAATCGACTGATCCGCAAAGGTTTTGGCGACGCCATCGTTTGGCCTGATCTCTGCACTCTTTGACCTACATTCACCGAGCCGCTGGAAGGGGGACGCATGACCCCGACACCCCGCAACAGGATAGTGGTCGCTCATTCCGTACGCCCCGACGCGCCGCAACACGAAGTGCAGACCAACAAGGCGCTGGCCCGCTGGCTGGCGCAGATTCTCGGACTGAAATTCGGCGGCAGCTACGACGCGCAAAAGCACCACGGTCGCGACCTGTATCTGTTGCCGACCCAAACCATCGTCGGCGCCGCCAAGGCCCATGAGCTGGGCATCAAGGGCCCCGAGGATCTGTGGGGCGGTTTCGTCGAGCACGATTTCATCTGCACCAAAGCCATCAGCCATGGTTTGCGCAGCCATCAGGCCCACGCGCCGCAAGGCTGGTCGCCGCTGTTTTCCGAACGCACGCGCAATGTCGTGCTCGACGGGCTCAGCGTGTTTGATCTGAAAGATGCACGACCTGCCGCCGAACATCTGTTGTACAGCGGCCCGATCCGTCTCAAACCGATTCATGCGTGTGCTGGTCGCGGTCAGGAAGTGATCAAGAGCCTCGACGCTTTCGACGAAATCCTCGCGCGTCCCGATATAGCCAGACAGTTCAGCGAAGGCGTGGTGCTCGAACAGGACCTGAGCCAGGTGATCACCCATAGCGTCGGTCAGTCGTTCATCGGCGACCGGGTGCTCAGTTACTGCGGTGATCAATACTTGACCGGAGACGCCCACGGCGAAGAAGTCTATGGCGGTTCGAACCTGCTGGTGGTGCAGGGCGGCTACGAGGAACTGCTGAAACTGGATCTGTCGGACGACGTGCAGCTCGCCATTGAACAGGCGCAGGTTTTCGACAGCGCAGCGGATGAAGCCTATCCACGGTTCTACGCTTCGCGACGCAACTATGACATCGCTCAAGGGCTGGACAGCAACGGCCAACGGCGTAGCGGCGTACTCGAACAATCCTGGCGCATGGGCGGCGCCAGCAGCGCGGAAGTGGCGGCGTTGCAGAGTTTCGTCAACGACCCGTCGATGCGCGCGATCCGCGTGTCGTCGGTGGAAACCTACATCGACCGGGCCCTGCCGGCGGATGCCATCGAGGTCTATCGTGGCCCGGCCGAGAACAGCGACTTTCTCCTCAAATACGTGACGGTCAAATCCTATGACGGCTAGAAGCGAAAGCATTCAAATCGACATTGATGACGAACAGATGAGCGGGACGTTCCTCAGTCCCAAATCGAAAGTCCCCGGCGTGTTGTTCGTGCATGGTTGGGGCGGCAGTCAGGAGCGGGACCTGGAACGGGCCAAAGGCATCGCCGGTCTGGGTTGCGTCTGTCTGACATTCGACCTGCGCGGGCATACCGGCGGCACCGGCATTCCGCTGAGCCGGGTGACCCGTGAAGACAACCTGCGCGACCTGCTCGCAGCTTACGACCGATTGCTCGCCCACCCGGCGCTGGACACTTCGGCCATCGCGGTGGTCGGTACCAGCTACGGTGGTTATCTCGCCTCGATCCTCACCTCATTGCGCCCGGTGCGCTGGCTGGCGCTGCGGGTGCCGGCGCTGTATCGCGACGAACAATGGCATACGCCCAAGCGCGATCTGGACAAGGCTGACCTGCGCGATTATCGCGGCACACTGGTACGGGCCGACAGCAACCGGGCGCTGCATGCCTGCTCGCAATTCACCGGTGACGTGCTGCTGGTGCAATCGGAAACCGACGACTATGTGCCTCACGCGACGATCATGAGTTACCGCGCCGCGTGCCAGCAGACCCACTCGCTGACCCACCGCATCATCGACGGCGCCGACCATGCCCTGAGCGATCCGACGTCGCAGCAGGCCTATACCTCGATCCTGGTCGACTGGATCACCGAAATGGTGGTGGGCGAACGCTTGAGCATCATTCAGTCGCGCTGATCAGGGCTTGGGCTTTTTCTCGATCCGCAACGCCTTGGCCTTGGCTTCCACCACCAGGTACATCACCACGGTGATCAACAGCGGCAGCAGAAAATAGATCGCCCGATAGGCCAGCAACCCCGCCACCAGACTGCCCCGGGAAGCCTCGTATTGCAGCAGGGCGACGAACACCGCTTCCAGCACCCCGAGCCCGGCGGGGATGTGAGTGATGACCCCGGCAATCGCGCTGATCAGCAGCACGCCGAGCACCAGCGGATAGTCGAGCTTGCTCGGCAGCAGGGTGAAAATCACCGCCGCCATCAACGACCAGTTCAGCGCGCCGAGCAGCAGCTGCAGGACCGCCATGCGCAGCGAGGGCAGATTGATTTCCACTCCGCGAATCGACCACTCGCGCCGTCGGGAAAAGCGGCAGGCGATCAGGTAACCGAGGCTGATCAACAGCAGCAACACGCCAATGCCCTGCAACGCTTCGCTGCTGACTTTCCAGCCCGGCGGCATGCTGACCAGGCCACTGCTGAACACCGCGCCGGCGATGGTCATGTAGCCGAACCAGTTGGTCGCCAGGCTCAGGCCAAGGATCTTGGCGATGTTGCCTTTGCTCACTCCGAGCCGTGAATACAGCCGATAACGCATGGCGATCCCGCCGACCCAGGCGCTCAGATTGAGGTTGAACGCGTAGCTGATGATGCCCACCGGCAGGATCTGTTTCCACGTCAGGTCCTGACGGATGTAAGTGCGGCCGATAAGGTCGAAACTGGCGTACACCAGAAAGCTCAACAGCGTCAGGCTGGAAGCGATGATCAGCGTGCGCACCTTGAAGTCGGCGAGGGTCTGCAGCACCTCGGTCCATTCGATGCGGCTGGCGAACATCGTCAGCAGGACGATCAGCGCGAGGAAAAACAGCAACGTCAGCGGGCGCTTCCAGCGGCTCCAGCGAGACGTTGCGGCTGGCAGCGAATGCGTTGCGGACTGAGCGTCGGAACGACTCATGACGGATCGCTCCCTCTCTTGCCGATGAAGGGTTTCAAACGAGGCTTATGCGCGGGCAGCCAACCGGCCATCGCTGGAAAGTGGCGCAGGAAGTGAAACACCAGAAAGCCCACGGTCATGTGCCAGATGCGCCCGCGCGGGGACTTGCTGGCATCCATCGCTTTGCAGTGGTTGTTGCTCAGATCTTCGAGACGTTCAAACAGATGAGCATTGAAGGCCCGGTCACGGATCAGCACGTTGGCCTCCAGATTCAGCGACAGGCTCAGCGGATCGAGATTGCTCGACCCGACGGTGCTCCATTCCTCATCCACCAGCGCGACCTTGCCGTGCAGCGGCCGTTGGCAATATTCGTGGATCTGTACCCCGGCCTTGAGCAGGTAGTCGTAGGTCATGCGCGCCGCGAGTTTGGCCACCAGCATGTCCGGCTGGCCCTGCAGGATCAGTCGCACATCGATGCCGCGCCGGGCCGCGTTGCGCATCTCGCGCAGCAAGCGATAACCGGGGAAGAAATAGGCATTGGCGATCACCACCCGGCGTTTCGCCCGGCGCAGGACCTGCAAGTAAACGTCTTCGATATCGGTGTGGTGCCGGTCGTTATCGCGGAATACCAGGCGCACCTGACCGTCGTGCTCGGTGAACGCCATCTCCGCCCGACGCTGGCGCCGGCGTTGCCACCAGAAGCGTGCCCGGCCGGGGCGACCGCTTTGTAGCAGGGCAAAGTGATGGATGTCGGCCACCGCCGGGCCCTGAACTTCCACGGCGTAATCCTGCTTCGCCTCGGGGCCGAAATCCGCCAGGTGATCGCCGGAAAAATTGATCCCGCCGATGAACGCAATCAGCCCGTCGACCACCACGATCTTGCGGTGCAGGCGGCGGAACCAGTTGGTGCGAAACCCCAGGCGTTTCGGTGCCGGGTCGAAGATTTGCAGATGCACACCGGCCTCGCTCAACGCGGTGAGATACCCGGTGCTCAATTCGCCACAACCGAAGCCGTCGAGGCTGACGGTGGTACGCACGCCACGCCGGGCGGCGTCGATCAGGATCTGCTGCAACTCGTTGCCGACCTTGTCTTCGAAAACAATGAAGGTCTCCAGCAGGATTTCACACTTCGCCGCACGCATCGCATCGAAGACTCGGGGGAAGTATTCCTCACCGTTTTCCAGCAGATCCACGCGGTTGCTGCCCTGCCAGCCATAGTCGACATCGACGTGGCCGGGTTCGCGAATCGGCGGGGTGATGGTGATCGGTTCCACAGCGGATTTTTCCAGCGGCGCGCTGCTCATAGTTCGATCTCCACGGACAGCGGCACGTGGTCGGAAAGGTGCGACCAGGGCCGGTTGGCAAGGACCTTCGGCTCGCTGGCCTTGAGGTTACGCACGTAGATCCGGTCCAGCCGCAACGCCGGCCAGCGCGCCGGAAAACTGCGCGCCGGTTTGCCCTGATGTTCGGCAAACACTTCCCGCAGACCGCAAGGTTCCAGCAGCGCATCGGCACGCTGGCGCCAGTCGTTGAAGTCGCCGGCAACGATCACCGGCACATCGTCGGGCAGATCGGCGAGGCGTTTGCGGAGCAGTTTCAGCTGTGCGTTGCGATGACTTTCGCGCAGGCCCAGGTGCACGCAGATCGCGTGCAGTTCGCGATCGTCTCCCGGCAGGCGCAGGACGCAGTGCAAGAGGCCACGGTTTTCGTGGCCGCTGATGGACACGTCGAGGTTGTCGTGGCGCACGATCTGGAATTTCGACAGCAGCGCGTTGCCGTGATCGCCCTCCGGGTACACCGCGTTGCGCCCGTAGGCGAACTGCGGCCACAGGCTGTCGGCGAGGAACTCGTACTGCGGCATGGTCGGCCAATTGTTGTAGCGCTTGGGATGGTGTTCGTGGGTGCCGTGCACTTCCTGCAGAAACACCACGTCGGCGGACACACTGCGCACCGCTTCGCGCAGTTCGGGGAGGATGAAGCGGCGGTTCAGCGCGGTGAACCCCTTGTGGGTGTTGACCGTCAGCACCGTGAAGCGGCGCACCGTCGTGATGACGGTGGCCTGTTCGTCGGTGACGCCGACCGGCTCGGGAATGCTCATGACGGCATGCCTGCCGAGGTGTGGCGCTTGCTGCGCCCAGGTGGGCCATCGATGTGAATCGCTGTCATGCCGTTCTCCCGTCGAAAGTCCTCGTACCGCCTCTGTCTGTTGGTGACTGCGGGCGGTTCGAGAAAGTTTCGACGGGACTACGGACGGTCGGTATTCGCCGGATCAGTGGCCGGCAACGATGCGGGTGGAGCCTTCAGCGGGTTCGGCATACACCCGGCCCAGTCGGTCGAGGCGACCGCTCAAGGTTGTCAGGGCCAATGCCACCAGCACCACCAGCCCGCCGATCCACGCGGTATGGATCAGGCCGATGTGTTCGACGATCAGCCCGCCGCCCCAGGCACCGCCGGCAATCCCGAGGTTGAACGCAGCAATGTTCAGTCCCGACGCCACATCCACCGCTTGCGGCGTGTGATGTTCAGCCTGGCGCACCACATACACCTGCAGGCCCGGCACGTTGCCGAAGGCGACCGCACCCCAGACCAGCACGGTGGCCAGCGCCAGCCACGGATTTCCTGCGGTGAAAGTGAGCACGAACAGCACGGCGGCGAGCAGGGCGAAGATGATTTTCAGCGCGCTGATCGGCCCGCGCTTGTCCGCCAGTCTGCCGCCCCAGATGTTGCCGGCGGCCACCGACACGCCGTACACCAGCAGCACCAGGCTGACCGTGCCGGCGCTGAAACCCGAGATGTCCTGAAGAATCGGCGCCAGGTAAGTGAAGGCGATGAACGAGCCGCCGTAACCGATGGCGGTCATGGCGTACACCAGCAGCAGGCGCGGTTGCTTGAGCACCTGCAGCTGTTGCAGCAGCGAAGCCGGTTTGCTGTGGGCGATGTTTTTCGGCACGTAGAGCAAGCTGCCGATGAACGCGATAACACCCAGCGCCGATACGGCGAGGAAGGTTTCACGCCAGCCGAAATGCTGACCGATGAAGGTGCCCAGCGGTACGCCGGTGACCAGCGCCACGGTCAGGCCGGTGAACATGATCGCAATCGCGCTCGCGGCTTTTTCCTTGGGTACCAGGCTGGTGGCGATGGTCGAGCCGATGGAGAAGAACACGCCGTGGGCCAGACCGGTGACGATCCGCGCCAGTACCAGCGATTCATAACTCGGCGCCAGCCACGCCAGCAGGTTGCCGAGGGTAAACAGCACCATCAGCGACAGCAGCAACAGTTTGCGCGGGACTTTGCCGGTGAGGGCGGTCAGCACCGGCGCACCGATGGCCACGCCCAAGGCGTAGAGACTGACCAGCAGCCCGGCGGACGGCAGACTGACGCCGAGATCGGCGCCGATGGTGGGAAGCAGGCCAACGATGACGAACTCGGTCGTCCCGATGGCGAATGCGCTGAGGGTCAGCGCGAGCAAGGCAATGGGCATGACGGCACTCCGGTAGAGGATTGAATGGAGCGCAGTGTCGGGGTTTGGTTGGGGTGGAAAAATACAGGGATGGGCATTTGATATTTGATCTGAGCGCAAAGATCAAAAGCCACCGTCAACGCGCTCTTGAACTTTGCCGAGCAAAAAACGCTCAGTTCCTTACAGGTTCAACCAAGGGAGCTCTGCGTTTTGACCAGGTTCAGGATCGCAATTCTATTGGGGGCGCTGCTGTTCTCCGGCGGCCAGATGCTGCAGGCCGCTACATTGCCAGGCGTCCCGGCGGCCACCACAAAAGCCGCCGAACCCGAGCCATTGGTGCAGGGCGGACTGCTCGGCGCCATCAGTTCCAGCATCGACGACGTGCAGGACAAACTCGACCTCAACGAGCATCTGGTCGATGCCTGGCGCCTGCGGGCCGACCGGGCGGCGGATGAAGTCGACAGGCTGGTCAATCAGCCGTCGGATCGCTCGGGGTGGAGAGTGGCCGGGGACTTCATGATGTTGTCCGGCGTATGGCTCGGCACCTTTGCCGTGTTGACCGTACTTGGCAGCGTTCTGGCCAAGCGGATGCGCGAGGGCCGCTGGCTGCGCACCCGCCAGCGCAGTCAGGACCTGATCGGTTATTTGCTGCCCTACACATTGCCTGCATTGATCTGCCTGCCGTTGACCCTGTACGTCAGCCACTTCCTGCCGGCCTCGGTCGGTCGGGCGCTGGCGCTGTGTTTTGCCTACGCCACCAGCAGCGGTATTTTTTCCACCTCGATGCTGTTGTGTGTGGTGGTGATGTTCAACACCGGCCACAAGCGACGCGCGGCGCAGATCATTCGCGACTACTGCCCGAAACCGCTGTTCCTGATCGGCTTTCTCGCCGCGTTGAGTGACGCGCTGACCAGTCCGCAGATCGCCCGGCAACTGGGTGGCAACATCACCAGCAGCATCGCGGTGTTTACCGGTCTGCTGGCGTCGATCATCTTTGGTCTGTTGGTAATTCGCTTGCGCCGGCCGGTGGCGCACCTGATCCGCAATCGCTCGCTGGCCCAACGTCTGAAACAACCTTCACTGCAGGAATCGCTGCGGATCTTTTCCGGGCTCTGGTACTGGCCGATCGTGTTGATGGTGCTGGTCTCGGCAGTCAATCTGATCGGCATCGGCGAGGACAATCAAAAGGCTCTGCGCTGCGCGCTGTTCACCACGGTGCTGCTGATCGGCACGGTGTTTCTCAGCACGGTTCTGCAACACCTGTTCAAGTCGCGGCGGGCCGAGGCGATCCAGCGCAGCAGCGCCTACAAGGAGCGTTTTCTCAGCCTGCTGCATGCGTTGCTGCGGATCGTCATCGCGATTGCGTTCATCGATATCCTCGGGCGGATCTGGGGCGTATCGCTGATCGATTTTGCGCAAAGCAGCACGGTCGGCCGGGCGATCAGCAATGCCTTGAGCAGCATCGGCCTGATCTTCCTCGTGACATGGCTGCTGTGGGTGGTGCTCGACACGGCGATTCAGGAAGCGCTGAAACCACCGGTCAGCAAACGCTCGGCGCGCCAGCCGAGTACCCGGGTGAAAACCATCCTGCCGCTGTTGCGCAACGCGATCAAAATCATCCTGGTGGTGATCTGCGCAATCACCACCATGGCCAATCTCGGGATCAACGTCGCGCCACTGCTGGCCGGTGCCGGGGTGGTCGGTCTGGCCATCGGTTTCGGTTCGCAGCAACTGGTGCAGGACGTGATCACCGGGCTGTTCATCATCATTGAAGACACGCTGTCGATCGGCGATTGGGTGGTGCTCGATTCCGGGCATGCCGGTACGGTCGAAGGCCTGACCATTCGCACCCTGCGCCTGCGCGACGGCAAGGGCTTCGTGCACTCGGTGCCGTTCGGTCAGATCAAGGCTGTGACCAACCAATCGCGGCAGTTTGCGTTCGCGTTCTTCTCGGTGCAGTTCACCTACGACACCGATGTCGAAAAAGCCATCGAGCTGATCCGCGAGACCGGGGATTCGATCCGCGAAGACCCGTTCCTCAAGTACAACCTGCAAGGACCGCTGGATGTGTTCGGCGTGGACAAGATGGACCTGAACGGCGTGGTGCTGACGGCGCAATTCCGTACGGTGTCGGGCGGGCAATATGCGGTGAGCCGCGCGTTCAATCAGCGTTTGAAAAAGCTTGTGGATAACAGCCTGTGGGTGCATTTCGCGCAGACTTATCCACAGCAGGTTTTACTGCCCAAACGACAGGAAGATGAGGTGGCGGCGCATTCGTCGGTGGTGTTGCCGGAGCAGGCGCGGACTCAGTGACGGGTCAGTTTGCTGCGGATTTCGCCCATGGCGGGTTGCTCCAGCTCCACCCAGAACAGCTGCTTGCCGGCAATCTCGGCGGCCACCGGCAAGCCGTCGCGATACACCAGGCGATTGCTCGCCAGCGCCGGTACTTTATCGCCGGGCAGCAAGGTGCCGGCGAGGTTCAGCGGATCGACCCCGCACACCGCGATCAGGCTGCCGTCATGAGGGCGGCGGCGCACTTCGCGCAGCAGCGGAATTGCCTCGGGCAGGGCGAACTGTTCGCCGGCCAGGCCACTGACAAACCGCCCGCCACGAATCTCGCCCCGTGCCTCCAGTCGATGGAAAGTGCGCAGCAATTCGCGCCAGCTCGGCAGCCAGTCGGCTTCGCGTTCCAGCAGGCGCCAGAACACCACGCCGTAACGGCGCAATAAGGTCATGGCGATGTGTTCGAGGGTTTCGGGCGACGCTGTCTGACTGTTCTCCACAACCGGCCTGCGACGCAGAAGCGCCCACCGACCGGCATCGTCCATACCTCCGACAAACGCCCCGCGCCCACGTCGACTGCTGCGTTGCTGGCGCTTGCTCGCCGGGGTGATCAGCGCGCGCAACCCGGCAAAGCTGTCGGCGTTCACCAGACCGGCGCCGACCAGTTCCTGCAAGGCGATTTCCAGTTCGGTGCGCAGCAGATGCGCTTCATGAATCAGCTCATCGAAAAACAGCGCGCCGTGTTGGCTGAGGGCCTCGAAGACTTTCAGCGTCTTGGGCGACAGTTCACTGATCGGCGTCTGTTCGGCCAGCGAACTCCACAACCCGACCTGACTGCGCGGCAATAGCACAACGGGCGTACTGCGCAGCGCCGTGCCGCTGGTTTTCTGCCGGGCGCTGAGGCGCGTCCACACCAGTTTTCCGCTGCGGCACAGATCATCCAGCCAGCTCGGTGAATAGTCCTTGAGCCGCGCCGGGAGGATGTCGCTGTCCCACGCCGAAGCGGCTGCCGGATAGCCTTCGAACTGACCGACAATCGCCGGCAACACGGCACTGCCCTGACCCCGGGTGGATGGAGACAGATGCTGCCAGTCGAACAGAAAACGCATGAAATCCTGCAACGCCACCGGTTCGATTTCCCGGCGCAGACGCTTGACCGTGTAGCGATGAATACGCGCCAGCAGATGCCGCTCGCACCATTCTTCAATCGTCAGCCCCGGGGTGAACCGACCGCGCAGCACGTAGCCTTCACGCTCCAGTCGGGCGAGAGCTTGATGGACCGGTGCAGCTGGCAATGACAGCGGCCGGGCAATGGCCTCCAGCGGCAGCGGGCCGAATGCACTCAGCCGTGCGCGGATGACTTCCACCAAGGCATCGTCGGTGGTCCAGACCTCATCGAAACCCGGTAGCGCTGGCAGTGCCGAATGCGCCTGTGGATAAAGCGCTTGCAGGCAGGTCAGGCGTTCCCGTGCCAGCCACAGCGAGTGCTCGGGATCGATCTGCAATCGGCAGGCTCGACCCGTGTCGGCCAGGGCATTCAGCCAATCGCGCCAATGCGGATTGGCCTCGACTTCGCGGTCGCTGATGCAGGCCAGACTCATCAGCGCTTCGTGCATTTCATCGGCGCTGTTTGGTGTCGGCCACGCCTCTTCGCGCACGGCGTTGATCGCGTCGGCGTCCAGCGCACCGAGGTCATCGGTGGATTGCGGATCGCTCCAGCGTCGGTTGAGCACGGCCTGGGTGCGACGCTCTTCCAGCGGTGCATCGTCGAGAAAGGTGTAGGGGCGGGCGCTGAGAATTTCCGCGGCCAGCGGCGAAGGGGCCGGAAGGTCACGGGCGATCAGCCGCACTTCGCCGCGCTCCATGCGCCGCAGCAGTTGCAGCCAGCCTTCGCTGTCCATCGCCTCGTGCAGGCAATCGTCGAGGGTCTGTTCCACCAGCGGATGCTCGGGAATTTCCCGTTCACCGGCGAGATTTTCCAGGCAGGCGATCTGATCGGGAAACACACTGGCGATCAGGTCTTCGCTTTTCATCCGCTGCAATTGCGGCGCGACTTTGCGCCCGCCCGTGTAGCGCGGCAGGGCCAGCGCCACCCCGGCGTTCCAGCGCCAGCGCACACCGAACAACGGCGCATCCAGCACGGCTTGAATCAGGATGTGTTCGGCGCTGTTGCTGTGCAAGTAACGCCAGACTTCGTCGAGCTCGAAACTGTGGCTGGTGGACAGCGACAGCACGATGGCGTCTTCGCTGGCGGCGGCCTGCAATTCGAAGTTGAAGGTGCGGCAGAAGCGCTTGCGCAGAGCCAGGCCCCAAGCACGGTTGATGCGGCTGCCGAACGGCGAATGGATGATCAGTTGGGTGCCGCCGGACTCGTCGAAAAACCGTTCCATCAGCAGCGTGTCCTGGGACGGCAAGGCGCCGAGGGCGAGGCGGGCGCGGGCCAGATAATCCACAAGCTGTTCGGCGCTGGCCAGATCCAGTCCCAGGGTTGCGGTCAGCCAGTGGAGGGCCGGTTGCAGATTGCCGGGGCTGGCGCTCAACAGTTGATCGAGCTGTGCCTGCAGGCGGGCCACAGCCATCGACAATTCGGCGCTGCGTCCGGGCGCTTCGCCAAGCCAGAACGGAATGGTCGGCGGCTGGCCCTGGGCATCTTCGACCCGCACCTTGCCGGTTTCTACCCGCAGGATTCGGTAGGAGGTATTGCCGAGCTGGAACACATCGCCGGCAATGCTTTCCACCGCGAAGTCTTCGTTGACGCTGCCGATGTTCAGCCCCTGGGGTTCCAGAAGCACGCTGTAGTCGGCGTTGTCCGGGATGGTGCCGCCGCTGGTGACCGCTGTCAGTCGCGCACCGCGCCGTCCACGCAGGGTTCGGCTGACGGCGTCGCGATGGAGGTAGGCACTGCGGATGCCCTGACGACCGTTGTAGCCCTCGGCGAGCATGGTCAGCAGCGCCTGATAATGTTTTTCGTCGAGGCGAGCGTAGGGCTCGGCCCGGCGGAACAGTGCGAGCAAATCGTCTTCCGCCCACTCCTGACAACTGACCTCGGCGATGATCTGCTGGGCCAGCACATCCAGCGGCGCTTCGGGGATGTGCAGGGTGTCGAGTTCGCCCCGGCGTACGCAGTCGAGCAGGGCGGCGCATTCGATCAGATCGTCGCGGGTGGTGGCGAACAGGCGTCCCTTTGGCGTGCCGCCGACCTGGTGCCCGGAACGGCCGACCCGTTGCAGGAATCCGGCAATCGAACGCGGCGAGGCGATCTGGCACACGAGGTCGACTTCGCCGATGTCGATCCCCAGTTCCAGCGACGCGGTGGCGATCAGCACTTGCAGTTCGCCGCGCTTGAGTCGTTGTTCCGCATCAAGGCGAAACTCCTTGGCGAGGCTGCCGTGGTGCGCGGCTACGGCGTGTTTGCCGAGGCGTTCGCTCAGGTGCCGGCTCAGGCGTTCGGCCAGACGCCGGGTGTTGACGAAAATCAGCGTCGTGCGGTGTTCCCGGGCCAGTGCGGCGAGGCGGTCGTAAACCAGTTCCCAGACGTCATTGGCCATGACCGCCGACAACGGCACCGGCGGCACTTCGATGCCCAGATCCCGTGGGCGCGCATGGCCGATGTCGATGATTTCGCAGGGGCGCTCATGGCCCACCAGAAAGCGTGCGACGGCTTCGATCGGCTTCTGCGTGGCCGACAGACCGATGCGGGTCAGCGGCTCGGCGCACAAGGCCTGCAGGCGTTCGAGGCTCAAGGCCAGGTGGCTGCCGCGTTTGCCGGCAGCGATGGCGTGGATTTCATCGACGATCACCGTGCGCGTGGTGCCGAGCATCTTGCGGCCGGACTCGGAACCGAGCAGCACGTAGAGCGATTCCGGGGTGGTCACCAGAATGTGCGGCGCGCTTTTGCGCATGGCGGCGCGGTCTTTTTGCGGAGTGTCACCGGTGCGCACGGCGGTGGTGATTTCCAGCGGCGGCAGATCCATCTGGCGCAACTGCTCGGTGATTCCCGCCAGCGGGTTCTGCAGGTTGATGCGGATGTCGTTGGACAGCGCCTTGAGCGGCGAGACATAGACCACCAGCGTCTCGTCCGGCAGGCCGTCCGGGGTTTCCAGGCCACGGTGGACCAGATCGTCGAGCACCGCGAGGAATGCGGTAAGGGTCTTGCCGGAGCCGGTGGGCGCGGCGATCAGCGTCGAGCGGCGCTGGCGGATCAACGGCCATGCGCGGGCCTGGGCGGCGGTGACCGTCGCGAATGTGCGGCTGAACCAGGCGCTGACGGCGGGGTGAAAGCCTGCCAGGGCCACGTCCTTGGGGATGGGCAGATTCATGTCTGCAGTTATGCGGGCGGGCGGGCGAAGTTGCAAGTACCGCCGGGGATCTACACTTTACGGGTGACGGTTGCGCACTAAACCCGCAAAATGCAACGATTCCGGCAATTATCGACGACGGTGCCCCGAGCATCGTCGCTAAAGCCATCGTTCCAATCAGACTGGGCCTGCTGACTCTATGCGAATGCGCCTTATGTTACTGGGCGGCGGAAATGCCCTTGGGCAGGCGCTGATTCGCCTCGGTGCGGAGGAAGACATCGGTTTCCTCGCCCCCCGCCCGCCCGAAGACGGCTGGGATGCCGCGAGCCTGACTCAACTGCTCGACGACACCCGTCCCGATGCATTGATCAACCTTGCCTACTATTTCGACTGGTTCCAGGCCGAGACCGTCAGCGAAAGCCGTCTGTCGGGGCAGGAACGCGCCATCGAGCGTCTGGCCGAACTGTGCCAGCACCACAACATTGTGCTGGTGCAGCCGTCCAGCTACCGGGTATTCGACGGTTCCCGCGCCACCGCCTACAGCGAAAAGGACGAGCCTGTGCCGTTGGGCCTGCGCGGTCAGGCGCTGTGGCGGATCGAGCAGAGCGTGCGGGCCACTTGCCCGCAGCACGTGCTGCTGCGCTTCGGCTGGCTGCTCGACGACAGCCCGGAAGGCACCCTCGGACGCTTCCTCGCTCGCGCGGAAAAGCCGGACGAATTGCTGCTGGCCGACGACCGTCGCGGTAATCCGACGCCTGTCGACGATGCGGCCCGGGTGATCATCTCGGTGCTCAAGCAACTCGATTGCGCGGCGCCGCTGTGGGGCACTTACCATTACGCCGGCCACGAGGCGACCACACCGCTGGCGCTGGGGCAGGCGATTCTCACCGAGGCCCGCAGCCTGCATCCGCTTGCGATCGAAGAGCCGACCGCCCAGGCCCACGCCGCGCGTGAGGATGCCGCCGAAGAACCGCAACACGCGGTACTGGCCTGCAAGAAAATTCTGCACACTTTCGGGATCAAGCCGCGCGCCTGGCGTGCCGCGCTCCCGGGCTTACTGGATAGGTTTTATCGTCATGGCTGAAGGCCCTGTTTTAATCACTGGCGGCGCCGGTTTCATCGGTTCGCACCTGACGGACGCGTTGCTCGCCAACGGCCATTCGGTACGGATCCTCGATGACCTGTCGACCGGCAAACGCAGCAACCTGCCGCTGGACAATCCCAAGGTCGAACTGATCGTCGGCGACGTTGCCGATGCCGCGCTGGTCGCCCGGGCGATGCAAGGTTGCAGCGCCGTCGCGCACCTGGCCGCCGTGGCTTCGGTGCAGGCGTCGGTGGATGATCCGGTGAAGACTCACCAGAGCAATTTCATCGGTACGCTCAACGTCTGCGAAGCCATGCGCGAGGCCGGCGTGAAGCGCGTGCTGTTCGCTTCCAGCGCAGCGGTCTACGGCAACAATGGCGAGGGCGAGTCGATCAGCGAAGACACGCCGAAAGCGCCGCTGACGCCGTATGCATCGGACAAACTGGCCGGTGAGCAGTACTTCGATTTCTATCGTCGCCAGCACGGTCTGGAACCGGCGATCTTCCGTTTCTTCAACATATTCGGCCCGCGCCAGGATCCGTCCTCGCCGTACTCCGGCGTGATCAGCATCTTCAGCGAACGCGCGCAGAAAGGCCTGCCGATCACCGTGTTCGGCGATGGCGAGCAGACCCGGGATTTCATGTACGTCGAAGACCTGGTCGACGTGCTGGTGCAGGCCCTGGAAAAACCTGAAGTGCAAGTCGGCGCGGTGAACGTCGGTTGGAATCAGGCGACCAACCTCAAGCAGATGCTGGCCGCGCTGGAAGCGGTGGTCGGTGAGCTGCCGCCCGTCAGCTACGGCCCGGCACGCTCCGGTGACATCCGTCATTCGCGGGCGAACAACAGTCGGTTGCTTGAGCGATTCAAGTGCCCGACGCCAACACCGATGAACGTCGGCCTGGCGCGTCTGCTCGGTCGCTGAGCTTCTCGCGGACATGAAAAAGGCGCCTTTTGACAGGCGCCTTTTTCACGGCCGGAAATCGGATTTCAAACACATTTCCTGTAGCGAGGGAGCTTGCTCCCCGGTCGATTGCGTAACATCGCCGTCAGTTCTGAGTCTGCCCGCCACCAAGCCTCATTCACCACCACGTGAACGTTCTTTGATTGCTCGCTTAGAACTTGTAGCCCAGACCGACCATGTACACAAATGGATCGACGTCGACATTCACTTTTGCGCGAGTACCCGGGGCCACGGCGTTGTTCTCGACGGTGGCGCGGGTGTCGATGTCGATGTAGCGCACCTGGGCGTTGAGCATGATGTTGTCGGTCAGCATGTAGTCGGCGCCGACCTGCCAGGCCAGGCCCCAGGAGTTTTTCGCCTTGAAGTTGCTGAAGCCGTTGGACTGGGCTTCGCTGCCGACGTGCTCGTCGTAGATCCAGGTGTAGTTGATGCCGCCGCCGATGTACGGCTGGAAGGCCGACTTCGAATCCAGCGGGTAGTAGACGACGCTCAGGGTCGGCGGCAGGTGTTTCAGGGTGCCGAGCTTGCCGTTGGCGGCCGGCAGGGCAGTGCCCTTGATCTTCACGTCATGCTCGAACGGCGATGCGGCCAACAGCTCGATACCGATGTTGTTGGTCAGCATGTAGGCGAAGTTCAGACCCAGTTGGGTGTCGCTGCTCATGGTCGCCTTGCCGCCCAGGTTGGTGCCGCTCAGCGGACCCTGATCGACCTTGACGCTGGAGCTGTCGGCCTTCGGGTTGACGGTGATCGCACCGGCACGAACGATGATGTCGCCGGCTTCGTGGGCGTGGGCGAGCGGGGCTGCGAGCGCGAGGGCAAACAGCGAAGCGCTGAGCAAGGACTTGTTCATGGAAGCTCCCAAAGGACGTTAAAAATGTTTGATGTCCTATGGTACGAATCCGTCTGATACGGTCTTTTGACTCAGCTCAATGAAACAGTGATGGGCGTTTTTTTTGTGGAACCTTTGCTCGCGAAGCCGATTGGCCGGGCTATAACTGATTGCCGGAATTACTCCGGCAGCTCATAGACGTAAATCTTGTCCGCCTCCATCTGATAGCCGGCATCCGCCAGCTCGCTGGTGGACGGTTTGACCTGCAACGGCCCTTCGACCCAGTACGGCTGATACAGCTCGTCGAGTTTCACGCCGACTTCACTTTTCACATGCACGATCTGGTTCGACGGCGGTGGCGGCACGTGGATGCAGGCACCGAAATACGGCACCAGCAGGAAGTCCGTGGTGCGGCCTTCCTCGCTGACTTCCAGCGGCACGATGTAGCCCGGCAGGCGGATGTTCTGCCCGTCGAGGCTCTGCACCACCGGCGCGTTGGGCATGTCCTGCTTGGCTGCCGGCGCCGATTCGGCGGACAGCGCATCGCTCATCTTCGACAGGTCATGCAACGGCGTCATGTTCGGCACTTCGGGCGCCGCGTCCGGCGGAATCATCTCCGACCAGGTCAGGTCTTTCGGTGCCGCTGCCCACACGGGCAGGGCGACCAGCATCAGCAGCGCAAGGACAGCGCGGGGCATGGTGAACATCCTCATAAACGGATCGACAGGCCATCGGCCAATGATTGGCGATACGCGCGCCAGGCCGGCACGCTGCCCATCAGCAGCGCGGCAGCCAGAATGCCACCGAGCAGCGTCCATTCATACTCGCTTGGCCATGCCAGCGGCAGATACAAGCCGTAATTGGCCTGCACATAACCCTGTGCCGCAGCGATGCCGATGTACAGCAACGCCAGCCCGGCGATCACCCCGGTCAGCGCCAGGGCGAAGGCTTCCAGCACCAGCAGGCTTGCGATGTGCCACGGCCGCGCGCCCACCGAGCGCAGAATCGCCATTTCGCGCCGACGCTCGTTGAGGCTGGTGAGAATCGCCGTGAGCATGCCAATCAACCCTGTCAGCACCACGAACAGCGAGACTACGAACAGCGCTTTTTCAGCGGTGCTCATCAGGCTCCACAGTTCCTGCAAGGCCACGCCCGGCAGGATCGCCAGCATCGGCTCGCCACGGAATTCGTTGATTTCCCGTTGCAGCGCGAAGGTGGAAATCTTGCTGTTGAGGCCGAGCATGAACGCGGTGATCGCCTGCGGCGTCAGGTCCATGTTGCGCGCCTGATCGGCGCTGATCCGCCCGTTGCCACGGGCCGGCACACCGTTGTGCCAGTCGATGTGGATCGCCTCCATGCCGCCGAGGCTGATGTGCAGCGTGCGGTCCACTGGGGTGCCGGTGCGCTTGAGAATGCCGACCACGGTGAACGGTTTGTCATCGTGCTTGACCAGACTGATCGCCGCCACGCCGTGGGCCAGTACCAGTTTGTCGCCGAGCTTGTAATGAAGCGCCTCGGCCACCTCGGCCCCGAGCACCACTTCAAACGGATCGGTAGCAAAGGCACGGCCGTCGGCCAGTTCCAGATGCTGCTGGCGGCCGTACTGGTAATGCTCGAAATAGGCTTCGGTGGTGCCCATCACCCGGTAGCCACGATGGGAATCGCCGAGGGACATCGGAATCGCCCACTTCACTTTCGGATTGCTGGCGAAGTGTTCGAAGCTGTCCCAACGGATGTTGTTGGTGGCGTTGCCGATGCGGAACACCGAATACAACAGCAGGTTCACCGAACCGGAACGGGCGCCGACGATCAGGTCGGTGCCGCTGATGGTGCTGGCGAAACTCGCTTTGGCTTCAGTGCGCACCCGTTCCACTGCCAGCAGCAGGCAGACGGAGAGGGCGATGGCGAATGCAGTAAGCAGGGCGGTGAAACGGCGGTTGGCGAGGCTGGCCATGGCCAGACGGAACAGATACATCTCAGACCTCGGCAGACGTGGCGGCGCGATTGAGTTCGGCCAGGGACAGGTGACGGTCGAACAGCGGCGCCAGGCTCTGGTCGTGGCTGACGAACAACAGGCTCGAACCGGCCTCACGGCATTCGGCGAATAACAGGCGAATGAAATTTTCCCGGGCGTCGTAGTCCAGCGCCGAGGTCGGCTCGTCGGCGATCACCAGTTCCGGCTGACCGATCAATGCGCGCGCAGCGGCAACCCGTTGCTGCTGACCGATCGACAGCGAATCGGCGCGGCGCCCGAGAATGCCTTCGTCCTTCAGACCCAGGTGGGCGAGCAGGGTGGCGGCGGCCTGATCGACGCTGCCATGACGTTGCTTCGCACGGTCTGCCCGCAGCTTCGAAAAGTGGCAGGGCAGCTCGACGTTCTCGCGCACCGAGAGAAATGGCAGCAGGTTGAATTGCTGAAAGATGTAGCCGGTGTGATCGACGCGAAAACGGTCGCGAGCGCCGGCACCCAGTTCGGTCAGTTCCTGGCCGAGCAGGCGAATGCTGCCGCGACCGGGCTTCTGCACCCCGCCGAGCAGGCCGAGCAGGGTGGTCTTGCCGCTGCCGCTGGGGCCCTTGAGGAACAGGGTTTCACCCGGTTCCAGACGAAACGCCGGGATGTCCAGCAGCGGCGGGTGACCGGGCCAGTTGAAGCCCAGGTCGGACAGTTCGATGAGTGCTTGGGTCATGGTGCCGGTTCGTGATCAGAATTTCAGGGCGGCGGATTTGGCCGTCACTTCCGTGCCTTGCTGGCCGTTCGGGCTGATCAGTTGTACCTGAATTTTCTGGGTCGCCGGGAAGGTATTGAAAATGTTCGCCAGATCCAGAGTCGTCAAGGCGCCCGGAGCTGCGCAGGTGAACTGGTAGTGAGCGTGGATTTCGCTGTGGTCGTGGTGATGCGCTTCGCCGCCCTTGGCGTCTTCGTCGTGGTCATCGTCGTCGTGATCGTCGGCATCCGGCTTGTCACCGAACAGCGGGCTTTCCAGTTTCTGACTGGCGACTTTGCAACCGGCGGCGGGCGGCAGGCTGAACAGCGCCAAAGGTTTTTCCAGCTGTGCACGGGCGGCAGCGACCTTGGCCTTGTCGGCATCGCTGGTGGCGACGTGCTCGAAGCCGACCAGGTTCATCGCCGGGCTTTCCAGCTCCAGCTCCAGGGTCTGGCCGTCGAGCGCAGCGTTCAGGCGACCGACGCCATGCTCGTGGGCACCGAGGCTGCCATGTTCGTGATCATGATCGTGCTCATCGGCGGCCTGGGCGATGGCCAGCGGCAACAGGGCAAACGGCAAAGCGAGCAGCAGACGACGCATGGCGGACTCCGGGAAGTAAAGTGAAGAGTTTGTTATGTAATCTTATAACGAAAGTGCGCAGAGTTTGCCCGCCCGCTTGGCGTTACACAAGTCCCATGGGAGCATGCAGGTCAGAAATGTGCGGGAGCGAAGTTATGTTGCGGATACGCGGAACCGTCGGTGAGTTGCCGGTGGATTTGACCCTGGAACTGGATGAAAGCGACTGGGCGCGGCTCGGTGCGCAGTTTGGCGTGCAGGTGCAAACGGCCCAGCCGCAAGCTGCCGCGGCGCCTGTGGCGAAGCCGGTCAATCAGGATGACGCGGTGTGGCAGGTCGCCAGGGATTTGCTGCGCAAGGCCGGGCAACTCAGCGGGCCGGAGCTGCTGGATCAGCTCGAAGGACTGACCGGCAGCGCGGCGGCGGGCAAGCGCTTGCTGGTGCGCCTGCGGCATTCGTCGGACGTGAAAGTGGCGAGCGGCGGGGACACGCCGCTCTACAGCTGGATCGAGTAAGCGCTTAGTAAAGCGCGGCAAACACCTTGCGCCGGTAAGCGGTCACCAGCGGGTGATCGTTGCCCAGCAGTTCGAACACTTGCAGCAAGGTCTTGTGCGGCAGGCCTTCACCGTAGCTGCGATTGCGGATGAACAGCTTGAGCAGCGCGTCCAGCGCCGCTTCGTATTGCTGGCGGGCCAGTTGCTGGATCGCCAGTTGATACACCGCTTCGTCGTCTTGCGGGTTTTGCGCCAGACGGCTTTTCAGGTCGGCGGCATCCGGCAGGTCGCGGGCCAGGCCGAGGAACTTGATCTGCGCCTTGGCACCGGCCAGCGCGGCTTTGTGTTCGTCGCTCTTGACCGCGTCGAGCACGGTTTGCGCTTCACCCAGTTCACCGCGTTCGGTCAGGCAACGAGCGTAGAGAATCAGCGCCTTGGCGTTGGTGTTGTCTTCGTTGAGCATCACCACCAGCGCGGCTTCGGCATCGGCGTAACGGCCTTCGTCGAACAGCGTCTGGGCTTGCTCGAACGGATCAGCCGCTGCCGGCGGTGGCATTTTTACGTGAGGTTCAAGCAGGGCACGCACGGCGGATTCCGGCTGGGCGCCGGCAAAACCGTCCACCGGTTGACCGTCCTTGAACAGCACCACGGTCGGCAGGCTGCGGATACCGAAGCGGGCAACGATGTCCTGCTCGACGTCGCAGTCGACCTTGGCCAGCAGCAACTCGCCCTGATAGCTCTCGGCGATGCCTTGCAGCATCGGCATCAGCGCCTTGCACGGCGCACACCATTCGGCCCAGAAATCCACCAGCACCGGTTTTTGAAAGGAAGCCTCGATCACCGACTGGTCGAAGTCGGCCGTCGTGGCGTCGAAAATGTACGGCGTTTGCTGACTCATGGGGTATCTCGTAAAAGCGTGAATGGGGCAACTATACGGTCAGGCGCGGGCCGCGTGGTAGAGGCTGACATGGCGAAACTCTTCGGGCTCGGCCAGATCCGGCAGGGTCATGGCTTCGAGCATTTCAATGCGCCGGTACAGCGGGTGACGGAAATCCCTGACCCGGGAATCCGCCACCAGCGCCTCCCGGCCGCGACTGAGAAAGGCGTCGAGCAGCGGCAGGTTCTCGCGGTCGTACAGAACGTCGGCCACCAGGATCAGATCGAAGCGATCCGCCTCGGCGAAGAAGTCCGTGGAATAGCTCATCTGCACATCATTGAGTTCGGCGTTGGCCCGGCACGCGGCAATCGCCAGCGGATCAAGGTCGCAGGCCACCACTTCCAGCGCGCCGGCCTTCACGGCGGCAATCCCGGCGATCCCGGAACCGGCACCGAAATCCAGTACGCGTTTGCCACGCACCCACTCGGGAAATTCCGCCAGATAACGCGCCACCGCCAGACCACTGGCCCAGCAGAAACTCCAGTACGGCGGCTCGTGCAGGATCCGCCGGGTTTCGTCCGGGCTGAACTCCCGGGCCATGTTGTCGCCGTCGATAAGCCACAGTTTCAGGTCAGTGTCCGGCAGCGGGCAGGCCATCAGCCGGGCATCACCAAGCAGCTCGCCCAGCGCCTGTTGCAGGTCCAGCGGTGCATTCATGGCGCTTTTACAAACTGCAGCTGGCCCAGGGCCTGGGTGGTCGGCTGGCTGATGGTCTGCGACGGCAGGTGCAGGATCAACTGACCGGATTGCGTGGCGCGGCCACGCAGTTCGACCCGTGCGCCGACCGGGAAGGCGTCAGGATTGAAGCGCAGGCGAAATGGCAGAACCTGGTTGTTGCCGATCAGGCTGGAACTGGCGAGCAACTGCTGCGGGCGACCTTTCTCGTCGATCACCAGCAGCGCCAGTTCAACTTCGGCGCCCGCCGGCACACCCTGCAAGGTGCCGCTCAGTTCCCGTTGATACGCGGGCAACGGGCCGAGGTCGGCTGCTTCCCTGGCCTTTTTCTGTGCCTGTTGCGGCGCCGGCCCCGGCGTTGGTGGCTGCGGCTTTGGCTTATCGCTGCCACAGGCCACCAGCAGGGCGAAAACACTGAGCAAAACGAGCGGTCGTAGCGACATTGGTGGCTCCGTCAAAATGAAATCCATGGATCAAACGATCATGGCAGTCTGTATACCGCAAAGCCTATGGCTTGTCTTGCCACCGGGATGCGCTACCATGGCCCTCCCTTTTTTTGTTGCCAGCCACCATGCACTGTCCCTTCTGCGGTGCCAACGACACCAAGGTCATCGACTCGCGTCTGGTCGCCGAGGGCGAACAGGTGCGCCGCCGGCGTGAATGCCTGGCCTGCGGCGAACGTTTCACGACGTTCGAGACGGCCGAACTGGTGTTGCCGCGCCTGATCAAAACCGACGGCAGCCGCCAACCGTTCGACGAAGAAAAACTCCGCGCCGGCATGCAGCGCGCCCTGGAGAAACGTCCGGTGAGCGTCGAGCGTCTCGAGTCCTCGCTGGTGCACATCAAACACAAGCTGCGCGCCACCGGCGAACGCGAGGTCAAATCCCTCGTGGTCGGCGAACTGGTGATGGCCGAGCTGCAAAAGCTCGATGAAGTCGCCTACATCCGTTTCGCTTCCGTGTACCGCCGCTTCCAGGACCTCAACGAGTTCCGCGAAGAGATCGACCGTCTCGCCCGTGAGCCGGTGAAAGAATGACCGCCGCCGAACAGGCCATCCTCGACGCCCGTTTCATGGCCCGGGCCCTGGAACTGGCGCGCAAGGGGCATTACACGACCCATCCCAATCCACGGGTCGGCTGTGTGATCGTGCGCGACGGGCAGATTGTCGGCGAAGGCTGGCATGAGCGTGCCGGCGAACCCCACGCCGAAGTCCACGCTCTGCGCGCCGCCGGTGAACTGGCCCGGGGCGCCACGGCTTACGTGACCCTCGAACCTTGCAGCCACCACGGCCGTACACCGCCCTGCGCCGATGCGCTGGTGAATGCCGGTGTCGGTCGGGTGGTCGCGGCGATGCGCGATCCCAATCCGCAAGTCGCCGGGCGCGGTCTGCAGCGTCTGGCCGATGCCGGCATCGCCACTGAAAGCGGCGTGCTGGAAAGCGAGGCGCGCAAGCTCAATCAAGGCTTTCTGAAACGCATGGAGCACGGCTTGCCGTTCGTGCGGGTGAAGTTGGCCATGAGCCTCGACGGTCGCACCGCGATGGAAAGCGGCGAGAGCCAATGGATCACCGGCCCTGCCGCGCGTTCGGCGGTGCAGCGGTTGCGTGCCCAGGCCAGTGTGGTGCTGACCGGGGCCGACACAGTGCTGGCTGACGGCGCACGGTTGACCGTGCGCGGCGATGAGCTGGGGCTGGATGCCGAACAAACCGCGCTGGCCCTGAGCCGTCCACCGCTGCGGGTGCTGATCGACGGACGTCTGCGAGTGCCGCTGGATGCACCGTTCTTCAAGGCCGGCCCGGCGCTGGTTGCCACCTGTGTGGCCATCGAAGAACAGTACGCCCATGGCCCGGAATGCCTGATCGTGCCGGGTGATGACGGTCAGGTCGATCTACGCCAATTGCTGATCGAGCTGGCCAGTCGCGGCGTCAACGAAGTGCTGGTCGAGGCCGGCCCGCGACTGGCCGGCGCGTTTGCCCGGCTTGGTCTGGTCGACGAGTTCGTGATCTTCATCGCCGGCAAGTTTCTCGGCTCCACGGCGCGTCCGTTGCTGGACTGGCCGCTAGCCTATATGAAGGATGCGCCGGAGCTGAAAATCACTGAAATTCGCGCGGTTGGCGATGACTGGCGAGTCACTGCAATCCCTGTCTCATCGGCGAGCGTATAATTCCCGGCCATCGCGTTAGCGCTGGCTTCGTTCTCAAGGAGAACCCCATGTTTACCGGCATCATCGAATCCATCGGCAGTATCCGCGCACTGACCCCAAAGGGCGGCGATGTGCGGGTGCATGTCGAAACCGGCAAGCTCGACCTGAGCGACGTCAAACTCGGCGACAGCATCGCAGTCAACGGCGTGTGCCTGACCGCCGTGGAACTGCCGGGTGACGGCTTTGCCGCCGACGTCAGTCGCGAAACCCTCGACTGCACCGCCATGAATGACCTGAAAAGCGGCAGCCCGGTCAACCTGGAAAAAGCCCTGACCCCGACCACCCGTCTCGGCGGGCATCTGGTCAGCGGTCACGTCGACGGTGTCGGCGAAGTGGTCTCGCGCAGCGACAATGCCCGCGCCGTGGAATTTCGCATCCGCGCGCCGAAGGAGCTGGCCAAGTACATCGCCCACAAAGGCTCGATCACCGTCGACGGCACCAGCCTGACCGTGAACGCGGTCGATGGCGCCGAATTCCTGCTGACGATCATTCCGCACACCCTGAGCGAAACCATCATGGCGTCCTACAAGCCAGGTCGCCGGGTGAACCTGGAAGTCGACTTGCTGGCGCGTTATCTGGAGCGCCTGCTACTGGGTGACAAGGCCGCAGAGCCAACGTCCGGTGGCATCACCGAAAGCTTTCTGGCCGCCAACGGCTACCTCAAATCCTGACTGAAGGGGGTGCCTTGTGGCGCTCAATAGCATCGAAGAACTGGTTGAAGACATCCGCCAAGGCAAGATGGTCATCCTCATGGATGACGAAGACCGCGAGAACGAAGGCGACCTGATCATGGCCGCCGAATGCTGCAAGGCCGAGCACATCAACTTCATGGCCAAGCACGCCCGTGGCCTGATCTGCATGCCGATGAGCCGCGAGCGCTGCGAAACCCTGAAGCTGCCGCTGATGGCGCCGCGCAACGGTTCCGGTTTCGGCACCAAGTTCACCGTATCGATCGAAGCTGCCGAAGGCGTGACCACCGGCATCTCCGCCGCTGACCGCGCGCGCACCGTGCAAGCGGCTGCGGCAAAAGACGCGAAAGCCGAAGACATCGTCAGCCCCGGCCACATCTTCCCGCTGATGGCCCAGGCCGGCGGCACCCTGGCGCGTGCCGGTCACACCGAAGCGGCTTGCGACCTGGCGCGCATGGCCGGTTTCGAGCCGAGCGGCGTGATCTGCGAAGTGATGAACGACGACGGCACCATGTCCCGTCGCGCCGAACTGGAAGCTTTCGCGGCTGAGCACAACATCAAGATCGGCACCATCGCCGACCTGATTCACTACCGGATGATCCACGAACGTACCGTTCAGCGGATTGCCGAGCAGCCGCTGGACAGCGAACTGGGCCAATTCAACCTGGTGACCTATCGTGATTCCGTGGAAGGCGACGTGCACATGGCACTGACCCTGGGCACCGTTTGCGCCGAAGAGCCGACCCTGGTTCGCGTGCACAACATGGACCCGCTGCGCGACCTGCTGATGGTCAAGCAGCCGGGCCGCTGGAGCCTGCGTGCCGCCATGGCTGCGGTTGCCGAGGCCGGCAGCGGTGTGGTGCTGTTGCTCGGTCACCCGCTCGACGGCGACGTGTTGCTGGCGCATATCCGCGAAACCGGCGATCAGGCAGCGGTGAAAAAACCGACCACCTACAGCATCGTCGGTGCCGGTTCGCAGATCCTGCGTGACCTCGGTGTACGCAAAATGCGCTTGATGTCGGCACCGATGAAGTTCAATGCGATATCCGGTTTCGATCTGGAAGTTGTAGAATACGTGCCCTCCGAATAATGACCGGTTGTTTCCGGACCCGAATTCGCGGCAAATAAATCACTGAGGGACGCGAAACAGACGCGTCCCGGCTCTTTAAGAGATCTGACGAATGACCCTGAAGACCATCGAAGGTACCTTCATCGCCCCTAAAGGCCGCTACGCTTTGGTAGTGGGCCGTTTCAACAGCTTCGTGGTTGAAAGCCTGGTCAGCGGTGCAGTTGATGCCCTGGTTCGCCACGGCGTGAGCGAAAGCGACATCACCATCATCCGCGCACCTGGCGCCTTCGAAATCCCGCTGGTTGCGCAAAAAGTCGCCCAGAAAGGCGAGTTCGCAGCAATCATCGCCCTGGGCGCGGTCATTCGTGGCGGCACTCCGCACTTCGAATACGTGGCTGGCGAATGCACCAAGGGCCTGGCCCAGGTGTCCATGGAATTCGGCGTACCGGTCGCTTTCGGCGTCCTGACCGTCGATTCCATCGAGCAAGCCATCGAACGTTCCGGCACCAAGGCCGGCAACAAAGGTGCTGAAGCTGCCCTGTCCGCTCTGGAAATGGTCAGCCTGCTGGCGCAGTTGGAGGCCAAGTGATTAGCGACGATAGCGATCGTTTCAACCCGCGCGATCCGAAACCTGCGGATGCCGGCAAGCCATCGAAGAGCGCCAAGCGCCGCGAAGCCCGTCAGCTCGCGACTCAGGCCCTGTATCAATGGCACATGGCCAAGGCTTCGCTGAACGAGATCGAAGCGCAGTTCCGGGTCGATAACGATTTCACCGATGTCGATGGTGCGTACTTCCGCGAAATCCTCCACGGGGTTCCGGCCAACCGCACCGAAATCGACACCGCGCTCAAGCCTTGCCTGGACCTGGCGATCGAAGAGCTGGACCCGGTTGAACTGGCGGTTCTGCGCCTGTCCACCTGGGAACTGCTCAAGCGCGTCGACGTGCCGTACCGCGTTGTGATCAACGAAGGTATCGAACTGGCCAAAGTGTTCGGTTCGACCGACGGCCACAAGTTCGTCAACGGCGTGCTCGACAAGCTGGCCCCACGCCTGCGTGAAGCTGAAGTGAAGGCGTTCAAGCGCTAAAACGCGCTTGAGACCTCATGGGCGAGTTTGAGCTGATCCGCAATTTCTTCGCCGCCGCGCCTTGTGCGCAGGGCGGCGAGGGCGTTGCACTGGGGATCGGCGACGACTGCGCCCTGCTGGCGGTTCCTTCCGGGGAACAGCTGGCGATCTCCACGGATACGCTGGTGGCCGGCGTGCATTTCGCCGATCCCTGCGATCCGTTTCTGCTCGGTCAGCGCTCGTTGGCCGTGGCGGTCAGCGACCTCGCTGCCATGGGCGCCACGCCCGTCGCCTTTACCCTTGCCCTGACCTTGCCGACGGTGACCGCCGATTGGCTGCAAGCCTATGCCCGTGGTTTGAACCGCATGGCGCAAAGCTGCAGTGTGGCGCTGGTCGGCGGTGACACGACGCGCGGGCCGTTGAGCCTCACCGTCACCGTGTTTGGTCGTGTCCCGGCCGGCCTGGCCCTGACCCGTAGCGGCGCGCAGTCCGGCGACTTGCTGTGTGTCGGCGGTGAATTGGGCAATGCCGCTGGCGCCTTGCCGCTGGTGCTTGGCCAGCGTGACGCCGAGCCGCACATCGGCCAGCCGCTGCTCGATCACTATTGGTCGCCGCAACCGCAACTGGCTCTCGGTCAAGCCCTGCGCGGCAAGGCCACCTCGGCGCTGGATATCTCCGATGGCCTGCTCGCCGATTGCGGCCATATCGCTCTGGCTTCGAAGGTTCGCCTCGAAGTCGAGCGCGAGCGTCTCCCGCTGTCGGATGCGCTGGTGGCGTTTCTTGGTCAGCGCGGTGCCGAGCGCGCGGCGTTGAGCGGTGGCGATGATTACGTGCTGGCCTTTACCTTGCCGTCCGTCGAATTGCCGGCGCTGCTGGCCGATGGCTGGCCGATCCATGTGATCGGGCGTGTGGCAGAGGGGCAGGGCGTGCTGCTGCTGGACCGCGAAGGGCATGACATCACCCCGCAAATCCGGGGTTATCAACATTTTCAGGAGTCACCGTGACAGATCACCCGAAACAGGTTCCCGGCGAATTCGTTCCGCCGTCGGTCTGGCGCAACCCCTGGCATTTCATCGCGTTCGGCTTCGGTTCCGGCACCTTGCCGAAAGCACCGGGCACGTGGGGCTCGTTAGTTGCGCTACCCTTTATTCCGTTGTGGCAGATGTTGCCCGACTGGGGCTACTGGCTGATGCTTGGAATCACCATGCTGTTCGGCTTCTGGCTGTGCGGCAAGGTGGCCGACGATCTGCGGGTGCACGACCACGAGGGCATCGTCTGGGACGAGATGGTCGGGATGTGGATCACCCTGTGGCTGGTGCCGGAAGGCTGGTACTGGCTGCTCGCCGGGTTCCTGATGTTCCGCTTCTTCGACATTCTCAAGCCATGGCCGATCCGTTGGATCGACCGGCATGTGCATGGCGGCGTCGGCATCATGCTCGACGACGTGCTGGCGGGCGTGTTCGCCTGGCTGGCAATGCAGGGTCTGGTGTGGATTTTCGCCTGATTTCAAGGCGTGGATGAGGGACACAGGGATGGCTCGACGCGGGTTGGCGATACTGTTTTTTATCCTGCTGGGTGCGGTTGCCCATGCACAGGATGCGCCGCCGTCGGTCATTCACCTGGCCAGCGAAGACTGGGAAGATTACACCGCCGCCGATGGCCACGGCCTGGGCTGGGACGTCCTGCGCAAGGTGTTCGAACCGGCCGGCGTGACCCTGGACATCCGCACCGTGCCGTACACCCGTTCGGTGGGCCTGGTGCAGTTGAAGGAAGTCGACGCGCTGGTCGGCTCCTATCGCGGCGAGGCCGAGCAGGTTCTGTATCCAAAATGGAACTTCGATTCCGACCACATCTACGCACTGGGCCTTGCCAGCAATCCGGCACCGACCGAGGCCACCCTCGGCAAATACCGGCTGGCCTGGGTGCGGGGTTATCGTTATGAGACCTACCTGCCGAACATCAAGCGTTACAACCAGATCGAACGCCGCACCGGGATCCTGTCGATGCTCAAACAGGGGCGGGCGGATTACTACATCGACGCGCTGACGGAAATCGAAGCGGTTGTGAGAAATGCCTCCGACCCTTCGCAATACCGTTACTCGCATCTGGCTGAGTTGCCGCTGTACCTCGGCTTTGCCGACACACCTCAGGCCCGTGCGCTGATGTCGATCTACGACCAGCGCATGGATCAACTGGTGAAAAGCGGCGAATTGAAGCCCATCTTCGAACGCTGGAAACAGCCGTATCCGTTCGACCGGGGGCAATGAAGGCAGGCCAGTCATCAAACTTTTTGATCGTTATGGCCGATAATTCAGCCTAAGCGTCTGCCGGAACCTGCTGTTACAATGCCGCCCAGCGAATCTCGGACTTTTTAGATCAGGAGCACACCGGTGCCTGTCGTTTTTGTCGCCGCTTCCAAGCTGCCAACGCCTTTTGCGCAATTCACCATGCACGGTTTTCTCGATGAAGCCACCGGCCGCGAGCACGTCGTGCTGAGCCTGGGTGAGATTGCCGACGGTGCCCCGGTACTCGGCCGGTTGCACTCCGAATGCCTGACTGGCGATGCCTTGTTCAGCCAGCGTTGCGACTGCGGCTCGCAACTGGAGGCCGCCCTCAAGGCGATCGCCCGTGAAGGCCGTGGCGTGTTGCTGTATCTGCGTCAGGAAGGTCGTGGCATTGGCCTGCTGAACAAGATCCGTGCCTACGAATTGCAGGACGGCGGCGCCGATACCGTTGAAGCCAACGAGCGTCTGGGCTTTGCCGCCGACCAGCGTGACTACGCCATGTGCCTGCCGATGCTCGAGCATCTGGGCGTGAAATCCCTGCGCCTGATGACCAACAACCCGCGCAAGGTCAAAGCCCTGGCCGACATGAACATCGTCGTCGCCGAGCGCGTGCCGCTGCACACCGGCCACAACCCGCACAACAAACTCTACCTGGCGACCAAGGCCAGCAAGCTCGACCATATGATGGGCAACGAACATCAGGGCGAGGTAGACCGGGCGTGACCCGGGGTCAGGTGCGCCGCCGCCTGTCGGTCGCCTGGTGGAAATACCTGGCGCTGGCACTGGTGCCGCTGTTCGTGCTCAACGCCGTATTCGGCGAGAGCGAAGCGATCATGCCGGTGCTGGCGATGCCGTTGTTCATTGCCGGTGTGGCCTCGATGTTTGTCAGCCTGAAGTTCTTCGGCCGCTACAAGCATGCGCTGATCGCCACGCAAAAGGCCCTCGATACCCCGGATGAACCCGCTGCCTGGATTGCCCTCGCGGCTCGTCGTCGCACTGCGTTTCTGGCGGCGGGATTACCGGCGTGGATTGGCGCACTGGCGGTGTTCGTCGGCCTCGAAGCGGTGCCGTTGATGCTGCTGGCGTTGTCCACGGCGGTGCTGTTCTACCTCTACCGTATCCCGCGTCAACTCGGTTGATGCGTCGTCTCTGGCTGGCGGTTCTGCTGCTGGCCGTCAGCAGCGAAACCCTGGCCGCCCTGCGGGTGGTCAGTCTCGCGCCATCCCTGTCTGAAATTGTCGTGGAGCTGAATTCGGCCGATCTGCTGGTGGGCGTGCTGGATGCCGGTGACCGGCCGTCCGCGATCAAGGATGTGCCTTCGGTGGGCCGTTACGGCCAGCTCGACATGGAGCGGCTGCTCAGCCTCAAGCCTGATTTGTTGCTGCTGTGGCCCGGCAGTGTCGGCCCGGCTCAGCGCGATCAGCTCAAGCGCCTGAACATCCCGACCTTCGTTGCCGAACCCCACAGTTTCGAGCAGTTGACCACGCAGATCGAAGCCATCGCGACACAGCTCGGTCGTCCTGAACGCGGGGTTGAGCGGGCGGCCGAGCTGCGACTGAAACTCGATGAGCTGCGCCAGCGCTATCGACGGGAAGCGCCGCTGCGGGTGTTCTATCAAGTCTGGGACAAGCCGCTGTACACCATCGGCGGCGGGCAGATCATCAGCGATGCGCTTGAAGTGTGCGGCACACGCAATGTGTTTGCCGACCTGACGCTGCCGGCGCCGCAGGTGAGCATCGAAGCCGTTTTACAGCGTGATCCCGAAGTGATTCTGGCCGGCGACCAGCCACAACTGAATGCGTGGAATGCCTGGCCGCAGGTGGCGGCGGTGAAGCACAGGCAACTGCTGTTGGTCACCGATAAAGGTCTGGAGCGTCCGAGCGGGCAGATGATCGAGGCGACGGCCAAGCTCTGCCAACTGATCGCGCCAGACCGCTGAGCGCTAGAGCTGTGGTGTCCAGGTCACCCCGAACATGAACGCTCGGCCTTCCTCACGATAGCCATACTGACTGTCGTCATGGCTGTACAGCGCCCGGCTGTAACCCTTGTCCAGCAGGTTATCCACCTTGAAATCCAGTTTGATCTCACGGTCCAGCGCCCAGCTGCTGCGCAGTCCCAGTAACGCATAACCACCCAAAGGCTGCTGATTTTTCAGGTCGTCATAACTGCTGCTGACGGCCTGCCAACTGGCGCCGAGGCCGAGGCGATCGAATTGCCGATCCAGATCCCAGCTCATGGTGCGACGGGCACGGCGCGCCAGGGTGTGGCCGGTGTCGCGGTCGCGAGGATCGATGATTGCCACGCCGAGGTTGCTCTGCCAGCCGAACAGGTCCTGTTTCAGCGCTGCTTCGAAGCCGTTGATCCGTGCCGAGGCGACGTTTTCCGGGCGTGAGTTGCTGCCGAAGATGATCGCGTCTTCCAGATCGGTCCGATACAGCGACGCTTCGAGGCGGCTGCTGTCGCTCAACTGGCTGCGCCATTGCAGCTCGTAGCTTTTCGAAGTTTCCGGTTTCAGGTTCGGGTTGCTGAAATCCGGGTAATACAGGTCATTGAAGGTCGGCGCGCGGAAGCCTTCGCTGTAGCTGAGCAACAGATCGTTGTCCGGGTTGACCGGCAACGTCAGCGTGCCGCTCCAGCTGTTCTGGCCGCCGAACTGCTGGTTGTCGTCACGGCGCAGGCCCAGTTCAGTGGAGAAACTGTCGGCCTGGAAGCGATGCTGGATGAACGCGGCGCGGTTCCAGCGGCTGTCCTCGTCGAACGCGGTGCTGCTGTTGACCCGGTCTTCGTACCAGTCGCCGCCGAGGATCAGGCTGTTGCGTGCATCGAGGGTCAGGTCGTTCTGCCAGGTCACCGAGTCGCGGTAGGTGTTGAATACCGAGCGTTCGTCGCTGAGCTTGTCGAAGGTTTTTTCACGGTTTTCGCTGTGGCCGAGTTCCAGGCGCGATTTCCAGCGCTCGTTGATCCGCGCATCGATGTAGCTGCTGAAACTGCTGACAGCAAAATCGCTGTAGGGCTGTTGCTGGACGGAGTCGAAGGTGACCGGGTCAAAGCGCCCGAACGGGTTGTCGAACTCGCTTTTGCCACGGTTATCCAGCAGGTTGGCGCCGACTTCGATGTCATCGGTCAGCGCATGGCTGAGGCTCAGGCTGATGGATTTGTTGCGGTAGGCATCGTGATCGCTGTCGCTGGGGTACGACTCGTGGGTGCGGTCGATCCCCGCGGTTTCATCGAGGCTGGCGCCGAGGTTGAAGCGGGTTTTCTCATCGCCACCGGACAGGCCGACACTGCGCTCCCAGGTCTGGTTGCTGCCGAAACCGACATGCATTCGCGGCTGCAAGCCTTGCTCAGCGCCGCGCCGGGTGAAGATCTGAATCACTCCGCCAATCGCATCGCTGCCGTAAATCACCGAACGCGAACCGCGCAGCACTTCGACGCGTTCGATCTGCTCGATGTTGAGGTGCTGCAGGTTGCTGTCGCCGGACGTCGAGTTGCCGATGCGCTGGCCATCGACCAGCACCAGGCTCTGCGCCGATTGTGTGCCACGGATGTAGACCCCCGGCAGACTGCCGCGCCCGCCGGTTTGCGCCACTTGCACGCCGGGTACCCGTTGCAGCAGGTCGGTGACGCTGCTTGGTTGCAGGCGCTCGATGTCTTCGCGGGTGAATACAGTGTTGGCGGCGCTGCTGTCGTTGCGCGCTTCCACCTGGCGGTTGGCGCTGATCAGCACGTCCGGCAGCTTCAGGGCCTGATCGCGCTCGAAGGTGTCGGCGAGGGCGTTGGTGGTTGGCAGCAGGAGAAGGGGCAGGGCGAGGCGCGAGAGGTTCATCGGCAGTCCATTGATCTTTCAGGTGTACACAAATCAAATGTGGGAGCGGGCTTGCTCGCGAAGACGGTGTGTCAGTCAACTCGTTATCGACTGATCCGATGCCTTCGCGAGCAAGCCCGCTCCCACATGGGCATTGCGTTTTACTTGTTGAGCAGCTCCAGGCGCTCACGCACCGCCGCTTCGATCCCGGCCTCGTCCAGCCCACACTCGGCCAGCATCTGCGCCGGTTTGGCGTGCTCGACGTAAATGTCCGGCAAGCCCAGGTGCAGCACCGACTTGAGAATGTTCTCGCGGGCGAGGAATTCGCTGACCGCACCACCGGCGCCGCCCATGATCGCGTTCTCTTCGATGGTCACCAGCAGGTCGTGGCTGTTGGCGATTTCACGCACCAGCGCTTCGTCCATCGGTTTGACGAAGCGCATGTCGACCACGGTGGCGTCCAGGGTTTCAGCGACGTTCAGCGCTTCGGCCAGTTGCACGCCGAAGACCAGCAGGGCGACCTTGCTGCCCTGACGTCGAACCACGCCTTTGCCGATCTCGATCGGTTCGAGGTTCTTCTCGATGGTCGCGTTCGGGCCAGTGCCACGTGGGTATCGCACCGCCGCCGGACCGTTGTACAGGTGACCGGTGGTGAGCATCTTGCGCAGTTCGTTTTCATCGCTCGGGGTCATGATCACCATGCCCGGAATGCAACGCAGGAACGACAGATCGAAACTGCCGGCGTGGGTCGGGCCGTCTTCGCCCACCAGACCGGCGCGGTCGATGGCGAACAGCACATCGAGGTTCTGCACCGCAACGTCATGCACCAACTGGTCGTAACCGCGTTGCAGGAACGTCGAGTAGATCGCCACCACCGGTTTCGCGCCTTCGCAGGCCATGCCGGCCGCGAGGGTCACGGCGTGCTGCTCGGCAATTGCCACGTCGAAGTAGCGCAGCGGGAAGCGTTCGCTGAACGCCACCAGGTCCGAGCCTTCCTTCATCGCCGGGGTGATGCCCACCAGACGCGGGTCGGCAGCGGCCATGTCGCACAGCCACTCGCCGAACACACCGGAATACTTCGGCCCGCCGGCCTTCTTCGGCGCAGCGGCCGGGGCGTCCAGCGGTTCGAGCTTGGTGATGGCGTGGTAACCGATCGGATCGACTTCCGCCGGGGCGAAGCCTTTGCCTTTCTTGGTGACGATGTGCAGGAACTGCGGGCCCTTCAGATCGCGCATGTTGCGCAGGGTGGCGATCAGGGTCGGCAGGTCGTGGCCGTCGATCGGGCCGATGTAGTTCCAGCCCAGCTCTTCGAACAGGGTGCCGGGAACCAGCATGCCTTTTGCGTATTCTTCGGTGCGACGGGCGATTTCCCAGGCGCCGGGCAGGCGCGACAGCACTTTCTTGCTGCCTTCACGCATGCTTGCGTAGGTGCGGCTGGAAAGGATCTTCGCCAGATAGTTCGACAGACCGCCGACGTTGCGCGAGATCGACATGTCGTTGTCGTTGAGGATCACCAGCATGTTGGCGTTCACTTCCGGCGCATGGTTCAGCGCCTCGAAGGCCATGCCGGCGGTCAGCGCGCCGTCGCCGATCACGGCAATCGCCTTGCGATCGCTGTTCTGCAGGCGGGCGGCGATGGCCATGCCCAGCGCGGCACTGATCGAGGTGCTGGAGTGGCCGACGCCAAAGGTGTCGTACTCGCTCTCGGAGCGGCGCGGGAAGGCGGCGATGCCGTCCTTCTGGCGCAGGGTTTCCATGCGCTCGCGACGACCGGTGAGGATCTTGTGCGGATAGGCCTGATGACCAACGTCCCACACCAGCCGGTCGTCCGGGGTGTCGAAGACGTAATGCAACGCGATGGTCAGCTCGATGACACCCAGGCCGGCACCGAAATGCCCACCGGTCTGGCCGACCGTGTAGAGCAATTCCAGGCGCAACTCATCAGCCAGGGTTTCCAGCTCGGCTTCGCCTAACCGGCGCAGGCCGTCCGGCGTGTTCGCGCGGTCGAGCAGGGGCGTGGTCGGGCGCTTGCGGGGAATCTCATGGAACGTCGTGGGCATCAGGCGAATCGTTATAGGTATAAAAGATGCGGCAGTTTACCTGATGCATCGTCCCCTGCCCACGCGTTGGTCTTTTTTGGCTGATTAGCCTTTAGTTGCGTCGGTCGACGATATACCGGGCCAGATCGCGCAACGGCTCGGCAGCCGCGTCAAACGGTCGCAGCGCGTGCAGGGCCTGATCGCGCAGTTCCAGGGCATAGGCCTTGGCGGCGTCGAGGCCGAGCAGGGCCGGGTAGGTCGGCTTGTCGCGGGCAATGTCCGCACCCTGGCGCTTGCCGAGGGTTTCGGTATCGCTTTCGACGTCGAGGATGTCGTCCTGCACCTGGAACGCCAGGCCGATGGCCTGTGCATAACTTTGCAGGGCCTTGAGTTCATCCTTCTCGGCGCGGCCGCTGGCCAGGGCGCCGAGCTTGACGCTGACTTCGATCAGCGCGCCGGTCTTGTGCCGGTGCATCTGTTCGAGGGCTTTCTGATCGAGCTTCAGACCAACCGAGCCGAGGTCGATGGCCTGGCCGCCGACCATGCCGGCCGGGCCTGCCGCGTGCGCCAGTGCTGTGACTTGTTGCAGGCGGATATCCGCGCTCAGGTCGCTCAGACGCGGGTCGAGCAGGGCGCTGAACGCCAGGCTTTGCAAACCGTCGCCGGCGAGGATCGCGCAGGCTTCATCGAATTTCTTGTGAGTGGTCGGCTGGCCGCGACGCAGATCGTCGTCGTCCATCGCCGGCAAATCGTCGTGTACCAGCGAGTAGGCGTGGATCAGCTCCACTGCACTCGCCGCGCCGTTGGCCTGCTCGGCCTTGCCGCCAAGGGCTTCGCACGCGGCGTAGGCCAGCAGCGGGCGCACGCGTTTGCCGCCGTTCATCACGCTGTAGCGCATCGCTTCGTAAAGCCGCGCCAGTTCCGGCAGCGGTGCATTGAACAGGGTTTCCAGTGCCGCATTGACCCGCGCCTGACTGGTCGCCGAATACGCCGCGATCATTCTGGCTGATCCGCGTCGAAGGGTTCCTCGGCCAGCTCGCCATCGCGTTCCAGCAACACCTGGACCTTCTGCTCGGCCTGGGCCAGCGCTGCCTGGCAGTCACGGGTCAGACCAATGCCCTGCTCGAAAGCGGTCAGCGAGTCTTCCAGCGACAATTCACCGTTCTCCAGACGCTCGACCAGTGTTTGCAGGTCGGCGAGGGACTGTTCGAAATCCAGTGCAGCTTTTTTGCGGGCCATGGCGGCTAATTCCGGTTGACGTTAAACCGGCGCGACACTAGCAGATAGGGGGTTTATGGGCAAATGAGCGGCGGTTTCACGGCCATCCCGGGCGGATGGGAAACGGGTTTTGAACGTGATGGAAATTATTCGGCTCATTTCGTGAGCCGAATAAGTCCGCTATTCGGCTCACGCCTCGTAAATCTGCGTGATTCCTACCGCATTTCAAGACGTATCCGATTGTTAAAAAACTGCCGAATCGCTAACCTTCGCGCCTTCTACGACCCGACAGTCACGGGTCTTTCAGACGAAACGCAGTTTTCACCGCTGTGAAGTACCGAGGATCGGGTGCAAGGTTTCGTTCAGGCATGGCAGGAGGCATTACATGCGTTCACTTCTTTTGCTGCTGATCGGCCTGGCCTGCGCGCCGGCGCTGTGGGCTGCGCAGACCAACCCGATCAGCGCCGAGATGTCGGAACCGGTGGGCGGCTGGCGCTACAACGGCTTGCTCGACCGCAGTGAAAATCCGCAAGTCGCCTATCCCACGCCGCCCATCGATCGCGGCATCCAGCGCAATCGCACGATGATCCAGGGCCAGCTCAAGGCCATCGGCAATCAGCGTGGGCCGCACACCCTGGCGGTCAACGGCAATCCGCTGAACCTGTACACCGACGACGATGGGCGTTTTGCTCGGCCTTATGCGTTCGGCGCAGGCTCCAACAGCGTCGAAGTGCGCAGTGCCGAAGGCCAGTCGCTCAAGCGCGTTCAATTCTATGAGGCGAACAACCTGCGCACACCGGCGCGAATTCGCGTGGTGCTGGGCTGGGACGATCCCAAGGCCGAACTCGACCTGCACATCATTACCCCGGACGGCCAGCATGCGTTTTTCGCCCACACGGCGTTGACCAACGGCGGCGGTCTGGACCCGGACGGCGTCGACGGCCCCGGTCCGGAAATGTTCACCATGACTGCGCCGCTGCATGGCACCTATCTGGTTTACGTCAACTATTGGGGCAACTTCGGCGACGGCGGCTATAACTTCGAGGAGGCCAGCAACCAGAACGAGGTCATCACCTCGCAGATCACGCTGGTGCTCAACGAAAACACCGTCGACGAAAAACGCGAAACGTTCATCGTGCCCCTGCGGGCCATCGGTGATCTGCTGCTGGTCAAGACTTTCAACTATTAAGCATCCCGCACCACGGATGAACTGCCGAGCTTTGGGAACATGAGCGAGAAGATGAGCGAAAACACTGAGACCCCGGCGACCGCCGCACCCACCGCCAAACCTTCCCGGCGCTGGCCGTTGCTGGTGGCCGGGCTGTGCCTGGTGGCCGGCGTGGCGGGCGGGCTCGGCTGGTTGATGCACAAGCCCAAGCTGCCGGCGGCGGCACTGGCCAGCGACAAGCTCGGCCTGAGCCGCCCGGATGCGTTGCTGGAAACCCGCTCCCTGAGCCAGTTGCCCAAGGACCTGCTGACGGTGCCGTTCCTCAAGGCGACGCTCACCGAGGATTTCGTCTTCTATTACGAAACCCACGCCGACCGTCTCGGGTTGATCGGCAGTCTGCGGCGGATCATCTACGAACATGACCTGAAGCTGCAGGACAGCCTGATCGAGCAACTCTTCGATCAACCGGCAGACGTCGCGCTGTGGCGCGGCGCCGATGGTCGCTTGAAGGATTTTCTGCTGGTGATGGATCGCGGCGGGCTGGCCAAGCTGCTGGAGCCGCTGGCGAAAGTGGCGCTGGATGATTCGCAACTGAGCGTGTTCAGCACCCTGAAAGTCGGTGGCGATGAGGTGTCGCTGTATCAACTGACCTACAACGCGAGCAAATCCCTGTTGTTCGCTTCCCGTGGCGACAAGCTGGTGGTGCTGTCGAATCCGGCCAAGTTCTACGACCCCGAAAGTGGCGCTTCCGAAGAGTCCGGCCACGTCTCGCCGCAAGCATTGGCGGCGCTGCTCAATGGCGAGAAACTGTTCCCCGAAGCGTTCGGGCTGCCGGCCAAGACACCTGAAACCAAGCAGCGTCTGTCGGTCAATTCCAGCGTCCTGGCCATGGGTTATCAGCGTTTCATCCCGAATTTCGCCGGCCTGCGTTTCGACATGGACGACAAGGGCTGGCACAGCTTCCTGGCCATGGATGAGCTGGACAACCAGCCGGACTTCGATTTCAAACCGGTCTGGCAAGCCATGCCGCTGGGCGCCAGTGCCTGCGTGACCTTGCCGGTGGCGGCCGAGCCGCAGAAACCGTTGCTGGTGAAACTCGGCGCCGAAGAAGCGGTAGCGCAAAAACTCATCGAGCACGTGGCCGGCGCGGCAGGCCTGTGCTGGTACGCCGATTCGCGGCTGTACACGCCGTTGCTGGTGGCCAGTCTGAAGGACGAGGACAGCGGCAAGCTCGACGCTGATATCGGCACGCTGTTCGATTCGATGGTCGGCGCCTACGAAAGCAAGGTCGACGACCACGCGTTCCTGGTGGTCGAGAAGCAGGAAGGCCAGAGCCACCTCTGGCAGCGTCAGGTCAGCTCCAACTTCGGCCCGTACGCGGCCAAGGATGCCGAGAATCCGGACGCGATCACCGGCCGTGCCTTCATGAAAGTCAGCCTCGCGCGTCACGGTTCGACGCTGCTGTTTTCCCTCGACGACAAACTGGTCGACAAGGCCCTCGGCACCCTCGACAAGCGCTTCCCGCCAATGGCCGATGTGCTGCCGAAAGACGTGCTGATGCCGATCTACTTCGGCCCGGATTCCATGGCGCAACTGATGCAACAGGAAACCCTCGACAGCCTGCCGCAAGACATGGAGCCGGTGTTCTACAACGCCGCGCAAACCTACCTGATTCCGAAACTGCGCACCCTTGGCGGCATGGGCAAATACGCCCTGACCTTGCCGGAAGGCAGTGAGCCCGACGGCCACTGGCAATGGCTGCCGCTGGAGTGGAAAGCGCTGTGACGGCACTGATCCGCAGCCTCGGCCTGCTCGCGCTGTTACTGAGCGCGGGTGCTCGAGCGGTCGAAGCGCCGGCGCTCGATCCTGCGCAGTCCCAGGTGTTTCGCGCCTGGTTTGTGCGCATCGCCCAGGAGCAGTTGAGCAAGGGCCCGAGCCCGCGCTGGTATCAGCAGGACTGCGCCGGGCTGGTGCGGTTTGCCGCCAATGAAGCGCTGAAAGTCCATGATGACAAATGGCTGCGCAGCAATGGCGTGTCCAACCGCTACCTGCCGCCGGAGCTGGCGCTGAGCGACGAGCAACGCAAGTTCGCCCAGCAATGGCAGCAGGGCGGCGGCAAGGTCGGGCCCTACGTCAACGCGATCAAACTGATTCAGTTCAACAGCCATCTGATCGGCCGCGACGTGTCTCAGGCACGGCCCGGCGATCTGATGTTTTTCGATCAGGGCGACGACCAGCACCTGATGATCTGGATGGGCCGCTACATCGCCTATCACACCGGCACGACTACCCCAACCGACAACGGCATGCGTTCGGCAAGCCTGCAGCAACTCATGACATGGAAGGACACCCGATGGATACCCGACGCAGCCAACCCCAACTTCATCGGCGTCTATCGACTGAACTTTCTCTCCCAATGACCGGTGCCCGCATGTTGCGTTTACTGCCTTTTCTGTTGCTCTTGACCCTGCCGTTTTCGGCGGTGAATGCCGAAGACTCCGTGGAGCCAAGCGGCTACACGCCGGTGTCCGGTGAAAGCTTTTTCCTGCTGGCCGACAGCAGTTTCGCCAGCGACGAGCAGGCGGTGGTACGTCTCGAAGCACCGGGCCGCGACTACCGTCGTTTCCGCATGGAACCGTACGGCGGCGCCGACATCCGTGTGTACAAGATCGACAAGCCGCTGGACTTCCTCAAGCGCCAGAAGAACCTGCACCGTGTGGTCAGCGACGGCCAGTTCAAGGGCGAAGGGCTGTCGAACACCCTCGCGTACCTGTGGGACAACTGGTATCGCAAATCCCGTCGGGTGATGCAGCGTGCGTTCTCCTACGAGTCTCGCCAGCAAGTCACCGAGGAAGTGCCGGAGCTGAAGATGGGCAATGCCATCGCTGCGCCGACGCCTTACGACGCGCAGCCGCAATTCGCTCTGATTCCGGGTCTGCCGGTGGTCAGCCAGTTCCGCTATCCGCTGTGGCAGGCCAAGCCGATCCAGCCGCCGGCCGGGGTCAATCTGGCCGGGTCTTCCAGCGAGTTCGTCAGCGTTGCGCCGGGTAACGTGTACATCCCGTTGGGCAATCTGAAACCGGGCCTGTATCTGGTCGAAGCGCTGATCGGCAAGTACCGCGCGACCACCATGGTTTTCGTTTCCAACACCGTGGCGGTGAGCAAGATTGCCGGTGATGAATTGCTGGTGTGGGCCGCGCGCAAACACGAAGGCAGCTCGGTGCCGAAGGTCAATGTGCTGTGGACCGACGGCCTCGGCGTAATGAGCAGCGGTGCTACCGACACTGATGGTCTGCTGCGCCTGAAACACGTCAGCCCGGAGCGTTCGTTCGTCATTGGCGAGGACGAAGAGGGCGGCGTATTTGTCTCGGAAAACTTCTATTACGACAGCGAAATCTACGACACCAAACTCTACGCCTTCACCGACCGGCCGCTGTATCGCCCGGGTGATTGGGTGTCGCTGAAAATCGTCGGCCGTGAATTCAAGAACGCGCGGGATTCGGTATTGCCGGGAGCGGCGGACGTCAATGTCAGCGTGCTTGATGCGACCGGCACCGAGTTGCAGCGGCTCGATCTGAAACTCGATTCGAAGGCCGGCACCCAGGGCCGTTTCCAGTTGCCGGACAACGCGGTGGCCGGTGGTTACGAGCTGCGTTTCAACTACAAGGATCAGGCCTACAGCAGCGCGTTCCGTGTGGCGGAGTACATCAAGCCGCACTTCGAAATCTCGCTGAACCTGGCCAAGCAGGATTACCGCACTGGCGATCCGGTGAAGGGCAGCCTGGTGCTGCTGTACCCGGACGGCAAACCGGTGGCCAATGCCAAACTGACCCTGAGCCTGCGCGCCCAGCAACTGTCGATGGTCGACAACGAGCTGCAATACCTCGGGCAATTCCCGGTGGAGCTGACCAGCACTGAACTGACCACCGACAGCAAAGGCAACGCGACCCTCGACCTGCCGGCCGCCGACAAGCCGAGCCGCTACATGCTCACCGTGTTCGCCAGCGATGGTGCGGCGTTTCGGGTCAAGACCACCAAGGAAATCCTCATTGATCGCGGCGCCGCAAGCTTCCGCCTGACTGCGCCGCAGCGCTTCAGCGCAGTCGGTGACAAGGTCGCGTTCAGCTACGTCAACGAGGGCGGCAGCGAACAGGCCCAGGCCGTGGTGCCGAGCGGCTACAGCTGGGTGCGTCTGGAAGACCAGACCACCGGCGAAGGCAAACTGGCGGCGAAAGACAAAGGCTTCAGCGTGACGTTCGATCGTCCGGGGACCTACAACCTGTCGCTGAAGGATCAGTTTGGCCGGGTGCTCGGTGGTACCGGTCATTCGGTCACTGGTGACGGCGTCAAGGCTGTGCCGGGCACCGTGGAAATCGTCCTCGATAAACCGGAGTACAAGGCCGGCGACGAAGCTCTGGCGCTGATCACCTTCCCCGAGCCGGTCAGCGATGCACTACTGTCACTGGAGCGCGACAAGGTCGAAGCCACTGCGCTGCTGGCCAAGGGCGGCGACTGGCTGAAATTGGAGAAACTCAGCGACACCCAATACCGCGCACGCATTCCGGTGAAGGACAATTTCGCACCGAACCTGACGTTCTCGGTGCTGTACACCAAGGGCGGTCAGTACAGCTTCCAGAACGCCGGGATCAAGGTCGTCGCGCCGCAGATCGACGTGGCGATCAAGACTGACAAAGAGACGTATCAGCCGGGCGATACCGTGACAGTCGACCTGACCACGCAGTTCGCCGGCAAGGCTGTGCCGGCGCACCTGACGGTCAGCGTGGTTGACGAAATGGTCTACGCGCTGCAACCGGAAGTCGCACCGACCATCGACCAGTTCTTCTATCACCCGCGCCGCAATAACGTGCGCACCAGCGCGAGCCTGTCGTTCATCAGTTATGACGTGGCATTGCCGGGCAGCCCCGGCGCGCCGGGCAAGGCCAATCGCAGCGAGCGAGGGGTGAAAGTGCTGGAGCGGCCGCGTCGCGAAGACGTAGACACCGCTGCGTGGCAGCCGGAGCTGCTGACCGACGCCGACGGCAAGACTCGCTTCACTTTCAAGATGCCGGACTCGCTGACCCGCTGGCGCATCACCGCGCGGGCGATTGCCGATGACGGTCAGGTCGGGCAGAAGAAGCAGTTCGTCCGCTCGGAAAAACCGCTGTACCTGAAGTGGAGCGGGCCGAGTAAATTCCGTAAGGGCGATCAGCCGCAACTCGGCGTGTTCGCCTTCAGCCAGGCCGAGAAACCGGTCAAGGCTGAGCTGGTGACGCACTACGCCGGCGCTGAACAGCGCCTGCCGGTGACCCTCAACAACGGCATCAACTACCTGCCGCTGCCTGCGTTTGCATTGGCTACCGGCGAGTGGACAGCCGAGCTGGTGCAGGATGGCAAGACCGCGGATGCCCTCGCTGTGCGCCTGACCGCCACCGGCGAGGGCTGGCAAGTGACGCAGACCCAGAGCATTGAGGTAGCCAGCGGCGACACGCCGCTGAGCCTGCCGGCGGACGCCACCGACATTCGCCTGCGTCTGGATGACAGCCCGCAAGCGCTTTTCCGTTCGGCCCTCGACGATCTGTTGAGCTATCCGTACGGCGGCGTCGAGCAGACCGCCAGCCGCTTGCTGCCGCTGAGCATCGCTTATCCGTCGCTGGCGTCGAGCCCGCAGATTCGCGATCGCCTGCGCCTGATCATGCAGAACGGCCGTCTGCGTCTGGTGCAAATGGCCGGGCCGTCGGCGAGCTTCACCTGGTGGGGTTTCGACGGCGAGCCGGATGCGTTCCTCACCGCTTACGCCTATTACGCCGACTGGAACGCCAGCCAGGTTCTGGAACTGACCCTGCCGCCGGAACACTGGCAGCGGGTACTGGAGGTCTACGCCAAGCAGGCGCCGAACACCCCATTGCTGCAACGGGCGCTGATCCTGTCGTTCGCCAAACAGATGCATCTGCCGGTCAACACGCTGCTCAGCGGTTTGATGGAGGATCTGGCCAAGGCCGGGGAAGGCAATGCCGCGAACCTGATGGACGACGGTGAAGACAGTCTGGTGATGAGCGATCCGGATTCGGCGCTCGGTCTGGCGGCGGCGCGGGTTCTGACCGCATCGCTGGCAACCCAGTCGAAAGTCGCTCTGCCGGACGCGTTCAACCGTCAGTTGGGCGCTGCGCAACAGCGTCTGGCCGTCAGCTCTCAACCGTTTGTCGAAGCGCTGAACCTGTCTCTGCAACCGTTCGATCAGGCCCGTGCGACAGCGTTGCTGCAACGCCTGTTGCCGCAGCAATCGACCCTCGAACGCGCGCTGGCGCTGACCTGGCTGCAACGCAGCATCGCTCAGGCGTCGCCGACCATCGCGCTGGCACCGGGCGAAGGCTGGAAGAAAAACTACGGCGCGACCGGCGAGATGTACTGGACGTGGCAAGGTGCTGCGCCGGTGCCGAGCGTGTTGTCGGTGTCGGGCACTCAGGAGCGTCCGTTGCGTGCCGCGCTGAGCTTCCAGACCCAACAACCGGCGGTCGATCCGATGGCCGTGACCATCACGCGTCGCCTGTCGCGTCTGGTGCCGGGTGACGAAGCGTTCACCTTCAAACTGGAGCCGGTCGGTACCAAACCGCTGTCCAGCGACAGCCTGTACCTGGACGAAGTGATCCTCACCAGCAAGGCACCGAAACCGCTGCGCTACGGCATGCTCGAAGTGCCACTGCCGCCGGGCGCGGATGTCGAGCGCACCACGTGGGGCATCAAATTGCAGGGCAAGGACGGCACCGAGCCGACTGCGCTGGAAAAAGCACGGTTCGAACAGGGTCAGCTGGCCTACGCGGTGCCTGTAGATGCATTGAGCGGTGAATTGCGTCTGCGGCATCTGGTGCGCTTCTCGCAGAAGGGCCAGTTCAACATGCCGCCGGTGCGCTTCACTCAGGTCTACGCGCCGCAGCATCAGGCCCAGGAAGCGAAAGCCGCCCTCGGTCAGGTCACGGTCAACTGACATGAACCGGCCGCTGCTGTGGCTGCTGATGTGTGTGATTCCTGCGCTGGCGACGGCGCAGGATGAGCCGTTGCGCGTGGCGTACAAGGGCGAGTTGTTGTCACTGAACACCACTCAACTGACCGCTCGCGAGCCGTTGCCGTCGTCGCTGGATACGCCGCTGGGCAGTCTGTGGAAGATGTTCGTTTACGCGTGGCTGGTGGATACCGGCGCGCGGGAACCGGCGTATGAGTGTCGCGGGCAGTCGAAGGAAGAGGTTTATTGCTGCAGTGCGGGCGGGAAGGTCGAGCGTGATCAGGCGCTGGCGAAATCCTGCGGGCTGTATTTCGAGCCGGCGCGGTTGGGCATAACCGCTGGCGACTGGAAAACCTATTGGCAGGCACGACAGGCACCGTCGTGGTTGCTGGACCTGCCATCGGTGCAGCCGGCTACCCGGGTTTCCGTGGCTGACCTGCTGAAGGTTTTGTCTTTGTTGCCGGCTCAGGATCAGCTGCGCCGTGTGCTGCTCGACGTGGTGCTGAACGCGGCGGACGGCAATGTCGTGGGTGAACTGGGCGGCCGCTTGCGGGTGAAAACCTGGAGCTGGCTCGGCGATCAGGACTCTAAGTCACGCCAGGGCGGATTCGCCGGCTGGACGGCGGACGGTTCGCCGATCTGGGCCGGTGGCCGGGGCACCAGTCAGATGGTTCTGCGGCATTACGGTCCGGCGTTGGCGACGGTGTTACCTTCTTCCTGGCCGGCGGAGGCAGGGCGATGTGTCGAGGTCGGTCTGTTTTCGCGTTATCCCGTTACCCGGGTTCTGGCCGGTGATCGGGTGGCGGGTTCGGGCCCGTTGCAGGGCGATTACCGCGTCGAATTCGCCAATGGCAATGCGCTGGATATCCACAGCGACGGCGAACTGTTTCTGCTCAACGACAAGCTTGTGGCGCGGCTGGATCGTGAAGAGTACGTCGCTCGAGTTCTTGAGCGTGAAGCCAAACCGGAACCTGCCGAAGCCGCCAAAGCATTGGCCGTGGCGATCCGCACCTATCTGCTGCAAAACGCCACGCGCAACGGCGAATGCCTGAGCATCGATGACAGCAGCACCCGCCAACGGGTCGCACCGCGTCCAGCCTCTGTCGAGTCGCGCAACATCGCGGCGTGGACGGCGGATCTGGTGTTGGCCGGCAGCACCGTCACCTATCACTCCGATCAACCCGGCCCCGACAAACTGGCCTGGCAACAAGCCGTCGAACAAGCCAACGCCGGCCAGCGCTACGACGCGATCCTGCTGCACGCCTATCCGCGTGCCAGCCTTAGCCGTTGGGACAACCCGGTGGCGTCCTGCGAAGCGCTGCCCGCTGCGCTGGACTGGCTGCAGAAGCAGCGGCGTGGCTGGCGTCCGAAGCTGGAAAGCGAAACCGGCTACAACGAAGTCAGCACTTTCGCCGTCTGCAAACTCGCCTTCGGACGCCCCTTCGTCGACCGCGAACGTAAGCGCATCTACGTGCGCGGCGTGCTGTCGTTGCAGGATCGCCTCGACCTGACTCACGAATACCTGCACCTGGCCTTTGAAGCACACCCCAACGGCCAGGATGAAACCTACATCGAAGGGCTCGCCCGTCACCTTTTGCTGGAATAGACCATGACACTCCGTTATCCACAGGTCTTGCTGTTGCTCTGCGCGTTCAATGCATGGCCGATGGCGATGGCCGCCGACAGCGTCAAACTCGACACCCCGGTCGGCGGCTGGCGCAGCGGCGCGCCCGAGGGTGAAGGCGAAAACTTCCGCCAGACCGTCAACTACCCGGCCTCTTCGGTGAACACCCCGGTCGGCCAGGCCAACACCGCGCGCATCAGCGGTGAAATCAAGGCCACACCGAAAAGCAAAGAGCCCGGCCGGCTGATCGTCAACGGCGTCAGCATGCCGCTGAAAATCGACGACAGCGGCCGTTTCGACCGCCCGTTCTCCTTCCCCAAAGGCAGCAACAGCGTCGAAGTCCGCAGCCCCGACGGCCAGCAACGCCACCGCACCCAGTTCCTCAACGCCAGCGGCGGCGCCACCCCGGCCAAACTGCGCGTGCTGCTGTCCTGGGACAGCGATGGCACCGACCTCGACCTGCACCTCATTACGCCTGACGGCGCGCACATCTGGTACGGCGACCGCGTCGCCCCCAACGGCGCCGCCCTGGACGTCGACGTGACCACCGGTTACGGCCCGGAAATCTTCGCCATGCCGGCGCCGATCAAGGGGCAGTATCTGGTGTATGTGAATTATTTTGGTGGTGGTTATCGCGGGGATGACGAGGGCGGGGAAGAGGCGGTGCAGCCGTTGACCACCGCGCAGGTGACGGTGATTACTGAAGAAGGGACGCCGAGCGAGAAGATGGAGACGTTTGTGGTGCCGATGCGGGCGGTGGGGGAGTTGACGTTGGTGAAGGCGTTTAGTTATCCGTGAGGAGATTGTGCAACGGGCTGTTGCACAATTGAATTGGGCAGCAGCCTGTTGCCCGATTGCGGGATCACTTCTCGCGAAACTACGGCTTGACTGGATTCGCCGTTACAAGTCATCCAGTCTTATCTTGACTCGCTGAGGAGTGACAAGACGTTCGTGGACTGCGGCGATAAGCGCCACATCCTCCTTGTAGCGTAACTGGGCTTTGACCAGTAACTGATCCCGATCAGAGAGTTGCGGCTTCTGACCGTCATCATTATGGATTTTTGAGGAGTCCATGATGGAGCACCGTAATGAGTTTTGCCGTTACGGTAACAAGGAAGATATTGGGACGGTAGATTTGGTTTTCTTGCGGGCATTAAAAAGCCGGCTTGTGGCCGGCTTCTCGGGGACTGGCTTGGTTTATTTTTGGTAAACCGCGCCAGCCTTCAAAACGTACACCCGGATCTTGCGTCCGGCTGTGGGACTTGGTCAGACAGTGGTCTGCCGCGTCAGGCGTCATCTGGGCCGCTGGGCGGGTCGATGCGCGAATGTGGGGCGCAGGATACTGAGTTTTGCTTCTGATTCCCAGCTTGAAGTGCGGTTTAGAGCGATCAAACTGGAGAAAATCCGGGATTTGTACCGACTTTCAGGGCCTCATCGCCAGCAGGCTGGCTCCCGCTTCAGAGAAACGGCACCACCGGCCGCCGTTTGCCCAGCGTCGACCACCAGAATACCCACCCCAATACATGAATCCTCTGCTCCTCGATCTGCGCGGCCCGGAAGATCTCGTCCGGGTATTCGGCGCTGTTGTGGCTGCGCAGGCGCAGGGCGTTGCCGGGCATGCGGTGCAGGTATTTGATGCGCAACATGCCGTCGTGTTCGATGGCGTAGATTTCGCCGTCCACCACTTGGGTGAGGCCGCGGTCGATGGCGAGGGTGGAACCGTCTTCGATCTTCTCGGCCATGCTGTTGCCGATCATATGCGTGCAGATGGCGTCGGTATGGCGGATTTCCAGGGCTTCGAGGTGGCTGCGGGGCAGGCGGATGGTTTGCTCCGGGTCCTTGATGACATGGGTCTTGTCGGAGCCGGGGGAAGTCGGGGCTTCCTTGTAGAGCGGCAGTTCGATGTCGCTGGATTCGAGCACCGTATAGACGCCCTGAATCGCCTGGGCATCCAGCGTGTCGCCGGCGGTGTAGAGGTGCGGTGCTTCTTTCGGGCCTTCGCCGGTCTTCAGCCACTGGCTGTTGACGGAGAGCAGGCGCGCGACTTCTTCCATGCGGTACGCGGGTACGCCCCGGGTGTACCAGTTATGAACGTTTTGGGCTTCCGTGCCCCAGAACTTTGCGAATCCCGTGGTGGTGATGTTCGCAGCTTCCAGGAGTGCCTTGAATCTTGGACCGCTAGTGTTCTTTCTCATAAACACGAGTCTACGGCCGGCCCAGAGCGGTTTGAATAAACCATGCGTTCAAAATCGAGGCAAATTTTGCGACGGGATGTAAGACGTACTTGTGGGAAATTACACACAGCAAAACTTTTCTGTAGGCAGCCATAAACAAGCCGTTTAAGCCTCTGCCAGCCAGGCATAAAAAACCCCGGATCAACCGGGGTTTTCTTCAAGCGGATCGCAGGTCGCGAGGCTTAGCCTTTGTAGGCAGCAACCGACTTGGTGATCGCGGCGCGGGCAGCGTCAGCGCCGTCCCAGCCTTCGATTTTCACCCATTTGCCTTTTTCGAGATCCTTGTAGTTCGCGAAGAAGTGCTCGATCTGCTGGATCAGCAGGGCTGGCAGGTCGGTGTATTCCTTCACGTCCACGTACAGCTGGGACAGCTTGTCGTGCGGGACTGCGATGACTTTGGCATCGCCGCCGCCGTCGTCGGTCATGTTCAGGATGCCGACCGGACGCGCGCGGATCACCGAACCTGGAGCAACCGGGTAAGGGGTTACGACCAGCACGTCCAGGGGATCACCGTCGTCAGCCAGGGTGTTCGGGATGTAACCGTAGTTGGCCGGGTAGAACATCGGGGTGGCCATGAAACGGTCAACGAACAGGCAATCGCTGTCTTTGTCGATTTCGTATTTGATCGGCGCGTGGTTGGCCGGGATCTCGATCGCGACGTAGATGTCGTTCGGCAGGTCTTTGCCAGCCGGAATCTTGCTGTAGCTCATTGGGCGTTGCCCCCGTTAGTAGACCAAAACACTTGGCCGGATTGACCAAAAAGTGGCGGCGATTATAGGCATATTCCACCCGCGATGCCATGCACCGAAGGTCGTCCAGGCCTTACTCGTGTGCCTGATAGACCGGGTCCGTGGCCTGAAGTTGCTTCAGTCGTGCCAGCGGATCCTGTCGGTAGAAAAGCTGCAGCTGCGCATACACCTGTGGATAAGCCTCGTGCAGCAGATCCGGGGCGCTGAAAAAGTACTCGCTGGTGACGGCAAAGAACTCGGCCGGGTTCTCGGCGGCATACGGGTCGATGGCGGTTTCGGCGTCCGGATGGCGGTCGAGCTGGCGGTTGAGGTCGTCATAAGCCTTTTGCATGACCTCGGCCCAGTCGCTGACCCGCATGTCAGCGTGCAGGGGCGGCAGGCCGTTGGCGTTGCCGTTGAGCATGTCGAGTTTGTGTGCCAGCTCGTGGATCACCAGGTTGTAGCCTTCCCAGCCACCACTGGCCATCACTCCGGGCCAGGCGAGGATGATCGGCCCCTGCTGCCAGGCCTCACCGCTGTGTTCACCGTCCCATTCATGCTCGACGCCGCTGGCATCACGATGGCGCTGCGGGCTGAGGAAGTCGTCGGGGTACAGAATGATTTCGTGGAAGCCCTGATACCAGTTCAGATCGCCAAGGTGCAAAAGCGGCAACTGTGCCTGGGCGGCGAGCAGCAGGCGTTGTTCCTGATGCAGTTCGACGCCGGGCAGGGCGGTCAGGTGCTTGTCTACGAGGAACAGGACGCAGGCTTCCCGCAGCCACTGATCTTCCGTGGCGCTGATACCGTCGAGGAAGCTCAAGTGGTGACGCACCCGCTGCCACATGTCATCGGCAATCGGGTGCTTCGCCAGAGTGCGCCGGCGTCGCCAGGCGCTCAGTGACCACATCGGTTCAGCGCGATTCGGCTTTGGAACCGGCGCCACCGAGGCGGCTGCGCAGCATGCCGATGATCATCGGCACCAGCGACAGCAGGATGATGCCCACCACCAGCAGCGACAGGTTCTTCTTGATGAACGGTACGTTGCCGAAGAAGTAGCCCAGGGTCACCAGGCCGCCGACCCAAAGAATCGTGCCGAACACGCTGAAACCGAAGAAACGCGGATAAGGCATTTTGGCGACACCGGCGACGAACGGCGCAAACGTACGAATGATCGGCAGGAAGCGCGCCAGGGTCACGGTTTTGCCGCCGTGCTTGTCATAGAAGTCATGGGTCTGTTGCAGATAATCCCGGCGGAAAATCTTCGAGTTCGGATTGCTGAACAGTTTTTCCCCTGCCGTTCGTCCGATCACGTAGTTGGTACTGTCGCCGAGAATCGCCGCCAGCATCAGCAGGCCCGCCAGCAGCACCGGGTCCATACCGCCGCCTGCGGCCACTGCGCCGGCGATGAACAGCAACGAGTCGCCCGGCAGGAACGGTGTGACCACCAGGCCGGTTTCGCAAAAGATGACCAGAAACAGGATGGCGTAGATCCAGGTCCCATAGTTGTTCACCAGCATGTCGAGGTAGACGTCGAGATGCAGAATGATGTCGATCGGGTTGAAATCCATGTGGGCACCTGTGGTGATGGCCCGACTCGGCAGGCCTGTGCGGATGATTCGGTGTAAGCCTACAAGCGGGTGTAGTTTTTCTTACAAGCCGGAAAGCACAGGATTATACGATCTGATAGGTGAAAAGCGCGTTGGTTTTGTAGCGGGGCATTTCGAGGGGGGTGCGAGGTGCAGGCCTTTGTGGCGAGGGAGTTTGTACCTTCGCCACAAAGGCCTGCATCCGCATTGTTAGAAAAAATCAGAGTTCGTCGCTGATCGGCAAAATGTAGTTCTTGAACTCGGTGTCTTCCTTGAATCCGATGGATTCGTAGGTTTTCTGCGCCACTTCGTTGTCGCTGCTGGTGGACACGCGCATGCGCACGGCCTGGGTTTCCTTGGCCATGCGCTTGGCGGTGCGGATCAGGTTGTCGGCGACCAGTTGGCGGCGGGCATCTTCGGCGACATAGATGTCGTTGAGGATCCACACGCGCTTGAGCGACAGCGAGGAAAAGCTCGGGTAGAGCTGGCAGAAGCCCATGAGCTTCTTGTCATCATCATCGGCCAGGGCCAGATAGATGACCGATTCCTTGCGCCGCAGACGCTTTTCGAGGAAGGCCCGGGAGGAGTCCGGATAAGGCAGTGCGCCGTAGAACTCACGATATTTGACGAACAGCGGGGCCAGCAGGTCCAGGTGTTCGAGGGTCGCTTGAATAATCCGCATGATAGGTCTCGTCTTCAAGTGGCTGTCTTCAACTGCTCTGACGGCGATGGGAAACCCGGGCGGCCGTGCGTCGATCCTGCCTGAAACCGGCGCAGTAAGGCAATGCGGAAACGGTTCAGGCCGGGGGCGGATCGAGTAGGAAATTACTCTTCATATCTGCACCGGCTTCCGATTCCAGCGTCTGAACCTGCGCCTCGTCCTTCAGATTGACCCCCGACAGCTGCCGCCGACACGCTTCGCGCATCAGATACAGCAGGCGATGGGCCGCCATGCCGTAGCTCAAGCCTTCAAGCCGCACATTGGAGATGCAATTGCGGTAGGCATCGGTGAGGCCGACCTTTGGATTGTAGGTGAAATATAAACCGAGGCTGTCCGGTGAGCTGAGGCCGGGACGCTCTCCGATCAGCATCACGACCATTTTTGCGCCCAGCAACTGGCCGATTTCATCGCCAACTGCCACCCGACCTTGCTCAACCAGCACCACCGGTGCGATTGACCATTCGTCGGCGGTCATCTGTTCTTCCAGTCGGGAGATGAACGGCAAGGTGTGGCGATGCACCGCCAGCGCCGAGAGGCCATCAGCCACGACCATGACCAGATCCACCCCGCCCGGATGTGCCAGCGCATATTCGCGCAGGGCTTGCGCCGATTGATCGCTCAACTTGCGCCCCAGATCCGGGCGTTGCAGGTAGCTGTTGCGATCCGTCGCCGCGCTGTGCAGCAGCAGGCTGTCGCGCTGGCGGTCGGCCAGTTGGGCACTGAGCCCGGCGTGATCGAACGGTAGATGCACGGCATCCCGGGCCTGCGCGTGGGCGAACTGGAAATCCAGCTGCGCCCGGGTCGGCAGGCTGGTGCCGGTGCGGCCGAGGGCGATCCGCGCCGGGGTCAGGCGACGCAGCTCAAGCCAGGGGTTCTGTGGATCGACGGGCGGTTTTTCCATCTGACTCATCCCAGTTGCGCCAACGCCTGGCGAAACGCCGGCGGCAGATTGTTGCCGAAGCGGACCTTGCCGTCCGCCTGGGTGAAGATGCCCATGTTCGCCAGCCACTGCTCGAACTCCGGCGCCGGTTTCAGGCCCAGAGTCTGGCGCGCATAGAGCGCGTCGTGGAACGAGGTGGTCTGGTAGTTGAGCATGATGTCGTCGGAGCCGGGGATGCCCATGATGAAGTTGATCCCGGCCACGCCCAGCAGGGTCAGCAGGGTGTCCATGTCGTCCTGATCGGCTTCGGCGTGGTTGGTGTAGCAGATGTCGCAGCCCATTGGCACGCCGAGCAGCTTGCCGCAGAAGTGGTCTTCGAGGCCGGCGCGGATGATCTGTTTGCCGTTGTAGAGATATTCCGGGCCGATGAAGCCTACGACGGTGTTCACCAGAAACGGTTTGAAATGGCGTGCCACGGCGTAGGCCCGGGTTTCGCAGGTCTGTTGATCGACGCCGTGGTGGGCGTTGGCCGACAACGCGCTGCCCTGACCGGTTTCGAAATACATCAGGTTCTGCCCGAGCGTGCCGCGATTGAGGCTCAGGCCCGCTTCATAACCTTCCTGCAACACGTTCAGATTGATGCCGAAACTGGCATTGGCCGCTTCGGTGCCGGCAATCGACTGGAACACCAGATCCAGCGGCACACCACGGTTGATCGCTTCTATAGAAGTGGTGACGTGGGTCAGCACACAGGCCTGGGTCGGAATGTCGTAGCGCTGGATGATCGCGTCGAGCATTTCCAGCATCGCGCAGATCGAGGCGATGCTGTCGGTGGCCGGGTTGATGCCGATCATGGCGTCGCCATTGCCGTACAGCAGACCGTCGAGAATGCTCGCGGCGATGCCGGACGGTTCGTCGGTCGGGTGATTGGGTTGCAGCCTTGTGGATAACCGTCCGCGCAGGCCGAGGGTGCCACGGAATTTCGTCACGACGCGGATCTTCTGCGCCACCAGCACCAGATCCTGCACACGCATGATCTTCGACACGGCGGCGACCATTTCCGGTGTCAGGCCGGGGGCGAGGGCACGCAGGCTGGACTCGTCGGCCGCTTCGCTCAGCAACCAGTCGCGAAAGCCGCCAACCGTGAGATGGCTGACAACCGCAAAGGCCTGTTTGTCATGGCTGTCGATGATCAGTCGGGTGACTTCATCGGTTTCGTAGGGAATCAGTGCTTCCTGCAGGAAATGGCTCAGCGGGATGTCGGCCAGCGCCATTTGCGCGGCCACCCGCTCGCCATCGTTGAGCGCGGCGACGCCGGCCAGGAAGTCCCCGGAACGCGCCGGGCTGGCCTTGGCCATCACATCCTTGAGGCTGTCGAAGCGGTAGGTCTGGGCGCCGACGGTATGGGCAAATGCGGCCATGGGGCGCGTTCCTCCTGAATGAATGCTTTTAGTGCAGGCACCGAGCCTGAGGCCCGGTGCGGGTGCAACTTCTAGATACCTTCGAGCATAGCGTCTGCCGGTGCTTCGGAGCGTTGCTTGGCGGTCAGCTGGAAGTACAGGTAACCGGCAGCCATGAACCCGAGGAACACGCAACCGATCAGGGTGTTGAACCAGGCCATCGCCACCAGGCACACCACCGCCAGAAACAGCGCGATTCCCGGCACGATCGGATAGCCCGGCGCGCGGAAGGTACGCTCAAGATTCGGCTCGGTTTTACGCAGTTTGAACAGGCTGAGCATGCTGATGATGTACATCACGATGGCGCCGAACACCGACATGGTGATCATCGCGGCAGTGAGGCTCATGCCTTGCAGATTGACCAGTCCGTCGCTGTAGATCGCTGCGATGCCGATCACGCCGCCGGCCAGAATCGCCCGGTGCGGGGTCTGGAAACGCGATAGTTTGGCCAGGCTTTTCGGCAGATAACCGGCCCGGGCCAGGGCAAAGAACTGCCGCGAGTAGCCGAGGATGATCCCGTGGAAACTCGCCACCAGCCCGAACAGGCCGATCCACACCAGCATGTGCATCCACGTCGAGTTGTTGCCGACCACCGCTTTCATCGCCTGGGGCAGCGGGTCGTTGATGTTCGCCAGTTGACGCCAGTCGCCGACGCCGCCGGCCATCACCATCACGCCGATGGCCAGGAACACCAGGGTCAGGATGCCGCTGACATAGGCCTTGGGAATCGTGCGTTTCGGGTCCTTGGCTTCCTCGGCCGCCATGGCCGCGCCCTCGATGGCGAGGAAAAACCAGATCGCGAAAGGAATGGCGGCGAAGATCCCGGGAATCGAGCCGAGGCTGAACTCACTGGAACCCGACCAGCCGTTGAGCACGAAGTTGCTGAAGCTGAAGCCCGGCGCAACCACGCCCATGAACACCAGCAGTTCAGCGACGGCCAGCACGGTGACCACCAGTTCAAAGGTTGCGGCGATGCTGACGCCGAGGATGTTCAGGGTCATGAACACGAAATACGCGCCGACCGCCGCGACTTTCGGATCAAGTTCCGGATATTGCACGTTGAGATAGGCACCGATGGCCATGGCGATGGCCGGCGGGGCAAACACGAATTCGATCAGGGTAGCGATCCCGGCGATCAGTCCGCCTTTCTCGCCGAACGCCCGACGGCTGTAGGCAAACGGCCCGCCCGCATGGGGAATCGCGGTGGTCAGTTCGGTGAAACTGAAGATGAAGCAGGTGTACATGGTCGCGACCATCAGGGCCGTGACCAGAAAACCCAGGGTTCCTGCGGTGCCCCAGCCGTAACTCCAGCCGAAGTATTCGCCGGAAATCACCAGGCCGACGGCAATGCCCCAGAGGTGCAGGGTGCCGAGTGTGGGTTTGAGCTGTGTGGTGGAAGTCATAAGTCCTCTCTGTCTTTTTTATTGTTCGATCTGTTGGACTTTCGGGTGCAGCGGTTGAGTGGGTGGATGCTGTTCACGCAGCGGCGGTATTCATGCAAATCCTGAATGACGGGTACGCAAGGCCCGTGCCAGAGCGGCCAGGCCAAGGATTGTCATCGGGATGAAAAGGGCGACACCGATATTTCGGTGCCGCCCGGTTTTTTAGAAGAAGCCCAGCGGGTTGATGTCGTAGCTCACCAGCAGGTTTTTGGTCTGCTGGTAGTGATCGAGCATCATCTTGTGGGTTTCACGGCCGACGCCGGACTTCTTGTACCCGCCGAACGCGGCGTGCGCCGGGTACAGGTGGTAGCAGTTGGTCCACACACGACCGGCCTTGATGGCGCGGCCCATGCGATAGGCGCGGTTGATGTCGCGGGTCCAGAGGCCGGCGCCCAGGCCGAACTCGGTGTCGTTGGCAATCGCCAGGGCTTCGGCTTCGTCCTTGAAGGTGGTGATGCTCACCACCGGGCCGAAAATTTCTTCCTGGAACACACGCATCTTGTTGGTGCCCTTGAGCAGGGTCGGCTGGATGTAATAACCGGAGGCCAGGTTGCCTTCGAGTTTTTCCACCTTGCCGCCGGTCAGCAGCTCGGCACCTTCGCCCTTGGCGATTTCCAGGTACGAAAGGATCTTGTCGAATTGCTGCTCGGATGCCTGGGCGCCGACCATGGTGTCGGTGTCCAGCGGGTCGCCACGTTTGATCTGGCTGACTTTCTTCATCACCGCCTGCATGAATTCGTCGTAGATCGACTCCTGAACCAGCGCACGGGAAGGGCAGGTGCAAACTTCGCCCTGGTTGAAGAACGCCAGCACCAGACCTTCGGCAGCCTTTTCAATGAAGCTTGGCTCGGCCTGCATGATGTCTTCGAAGAAGATGTTCGGCGACTTGCCGCCCAGTTCTACGGTGGACGGAATGATGTTCTCGGCGGCGCATTTCATGATGTGCGAGCCGACCGGGGTCGAGCCGGTGAACGCGATCTTGGCGATGCGCTTGCTGGTGGCCAGGGCTTCGCCGGCCTCTTTGCCGAACCCTTGCACCACGTTGAGTACGCCCGGCGGCAGCAGGTCGCCGATCAGTTCCAGCAGTACGCTGATGCCCAGCGGGGTTTGCTCGGCAGGTTTGAGCACCACGCAGTTGCCGGCGGCCAGGGCCGGGGCGAGTTTCCACGCGGCCATCAGGATCGGGAAGTTCCACGGGATGATCTGGCCGACCACGCCCAGCGGTTCATGGATGTGATAGGCCACGGTGTTGCCGTCGATCTCGGCGGCGCTGCCTTCCTGGGCGCGCAGGCACCCGGCGAAATAGCGGAAGTGGTCGGCGGCCAGCGGGATGTCGGCGTTGAGGGTTTCGCGGATGGCTTTGCCGTTGTCCCAGGTTTCGGTGATTGCCAGGGTTTCGAGGTTCTGTTCGATGCGGTCGGCGATTTTCAGCAGGATCAGCGAGCGGGCCTGGGCGGAGGTCGAGCCCCAGGCATCGGCTGCGGCGTGGGCGGCGTCCAGCGCTTTTTCGACATCTTCGGCAGTGGAACGCGGGAATTCGGCAATCGGCTGGCCATTCACTGGCGAGGTGTTGGTGAAGTACTGACCTTTGACAGGCGCGACGAACTCGCCGCCGATGTAGTTACCGTACTTGCTCTTGAACGAGACCTTGGCGCCTTCAGTACCGGGGTGAGCGTAACGCATGATGATGTTCTCCTTGGCTTTGTACTTATTAGAGAAACGCGCATGTGCGCTTGCTATAAGCGTAGAGCAAAGGTCGGGCCACTGCCGTGCAGGTCAGGCAAATCAAGGCCTTGCGTGATTTTTGTCGGACAAATGGCAAGCGTCTGTGACGGTATCGGTACAGCTCGGATGACAGTTTGTACCGCTTCTGGCGCAACCTGTGACCGGGTGGTCTTGCCAGCATTGCAAAGACCGGTTGGCTGGAGGATGCTGGGCACCACTTCACGCATGGGCCGATGAGCCTCGGGGAGAATAATAAGAAATGCACGACAACCATTTGAGTCGCCATGCCCGACAGGTTCTCACCGTTACCCAGGGCAAGCCGCACCTGCATGGCCCCGGTGCCGACCCGTCGATCGCCCGCTCGTGGCTGCGTTGTCTTGAGGATTATCACCTCGACCCGGCCCTGACCATGGCGCCGACCGTGCTCGAACACGGTCGTGTCCTCGAAAGCCGCGAACGGTTACAACAGGTGTTGCAGATTGCCGGCAATGAAATGAGCAGCCTGCATCAACAACTCTCCGGCGCCGGCCACGCGGTGCTGCTGACCGACGCGCGCGGTGTGATCCTCAACTGCGTCACTGCCCCTTCCGAGCGCAAGATCTTCGAACGCGCCGGCCTGTGGCTGGGCTCCGACTGGAGCGAAGCCTGCGAAGGCACCAACGGTATCGGCACCTGCCTGGTGGAACGTCAGGCCCTGACCATCCATCAGGACGAACATTTCCGTGGTCGCCACACCGGGCTGACCTGCTCGGCGAGCCCGGTGTTCGACCCTCACGGCGAGCTTCTGGCGGTACTCGACGTCTCTTCGGCGCGGCCGGACGTTTCGCGCCAGAGCCAGTTTCACACCATGGCGCTGGTCAATCTGTCGGCGAAGATGATCGAGAGCTGCTATTTCCTGCGCTGTTTCGATAACCAATGGCTGCTGCGTTTTCATCTCCAGGCCGAATCCGTCGGGCTGTTCAGCGAAGGGTTGCTGGCGTTTGACGGGGAAGGGCGAATCAGTGCAGTCAATCAGAGCGCATTGAATCTGCTCGGGCACATTCGTGGCGGCTTGCTCGGCAAACCGGTGGAGGCGTTTTTCGATTGTTCGCTGGATGAGTTGCTCGGGCGCGCCAGTGCCCACGCCAGCGCAAGCTGGCCGTTGCGTACTCGCGATGGTCGACATCTGTTTGCAGTTTTGCGCGGAGAGGCGCGCAAGCCGTCTCCCGTCCTGCAGAAACCGCCGGTTCCCGAGGCGCCACGGCTGGCCGGGATTTGCCTGGGAGATGCCGGGCTGCAAGCGGATTTCCGCAAGGCCCTGCGCGTGTTCGAGCGCGACGTGCCGCTGCTGATCAACGGCGAAACAGGCTCGGGCAAGGAAGCATTCGCCAAGGCTGTGCACAACGCCAGTCAACGCGCCGGCGAAGCCTTCGTCGCGCTCAACTGCGCGGCAATTCCCGAAAGCCTGATCGAGAGCGAACTGTTCGGCTATCGCGGCGGCAGCTTCACCGGCGCGCGCAAGGACGGCATGCGCGGCAAGTTGCAGCAGGCCGACGGCGGCACGCTGTTCCTCGATGAAATCGGCGACATGCCGCTGGCTTTGCAGACCCGTCTGCTGCGAGTGCTGGAAGACCGGCAAGTGGTGCCGATCGGTGGCGAGCCGGAAGCGGTCAACGTGCGGATCATCAGTGCCACGCACCGAAATCTGCTGGAGCGAGTGGCGGACGGCAGTTTTCGTGAGGATCTGTATTACCGGCTCAACGGACTGGAAGTGGCGCTGCCACCCTTGCGCGAGCGCAGTGACAAATCCCAATTGCTGGATTTCCTGCTGGCCGAAGAGGCGGGTGGGGAAACGATCCTGATCGAAGAGCCGGCGCGCCGGGCGTTGCTCGGGTTCAACTGGCCGGGCAATGTGCGGCAGATGCGCAATGTGCTGCGCACGCTGGCGGCGTTGTGCGATGAGGGGCGGATCGGGCTGGATGATCTGCCTGCGATGTTCCGGCAGGTGCAGCCGCTGCTGGTCAAAGCCGATGAGGCGTCGTCCGCACAGCCGCTGGAGGATGCCGAACGGCTGGCGCTGCTCAATGCGCTGGAGCACACGCGCTGGCACATGACCCATACGGCCGAGCAGCTTGGCGTCAGTCGCAACACTCTTTATAGAAAGCTGCGCAAACACGGGATCGCCCGTAGCGCCTGACCCCTGAAAACGAGGATGCGGTTTTCCCCTGCCTGGGCTACCCTGCGGCCATGTTTTACGAGGTCGACTATGCACATTCATATTCTGGGTATCTGCGGGACTTTCATGGGCTCGATGGCGGTTCTGGCCAAAGAGCTGGGCCATCACGTGACCGGCTCCGATGCCAACGTCTATCCGCCGATGAGCACCCAGCTCGAAGCCCAGGGCATTGAACTGACCCAGGGTTACGACCCGGCGCAGCTTGATCCGGCACCGGATCTGGTGGTGATCGGCAACGCTATGTCGCGCGGCAATCCGGCGGTGGAGTATGTGCTGAACAAAGGCCTGCCGTACGTGTCCGGCCCGCAATGGCTGGCCGACCATGTGCTGCAAGGTCGCTGGGTGCTGGCGGTTGCCGGTACACACGGCAAGACCACCACCAGCAGCATGCTCGCCTGGGTGCTGGAGCATGCCGGGATGAGCCCGGGTTTCCTGATCGGCGGGGTGCCGCAGAACTTCTCGGTGTCGGCGCGTCTGGGCGGCACGCCGTTCTTCGTGATCGAGGCCGACGAGTACGACAGCGCGTTCTTCGACAAGCGTTCGAAGTTCGTCCACTACCGTCCGCGCACCGCGATCCTCAACAACCTCGAGTTCGATCACGCCGACATCTTCCCTGATCTGCCGGCCATTGAACGCCAGTTCCACCACTTGGTGCGCACCATTCCGAGCGAAGGTCTGGTGATCCATCCGACCACCGAACCGGCCTTGCAGCGCGTGATCGAGATGGGCTGCTGGACCCCGGTGCAGACCACCGGTGCCGGCGGTCAGTGGCAGGTCAAGTTGCTGAAAGAAGATGGTTCGGCGTTCGAAGTGATGTTCGAAGGCGTCTCCCAAGGCGTGGTCGAGTGGGAGCTGACCGGCCAGCACAACGTCGCCAACGCCTTGGCGACTCTGGCCGCCGCGCGTCACGTCGGTGTCGTGCCGTCCATGGGCATTGCCGGGTTGAGTGCGTTCAAGAGCGTCAAACGCCGGATGGAAAAAGTCGCGGAAGTACGCGGCATCACCATCTACGACGATTTCGCCCACCACCCGACCGCGATTGCCACCACCCTCGACGGCCTGCGCAAACGTATCGGCGATGCGCCGCTGATCGCGATCATCGAGCCGCGCTCCAACTCGATGAAGCTTGGCGCCCACCGTGACGGTCTGCCGGACAGCGTGGTCGATGCCGATCAGGTGATCTGGTACGCCCCGGCCAACCTCGGTTGGGATCTGGCGGGCACCGCTGCGTTGTGCACCGTGCCGTCGATTGTCAGTGATTCGCTGGAAGGCATCATCGAACGCGTGAAGAGCCAGGCCCAGCCCGGCACCCACGTGGTGATCATGAGCAACGGCGGCTTCGGCGGCCTGCACGGCAAACTCGCCGAGGCGCTGAAATGAACACTCGCTTTCAGGACGGCGGCCCGGAACGCATCACACTGGCGATGACCGGTGCGTCCGGCGCCCAGTACGGCTTGCGCCTGCTGGATTGCCTGGTGCGCGAGGATCGCGAGGTGCACTTCCTGATCTCCAAGGCTGCGCAACTGGTGATGGCCACCGAGACGGATGTGTCGCTGCCGGCCAAGCCGCAGTTGATGCAGGCGTTCCTCACCGAATACACCGGCGCGGCGGCCGGGCAGATCCGCGTGTATGGCAAGGAAGACTGGATGTCGCCGGTGGCCTCGGGCTCCGGGGCACCGGCGGCGATGGTGGTGGTGCCATGTTCGACGGGAACGCTCTCGGCCATCGCCACCGGCGCCTGCAACAACCTGATCGAACGGGCGGCGGACGTGACCTTGAAGGAGCGTCGCCAGTTGATTCTGGTGCCGCGCGAAGCGCCGTATTCGAGCATTCACCTGGAGCACATGCTCAAGTTGTCGAACATGGGCGTAACCATCCTGCCAGCCTCGCCGGGCTTCTATCACCAGCCGCAGACCATCGATGACCTGATCGATTTCGTGGTGGCGCGGATTCTCAATCTGCTGGGCATTCCCCAGGACATGCTGCCGCGCTGGGGCGAGCACCATCTGAGCAGCGATGAATAAGCTGCTGGCGATCCTGCTGATGTTGCAACTGACTGGCTGCGCCACCGCGCGCACGCTGGATGCCGCCAAACCCGGCGCGCCGGTGGTGTACGCCGGCACGCGGCTGGATCTGTATGCGATGAATGGCGGATGTTGTGCGATGGATCGGTTCGGCGCCGAGGCGCCGAGCTATCCCGGCGTGGATCTGCCGGCCAGCGCATTGCTCGATACCCTGTTGTTGCCGCTGTCCGTGCTGACGGTGCTGGGCGTCGGATTTCAGGCGACCGGAGGGTTATGAAACACCGGCTCGATCAGGCAAGGTCGAGCCGGTAACCGTTCTCAGGAGAGACTGATCAGTTCGGGCGGGAAGCTGATATCGGTGGAGAAAAGGTCTTTTCCCTGCGGCAACTCGAGAACACGCTTTCCGGCTTTCGCCACCTCATCGATCAGGGCGTCATATTCGTCCCGATTCAGGTCTCCCGCCCTTGTGCGGCCTTCGATTGCATTGTCATGGCTCTGGCTTGAGCCGGTGACGCGGTCGCGCGCCTGTGTGTGTATGTCGTCCACGGTAGCCGCGCGAGTCATGGTCGAGTTGACCAGCCAGATGCGCCTCGAAGTGAAACCGATCGCAGACATCGAAACGTGACCCTCGAGCTTCATACTCGGGAACAGCCTGCTGTCGTCTGCCGGTTTCGGGGTGATCCGCGTGGTGTTGTAGGCGCGGTTATCCTGCCCGGAAACGACCTCGACGCCACGGGTATCAAGCAAATAGCAGAACATGATGCGCTGGGAGCGGGACCTGGAGGCGGCGTCAGTCGTCTGTTTCGATTCGTGGGTGGTCTGTGGCGCGTTCGGATGGCCGCCGGGAGAGGCAGGCAACCCTCTGGCTTCATTGGCGAAACCCATGGCCGTTCTGAGGCTGAACAACGCGCTGACAGCCGTCCCGCTGGTGGAACCCTCGGCCGCTATGGGCCTTGGCTGCATGGAACCGGGCCGGGCAAATTCGAAGGGCGTCCGGTCGTCCACTTTGAACACGGCGGGAATGTCGTCCCGATACAGGAAGTTGTGTTTGTTGCGTTTGAAGCCGCAACGTTGCAGCAACTCCCGGAAAAAGGGGGCGGTCAGGCTGGCCTTCAGCAGACTTGTGCCCCCTCCCTGATTTCTCAATCGAATGATTTCGGCTTTGATCTCCGGCAGGTACGGATCGAACTGTTCGAAGCTGGTCACGACGAGTGTACGAGCCTGATGGGTTTTGACCCAGGTCGGTACTTCATCATTGATCAGGTTGTTGAACTGCCCGGTGGGTGAGATTTCGTTGCACAGTCGCGTCAGTTGTTCAGTGGACAGATTGTAGGGCCGGAACCGTGCAATGATCTGATCCCGGGACTTGAGTGGAGAATCCGGATTGGTCCACAGCCGCAGGTAGTCGATCAGTTGTTCGCGCCGCGAAGGGTAATCCCGTTGCCTGACCCAGGCCGGCGGTTTCAGGTGCAGCGCGACGTCCTGACGAAAGCGCAGGATATCTGCGCCTTCGATCCGGTACAGATTCCAGATATCGATGTCCCGCCAGTAAGGGCGAAACGCTCGCTGATTGGGGGAATACCTGATGGGGCTGACGATGGTCAGTTCGAGGCCTTCGGGGAACGCTATTTGGGTAAGAGGGCCGTGGCTGTCGTCCAGGCCTGGCTTGCGTCGCATTTCTACATAACCATGAAAGTTCTGGTTGTCGATGTCCCAGGTGTAGTGACTCTGATGGCCATACCCCGGCGTGGTGTCCGCTGTCTCGGGAGTGTCGGGTGTTGGCGGGCGCGGCGAAGGCGTTTGCAGGTCGGGTATTTCGGGTGTCGGCATACGTGGCAATGGAGATTGCGGGGCTGGTGTGCTGCGATGCAGGGTGACCGACTCAAGGTATTTCACCCACTCGGCGGGAGTGCGCTTTTGAAGCTCCAAGAGTCGATTGAACATGTCGCGGTCCATCTCCCGACCTGACCAGCGGTGCAGTTCGTCAAACAGATGGGTGTTTTCCATTCGCTGGGCCCGGACTCTGGCCCACTGAGGTTTCTTGCCGGTGCGCTCGGCTTCGGTGCGAAAACGGGTGATATCCGCGCCCTGCAGGCCATAGAGATCCCAGATGTCGCGGTCAGTCCATGCAGGCAGCAATTCTGCTGGCCGATCGATGGGGTGAGTAGGGGCCTCAACAATGACATACGAGCCGTTTTCGTCCATGAAAGCATGATGCGACGGGGGGCCGACCGAGTCGCCCCGTCGCATTTTCCGGTGCATGACCACATAGCCATGGTGGTTGGTTATGTCGTTATTCCAGACGTAGTTCCGGGTGTCGATATAAACCGCTGTCATGTCCGACTGCGCCTGGGGCGCAAGTCCCTGAGCCTGGATATCTTCCGGGTTGTCTGTCTGCCGATGCACCACAGGCTCGATCAGAACGCTGGTATGTGCTGGCTCGCCGACTCGCCAGGTAGTGCTTTGCGGGTCGAAACGCAGGGCAGGACCAGAGGGATGCATTTCCTGTGGAAGCTTGGCCCGGTAGGTTCCTGCGCTTTCGTCCCAGTCCACCATGACCGTAGTGGTCGCGGTGTACTGCACTTCGGCATAAATACGTCCCCTGTGGACGCGCAACCCTTCGGTGTTGGCGTCAGGCAACAGTGTTCGCATCTGTGGCGGCAGCTCGTAGTGGCGGATTGAATCGCTCGGGCGCGGATTGCTGGATGTAATGTGCTCACCTTCCCCAGGCGTGGGGATCAGGTCCTGAACCCGTACCGAAGGCAGCGTGTCGCTTGTCGGCGGTAGTGTCGGCAACCGTGGCTCGGGCTGATGGGCGCGCGGTGCGTCGGGTCGAAGCCCTCCCGGAAGTTCAAGGCGCGGTGTGGATAAAAGCGGTGACGTATCAAGGGTGCTGTGAGGTGCACCGGTATTTTTCGGTGATGGATTTTTGGGTCTCATCAAGGCGTCCTTTCATTGATGGCCTGCCGTCGGGAATTGCCATTCGATGACGGGATGGCAGACGCAGGCGTGCCGGAGGACACGTTATCCATGAAAGGGAAGGGATGTGTGGTAGATAGTTAGGGCACGGTTGTTGAGTCGATTCGGCCCATATCAGGGTGCGGGCGAGCAGCCCAACACAAGATCCTCGGGCGTCATTGGAAGGTGACTGTCCGGATCCGCGTTGAACCACTGTGACAAGTAAGCTTATTTACCGAGTTTTCTCAGTTCATCCGACTCGACGATCCGCACCCCGTCCTGCTCCTCAAGCGCCAGCCGCCACATGGCCCGGGCCAGCTGGCAGGCTTCGATGCCACGGTACTTGCCGGGAATCAATTTTGAAAACGGTGCGGCAAGCTGTTCGCCCAGACGTGGCTCGCTGCGGTCACCCAGCAGCAGCGAAGGCCGGCAGATGGTGAGCTGCGGCCAGTCCTGCGCGCGCAGTGCGTGTTCCATCTCGCCTTTGACCCGGTTGTAGAAAATCGAGGATCGGCGGTCGGCCCCCAGGGCACTGATCACGATCAGGTGCCGTGCACCCATTTCCCGGGCGCGCTTGGCGAACGCCACCACCATGTCCAGATCCACGGCGCGAAACGCCTCTTCGGAGCCGGCCTGCTTGATGGTGGTGCCGAGGCAGCAGTAGGCAATGTCGACCCGGCCGGCCAATTGCGGCAGGAACGTCTGTGGGTCGCCGACCGGGTTTTCCAGATGTGGATGTTCGGCCAGTGGCCGGCGTGAAGGGGCCAGGACACGGGTGATCGTCGGCTCGTTGAGCAAACGGTCGAGCAGGTGCTCACCGGTCAGCCCGGTGGCGCCGGCAAGCAAGACATGCTGAGGCGTCAAGTACATAGTGTCTCTCCCTTGATACTGTTCAGCTTAGTTGCTGTTTGTCGCTCCGTCGTTCAACGCAGCACTTTGCAACGCTTTTCTCGCTTGTTGTTTGCGCAGCAGTTGCCAATGTGCGAGCACGGTTTTCGGCGCCCAGATCTGCGGTTCGGAGGCTTCGAAGTTGTCCGCCAGCTCGCGCTCGGCAACGGTGGCCTTGGCCAGTTTGAAGGCTTGCTCCAGATCGTCGGTCTGGTTCAGCGCCTGGGCAAACAGGGCATCGCCGAAATAGGTGAAGTTGGCCTCCTCGGAGCAGCCGAACGATACGCGGTCGGCGCGCGAGGCGGTCATGATCAGCGTGCGTTCGTCCTTCAGCGCCGGAATGAAACCACCCGAATAACACGAGGAGATGACGATGATCTTGTCGCGGTTCTTCAGCGGTGCGAGCACGGCGGCGAGTTCGTCGGCGGGCAGGTCGGCCAGTTCCATGCGTGGCTGATCGAGGACCAGTTCGTGTTCGGCGGTGCCGTGGCTGGTCAGATAGATGAACACCAGGTCTTCCGGGCCAGTGCGTTCGGCCAGGGTCAGGGCGGCGCGGCGCAGGTTTTCGCGAGTGGCCATCGGCCGGTCGCCGAGGTGGTCACGGTGATTGACCAGACGAATCTGGCCATAGGCACCGAAACGGCTGGCGAGCATGTTCGCCACATAATCGGATTCGCGCAGGAACACGCTTTGCTTGCCGTCGCCGCCGAGGGTCAGGGTGTACAGCTCCACCGCTGGGGTCGAGGCCGGCACATTGGCCAGCGCCTCATCGAGCAGACGGCCCTGAGCGAGCAGGCCGAGTTCGAGGGTGTCGGGCAGCAATTTACCGTCGGCATCACGCACGCGCTGGCCGTTGATCCAGGTGCCGCTGAGCACGGTGCCGTCGGTCAGCACCAGGGTGCCCCGGCCCGCGTAGCTGTCGCTGTCGAACCCGCCGATATAGAAACTGCCGTCGGACAGGTTCAAGCGGCCCTGGCCACTGAAACGCCAGTCGTTGAAAAAGCCGATGTAATGGCTGCCGTCGGCGCCGATCAGTTCGCCTTTGCCGGTCAGCGCGCCTTCCTTGAACTGGCCGAGCCAGACGTCGCCGTCGGCGTTTTCGTAGCGGCCCTTGCCGTGCAGTTGATTGTTCTTGAAGCCGCCGACATAGATATCGCCGTCGGCGCTGTTGAAGGTGCCGTTGCCTTCGAGCTGGCCGTTGATGAAATGGCCGCTGAATTGATTGCCGCTGGCGTCGCCGCGCTGGCCTTCACCGTTGGGTTTGCCGTGGGCGAACTGGCCCTGATAGGAACTGCCGTCGTCGAGTTCCAGACGGCCGAGGCCGGAATACTGGTCGTCCTTGAATTCGCCGCGATAGGTCATCGCGTTTTCCTTGAGGGTGCCTTCGCCCTCGCGCCGGCCGAGCTTGAAGCCGCCGGTGTAGCTGCCGCCGTGGGTGGTCAGCGTGCCCTGGCCGTCGAACAGGCCTTGCTGGAAGTTGCCGCGATAGACCTCGCCGTTGCTGCCGTGCCATTCGCCCTGGCCATGCCACTGGCCCTTGTCGAACTCGCCCGCGTACCAACTGCCGTTCGGGTAGTCGACCCGACCCTGGCCTTGCAGCAGGCCGTTGACCAGTTCGCCGCGATAGCGGCCGCCATCGGGCAGACGTGCGTCCGGGGGCAGCAGCGATTCACCGTCGCCGCAAGCGGTGAGCATCAGGGTCAGGGCAAGCGGTGCAAGAGCAGCAAGTTGGCGCATAGCGGGATCCGGGCAATTAGGCGACCGAGTATGCCGTAGCTATGTGACCTTATACAGCCGGCAGAGAGGAGTGGATGCGAAACCGCGTGAGCCGTTTCGCATCCCGGCACTCAGACGAAGCAGAGTGACAGCGGTTCGGCGATGTAGGCCGGTTTGTCCGAGCCTTCGATCTCCAGGGTGGCGGTGGCCTTGAGCAGCCACTGGCCGGGTTTTTTCTCGGTCACTTCACCGAGGTCGACCTTGAGCCGGACCTTGGAATTGACCTTGACCGGCTGGATGAAACGCACGCTGTCCAGACCGTAGTTGACCACCATCTTCACGCCTTGCGGCAGGATCAGGATGTCTTCCATCAGTTTGGGGATCAGCGACAACGACAGGAAACCGTGTGCAATGGTGCTGCCAAATGGCGTTTGCGCGGCTTTGACCGGGTCGACATGGATGAACTGATAATCCCCGGTGGCTTCGGCGAACAGGTTGATGCGCTCCTGATCGATAGTGAGCCATTCGGAACGTCCGAGTTCCTTGCCGACATAATCTTTGAGCTCTGCAACTGGAACATAGGGCATTGAGACTCTCCTTGGGTTCATCGGTTTTATAGTTTTTCAGGTGGGGGATTTGACCGCCCTGCGAACCACTGTAGATCATCATGACGATTTGCTCAGGTCAACCGACCATGCTTTTGGCGAATGCCGATCCATAGCGCAGGCGTGCTTATAATGCCGGGCCCGTGCTTGGCGGGATGTCGGACGGAGATGACGGATGTTGCTACGCGGCCTGACCATGCTGGTGCTGTTTCAATTGCTCGGCACGGCCCTGAATCATTTGCTGTTGCCGGTGCTGCCGGGGCCGATCATCGGCCTTTTGCTGTTGCTGGTATTCCTGATCGTACGTGGTGAAGTCGGCGAGCCGCTGAACCTCGCTGCCGGCAGTCTGTTGCGCTATTTGCCGTTGTTGCTGGTGCCGCCGGCGGTGGGTGTGATGGTTTACGCCACGGCGATTGCCGCCGATTTCTGGGCCATCGTCGGGGCGCTGGTGGTGTCGCTGATCCTGTCCATGGCCTTCGCCGGCGTGCTGATGCAACGCTTGGTCAAGCGTCACACGCCGCATTCGGAGGAGTCCTGATGCTGTTCGACTGGCAAGGTGCCTGGGCTTCGGTGATTCACCATCCGTTGTTCGGCATAGGCATTACCCTGGGCGCCTATCAACTGGTGCTGGCGGCGTTCGAGAAAACCCGCTGGATCTTCCTGCAACCGGTGCTGGTCTCGATGTTGCTGGTGATCGGCGTGCTGGTCGGCTGCGGCCTGACTTACGTCGAGTACCGCAAGAGCACCGAGATCCTCAGCATTCTGCTGGGCCCGGCGACCGTCGCGCTGGCGGTGCCGCTGTATCTGAACCTGCGGCGCATCCGCCAATTGTTCTGGCCGATTTTTACTACGCTGGTGATAGGCGGGGTGGTCGCCACGGGCATGGGCGTGGCGCTGGGCTGGTGGTTCGGAGCCGATCACATGATCCTGATGACCATGGCACCGAAGTCGGTGACATCACCGATTGCCATGCTGGTGGCCGAGCAGATCGGTGGCGTCGCGGCGCTGGCGGCCGTGTTCGTGTTGATCACCGGGGTGATCGGCGCAATCTTCGGCCCGGCGTTGTTGACCCGCCTCGGTGTGCACAGTCCCGAGGCGCGCGGGATGGCGCTGGGCATGACGGCGCATGCGGTCGGTACGTCGGTGGCGTTGCAGGAAAGTGACGAGTGCGGCGCCTTCGCGGCACTGGCGATGAGTCTGATGGGCGTGGCCACGGCGGTGTTCCTGCCGTTGGCGGTGTCGATGGTGGTGTAAGGAAATGTCTATGAGTCTGCCGCTTTTTCCGCTGAACACGGTGCTGTTTCCCGGCTGCAATCTGGATTTGCAGATCTTCGAGGCGCGCTACCTGGACATGATCGGCCGCTGCATGAAACAGGGCGGCGGCTTTGGCGTGGTGTGCATCCTCGAAGGCCATGAAGTCGGCGCTGCCCCCGAAGGGTTCGCCATGGTCGGTTGCGAAGCGCGGATCACTGATTTCCAGCAGCAGGACAACGGGTTGCTGGGCATTCGGGTGCAGGGCGGGCGCCGGTTCATCGTGCAGCGCACTGAAGTGCAACGTGATCAGTTGATCGTGGCCGAGGTCGAGTGGCTGGACGAAGAACCCGAGCAACCCTTGCAGGATGAAGACGCCGACCTGGTGGCCTTGCTCAAGGCCCTCGCCGAACATCCGATGGTCGAGGCGCTGAACATGGGCATCGAGGCGGCAGGGCAGCAGTCGCTGGCCAATCAACTGGCGTACCTGTTGCCGTTCGCCGAGGAAGACAAGATCGACCTGCTGCAACTCGACGATCCACAGCAGCGACTGGATGCGATCCAGGCGCTGCTCGACGAGTTGCAGGGCGAGCTGTTCGCCTAGAGCGGCTTACTCTGGCCAGACGATATCGTTGGCGAACCACTCCCTGTCTTTGTCCAGCGTCAGGATCGGCTTGCCTGCCTTTTCTGCCTTGTCGATCAGGGCGTCATATTCGTGCTGATTGAAGGCGCCGCTGTGGGTGCGTTCTTCGATGGAGCTGTCGAGGTAACTGTCCCGGGCCAGTTCGCCAAGGTCATCGACCCTCGCCGCGCGCGTGCGCGTTGAGTCGAACAGCCAGATTCGCTGGGACTCGATGCCGCGTCGAGAGGTCGATATCAGTGCTTCGAGTTCGTCGTCGGGAAACCAGGTACCTTTCTGGGTGGCCGCGCCATTGAGGAAGTAGTTTTCCTCACGCAGCACGACTTCCATGTTCCGAGTGTCGATGGCGTAGGTGAATATGAACTGCTGATTGTGCCGGATGGTGTCGTAATTGCGCTCGTCATCCAGTTCCACATCGGAAACCTCGGTCCATTCGTTGTCGGACTCACCTGATTCGACGTCCTCCTCGCCGGGCTTTCTGCCGGGGTATTTGTTTTTCTGATTGTTGTAGCGCAGGTATTCCGGATCGGGGGATTCCATACCGCGGCCCGCGTAATTCCTGACCAGCTCGAAGCTGACGGTGGCACTGATCGGTTTCTCCGTCGTCGCGCCTCTGGGGTGCTTCAAGCGTGGCAACATCCGGCCGTCGTTGTAGAACTCGAAAGGCGTGCGCTCATCCGCGCGGAACAGGGCGGGAATGTCCGTGCGGTACAGGCTGTCATTGCTGTTGCGCAGGTAACCCAGTTTCTTCAGGAACCCATCGAGAAAACCACGGCTGACACTTTCCTCGAAATCACCAAGTCCATCGTCATCCAGCTTGCCGGTTCGCATGGGCAACAACAGGGGTTCTATTTCCTGATGGAGTGCGTCGAAGCGAGTCGGGTCGTTGATATCCAGCGAACGTAACCGGTGACTGTCCGCCCAGGCAGGAAGCGCCTGGGGATGGGCGATCAGATCGTTGCGCAACTGCACATGCTGGCGGGGCGACAGGTTGTAGGAACGCAGCTGCATGACCCGTTCACCGTGGGTCATCTGCGGATAAAGTCGCTGAAAGTGGTTGCCCAGCAACTCAGCGGTGGCGGCTTTCAATTGCGCCGGCAGCGGTTCGGGCGAAGGTTGTTTGTTCGGCATCGCCGTCTCGCCGTCAGTGTCCGCCGAATGGGGGCGTTTCAGTGGGTTGGCGGTGCTCCACGTTGTCTCCCCGGCGTTCCTGTAGAGGGCCGGACCGGGTGCGCGTTTCTTGTACAAATCCATTGCCCGATAAGTGTTCAGTCCCGTATCGAACTCCACATACACGGTACCGCCGCCTTTCACGTCGACGAACTTGCGACCGACGATATAGCGCAGGCCTTCTTCGTTGGGCGGCTGCATGTTGCGCAGCATTGCCGGGTTTAACAGGTAGCTGTGCAATCCGCTCGCCGCAGTGCGGGGCAAGTCCGGCAAATCAGAGATGCCGACCCCGGGCCGTTCGGGCAGCGCCGGACCCGGCGATGTGTGCATCGGGTTGGTATTTCGCAGAACGTTCGACCCTGACGATGAGTGTGGTGGTTGCAGGTCGGGTGCCGGTGTCCTCCAGCGAGGTGGCTGAGCACTCGGGTTGTCGGGGGTGTTGAGCCGTGGCGCAGTAGGCGATGAGGGTGGTTTGGGTCGCATGTTGTCATTCCTTGACGATGAGCAGTTGCTCGATCGGTATCGAGCGCGACGGAGTGCTTTCCGAGCTCCAGGTGCGGGTGTCGGTGTTGTAGAAGATCCTGCCGGGAGCCCCGTCGCGCAGACGAATATGGCGAACCTGCACGTGGCGGGTCTCGAGTTCGTCACGTTGTTGATGTTCAGCGATGTCCTGGATGATTGCCTGAACCGATGAATAGGCGCGGGCATCCACGGCGTAGAGACCGATCACCTCGAACAGGGCGTTGATCCTGTAACGGTTCCCCGATGTGACCACCACCTCGACGGTTTCCAGTGGCAACGCCGGGTCGTTGCTTTCCGGCAGATGAATCCGGATGCTGCCGATCTTCAGCAGGTTGTCCTTTATGGCAAGGTCGCGCGAGGTGATCTGTTCCTGCAGATGCTGTGTGTGAATGTGCCAGGTGGAGGAGCCTGAAATATGGGTGTCCGCTTCGGCAGTGGACAGTCGGATGGAGAGGTGGCTGGCGGGAAGCAGCTCGTAAGTCGATGATCGTCCTTCCAGCCAGTAGGTCGCATGGTGCTCGGCATCCTGAAAGTCGACCCGTTGCGGCGTTGCCTTCAAGGTGCGTTTTTCGATGAAAGGCCGGACGAAAATGTATTTGCCGGCCCGTTCACGCAATGACGCTGGGCTCTGGACCAGGGTATAGCCATTGCGCTTTGCATCCTCGAGATACGAGTTGCGAGGAGCGTCAAGTTGATAGGAAACGCCGTCACGCATGATCAGCGTCAAGGGATGAATCATTTGCCAGCCGGAGGCCATGATCCCGGCGCCCATGTCGCTTTTTTTGCCTGGATGCTCTCTGACCACGCCGTGCAATGAAAGCAGACCGCCACCCTCTTTGAACGTAAGGGTGAAGTGAACATTCGAGTAGTGGAGAAAGGTGAACGCACCGGACTCTGTTCCTGTAACGGAATAGATGGCCCGGACTTCGTTGATTTCCGTGCTGTCGCGGTCAATATAAAGGGTGCTGCGGGCGGGCGTGCCGTCCTGTCTGGCCGTCAGGATCGTGTGATAGATATCGCGGGAAATGAAGTAGTCAGAGTGGGCCTTCTCCGACAGTTTATAAGGACGATCATTGACTGGCACTGGCGAAGCCTTGGCGAGGCCGGCTGTCAGAATGCTGACACTTACCGACAGATCGTTCAGGTGCGTGATTTCGGCAGGCCATTGCGGTTGCAGGTGGTAACCGTCCTGGGTGATGAACGTCCATTTGTCATTATGCAACGAGCGCTTGTCGTCGATGGTCCGGTACACCGCTTCGAGAGTCAGTTCCCGTCGTGGCGAGCGCACGTCGTCGTCGCGCAGTGATTCGATGACCAGTGCGTCATTGCGGATGTACCAGCGCTGGATGGCTTCGAGCGGTACGCCCAGATAGACCTTGCTGGGCTCCTGGCCATCTTCGCTGATGGAAACATGGTGGCTCATCGGGTCGAGCTGATAGGTATCGCTGCCAGGGCCGCCATTGACCGTGACATGCAGGCCGCGCACGGAAATCTGGTCGTCCCCGGCCCCGGCATCGACGCGGTCCTTGCCATTGGCGGCGATGATGTCCGCCTGATCGGAGCCGGTCACGCGATTGGCCGCGCCGGCGAGCGTTTCGACCTTTTCGATGGATCTGAGTGTCGAGTGCAGCACCGGCTCGAGTTTCGGGTCCACGGGTCGCAACGACAACTTGCCGTTTTTCAGGTCGATGTCATAGCCGAGGTGACGCGGCGGGTCGGGGAGGTGATCCAGATGCCTGTGCGTGCCTTGGAGCCATAGCAGATCGATACCGTCTCCTCCCGACAGTTCGCTTGCCTTGATCGGATCGTATGAAAGAGCTTCGGACGCCGACTGAAAAATAAAGGAGTCACCCTTGTCGCCGCCATGTAGCACTTTTCTGCCGGTGCCATAGCTGAAAAAGTTGGCTTTATTCTGCACACCCTGCACAGCGTCCTGGCCGCCGCCGAGGTTCCAGAACACGCCCTTGGTCGAATCGCTTCTGGCTTTGGAAAGAATGGAGTCCGATGTCGGCAGGCCATCCCTCGCATCGTAGACGTCATTGGTATCAACGATGACCGGCAGGTTTTCGGTCTTGTACGGCGACTCGCCCTTGTTCCACTCGTAGTAATAGAGGCGAGTGGGCTGCAGCCGGACCTCGAACCGGCCATTGACGATTACGTCGACGCTTTCTTTGAATTCATTGTCGAGCCAGGCGAGGCTGCGGGTCTTCAAGGCTTTGGCATAGTCGGCGGTGGTCTTGGCAATCAGGTAGCGATCCATCAGCGCCTTGTCGTGATCCTGACCGGTGAATGCGAACCAACCGGCACGCCAGCGCTCGTTCACGGTCAGTTCGATGTAGTCGTCAATGTCGTCGACCGCCCGGACGGCGCCATAGATTTTCGCCCCGACAATCATGATTGCGGCGGCGGCAATACCCACCGGACCCGCCGCCTGGAATCCTGCCAGTGCTGCGCAGCCAAGGGCCAGGGACAACGCGCCACTGAATACGCTCAATCCGCCGGTGACGTACAGATCCTGAGCTTCCTTACCCTGAGCTTTGGCCGCATCGTTGAAGGACTTGATGGCGGTATAGATATCGAAGGGCAACGTCAGCACGCTGGCGATCAGCCCGGCTCCGCGACACAGCCACTTGCCCATGGAGGTCTTGCCGAATTGTTCGAAGGCCATGGAGCCCTGGCGGATCATATGTTCGCCGGACTTGCTCAGGGCGTATTCGACCCCCAGTGAAGTGATTTCCGAGAGTCCTCCGCCAACGTTGATCAGCGCTTCAGCCGTGTCACCTTTCTTCAGCGCGTCGATGGCGCCTATGTAAGCGCTGTAGAGTCCGTATGCCTGCATCCCGACGCCCATGCTGGTCATGGTCCGGCTTTTGGTTTTATCGACCCAGTCCGGCAAATGCACGGGCATCGGATTTCGACGAATGTCCAGGCGTTGGGTGGCGTTCAGCAGGTGGTTGATCTTGTTCATGGCCTCAGCGAATTCGCCCGTGGATTTCTCTCGCATGAGCGGTGGGGCGTCGGGGGAGCGCTGAGTGACGATTTCGTACAGCAGGGGCGGGATCTGAGCGTTTTCCGGTGAGGGGACGGATCTCATGCGCTGTTCGATCTGGGCCGTATCGAATTCCAGTGCATCGATGAACGCTTGGTCAGGCTCGGAAAAGTAGGTGTTGGCCGCCGAGAGGGGGCCCCCGTCGATTCGGCCGCCCAAGGCCTGGAGCGTCTGGCGGCTGACGCTGAATTCTCCGATGCGCAGAGGGCCGAACAGGGTGTCGAGATCTGCAAGCCCGGGTTTTTGGCCCGAGGGCTGAAGGGGCGGTTCCGGGTGGATGTTCAGGTCGGATATTTTGATCGGAGCTGACGGTCGGTCAGTCCGGGAAAGATCATTCGGTTGATTCATCAAAGTCATTGCTCTTTTCACAAGTCCGTTTGTGGTGCTGCAGCCGGAATGTGGCATGGGGCACGGACTTGTTCATGAGCATTTGCTTTGCCAAATGTTTGATGACGCTCATCGGCGCCGGATGCACCGATGAGCGTTGAGCGCGGGCTCAGTAGGCATATCGCAACAAGGTGTGTGGCAGATGCCGCAGTACAAAGAAACCGAACAAGGCGACCAGCGCCGGCAGCACCAGCCACCAGACTTTCTGCGGCATTGCTTCAAGGGGGGACTGGCGCTGAATCAGCCACAGGCTCGCTGCGCAGACACAGGCGGCGAGCATGGCGCCGGCCAGGACATCCGTCGGCCAGTGCGCCCCCAGATACACCCGCGACAGCGCGATCGCCAGCGCCGGAATGCAGCCGATCAACAGCCAGGTCAGGCGCAGTCTTGGCGGTTGCCCGCGTCCGGCCAGCACGGCGAGGGTCAGGAACAGCGCGAACGAACCGGACGCATGGCCGCTGGGCATGCTGTAACTGGTGATCGGGTCGGTCAGCACCTCCGGGCGCACTCGGGCGAAAAACAGTTTTGTGCCGGTGTTGGCCAGCGCGGTGACGAGCAGGGTACTGCCGGCGAAGATCGCCTGGCGCCACTGGCGGCACAGCAGCAACAGGCCGGTCAGCAAAATGCTGAACACCAACATGTTGCGGAATTCGCCGATCAGGGTGAAGACCACTGCAACCTCGTCGAGCAACGCGCTGCGGTGTTCCTGCACGAGGGTCATGACGCCCTGATCGAGCGCGGTCAGGTAGGGGTAACCGATGAACAGCGCGATCAGAATCAACAGGCTCATGCTGCTGATCCAGATCGTCGCCCGGCGATGACGGCGCAGGCTGCTGTTGGCGCTCAGGCCGACCATCACCGCAATGCTGGCGGCGACGATCCCGGCCTGCAGCCAGAAACCTTCCGGCAATGGCAGACGAATCGCGGCCCCGGTGGCCCAGCCTGGCAGCAGGTAGGCGATGCTCCAGCCTGCTGCGGCCAGCAGACTCACTGCAACGAAGCGCGGGAAGGGCATGTCGCACATCCCGGCGACCATCGGCAGCATCGGCCTCAGCGGACCAATGAAACGCCCGACCAGCAGACTGGCAATACCGTAGCGCTGGAAATAGGTCTCCGCGCCGGCCATCCATTCCGGGTGATGGCGCAGTCCGGGTAGGCGCCGGATGTTCTGGTGGAAGTGCCGACCAAGGAAATACGACACCAAGTCGCCGAGGATCCCGCCGAGAAAGCCCAGCAACAGGGTCTCGCTCAACGACAGCGCGCCGCTGCCGGCAAGTGCCGCCACGGCGAACAGCAACACCGTGCCGGGAACAATGATCCCGGCAATCGCCAGGCATTCGACAAAGGCCACGACGAACACCGCAGCAGCCAGCCATTGCGGATTGGCGGCCAGCCACCCGGTCACGCTATCGAGCCATGGGCCCATACAACACACTCCATTTCATTGATGTCCCTGTTCGGCGTAGCGCAGAGGGGAAGTTCACAGCAGAAAATAATCGCGTCCTTCGACCTGACCCCGGCGCAGCGGGTTCCGGGTGCACCACTGGGCGTAGGCCGCATCGACAAATCGATACATCAAGTGCTCGTCGCGCCCATGGGGGATGCCCAGGCGGGTGGTCTGGATGATGTGGCCCGGCGCGGGGGCGGTGTCTTCCACCAGCAGGATTTCGTGGTCAAATCGCTTGGCGTCCCACACCGGCACCTTCAGCCCCAGTGCTTTGCACAGCAGCGTTTGCCCGGCGCAGAGCTTTTGCGACGGTCGCGGGCGACCCTGTGCATCGGGATTGTTCAGCAGCATCTGCGCCAGACTGGCCGGGCCGCTGATCTCGTCGACCCACGGATAGGCCGATTTGATCAGCACCGCATTGCCAGGCCCTTGGGCGCTGAAGTTCAACGAATCGCCGCCACGGGCGTAGTACATATAGATGTGGCCGCCATCCAGAAACAAAGCCTTACGCTTTTCCGTGTAGCCGAGGGAGGCATGGCTGCCTTTTTCTTCGCAGTAATACGCTTCGGTTTCGATGATCCGGGCGCTGAGCCACAGGTCGCCGACCCGGTGACGGATGACTTTGCCCAGCAGATCGCGAGCCAGGACCTGGGCGTCACGGTCGAAAAAAGCGTCCGGAAGGCCCAGCGGCAGGCGCTCGGCGCGGGCGCGAACGGTCAGGTTGGACATGGCAAACGGTGTTTATCCAGGCGAAAGAGGTCGTGATGATAACAATCCGAGCCTTAATTACGGCTGAACATCGGCAAATCGCCGTCCATTTCGACCATCCGCCCGTCACCGCTGTTAGTCCCGGGACGCGACAGCTATAATCTGCCGCTTTCCTCTTTGCCAAGACCCCAGCAGACCATGACTGAGTCCGTTCTTGACTACATGACCCGATTGGGTCGCGCCGCCCGCGAAGCTTCCCGGGTCATCGGCCGTGCCAGCACCGCGCAGAAAAACCGCGCCCTGCTGGCTGCCGCCAATGCTCTGGACGCCGCCCGCGCCGAGCTTGCGGCAGCCAATGAACAAGATCTGGCCGCCGGCCGCGCCAACGGTCTGGAGCCTGCACTGCTGGAGCGCCTGGAACTGACCCCGGCCCGCATCGACGGGATGATCGTCGGTCTGCGGCAGGTGGCGGCCCTGCCGGACCCGGTCGGCGCGATCCGCGACATGAGCTTCCGTCCGTCGGGCATTCAGGTTGGCAAGATGCGCGTGCCGCTGGGCGTGATCGGGATCATCTACGAATCCCGTCCGAACGTGACCATCGACGCCGCGAGCCTGTGCCTGAAGTCCGGTAACGCGACCATCCTGCGTGGCGGTTCCGAGGCAATTCATTCCAACCGCGCGATTGCCGCCTGCATCCAGCGTGGCCTGGCCGAAGCCGAACTGCCGGCCGCCGTGGTGCAAGTGGTGGAAACTACCGACCGCGCCGCGGTTGGCGCCCTGATCGCCATGCCCGAGTACGTCGATGTGATCGTGCCGCGCGGTGGCCGTGGCCTGATCGAGCGCATCAGCCGTGACGCCCGGGTGCCGGTGATCAAGCACCTGGACGGCATCTGCCACGTCTATGTCAGCGAACACGCCGACCTGCCGAAGGCCCAGCGCATCGCCTTCAATGCCAAGACCTATCGTTATGGCATCTGCGGCGCGATGGAGACACTGCTGGTCGATCAAAGTGTTGCGAAGGATTTCCTGCCGTCGATGGCCAGACAGTTCCGCGAAAAAGGCGTCGAGCTGCGTGGTTGCGAGCGCACCCGGGCGATCATCGAGGTGGTCGCGGCGACTGAAGAAGACTGGAGCACCGAGTATCTGGCGCCGATCCTGTCGATCCGCGTGGTCGACGGCCTGGACCAGGCTATCGAGCACATCAACCATTTCGGTTCGCACCACACCGATTCGATCGTCAGCGAAAACCTCGCCGACACCCGGCAGTTCGTGGCTGAAGTCGACTCGGCATCGGTGATGATCAACACCCCGACCTGCTTCGCCGATGGATTCGAATACGGATTGGGTGCCGAGATCGGCATTTCTACTGATAAGCTGCACGCCCGTGGCCCGGTGGGCCTCGAAGGACTGACCTGCGAGAAATACGTCGTGGTCGGTGATGGCCAGTTGCGCGGCCAGGCGACGGTCTGACTTGTCCGACCTCGACTCGAAAGCGCCGAAATCCGGCAGGAAGTCTCGCCCCCGACGCATTGGCGTTCTGGGCGGAACCTTCGATCCGGTACATGTCGGCCATTTGCGCGGCGCGCTGGAAGTCGCCGATGCGCTGGCGCTCGATGAGCTGCGCATGATGCCCAGCGCCCGGCCGCCCCATCGCGATACCCCGCAGGTGTCGGCGCAGGATCGGCTGGCAATGGTTGAATGTGCGGTGGCCGGTGTGCCGCCGCTGGTGGTGGACGCCCGCGAATTGCAGCGGGACAAACCGTCCTGGACCATCGATACCCTGGAGTCGCTGCGAGCTGAACTGGCCGCCGAGACCCAGGTTTTTCTGCTTTTGGGCTGGGACGCATTTTGCGGCCTGCCCACTTGGCATCGCTGGGAAGAGTTGCTCCAGCATTGCCACATCCTGGTGCTACAGCGCCCGGACGCCGACAGCGAACCGCCGGATGCCTTGCGCAACCTGCTGGCAGCGCGTTCGGTGAGCGACCCGCTGGCCCTGAAAGGGCCGAGCGGACAGATTGCATTCGTCTGGCAGACACCGCTCGCGGTCTCTGCCACCCAGATCCGTCAACTGCTGGCCAGCGGTAAGTCGGTACGTTTCCTGGTGCCCGACGCGGTCCTGGCCTACATCGATGCGCACGGTCTGTACCGTGCGTCGAACTGAACAAGGCGTGCTCGAGTAACACGATCATCGTGGAACGAGCCGCCGAATACATGAGCAAAACGAGTTTTATATGACTGACAAAGACCAAACCAAAGTAAAGCGCAAAGGCACGTTCAAGAGCGCTCCGCTGCCGGAAGTCGCCAACACCAACGAGCCGCTGAAAGGCGACGAACTGGTCAAGGTGGCCGTGGCCGCCCTGGAAGACGTCAAGGCCCAGGACATCCAGATCATCGATGTGCGCGATAAGCAGAGCATCACTGACTACATGATCATCGCCACCGGTACTTCCAACCGTCAGATCAACGCGATGCTGGACAAGGTTCGCGAAGAAGTGAAAAAGCAGGGCGCCAAGCCGCTGGGCGAAGAAGGCAAGGGCGACAGCGACTGGGTGCTGCTGGACCTGGACCTGGTGATCGTGCACATGATGACCGCCTCGGCCCGTCAGTTCTACGACCTGGAGCGCCTGTGGGCCGGTGCCGAGCAAAGCCGTGCGGCAGACGCCAAGCACCACAGCCCGGAAAATACCCACGAGCACTTCACCAAGCTCAACAAAGACCAGCTGTAAGGGAAGCGCTGTGCGACTGCGACTGATCGCCGTCGGTTCACGCATGCCCAAGTGGGTGGAAGAGGGCTGGCATGAATATGCCAAGCGTCTTCCGTCCGAACTGGCGCTGGAACTGGTGGAAATTCCGCTCAATACCCGTGGCAAGAATGCCGACGTGGCCCGCTTCATCCGTCAGGAAGGCGAAGCCATGCTGGCCAAGGTCGGGCACAACGAGCGGATCGTCACCCTCGAAGTGCACGGCAAGCCCTGGAGCACCGAGCAGCTGGCGGTCGAACTCGACCGTTGGCGGCTGGACTCGCGCACGGTCAACTTCATGGTCGGCGGCCCGGAAGGGCTGGCGCCGGAAGTCTGTGCCCGCGCCGACCAGCGCTGGTCGTTGTCGCCGTTGACGCTGCCGCACCCGTTGGTGCGCATCCTCATCGGCGAGCAGTTGTATCGTGCCTGGACCGTGTTGTCCGGCCACCCTTACCACAAGTAATCCTGCCCTCATGTCCCAGCCGATCCGCATCAAGGACCACGAAAAAGACGCCCGCCTGGTGCGTAGCCGCGTCGTGTTCGGGGCCATTGCGGTGGTGCTGCTGATCTGTGTGCTGATTGCCCGGCTGTATTTCCTGCAGGTGATCCAGTACGAGTACCACTCGACCCTCTCGGAAAACAACCGCGTCCATGTCCAGCCGATCCCGCCGACTCGTGGCCTGATTTACGACCGCAACGGCGTGGTGGTGGCGGATAACCGTCCGAGCTTCAGCCTGAGCATGACCCGCGAGCGCTCCGGCGACTGGCAGCAGGTGCTCGACGTGATCGTCGAAGTGCTGGAGCTGACGCCGGAAGACCGGGTGATCTTCGAAAAGCGCATGCGTCAGGGGCGTCGGCCGTTCGAGCCGGTGCCGATTCTGTTCGAGCTGACCGAAGAGCAGATCGCCCGGATCGCGGTGAACCAGTTCCGCCTGCCGGGCGTGGAAGTGGTCGCGCAATTGGTGCGTCACTACCCGCAGGGCGCGCATTTTGCGCACTCGGTGGGGTACATGGGGCGGATCAACGAGAAAGAGCTGAAGACCCTCGATCCGGTCAACTACAGCGGCACCCACCACATCGGCAAGACCGGCATCGAGCGCTTCTACGAAGCCGAGTTGCACGGGCAGGTGGGTTACGAAGAGGTCGAGACCAACGCCCGGGGCCGGGTGCTGCGGGTACTCAAGCGTACCGATCCGGTACCGGGCAAGGACATCGTCCTGAGCCTCGACATCAAATTGCAGGAAGCCGCCGAAGCCGCACTGGGCGGGCGACGCGGTGCGGTGGTGGCGCTGAACCCGAGTACTGGTGAGGTGCTGGCGATGGTCAGTCAGCCGAGTTTCGACCCGAATCTGTTCGTCACCGGTATCAGCTTCAAGGCTTACGCCGAGCTGCGCGATTCCATCGACCGGCCGCTGTTCAACCGCGTGTTGCGAGGTCTGTACCCGCCGGGCTCGACGATCAAGCCGGCGGTGGCGATTGCCGGTCTGGACGCCGGTGTGGTGACGGCGTCGAGCCGGGTGTTCGACCCGGGTTACTACATGCTGCCCAACTATGACCACAAATATCGCAACTGGAACCGCACCGGGGACGGCTTCGTCGACCTCGACACGGCGATCATGCGGTCCAACGACACCTACTTCTATGACCTGGCGCACAAGCTCGGCATCGACCGGTTGTCGGCCTACATGAACAAGTTCGGCATCGGCCAGAAGGTCTCGCTGGACATGTTCGAAGAATCCCCCGGCCTGATGCCATCCCGCGAATGGAAACGTGCGACCCGCAAGCAGGCGTGGTTCCCGGGCGAGACCCTGATTCTCGGGATCGGCCAGGGCTACATGCAGTCGACCCCGCTGCAGCTGGCCCAGGCCACCGCGCTGGTGGCCAACAAAGGGGTGTGGAACCGTCCGCACCTGGCCAAGACCATCGAGGGCGAGAAACCCAAGGATGAGAACCCGATGCCGGACATCGTCCTGCGTGATCCGTCGGACTGGACCAAGGTCAACCACGGCATGCAGCAGGTGATGCACGGTGCCCGGGGTACGGCGCGCAAGGCATCGATCGGCGCGCAATACCGGATCGCCGGCAAGTCGGGTACGGCCCAGGTGGTCGCGATCAAGCAAGGCGAGAAATACGACCGCTCCAAGGTGCAGGAACGCCACCGCGACCACGCCCTGTTCGTCGGTTTTGCACCGGCCGACAACCCGAAAATCGTGGTGTCGGTGATGGTCGAGAACGGTGAGTCCGGTTCTGGCGTCGCTGCGCCCGTGGTGCGTCAGGTGATGGACGCCTGGCTGCTGGATCAGGACGGACGCTTGAAGGCCGAATACGCCAGCCCAATCAGTGCGGAGGCTACGGCCCGTGAAGAATAATTTCGATCGCATGCTCTCCAGCGAGGATGTGATGCGTCGCCGCGCGACGCTGTTGCAACGCCTGCATATCGACGGACCCTTGCTGGTCCTGCTGCTGATCCTCGCCGCCGGCAGCCTGTTCGTGCTGTATTCGGCCAGCGGCAAGAGCTGGGACCTGCTGGCCAAACAGGCCACGTCTTTCGGCATCGGTCTGGTGTCGATGATCGTCATCGCCCAGTTCGAGCCGAGGTTCATGGCCCGCTGGGTGCCGCTCGGTTACGTGGTCGGGGTGGTGCTGCTGATGGTGGTGGACATCATGGGCCACAACGCCATGGGCGCGACCCGCTGGATCAATATTCCCGGGGTGATCCGCTTCCAGCCGTCGGAATTCATGAAGATCCTGATGCCGGCGACCATCGCCTGGTACCTGTCCAAGCGCACGTTGCCGCCGCAGCTCAAGCATGTCGGGATCAGCCTGATGTTGATCGGCGTGCCGTTCATTCTGATCGTGCGTCAGCCGGATCTGGGCACGTCGCTGCTGATTCTGGCCGGCGGCGCGTTCGTGCTGTTCATGGGCGGATTGCGCTGGCGCTGGATCCTCAGCGTGCTGGCCGCCGCCGTACCCGTGGCGATCGCCATGTGGTTCTTCATCATGCACGACTACCAGAAGCAACGGATCCTGACCTTCCTCGACCCGGAAAGCGATCCGCTGGGCACGGGCTGGAACATCATTCAGTCGAAGGCCGCCATCGGTTCCGGCGGTGTGTTCGGCAAGGGCTGGCTGTTGGGCACCCAGTCGCACTTGGACTTCCTGCCGGAAAGCCACACCGACTTCATTATTGCGGTGCTGGGCGAAGAGTTCGGGCTGGTGGGCATTTGCGCGTTGTTGCTGATTTATCTGCTGCTGATCGGTCGCGGCCTGGTGATTACCGCCCAGGCGCAGACGCTGTTCGGCAAATTGCTCGCCGGCGCCTTGACCATGACGTTTTTTGTTTATGTTTTCGTCAACATCGGTATGGTCAGTGGCCTGTTGCCGGTGGTGGGGGTGCCGTTGCCGTTCATTAGCTACGGCGGAACTTCGCTGGTGACGCTGCTGTCAGCGTTTGGGGTTTTGATGTCGATCCATACGCATCGCAAGTGGATCGCACAGGTTTGAATAAGGTGAAGAGTTCAATGCAAGTAATGCGTGACTGGGCGACACGATACGCACCGTGGCTCGGCCTGGTAGGCATCCTTGGCAGCGCGCAGGAAGTGCTGGCCGGCGATTACGAAGGCTCGCCCCAGGTGGCCGAATTCGTCGGTGAAATGACCCGCGACTACGGTTTCGCCGGCGAGCAACTGATGGCGGTGTTCCGCGAGGCCCAGCGCAAGCAGGCGATTCTCGACGCGATTTCCAAACCCGCCGAACGGGTCAAGCAGTGGAAAGAATACCGGCCGATGTTCATCACCGATGCGCGCATCGCCCGTGGTGTGGACTTCTGGCGCCAGCACGAGGCGGTACTGGCCCGCGCCGAGCAGGAATACGGCGTTCCGGCACAGGTGATCGTGTCGATCATCGGCGTCGAGACCTTTTTCGGACGTAATACCGGTAATTACCGGGTGATCGATGCCTTGTCCACGCTGGGTTTCGACTATCCTCCCCGTGCCGAATTTTTCCGCAAGGAACTGCGTGAGTTCCTGCTGCTGGCTCGCGAAGAACAGGTCGACCCACTGACCCTCAAGGGTTCCTACGCCGGGGCGATGGGCCTGCCGCAGTTCATGCCGAGCAGTTTTCGCGCCTATGCGGTGGATTTCGACGGCGATGGCCACATCAATATCTGGAACAACCCGGATGATGCGATCGGCAGTGTCGCCAGCTACTTCAAGCGTCACGGCTGGGTGGCCGGCGAACCGGTGGTCAGTCGTGCGGATGTGCGCGGCGAGCAGGTGGATGAAGGCCTGACCACGGGCATCGAACCGACGAAAACCGTCGGGGAGTTGCGAGCGCTGGGCTGGTCAAGTCATGATGCGCTGCGCGATGATATGCCGGTTACTGCATTTCGCCTGGAAGGCGACAATGGCCCGGAATACTGGATGGGCCTGAAGAATTTCTACGCGATCACGCGTTATAACCGCAGCGTGATGTACGCCATGGCTGTACATCAACTGTCTGAAGAGCTGGTAAAAGCACGGGGCGTCAAGTAATGCAGGCATTGCCTATCAACAAACCCCTGAAGCTGGTGGCATTCGCTGCGTTGGCGGTGCTGGTCGCCAGTTGCTCGACCAGCCGGGCGCCGACCCAGAAATACGCCTCGAACACCGTTCGTACCCAGCCGGGTCTGGACATCAACCGGGCCCACAAAGACGGCGCGCCATGGTGGGACGTCGATGTGTCGCGTATTCCGGATGCCACGCCGACCCTGCACACCGGCCCGTACAAGGCCAACCCGTACACCGTACTGGGCAAGACCTACTTTCCATTGCAGGAATCCAAGACCTACGTGGCCTCGGGCACCGCATCCTGGTACGGCACCAAGTTCCACGGTCAGAACACCGCCAATGGCGAGGTCTATGACCTGTACGGCATGAGTGCCGCCCACAAGACCTTACCGCTGCCAAGTTACGTTCGGGTGACCAACCTGGACAACAACAAGAGCGTGATCCTGCGGGTCAACGACCGTGGGCCGTTCTATTCGGACCGGATCATCGACCTGTCTTACGCCGCAGCCAAAAAGCTCGGTTATGCCGAAATCGGCACCGCGCGGGTCAAGGTCGAGGGTATCGACCCGCAACAATGGTGGGCCGCGAAAGGCCGTCCGGCGCCTCTGATGCTCAACGAGCCGCAAGTCGCGCAGAATACTGCGCCGGTGATCACGGCCTCGGCCGGTACCATCGAGCAGTGGACTCCACCGCCGCAACAGCATGCCTCCGACACTGTACCTGTACAGATCGGCGCAAAAAAAAACGCTTCTGCACCAGCGTCTGGCCAGTATCTGCAGGTGGGCGCGTTCGCCAACCCGGACGCTGCAGAACTCCTGAGGTCGAAGCTCAGCGGGATGGTGAGCGCTCCGGTGTTCATCAGCTCGATCGTGCGCAATCAGCAGACCCTGCACCGGGTACGCCTGGGACCGATCGGTTCGCCGGGTGAAATTGCCCAGGTGCAGAACAGCGTGCGCCTGGCCAACCTTGGTTCGCCAAGTGTGGTCACCGAGTAAGTAATACGTAGCACTTGATTGACGGTTCGCCAGCGATTGGGGGGTGAATCAGGTTGTTGGCTCGTCGAAGAACAAAAGCCCGGCAAAGGGTGACTGGAGTGAGCAACTGAACACGCGATGACTCGTTAGAAAGTCATCTGATTAATTTTGCCTGCAAGGGCAGTTTCCATTAGCGATTTCGAGAGACGGATGAACATCACCACCTTTGCCAAACGCCTGTGTCTGCTAGTCCCGCTGCTCCTCTCGCCTGCCGCCTTCGCGGCCGAGATGATGCCGTCGCCACCACAACTGGCCGCCAAGGCCTACGTGCTCATGGACGCCAGCAGCGGCAACGTGCTGGTGGAGAACAACGGTGACCAGCGTCTGCCACCGGCCAGCCTGACCAAACTGATGACCGCGTACATTGCCACGCTGGAAATCCGTCGTGGCCAAATCGGTGAAAACGATCCGGTGACCGTCAGCGAAAACGCCTGGCGTACCGGCGGTTCGCGGATGTTCATCAAGGTCGGCTCGCAAGTGACCGTCAGCGACCTGCTGCACGGCATCATCATCCAGTCCGGCAACGACGCCAGCGTCGCGGTGGCCGAGCACATCGCCGGCAGCGAAGATGCCTTCGCCGACCTGATGAACAAGACTGTCGCCGATCTGGGCATGACCAATACCCACTTCATGAACCCGACCGGTCTGCCGAACCCAGAGCACTACTCGTCGGCTCACGACATGGCGATCCTGGCGCGCGCGATCATCCACGAAGACCCGGCTCACTACGCGATCTACTCGCAGAAAGAGTTCTTCTGGAACGGCATCAAGCAACCGAACCGCAACCTGCTGCTGTGGCGCGACAAGACCGTCGACGGTCTGAAAACCGGTCACACCGACGAAGCCGGCTACTGCATGGTGTCCTCGGCCGTACGTGACGGCATGCGCCTGATTGCCGTGGTGTTCGGCACCAACAGCGAAGTGGCTCGTGCTGCCGAAACCCAGAAACTGCTGACCTACGGTTTCCGTTTCTTCGAAACCCAGACCTTCTATCAGAAGGGCACCGAACTGGCTCAGGCCCCGGTGTGGAAAGGCACCACCAGCCAAGTCAAGGCCGGCCTGGCTGAAGACCTGACCATGACCTTGCCGAAAGGCCAGCTGAAGAAGCTCGCTGCCAGCATGACCATGAACCCGCAACTGACCGCGCCAATCGCCAAGGGCGACGTGATCGGTAAAGTCGAAGTGAAACTGGACGACAAGGTGGTGCACAGCGCCGACTTGATCGCCCTGGACGCTGTCGAGGAGGGTGGTATCTTCCGCCGCATGTGGGATAGCATCCGTCTATTCTTCTACGGCTTGTTCAACTGATACGAGTTGACCCGCATGGCCCCGTTCCCTTCCGGAGCGGGGCCTTGTTCGTTACCGGGCTTACGCTTACGAGGCCGTTACGCCATGACCGATACCGAAGTAAAGGCGCCAAAGATCGAATTTCCGCAGGTTGATTATCCGGTTAAGGTGATCAGCGATACGGGCGTCGGCAACAAAGACAAGATCATCGACATCGTCAAGAAACACGCAAAGATCAATGATGAGCGTGTCGACGAGCGTCAAAGCAGCAACGGCAAGTACACCACCATCCAGTTGCACATCGTCGCGACCGACCAGGATCAGCTGTACAACATCAACAGCGAACTGCGGGCGACCGGCTTCGTACACATGGTGTTGTGATGCCGGGCACGCTGGGCTTTCGCGAACTTGGCCAGATGGCTTACGAGCCGGTCTGGCATGCCATGCAACGCTTTACCAACGAACGCGGCAGTGATGCCGCCGACGAAATCTGGCTCGTCGAACACCCGCCGGTGTTCACTCAGGGTCAGGCCGGCAAGGCCGAACATCTGTTGCTGCCGGGAGATATCCCGGTGGTTCAGGTCGACCGCGGCGGGCAGGTGACTTACCATGGCCCCGGCCAATTGGTGGCGTACCTGTTGCTGGATGTGCGCAAACTGGGTTTTGGCGTACGCGACCTGGTCACACGCATGGAGCGGTGCCTGATCGAACTGCTGGCCAGCTACGGCGTCACCGCTGTGGCCAAGCCAGATGCTCCCGGCGTCTATGTCGACGGAGCGAAAATCGCTTCTCTGGGTTTGCGGATTCGCCACGGTTGTTCCTTTCATGGCCTGGCCCTGAACGTGGATATGAACCTGGAACCGTTTCGACGGATTAATCCCTGCGGCTATGCCGGGCTGGCGATGACCCAGCTGAGCGATCACGCAGGATCGATTGAATTTGCCGAGGTAAGTGCCCGGCTGCGCGCGCAGCTCGTCAAACACCTCGACTATGCTGAGCAGACGACCCTGACGGGCGGAATCGACTGATATGACTACTGATGCAGTGCAAACCATGATCCCGACGCTCGACGTGACCGAGCGCCCGGCCCCGCGTCCCAAGGTTGAAGCCGGCGTCAAGCTGCGCGGCGCCGAGAAGGTTGCACGCATTCCGGTAAAGATCATTCCGACCACCGAACTGCCGAAGAAACCCGACTGGATCCGCGTGCGCATCCCGGTTTCGCCGGAAGTCGAGCGCATCAAGAGCCTGCTGCGCAAGCACAAGCTGCACAGCGTCTGCGAAGAAGCGTCCTGCCCTAACCTGGGCGAGTGCTTCTCCGGCGGCACTGCCACCTTCATGATCATGGGCGACATCTGCACCCGTCGCTGTCCGTTCTGCGACGTCGGCCACGGTCGTCCGAAACCACTGGACGTCAACGAGCCGGAAAGCCTGGCCATCGCCATCGCCGACCTGAAACTCAAGTATGTGGTGATCACCTCGGTTGACCGCGACGACCTGCGTGACGGCGGTGCCCAGCACTTTGCCGACTGCATCCGCGAAATCCGCAAACTGTCTCCGAACGTGCAGCTCGAGACCCTGGTCCCGGACTACCGTGGCCGCATGGACATCGCCCTGGAAATCACCGCCGCCGAGCCGCCGGATGTGTTCAACCACAACCTGGAAACCGTACCGCGCCTGTACAAGGCTGCGCGTCCGGGTTCGGACTACCAGTGGTCGCTGACCCTGCTGCAACGCTTCAAGCAGATGATGCCGCACATTCCGACCAAGTCCGGCCTGATGCTGGGTCTGGGCGAGACCGACGACGAAGTCATCGAAGTCATGAAGCGTATGCGCGAACACGACATCGACATGCTGACCCTGGGCCAGTACCTGCAACCGTCCCGCAGCCACTTGCCGGTGCAGCGTTTCGTGCACCCGGACACCTTCGCCTGGTTCGCCGAGGAAGGTTACAAGATGGGCTTCAAGAACGTCGCGTCCGGCCCGCTGGTGCGTTCGTCGTACCACGCCGACGAGCAGGCGAAACTGGTCAAGGCCGAGCTGCTCGGTTCCTGATTCAGCGCTGAATGAGAAAATGCCCGCCGGGGTTTACCGCCCGGCGGGCATTTTTTTGTCCGGCCTACACTCGTTACTGACTTTTCCTGCAATCTGCGGCGCAGCCGGACCTCTTCTGTTTGTCGCCGTTCCTGACTACTGTGTGTGCATGACTTCACACAGGGAGATCCATGGATGACCGTTCGACCGACCCACACCCTTTTTCCGCACAAGCCTGTGCCGGCGCTGCCGTCGGAAGGGCTGATAGGCGTCATTGCGCCCGCCGGTCCCGGTGCGCTGGATACCGAAAAGGCTGTTCAATGGATGCGCGCCCGGGGTTACGGTTTGCGGGTGTTTCCTGGTGTCTATGAGAAGGATGGCTATCTGGCCGGCAGCGACGAGGTGCGGCTCAATGATCTGCACGCGGCGTTCACTGATCCCGAGGTTGACGCAATCATCTGTCTGCGTGGCGGTTACGGTACGCCGCGCCTGCTGGATCAAATCGACTACGATCTGCTGGCGCGCCATGCCAAGCCGTTCGTCGGCTACAGCGACATCACCGCGTTGCACCTGGCCATCAGTCGCTACGCCGGGTTCGTGACCTTTCACGGGCCACTGTTGAACGCCGACCTGCTGGGGGACAAGGAGCCGCCGACGGTGACGTCGTTCTTCGCCATGCTGCGCGGTCAATTGAAGGCCGGCAGTGTGCTGAGTCATCCAGTGGCTTATCCACTGACCACGGTTGAGCCCGGCATCGCTCACGGGCGTTTGCTGGGCGGCAATCTGGCGATGATCGCCTCGACGCTGGGCACGCCTTACGAAATCGATGTCGAAGGGGTGATCCTGCTCATCGAGGACGTCAATGAGCCGCTGTATCGGATCGACCGCTTGCTGACCCAGATGCGTCTGGCCGGCAAGCTGGCCCGATTGCGTGGCGTGTTGGTCGGGGATATCGCGGGGGTGGATGTCGATGCGCTGAATCGCCTGCTCAAGCAGACCTTCGAGCCGTTGCGGATTCCGGTGTTGTCGGGCTGGCGCAGCGGGCACTGTGATCCGAACCTGACGCTGCCGTTGGGCGCGCTGGTTCGACTGGATGCAGGGAAGAAGGAGTTGATGCTGGAGCAGGATGTGGTGATTCGCTGACCGAGCCGCAAAAAAAACGCCGCCTCTTCAGGCGGCGTTTTTTTATTGGTTACGCAGGCTTTCGAGCAGCTTGTGCGTCGGGTAGCCATCCGCCGGCCAGCCGAATGACTGTTGTGCACTGCGGATCGCCTTGCGCGTATTGGCACCGATGATGCCGTCTGCGGTGCCCGCGTCGTAGTTGCGCGCGGTCAGCAGGTTCTGCAACTCGATGCGTTCGGTACGGCTCAGCGGCAGATCATCCTTCGGCCAGGTGCCGTTGATCAGGCCGGCACCGTTGAAGCGCTCGGACAACAGGCTTACCGCCAGGGCATAGGACGACGAGTTGTTGTACTTGAGGATCGCCCGGAAGTTGTCGAGGATCAGGAACGCCGGGCCACGATAGCCGGCCGGCAACAGCAGGGCGGCCGACAGTTGCTCGGAGCCGGCAGGGGCCTGGCCGCCGTTGGGCAGAATCACGCCCAGTTGCCGCCATTCGGCGACGCTCTTGCGAATCGCGCCATCTGCCAGGGTGTAGTTGAAACCGCTCGGCAGCTGCACTTCGAAGCCCCACGGTTGGCCACGTTGCCAGCCGGAGCTTTGCAGGTAGTGCGCAGTCGAGGCCAGAGCGTCAGCCGGGCTGCCCCAGATGTCTCGGCGCCCGTCACCGTCGAAATCCACCGCGTGGGTGTTATAAGTGGTCGGGATGAACTGGGTCTGGCCCATTGCACCGGCCCAGGAACCGAGCATTTTCTCCGGCGTGATGTCGCCCTGTTGCAGGATCTGCAGCGCCGCGATCAGTTGCGCGTGAGCAAAGGCCGGGCGGCGACCTTCATAGGCCAGGGTCGCCAGGGAGTTGATCACCGACTTGGTGCCCTGGAACTGGCCGAAATTGCTTTCCATCCCCCACACCGATACCAGCGCCTGGCGGTCGACGCCGTAACGTTGCTCGATGCGTTGCAGGATATCGGCGTACTGGTTGATCAGCGCCTGGCCTTTGCGCACCCGCAGCGGCGACAGGGCACCGTCCAGGTATTCCCACACCGGGCGGGCGAACTCCGGCTGGCTACGGTCGGCGCGGATCACGCTGGCATCGAAGCTCACGTTGGCAAAGGCGCGGTCAAACACGTCGGGGCGAATACCGGCGGCCAGGGCGTCCTTGCGGAAACCTGCCTGCCACTCGGCGAAAGTCTGGGTCGGTTGCAGGTCGAGGTCGTCACCGGACGGCACTACCGGCGGGATGACCGCAGGGGCCGTGGCAACGGGAGCAGCCTGAAGCGGTTGCGCGTCGGCGGCGGTGGGTTTCTCCGCGCAGGCGACAAGCAGTATGAAACTTGTGGCAGCGATCAGTTGGCGAACGGGCCAACGACGGGAAAGGCTGAGGGGCATGCACAGGTCCAGGGGATACGAATCAGGTGCAGACCTTAACATGAGGAAGGGGTGCTGCGCTTCAAGCGGCCAGAAAGTAAGAAGCCTCCCAGCTGTCAGACTGGAAGGCTTCGCGGCGGTAGCTGCCTTTGCCCTTGGTTGGTCGTTCCTGGCGGCTGCGGAACAGGGGTTGGGCGACGATGGATTTGGCCTTGTTGTGGCCATGTTTCGATGGCTTTTTGCTCATGAGGGTTCTCGCGAGTGAGTGGGTTTTGCGCGGCAAATGATCTGCCGATGTCGAGCGTCTGTCTATAGGACTGAAGGCGCGATGTTCTGTAGGAAATGGTCTGGGCAAAAAAAAACGGGATCGCAGTGTGCGATCCCGGGTTTCATTCGGCAGGTAACGTCAGACGCTGACCCGCCATTAACAGCGCCAAACGGCTCAGGCTCATCCACGGCGAACCGGCCGCCTGGCCCTTGATCTGCGCATCGATGCGCTGGGCTTCGAGCAACAACTGCGCCCAGCGCTGTGCCGAGTAGCGTTGCAGGGCCTTGCTCATCAGCGGTTTGCGTTTGTCCCAGACCGGCGGTTTCGCCTGACTGAAGCACTTGTCCAGCGGCGTTCCCTGACTGTACTGCAGCGAGATATTGGCCAACAGACGCAGTTCCCGAGCCAGAGCCCAGAGGATCACCGGCGGCTCGACACCTTCACCGCGCAGCCCTTCGAGCATGCGCAGCGCGTGAGCCGGTTCGCCGTTGAGGACCGCGTCGGTCAGGCCGAACACGTCAAAACGCGCACTGTCGGCCACGGCCGCCTGTACGGTTTCGACAGTGATCTGTCCGCCTTCGGCCATCAGCTTGAGCTTCTCGATCTCCTGCGCGGCGGCAAGCAAATTGCCTTCGACCCGCGCAGCAATCAGCTCCACCGCGTCCTGACTGGCCGAAAGACCGGCCTGGGACAGTCGCTGACGAATCCAGCTCGGCAACTGGTTTGCGTCCACCGGCCAGATCTGGATGAACTGGGTCTGCTGACCTTCGACCAGCGCCTTGCCCCACTTGGTCTTCTGCGCGCTGCCGTCCAGCTTGGGCAAGCTGATCAGCAACACCGTGTCTTCGGCGGGGCGTGAGCAGTATTCGATCAGTGCCGCAGCACCCTTGTCACCGGGCTTGCCGGAAGGCAGGCGCAGTTCCAGCAGGCGCTTTTCAGCGAACAGCGACATGCTGGCGCCGGCCAGCAGCAACGTACCCCAATCGAAATTGGCGTCGGCGGCGAACACCTGGCGTTCGTCGAAACCTTGCTGACGGGCAGCGGAACGAATGGCGTCGGCAGCTTCCTGGCACAGCAGCGGGTCATCGCCGCTGATGATGTAGACCGGCGCAAGGGCGCCTTGCAGGTGTTTGCCGAGTTGGGCGGGAGCGAGCTTCATAAGAGAGGGCGAACGGGGCGCCTGAGCGCCCCGGGCGTCTTACTGCTGCGGCAGTTCGAGCGGCGACTGACGCGGGGTTTCCGCTTCAGCCTTCTGCGCCGCTTCCAGGGCGTCGGCTTCTGCCTTGGCCCGGGCGTTGGCGGTCTGCTGCAGGGCATCCAGCTGGGCCGGCGTCAGTTGCTGCAGGCGCAGCATCATGCGCTGTACCAGTTCACGGCGTGTTTCGGCACGGGCATCGTTGGCTTCCTGGTCGGAACCCACCAGGTTGTTGCCGTCGTGGATGAACACTTTCTGCACTTCAAGCTTGTCGCTTTTGAGCAGCAGGTCTTTTTCGCCACGGATGTCGTAATTGAGCACGGTGGTCACCTGGTATTCGCCAGTACGACCGGCACCGGCGTAGCTGAGGATGCGCTGGTTTTCCTGCTCATCGGCCAGATAAAGCTTGTACGGTGCGCCGGAAACGATCCTGACGCCGCTGGCCTCCAGCACCTGGCGCAGTTGCGTCACGGTTTCGCCGTAGGCGTTGCGGGCGCTCAGATCGAGCTCCTTGATCGCCAGTTCGGTGGTGCCGGTGCCGCGCAGCTGGAAACCGCAGGCGCTCAACAGGACTGCGAGGCCCATCACCAGCAGATTGCGTTTGATCATTGTGTTGCTCCCCTTGAAACCATGTGGGCCGACCCTGCGGCCCGAAAGGTTTTACTGGACGCCAGGCAGACCCGGCGTCCGATCCAATTAGCTGGCGACGATATTGACCAGTTTCCCGGGCACTACGATCACTTTGCGAATAGTCAGGCCGTCGACGAAGCGCAGCACGTTTTCGTTGGCACGAGCAGCGGCTTCGACTTCTTCACGGGTCGCGGCGGCCGGCATTTCGATCTGGCCGCGCAGTTTGCCGTTGACCTGAATGACCAGGGTCAGGCTGTCCTGCACCAGCGCGCTTTCGTCCAGCACTGGCCAGCCGGCGTCGATCACCGGATCGGCGTGGCCCAGGCGATTCCACAGTTCATGGCTGATGTGCGGTGTGATCGGTGCCAGCAGCAGGGTCACGGCCTCAAGGCCTTCGTGGATCAGCGCGCGGTCCTGCTCGGTGGCTTGGGCGGCTTTCTCCAGCACGTTCATCAGCGTCATCACCTGGGCGATGGCGGTGTTGAATTTGTGGTTCTGGCCGACGTCATGGCTGGCCTGCTTGATCGCCTGGTGGATCGCACGACGAACGACTTTCTGCTCGTCATTCAGGCCGGCGATGTCCAGTTTGCCCGGCAGGCCCTGGGTGACGTGGGCCTGAGCCAGACGCCAGACGCGCTTGAGGAAGCGGTGCGAGCCTTCCACGCCGGAGTCGGACCATTCAGCGCTCATGTCAGGTGGCGAAGCGAACATCATGAACAGGCGGCAGGTGTCGGCGCCGAACTGATCGATCATCGATTGCGGGTCGACGCCGTTGTTCTTCGACTTGGCCATCTTCTCGGTGCCGCCGATTTCCACCGGCAGGCCGTCGGATTTCAGTTTGGCACTGATGACCTTGGCCTTGCTGTCGCGTTCGAGTTCCACGTCCGCCGGGTTGAACCAGGTGTAGGCGCCGTTGGCTTCACGACGATAGTAGGTCTCGGCGACCACCATGCCCTGGGTCAGCAGGTTCTTGAACGGCTCGTTGGAACTCACCAGACCTTCGTCGCGCATCAGCTTGTGGAAGAAGCGCGCGTACAGCAGGTGAAGAATGGCGTGTTCGATACCGCCGATGTACTGATCCACCGGCAACCAGTGGTCGGCTGCGGATTTTTCCACCAGGCCGCCTTCGAAGTGCGGCGAGGCGTAACGGGCGTAGTACCAGGACGACTCGACGAAGGTGTCCATGGTGTCGGTTTCACGCTTGGCAGGCTGGCCGCATTTCGGGCAGCTGCATTCGTAAAACTCGGGCATGCGCGCCAACGGCGAACCGGCGCCGTCCGGCACCACGTCTTCCGGCAGTACGACAGGCAACTGGTCTTCCGGCACCGGCACGTCACCGCAGGCATCGCAGTGGATGATCGGGATCGGGCAGCCCCAGTAACGCTGACGGCTGATGCCCCAGTCGCGCAGACGGAACTGGGTGCGCGAGGCGCCAAGGTTTTTCTTGATCAGCGCGACTTCCATGGCGTCGAAGGCGCCAGCGAAGTCCAGGCCGTCGAACTCGCCGGAGTTGATCAGCGTGCCGTGCTCGCCGTAGGCGTCCTGCCACGGAGCCGGGTTGGTTTCACCGGAGCTGGTGCGAACCACGGATTTGACCGGCAGGTTGTACTTGTGAGCGAACTCGAAGTCGCGCTCGTCGTGAGCCGGCACAGCCATGACCGCGCCATCGCCGTAGTGCATCAGCACATAGTTGGCGACCCACACCGGCAGTTTTTCACCGGTCAGCGGGTGCTCGACGAACAGGCCGGTCGGCAGGCCTTTCTTCTCTTGAGTGGCGACGTCGGCTTCGGCGACGCTGCCGCCCTTGCATTCGGCGATGAACGCTTGCAGCTCAGGGTTGTTCTTCGCGGCGAGAGCGGCCAGGTGGTGCTCGGCGGCCACCGCAACATAGGTTGCGCCCATCAGGGTGTCCGGACGGGTGGTGAAGACTTTCAGGGTGCCGCTTTCACCGATCGAATCGACGTTGTACGGGAACTGCACTTCCATCCCGCGGGACTTGCCGATCCAGTTGCGCTGCATGGTCTTGACCTGTTCCGGCCAGCCGGTCAGTTCGTCGAGACTCTCCAGCAACTCATCCGCATAAGCGGTGATCTTGAAGTAGTACATCGGGATTTCGCGCTTTTCGATCAGCGCGCCGGAACGCCAGCCGCGACCGTCGATCACCTGTTCGTTGGCCAGAACGGTCTGGTCGATCGGGTCCCAGTTCACGGTCCCGTTCTTGCGGTAGATCACGCCTTTTTCGAACAGGCGGGTGAACAGCCACTGCTCCCAACGGTAGTAATCAGGCTTGCAGGTGGTGACTTCGCGGGACCAGTCCACCGCCAGGCCCAGGCTGCGCAGCTGGGATTTCATGTAGGCGATGTTTTCGTAGGTCCACTTGGCGGGGGCCACGTTGTTCTTCATCGCGGCGTTTTCCGCCGGCATGCCGAAGGCGTCCCAGCCCATCGGTTGCAGAACGTTCTTGCCGAGCATGCGCTGGTAGCGGGAGATCACGTCGCCGATGGTGTAGTTGCGCACGTGCCCCATGTGTAGCTTGCCGCTGGGGTAAGGGAACATCGACAGGCAGTAGTAAGTCTCCTTGCCTGGCTGTTCACTGACTTCAAAGGACTTTTGCTCGTCCCAGAACGACTGGGCGGCGGCTTCGATTTCACGGGGCTGATATTGTTCGTGCATGGCTACTTTTGTACTGGATAGGGGTGGCCTAATCCTCTTCAATGCGACATCCGGAGCGGGCCGGACGGGCTGGAAGTGGAGTTACAGGAAGCGCCGTAGCATACATGACCGCGCTTGGCCTAGGGAAACCCTGATTGCAGCCGTTTGACCCGTTGAAATCGCGGCGAGGGCCGTTGGTCGCGGCGTGCAGCCGGTTTGTGCAGCGAAGCTAAGCTCTAACTGGGGAGTGAGTCTTATCTTCAATGAGGTGAGGGATGGTGGAGTCACAGCAAAGAAACATAACCAAACCCGAGTTGTACGAGCGGTTGATCGATCGTCTGGGAATGGCCCTGGACGCGGCAAAAACCGCTGGACGGCTGCGCGACGAGCGCCCCCTGGAGCTGGAATTGCGTGGCTTGAGCCCCGCCGAGTTCAATCTGGTCAAGGCTTATCTGGATCGCAGTGAGCGTGAAACCCACGGATACCTGTCACAGGCAGTGAAGCAACTCGATGCAGCCCATTCGGCCAAGGTCATCTGGCTCAAGGACAAGGCACCGGGCAGAGAGACCGTAAAAGTACGAACCCTGCAGGCCAAGTAAACGCATGGCAGGTCAAAAAACGGATCTTTTTCAACGGGATCCGACCCTACTGGTTGTCGCGTCGTATCAACCCACTTAGGCTTCGGGCATCTCTGGAGATGCTCGATGCCTTTTCGTTATTTCATTAAACAACTTCTGTTGCCGCCCGGCCTTCTTTTGCTGCTGTTGCTCGCCGCCTGGTGGTTGCGACGTTCGCGGCCGCGACTGGCCGGGCTGTGCTTCGTTCTGGGTTTTGGCGGCTTCCTGCTGATGAGCCTGCCGGTGGTCGTGCAATGGGGCGCCAAGGCCCTGGAACGCGAGCCGCCGCTGGCCCGGGACTCATGGACAAGCCTTGCGCAACGCGCTGATGCGATTGTGGTGCTGGGCTCAGGTCGCGAGCGCGGAGATCTGGCCTGGGGCGACGATCAGCCAACCGGTGTCGGACTTGAGCGACAGCGTTATGCAGCGCGGCTGGCCAAGGCCTCGGGGTTGCCGATTCTGACCAGCGGCGGCCTGCATTACGGTACACCGCCGACTGAAGCCAAGTTGATGGCCGATTCGTTACGCGATGATTTCGGTGTGACCGTGCGTTGGCAGGAAGGGGAGAGCCGCACCACCTGGGAAAACGCTGCCTTCAGCGCCAAGATGCTGCTGCCGGAAGGCGTCAAACGCATCGTGCTGGTGACCCAGGCCTGGCACATGCCGCGTGCGGTGTGGAGTTATCAACAGGCTGGATTCGAAGTGGTGCCGGCACCGGTCGGTTTTCTTGGCACCGACAATGCCCGGCCGTTCGGCGGCTGGCTGCCGGAGTTCAAGTCGATCTGGCAGAGCGGGCAGTTGTTGAACGAGGCGGTGGGGCAGATCGGTTATTCGCTGTTCTACCGAGGGGATGACAGCGCCGATTGATCACTCCCGCGCAGAACGCGGGAGTGAGCAGGTTTTCAGAGGGTCTTGGACATCCGGTTGGTCATCAGCGCCCAGCCAAACAGCACTACGCAGAGGATGATCAACGGCCACGAGCGCCACTGCAGATACGGCGTCAGGTTGTGCATCGGCACCACTTCACCGTAGAGCACGCCTTGTTCGAACTGCGGAATGCGCTCGGTGATCTGCCCGAACGGGTTGATCAGGCCGGTCACGCCGTTGTTGGTCGCACGAATCATCCAGCGCCCTGCTTCAAGCGCACGCATCTGTGCCATCTGCAGGTGTTGCAGCGGGCCGATGGAGGTGCCGAACCAGGTGTCATTGCTGATGGTCAGCAGCAGATCGCTGTGTGCCGCCAGACTTGCAGCGAACTCCGGGTACACCACTTCGTAGCAGATGAACGGCGCAATCTGATAACCCTTGGCCTGCAATAGCGGCTGATCCGCAGGACCACGGGCGAAGTCGGACATCGGCAGATCGAAGAACGCGATCAGCCCGCGCAACAGGTCCTGCAACGGAACGTATTCGCCGAACGGCACCAGTTTCTGCTTCAGATAGGTGCCGTCGCCTTCGCCGACCACGGTAATGCCGTTGAAGAAGCGTTTTTCGTGACGCACTGTCTGGCGGATCGGCACACCCGTGATCAGTGCCGATTTACGCTCGGCGGCGAAGGTGCCCATCATGTTCAGGTAACCCTCGGCGGACTCCTTGAGCACCGGGACGGCGGTTTCCGGCCAGATCAGCAGATCCACCGGTTTCGAACGGAAACTCAGGTCACGGTACAGCGCCAGTTGCGCGTTGAGCTGCGCCGGGTCCCATTTCATGCTTTGTTCGACGTTGCCTTGGATGGCGGCAACGGTCAGCGGTGCGCCGGACGGACTGGTCCAGGCGTGGCCCTTCAGCGCGATACCCGCTACCCATGGACCGATCAGCAATACCAGGCCTGCGGCGATAAAGCCTTTGCGACCGGTCTGCAACAGGCGTGGTGCGTTGTAGATCAGCGCGGCGGTCAGCGCCAGGACGAACGACACCAGCCACATGCCGCCCACCGGCGCGAGCCCGGCCAGCGGGCCATCCAGCTGGCTGTAACCGGAATACAGCCACGGGAAACCGGTGAGGAACCAGCCACGAAACGCTTCCTGACCAACCCACAACGCCGCAAAGGCCAGGGCATCGGCCAGCGGCGCCTCGTTGCGACGCAGCCAGCGCGCCCACAGCCAGGCAGGCAGGGCGAAGAACCAGGCAATGGCCGCCGTGAAAATCAGCATCAGGAACCCGGCCAGCAGCACCGAAGCGCCGCCGAAGTGGTGGATGCTGTAGTAGATCCAGCTGGTGCCGGCGCCGAACAGGCCGAAACCGAAGCACCAGCCGCGACCCAGCGCCTGGCGCGGGCTCAGCTCGCGCAGGCCGGCATAGAACAGGCCGACCGCCAGCAGGGCCAGCGGCCAGAGATCGAACGGCGCGAGAGCGAAGGTGGTGATTGCACCGGCCGCCACGGCCAGCAGGTTACCGGGCCAGCCGGGGCGGGTTGTCCAGCGCATTTCTATCCTTAATGGTTACCGGGCGATTGGCGTGAGTCGCAGCAGATGAATCCGACGGCTGTCGGCGTTCAGGATGCGGAAACGATAAGCGCCGATTTCAGTGATTTCGTTGCGTTTTGGCAAGTGCCCGAACGCGCTCATCACCAGCCCGCCGACGGTGTCGAACTCGTCGTCGGAGAATTCGCTGTCGAAGAACTCGTTGAAGTTCTCGATCGGCGTCAGGGCCTTGATCAGGAAATCACCGCTGGGCAGCGGCTTGATGTAGCTGTCTTCTTCGACGTCGTGCTCGTCTTCGATGTCGCCGACGATTTGCTCGAGCACGTCTTCGATGGTCACCAGACCCGCCACACCGCCGTATTCGTCGATGACGATGGCCATGTGGTTGTGGTTGGCGCGGAATTCACGCAGCAACACGTTCAGACGCTTGGACTCCGGCACGAACGTGGCCGGGCGCAGCAGGTCCTTGATGTTAAAGCTGTCGCCGTTCTCCTTGAGGATCAGCGGCAGCAGATCCTTGGCCAGCAGCACGCCCATCACGTCGTCATGGCTTTCGCCGATGACCGGGTAGCGCGAGTGGGCCGAGTCGACCACGGCAGGGAGAAATTCGCGGGGTGTCTGGGTCGCCTTGATGCTGATCATCTGCGAGCGCGGCACCATGATGTCGCGAACCTGCAGGTCAGCCACCTGGATGGCGCCTTCGACGATGGCCAGCGCTTCGCTGTCCAGCAGTTTGTTCTGATGTGCATCGCGCAGCAGCTCCAGCAGCTCCTGGCGGTTCTTCGGCTCGTGGGCAAAAGCCTGGGTCAGTTTACCCAGCCAGGACTTCTGCCCGTTGCTCGATCGATCTTCGCTCATAGCGATTACTCTGAATCCTTTGTTGTAACGATAGGGGATGTTTCGGTTTCGTCGTCCGCGTATGGATCGGGATAACCCAATTCGGCAAGCAACTCGCGTTCCAGTGCTTCCATTTCCTCGGCTTCCTCGTCATCTATATGGTCGTAACCAAGCAGATGCAAGCAGCCGTGAATGACCAGATGTGCCCAGTGGGCCTTTAGTTCCTTGCCCTGTTCGGCCGCTTCACGCTCAACCACGGCCACGCAGATCACCAGATCGCCCAGCAATGGAATGTCGAGAAACTCGTCGGGCACTTCGGCGGGAAAGGACAGGACGTTGGTCGCGTAATCCTTGTGGCGCCAGGTGTGATTCAGTTCGCGGCCTTCTTCTTCGTCGACCAGACGAATGGTCATTTCCGAATCGGCGGTACGCTGGCGCAGGGCCAGTTCGCACCATTGGCGGAATTCGGCTTCGGTCGGCGCAGACGCTTCGGTCGCGATTTGCAGGTCAAGCTCAAGCATCGTGGCGAGTGTCCTTTGGCGCTTCATCGGCCAGGCGCGTTTCGAAGCGCTCGTAGGCTTCGACGATGCGTTGCACCAGCGGGTGGCGCACCACGTCTTTGGGCTGGAAGTGGGTGAAGCTGATACCCGGCACATCCTTCAGGACTTCGATGACGTGATGAAGTCCGGACTTGGTGCCACGCGGCAGGTCGACCTGAGTGATGTCGCCGGTGATTACGGCGGTTGAGCCGAAACCGATCCGGGTCAGGAACATCTTCATCTGCTCGACGGTGGTGTTCTGGCTTTCGTCGAGAATGATGAAACTGTTGTTCAGCGTGCGACCACGCATGTAGGCCAGCGGTGCGACTTCGATTACCTGACGTTCGATCAGCTTGGCCACGTATTCGAAGCCGAGCATTTCATAGAGCGCGTCGTAGAGCGGGCGCAGGTACGGGTCGATCTTTTGCGAGAGGTCGCCGGGCAGGAAGCCGAGTTTTTCACCCGCTTCGACCGCCGGACGCACCAGCAGAATGCGACGGATCTGCTCGCGTTCCAGCGCATCAACGGCGCAGGCCACGGCCAGATAGGTCTTGCCGGTACCGGCCGGGCCGATGCCGAAGTTGATGTCGTTGCCGAGGATTTCCTTCACGTAGCGCAACTGATTCAAGCCGCGTGGGCGAATCATGCCTTTCTTGGTGCGCAGGGCGACGGAGGCTTCAGCGGGGGCGTGGTTGTCCAGTTGCTCGACGGCCGATTCCTGGAGGAACAGGTGAACCGTATCCGGCGACAGCTCTGAACCCTTGGTTTCCCGGTACAGGCGGCGAATCAGGTTTTCCGCGGAAGTGGTGTGCTTGGGTTCGCCGATCAGCTCGAACTGATTGCCGCGGTTGCGGATCTCGATGGCCAGGCGCTGTTCGATCAGGCGCAGGTGTTCGTCGAACTGCCCGCACAGATTGGCGAAGCGGCGAGCCTCAAAAGGCTCGAGGATGAAACGATGAGGTTCTATGGGTGCGTTCAAGGTCGTATTTAGCCGCCCTGGGGCAATTGGGATGAAATCAAGGATAACGCCAGTGGCGTGGGTGCGAAAGCTCTTAAAAAGCCTGGCCCCGATTCAGCCCTCTGGCGCGGTCTCCTTGCGGTGTTACTGGATCAGCGAGCCGCGCAGCGAGTGCGGTTGTGCCGCGTCGATATGCACGTCGGCGAACTGGCCGATCAGGGTCGGATTATCGCAGCGGAAGTTGACGATACGGTTATTCTCGGTGCGCCCTTGCAGCTCGCCAGGGTCTTTCTTCGAATAATCGGTCACTAGAATCCGCTGGACTGAACCGACCATTTGTCGGCTGATCTCGAAGCCTTGCTGATTCAAACGGTGCTGCAAGGCGTTCAGGCGTTCTTTCTTCAGTTCTTCCGGGGTGTCGTCGGCCAGGTCGGCCGCCGGGGTGCCCGGACGCTGGCTGTAGACGAACGAGTAGGAAAAGTCGAAGCCGACATCGGCAATCAGCTTCATGGTCTGTTCGAAATCTTTCTCGGTTTCCCCCGGGAAGCCGACGATGAAGTCCGAGCTGATGCAGATACCCGGCACCGCCGCGCGCAGTTTGCGCAGTTTGGATTTGTACTCCAGCGCCGTGTGGTTGCGTTTCATGGCCGCCAGGATCCGGTCCGAACCGGACTGCACCGGCAAGTGCAGGTGCTTCACCAGTTCCGGCACTTCGGCGTGGGCCTGGATCAGACTGTCGGAGAACTCCAGTGGATGCGACGTGGTGTAGCGGATGCGGTCGATGCCATCGACCGCCGCGACAACGCGGATCAGTTCGGCCAGATCCGCCAGGCGACCGTCATGGGTCAGGCCGCGATAGCCGTTGACGTTCTGCCCCAGCAGGGTCACTTCACGCACGCCGTTCTCGGCCAGGTGGATGATCTCGGCGATCACGTCGTCGAACGGCCGGCTGACCTCTTCGCCGCGGGTGTAAGGCACCACGCAGAACGTGCAGTACTTGCTGCAGCCTTCCATCACCGACACGTAAGCGCTCGGGCCATCGATGCGCGGCTCGGGCAGGTGGTCGAACTTTTCGATTTCCGGGAACGAGACGTCCACTTGCGGCAGCTTGCTGATGCGCGCGGCGTCGATCATTTCCGGCAGCCGGTGCAGGGTCTGCGGGCCGAACACCACGTCAACGTACGGGGCGCGATCACGGATCGCCGCGCCCTCCTGGCTGGCCACGCAACCGCCGACGGCGATGACCATCTCCGGGTTGGCCAGTTTCAGTTCGCGCCAGCGGCCGAGCTGGGAATACACCCGGTCCTGGGCGCGTTCGCGGATCGAACAGGTATTGAGCAGAATCACGTCGGCGTCTTCTGCCCGCGCCGTGACTTCCAGGGCCTGGTGTTCGCCCAGCAGATCGACCATGCGCGAGCTGTCGTACTCGTTCATCTGGCAACCGTGGGTTTCGATGTAAAGCTTCTTGGCCATGGAATAGGGTCGTCACGTGGTTCAAAGAACCGCGCATTATAGGGAACATGTCCCCAGGTTCCTACCGTTGCGCGTCCGGTGGCTATGCTATAGTTCGCGCCCTCATTTTTACCCCGATGTGTTGTCCGCCCGCCATGACCAAACGCGAAGCTCCAATCTACAAGGTGATTTTCCTCAACCAGGGCCAGGTGTTCGAAATGTACGCCAAGCAGATCTATCAAAGTGATCTGTGGGGCTTCCTGGAAGTGGAAGAGTTCGTCTTTGGCGAGCGCACCCAGGTGGTCGTCGACCCGAGCGAAGAGAAGCTCAAGGCACAGTTCGAAGGCGTGGTGCGCAGCTTTGTGCCGATGCATTCGATCGTGCGCATCGACGAAGTGGAACGCCTCGGCACGCCGAAAATCAGCGAAGCCCGTGGCGGTGTTGGCAATGTCATGCCGTTCCCGGTACCGATGCCCGAGAAGTAAGCGGGGCGGGAAAAGGCGCTACGACAGAAGCTACGGCAGGGGCGAGAACGGTGTGCGCCCGTCGGCGCTCTGCAGTTCCATCAGGTATTTGCGGAAAATTTGCCCGAGCACCTGGGTTGCGGTTTCCAGGTCTTCGCGGGACATTTTTTCAGACACTTCGTCGGCGGTGTCGAGCGCGTCTTCGGCGCCGTTGACTGCGGCCATCTTCAGCACGATGTAAGCCTGAATGTTGTTGGCCTGCACGCCTTCGCCGTGGAAGAACATGGTGCCGAGCTTGAATTGCGCCTGGGCGTGGCCTTGCAGCGAGGCCTTCTCGAAATAGCTCAGGGCTTGATTGAGGTCGCGCGGCGCATTCTTGCCGTCGTAGTAGAACTCACCCAACTCGTATTGCGCTTGCGCATCCCCTTCATCCGCTGCCTTTTGGCAGGCGGCGAGGGCCTGCGTGACATCTTGCGGCTGAGTATTGAGGGTGCAGCGACCCATCGCCGGGATCAACAACGAGTTGCCGCCTGCTTGTGCATGTGCGAGCAGCGGCTGAAGGAGCAACAGGCAGCCCAAGGTAAGGGTGCGGCCGGTGCGGTTCATGGGAATCGACTTACCTCTGAAGGGCGCGCGGACCCGTCGAGGGATCCAATAAGCGCGCATTATGAAATAAGCAGGGGCCACCTTACAAAGTCTTTACTCGATTTTCTGCTGTGTGGGGAATATATCACCCGGTTTGCGGGAGATTTTTGGCAGAAGCGTCGGAGAAAACGCTGGAATGTAGGTGAAAGCTGACGCTGGCAATGGCCAACGTCAGCGATCAAGCCATTACTTCAGTTTGGCGAACGCGCGCTCGGCGGCGTCGAGGGTCAGTTTCAGTTCCGCTTCGCCATGGGCGATCGAGGTGAAACCGGCTTCGAATGCGCTCGGTGCCAGGTATACGCCACCTTCGAGCATCAGGTGGAAGAAGCGACCGAACAGCGCTGCATCACTGGCCATCACATCTTCGAAAGTAACAATGTCGTCAGCGCCGCTGAAGTACAGACCGAACATGCCGCCGGCCTGGGTGGTCACGAACGGAATGCCCGCTGCGTCAGCGCGTTGTTGCAGGCCGTCGAGCAGGCGAGTGGTGTAGTCGGTCAGCTCGGCGTGGAAACCCGGACGGCTGATCAGACGCAGGGTGGTCAGGCCGGCGGCCATCGCCAGCGGGTTGCCCGACAGGGTGCCTGCCTGATAGACCGGGCCCAGCGGTGCGATGCGCTCCATGATCGAACGCTTGCCGCCGAAGCAGCCGACCGGCATGCCGCCACCGATGATCTTGCCGAAGGTGGTCAGATCCGGGGTCACGCCGTAGTAAGCCTGGGCGCCGCCGAGGGCCACGCGGAAACCGGTCATCACTTCGTCGAAAATCAACACCACGCCGTGCTTGTCGCACAGGCTGCGCAGGCCTTCGAGGAAGCCCGGCGCCGGCGGCACGCAGTTCATGTTGCCGGCTACCGGCTCGACGATGATGCATGCGACGTCCTGGCCGACTTCGGCGAGCATTTTTTCAACGGCGTCGATGTCGTTGAACGGCAGGGTCAGGGTGTGTTTGGCGAATGCTGCCGGCACACCGGCCGAGCTTGGTACGCCCTGGGTCAGTGCACCGGAACCGGCCTTGACCAGCAGGCTGTCGGAGTGACCGTGGTAGCAGCCTTCGAACTTGATGATGCTGTCGCGGCCGGTGAAACCACGGGCCAGACGGATTGCGCTCATGGTCGCTTCGGTGCCGGAGCTGACCATGCGCACCATTTCCATCGACGGCACCAGCGAGCAGACCAGGTCGGCCATCTCGGTTTCCATCGCGGTCGGCGCGCCGTAGGACAGGCCGTGCTGCAACTGGTTACGCACAGCGTCCAGCACGTCCGGGTGGCTGTGGCCGAGGATCATCGGGCCCCAGGAACCGACGTAATCCACATAACGCTTGTTGTCTTCGTCGGTGACGTAGGCGCCTTCGGCGTGCTTGAAGAACAGCGGCGTGCCGCCGACGCTCTTGAACGCGCGAACCGGCGAGTTCACGCCACCGGGAATGTGTTTCTGGGCGTTGGCAAACAGGGTTTCGGAACGAGACATGATCGGGCTCTCAGACTTTTAGTAATTCGTTGAATGCGCGGGCGCGGCGGGTCACTTCGGCGGTGCTGTCGGCGCCGAACAGGCCATGGACCACGGCCAGCAGATCGACACCGTGGGCCACCAGCGGCGCGGCGTTGTCGAGGGTGATGCCGCCAATCGCGCAGATCGGCAGGTGCAAAGTGCGTTTGGCCTCGTCGAGCAGGTCGAGGCTGCAGGTCGGCGCGCCGGGCTTGGTGTTGGAATTGAAGAAGCGACCGAAGGCGACGTAGCTCGCGCCTTCTTTGGCGGCCTGTTCGGCCAGTTCGAGTTGCGCGTGGCAGGTCGATCCGATGATCGCTTTCGAGCCGAGCAGAGCGCGGGTCGGCGACAGCGGGCCGTCGGTCTGGCCCAGATGTACGCCGACGTTCAGGCGTGCGGCCAGTTCAGCGTCATCGTTGATGATCAACTGGGTCTTGTAGCGTTCACACAGATCACGCAAGGCCACGGCCTCACGCAAACGGCGGGCTTCGTCGCTGCTCTTGTCGCGGTATTGCAGGAGAGTGACGCCGCCTTCCAGCGCCGCCTCCACGTACGGCAGAAACTTGCCCGCCAGCAATGGACCGTCGGTAATGGCGTACAGGCCACGTAGTTTCATCAGGCAGACCTCACGACGTTACGAGCAGAAATCCAGCGGCAGGCGACGCGGCACGAACTGGCCTTTGCCCAGCTGTTCGGCATCGCGCAGGGTGCGCCAGGTGTAATCCAGCGCGGTACGCACGGCGCTGGCCAGGTTTTCGCCCTGCGCCAGTCGACCGGCAAGGGTGCTGGCCAGGGTGCAGCCGGAGCCGTGGTAGCTGCCCGGCAGGCGCTGGCACTTGAAGGTTTCGCGCAGGCCGTCACGGCTGTACAGGCGATTGTGGATTTCGGTTTCGTCGCCGTGGCCGCCGGTGATCAGCAGGTTCTTGATGAACGGCAACAGTTTTTCAGCACACTCGTCCGCGGTGCCTTCTGGCAGTTCGGCGAGGATCCGGGCTTCGGGAAGGTTGGGGGTGGCGATGATCGACAGCGGCAGCAGGCGTTCGCGCATGGCGTAGCCGACTTCGTCCTTGCCCAGGCGTCCGCCGCCGCCGGCGCGCAGCACCGGGTCGCAGACCACCGGCAAGTGCGGGTGCGCCTGGAGCAGTTCGACAACGGTGTCGACCATTTCCAGGGAACCGAGCATGCCCAGTTTCACTGCCGCGACTTCGGAATCGTTGAGCACGGCATTGGCCTGGGCCAGTACCCACTCACGGTCGAGGACGCGAAAGTCAGTGACGTTGACGGTGTCTTGCACGGTCAGGGCGGTGACGGCCGGAGCCGCATGGCAACCCTGAGCGAGCAGGGCTTCGATATCTGCCTGCAGGCCGGCGCCACCACTGGGGTCGTGGCCGGAGAGACAGAGGACAACGGGGCGGGAGCTGTAGATATTCATGGTGCGCGAGCTTACCACCAAACCTGTTTTTCGGGTGTTGTGGCGCAGCGCTTGGCCGATAACCTCGATAACCGGATCCGCAAGGGTTGTAACAATCTGACCAAGCCAACAGCTCTAGCTCGGTGTTTTGCTCTGAAACGCCCGTTCTAGAGCCTTTGTCAGAAAAATTTCCATGGTGCTCAATGGCCATCAACGGCTATGCTAGAGTGGATCCAAACCAATAACAGGTAATACCGGTTTTACGTCATCTCAAAGGGAATGGGGGGCTTCCTGACACAACCGGACAAGCCACGCTGGGGCTTCAATGCGCTATTTGTTGATGTTGCTGTTCTGTTTGCCCCTCCTGGCAAACGCCGTCGAGTTCGACGAGTTCACCCAGAGCCTCCCCCTGGGTCGATCCCTGCAAGTGTTCGAAGACCCGAGCGGTCAGGCGAGCATTGCCGACGTCCGCGCGCAGGCCGCTGCCGGACAATTCAAAAAACACGATAAAGCCACGCTCAATGCCGGTTACTCGCGCTCGGCGTTCTGGCTGAAGATCGACCTGCATTATCGTCCGAGCAATCCGGCGGCGCAGCGTACCTGGCTGCTGGAGCTGGCCTATCCGCCGCTCGATCACCTCGATCTGTATCTGCCCGATGCCGCCGGCGACTATCGCCTGGTGCGCCAGACCGGGGACGCGTTGCCGTTCGCCAGTCGCGAGATCCGGCAGAACAACTACCTGTTCAACCTCACGTTCAAGCCTGATCAGCAACAGACCGTCTACTTGCGGTTGTCCAGTGAAGGCTCGATCCAGGCGCCGGTGACGTTGTGGTCGAGCACCGCGTACCTCGAAGACCAACCGGTGCGCCTGTATGTGCTGGGCCTGATTTATGGAGTACTGCTGGGGATGCTGGTCTACAACCTGTTCATCTACCTCAGCGTGCGCGACACCAGTTACCTCTATTACATCTTCTATATCGGCTCGTTCGGCCTTTATCAGCTGTCGGTAAATGGCGCGGCGGTCGAGTATTTCTGGCCGGACAATCCATGGTGGACCAACGCCTCGACGCCATTCTTCATTGGTTGCGCAGGTCTGTTCGGCAGCCAGTTCGCCCGCAGCTTCCTGCAGACCAAAAACCACAGCCGCTGGCTCGACCGGCTGTTGATCGCCCTGATCGTGTTCGGCGCGCTGGTTATCGGTCTGTCGCTGATGACCAGTTACGCCCTGGCTTTACGCCTGGCGACTACCCTGGCGCTGACCTTTACCGTGGTGATCTTCGCCGCCGGGATTCTCGCGTGGTGGCGCGGTCTGCGCGTGGCGCGCTACTTCATCATCGCCTGGTCGGCGTTTCTGCTCGGCGGGATCGTCAACACGATGATGGTCCTGGGTTTTCTGCCTAACGTGTTCCTGACCATGTACGCCAGCCAGATCGGCTCGGCCATCGAAGTGGCGCTGCTGTCGCTGGCGCTGGCCGACCGCATCAACGCGATGCGTGAACAACAGGCGCAGACTCTGTTCGACGCCGGCCAGAAACTCGAAGTGCTCAACCAGCAACTGGCCCACAGCAACAAGCTCAAGGACGAGTTCCTCGCGACCCTGACCCACGAACTGCGCACGCCGATGAACGGGGTGATCGGCTCGCTCGAGTTGATGCAGACCGTCGAACTGGACCCGGAACTGGAGCAATACCAGCAGACCGCCGCCGGTTCGGCCCGGGACATGATGCGCATGGTCAACGGCATCCTGACCCTGACCGAATTGCAGGCCGGCAAGCTCAAGGCAACGCCGGGCAGTTTCAGCCTGCGGGCGGTGGTCGAGGCGCTGCGCGTGCAGTTCGACGGCAATGCGTCGAGCAAGTCGCTGGACTTCAAGGTCGACGTGCTGCCGACCCTGCCGGACCGCCTGCATGGCGACAGCGCCAAACTCGCGCAATGCCTGGAATGCCTGCTGGAGAACGCGATCAAGTTCACCCGCGTCGGCGGTCTCGCTTTGCGGGTTACTGGCAAACCGTCGACGGACAATCGCTTGGCGCTGTCCTTTGCGGTGATCGACACCGGCATCGGCTTTACCGATCTGGGCGAAGCCACGCTGTATCAGCGCTTCTTCCAGCTCGACGGTTCCATGACTCGCGAATACGGCGGCCTGGGCGTCGGTCTGGCGATCTGCCGACAACTGGTGGAATTGCTCGGCGGCAAACTCACGCACCGTTCCGAGCCGGGACGCGGCAGTCGTTTCCAGCTGGACGTCGAGTTCGAGTTGCCCGCCGTCGAAGCCGCGCCGGCGCTTGTTCGCGATGCGATACGCGCACCGCAGGACTGCACCGTGTTGCTGGTGGACGACAACAGCGTCAATCAATTGGTGATGCGCGGGATGTTGCTCAAGCTCGGTTTCCGCGTGCGCACCGCCGACCACGGTGCCGCAGCCCTCGAATGCCTGCAGCGCGAAGCGTTCGATGCGGTGCTGATCGATTGCCAGTTACCGCCGCTCGATGGTGCGTCGCTGTGTTGCCAGATCCACGACCTGCCGGGTTGCGCCAACCTGCCGGTGTTCGTGATCGCGCTGGGGGCGGATCGAGAGCATTGCGCTTCCGCCGGCTCGATCGATTACCTGAGCAAACCGGTGAAATTCGAAGACTTGCAGGTCGCGATGCAGCGGCGGGTATTGAGTTGCTGACAGGGTGAAAGCGCCGGCATTTAGGCCGATATGACACTTTGATCGGTCCGGAGGCGGTGCTTAACTGAAGCTCTGGCCGATCAAGGAGCCCCGTCATGAACCTGCATCAGTTCGCCGAAACCCACGAAGTGACCAACCAGCCACCGTCGCTGGACGGCACCAACCTGTACCGCATCGACCTGCCGTTGCAGGAGTGGTCGCGGCGGTTCGGCGCCGGCTGGGCCGAGTCGCGGATCGATGCCTACGGCGCATTGGCCGGCGGGCCGCTGATGGAGGCCGGGTTCCTCGCCAACCAGAACAAACCGGTGTTCGCCAGTCATGACCGCTACGGTCATCGCATCGATCTGGTGGAGTTTCACCCGGCGTATCACGAGCTAATGCGCACGGCTATCGAACATGGCCTGACGTCGTTGCCCTGGGCCCATCCACAGGATGGTGCCCATGTTGCCCGAGCCTCCATGAGCTATCTGCACAGCCAGGCCGAGGCCGGCAGCGGTTGCCCGTTGACCATGACTTTCGCCAGTGTCCCCGCGATGCGCTTGCAGCCGGATCTGGCCGAACAGTGGTTGCCGAAAATCCTCGCCACCGAATACGACCCGCGCAATGTCGGCATGGCCCACAAGGCGGGCGTGACCATTGGCATGGCGATGACCGAGAAACAGGGCGGCACCGATGTGCGGGCCAATACCACCAAGGCTTATCCGGTCGGGGCCAGCGGCCCGGGTCAGGCTTATGAGCTGGTGGGTCACAAGTGGTTCTGTTCGGCGCCGATGTGCGATGCGTTCCTCACGCTGGCGCAGACCGACAAGGGCCTGACCTGTTTCCTGCTGCCGCGCCATCGCCCGGACGACACGCGCAATCAGTTCTACATCCAGCGCCTGAAAAACAAACTCGGCAACCAGTCCAACGCGTCCAGCGAAGTGGAATTCCGTGGCGCGCTGGCGTGGATGGTCGGTGAAGAAGGGCGCGGCGTGCCGACCATCATCGAGATGGTGGCCATGACGCGCTTCGATTGCATGGTCGGTTCCAGCTCGCTGATGCGTCAGGCCCTGACCCAGGCCAGCCATCACTGCGCCCACCGCAAGGTCGGCGGCAAATTGCTCAGCGAGCAACCGCTGATGCAAAACGTGCTGGCCGATCTGGCGCTGGAAAGCGAAGCCGCGCTCGCGTTGAGCCTGCGTATGGGCAAGGCTCTGGATCATCTGAATGATCGCCATGAAGCGCAATTCGCCCGACTGGTGACGGCGGTGGGCAAGTACTGGATCTGCAAACGCGCGCCGGGGATGATCAACGAAGCGGCCGAATGCATGGGCGGCGCCGGGTATGTCGAAGACAGCATTCTGCCGCGCCTGTACCGCGAAGCGCCGGTGAACTCGACGTGGGAAGGCTCCGGCAACGTGCAATGCCTCGATGTGTTGCGCGCACTGTCGAAAGAGCCGGGTGTGCTGGATGTGCTGTTCAACGAACTGGGCGACGGCCATGGCGACAAACGTCTTGCAGCGCATATCCAGCAGTTGCAGGCGTCGTTCAAGGACACCAGCGACATTCAATACCGTGCGCGGCAACTGACCGAAGACATCGCTCTGGGGTTGCAAGCGAAGCTGTTGCTGGAGGCCGGGAATTCGGCGGTCAGCGATGCGTTTATTGCCAGTCGCCTGAGCGGGGGCGGTCGGGTCTACGGCGCGTTGCCCCGTGGGCTGGATGTCGAAGCCATCGTCGCCCGTTCGACGCCGCAAGGTTTCTAAAACACCCTGTGGGAGCGGGCTTGCTGGCGAAGGGGCCGGTGCATTCAACATCAATGTTGGCTGTGCTGACGCCTTCGCGGGCAAGCCCGCTCCCACAGGGCCCTTATGTACCTGTCAGATTGATGAATAGCCACAACGCCACTGTTTCCGTGAAGCCACGATGCAGGCAAGATGAAGCTCTGCAAGTCAGAACACAGGAAGCTGATCGTGACCGAAGCGTTTATTGTCGTTCAAACCGCCGAACAAGCCGTGGATCGTCTGGCCGAGCTGCATGAGCGGGCCACCACGGCGCTGAACTCGGCGCTCAAGCGTTATCTCAAGGACCGCGTCGAGCCCGACGCCGAGCAACGTGCCCTGTTCCGTTATCCCGAACTGCGTCTGACCTACCACTGCCAGGGCGAAGTCCCGCAGACCACCCGCGCCTACGCCAAGGTGCAGCTGCCGGGCACCTACAGCGTGACCGTCACCCACCCGGCGGCGTTTCGCAAATACCTGCTGGAGCAGCTCACGCCGCTGATGCACGACTTCACCGTGACCGTGGAAGTCGGGGTCAGCGAGCAGAACATTCCGTACCCTTACGTGGTCGAGCAGGGCGATGAACTGGCCGGCTCCGGCGTCACCGCCGCCGTACTGGCGCGAGTGTTCCCGAGCACCGACCTGTCCGCCGCCACCGATGGCATCGCCGATGGTCTCTATGACTGGGAAAACACCGATCCACTGCCGCTGGCACTGTTCGATGCGGCCCGCGTCGACTTCTCGCTGCGTCGTCTGGTGCACTACACCGGCAGCGACTGGCGCCATGTGCAGCCGTGGATCCTGCTGACCAACTACCACCGTTATGTCGACCAGTTCATCGTCCATGGCCTTGAGCAACTGCGCCGCGACCCGCGCTTCGTGCGCATGGTGCTGCCGGGCAACGTGATCATCGAAAAGGGCATGGATCACGGCGAAGCCTCGGCGATTGCGGCCGGTGTGGTCTGGCACCGCTACCAGATGCCGGCCTATCACCTGATCGCCAGCGATGGCCACGGCGTGACCCTGGTGAACATCGGCGTCGGCCCGTCCAACGCCAAGAACATCACCGATCACCTCGCGGTGCTGCGTCCGCATTGCTGGCTGATGATCGGTCACTGCGGTGGCCTGCGTCAGTCGCAGACCATCGGCGACTATGTGCTGGCTCACGCTTACATGCGTCGCGACGGGATTCTCGACCGGGTGGTGCCGCCGAATATTCCGATCCCGGCCCTGGCCGAAGTGCAACTGGCACTGCAACAAGCAGCGGCCAACATCACCGGCGAGAAGGGCGAAGAGCTGAAGAAGCGCCTGCGCACCGGCACCGTGCTGACCTACGACGACCGTAACTGGGAATTGCGCTGGGCCCAGGAGCGACCGCTGATCAACCTGTCCCGCGCCGTGGCGGTGGACATGGAAAGCGGCACCATTGCCGCCCAGGGTTATCGCCTGCGGGTGCCGTACGGCACGTTGCTGTGTGTTTCGGACAAACCGCTGCACAGTGAAATCAAGCTGCCGGGTTCGGCCAACGCGTTCTACGAGCGCGCGGTCAGCCAGCACTTGAAGATCGGTATCGAAGCGGTGGACCTGCTGCGCACCGAACTCAACTCGCTGCACTCGCGCAAACTGCGCAGCTTCGACGAACCGCCGTTCCGCTGATTTGTCGATGGTCATTTAACGGTCGGGCTACTAGCATTAGCAGTCCTGACCGTTAGATGTTCTTTTCGCCATGTCCCGTCCTCAACGTCCACCTTCCCGCCGTCCCGGCGCGAAGCCAGTTTCTTCAGCCCCGCGCCGTGTCGCCAAGGCGCCACCGGCCGAGCCGAAGCTGATTCTCTTCAACAAACCGTTCGATGTGCTGACGCAGTTCAGCGACGGCGAAGGGCGGGCGACGCTCAAGGATTACATCGATGTTCCGGGCATCTACCCGGCCGGGCGGCTGGATCGTGACAGCGAAGGTTTGCTGTTGCTGACCAACGACGGCCAGTTGCAGGCGCGGATCGCCGACCCCAAGCACAAGCTGGCGAAAACCTATTGGGTGCAGGTCGAAGGCGTGCCGACGGCCGAGCAGTTGCAGCGCCTGCGTGACGGTGTCGAATTGAATGACGGCATGACCTTGCCCGCCGAAGCGCGGCAACTGGATGAGCCTGAGCTGTGGCCGCGCAATCCGCCGGTACGCTTTCGCGCGACCATTCCGACAACCTGGCTGGAACTGGTGATTCGCGAAGGGCGCAACCGCCAGGTGCGGCGGATGACGGCGGCGGTAGGGTTGCCGACGTTGCGGCTGGTGCGGGTCAGGATTGGTGACTGGACGATCGAAGGGCTCGATCAGGGCCAGTGGAAAGAAGTGCCGGCGCGCTTATAAGGCGCCGGATTCGATCAGGCCGATCACCACACTCTTGATGATGAACGCGGCCACGCCCAGGCCCAGCACGAAGAACAGAATGAACGAGCCGAAGCGCCCGGCCTTGGACTTCTTCGCCAGATCCCAGACGATGAAACCCATGAAAATGATCAGGATGCTGACCAGGCCGGTCATCATCCACTCTTCAAATACTGCTGGATCCATCGGGCATCTCCGGCGCTGTGCGGCTGAAAGGGCGGCCGGGAGTATACGCCAGCGGCGAACGACGCAGCATTGACCTGCGTCGGTGTGCCGCAGTCATTCGTCGATTTCAGCTACGCAAATGAGTCAGCGGCAGCTCGGTGCTGTTGAGTACCTGATTCAGCACAAAACTCGAGCGCACGCTGGTCACGCCTTCGATCCGGGTCAGGTGCCCCAGCAGCAGCTTCTGATAGTGATCCATGTCCGGCACCACGACCTTCAGTTGATAGTCGGCATCGACCCCGGTCACCAGGCTGCATTCAAGCACCTGCGGCAAGGTGCGGATCGCCGCTTCGAAGTTCTCGAAACGCTCCGGTGTGTGCCGGTCCATGCCGATCAGTACGTAGGCGGTCAGGCTCAGGCCGAGCATCTTGCGGTCCAGCAGGGCCACCTGGCGCGAGATGTAGCCGTCGTCCTCCAGTTGCTTGACCCGGCGTGAGCACGGGGAGGGCGACAGACCGATGCGCTCGGCCAGTTCCTGGTTGGAGATGCGGGCGTCGCGCTGCAATTCCGCCAAAATGCTCAGGTCGTAACGGTCGAGTTTGCTCATCAAACGGTCCTTGGTTCTAACTATTGCGGCGGATTATCTATCCAGGGTTAAAAATTGCGCAAGTGATGTTTAATTGAGCAATCTTCGCAATCATCTGTCGCGGCCTCAGGCCTATTCTTATCACCAGAATCACTGCTCGGTAACACAGTCCACTGCGGCCCGCCCAATCAGGCCCGCCGCGGCCGCCGCCCCCACCGGGGACGTGCCGGCCCCCGAGCTGCACACTGTCCAGAAGACGGCGTGAGGTGAGCCGACGTCAAAAGCGTCGAGCCAGGACGAAGTTCTCTAGAAGGGAGGCCGACGGGTCTCCCTTTTTTCTTGCCCGCAATTTGGCCTCGCTCGCTCAATAAATAAATGGCGTGACTGATAACCTGTTGCAGAACCCGGTGTGCCCATTCCCGGTCTTAGCTACAAACCCTCTTAATTACAGGGTCCGGCCCGCAGTGAGGAATTTCATGAAGTCGCGTATCTGGCGTCTGGCCAGTGTAGGTTTGCTGTGTGTGAGTGTCTGCGCCCAGGCGCTGGCCGATGAGCCGCAGAATCGCGGCCCCGAGGGTGGCGGTCGCGAGCGGGAACATCAGGGCCACAACGAAGGCCGTGAAGGCAACAACCAGCCACGTCCACAAAACCAGCCGCAGCAGAATCAGCCGCGGCCGCAGAACAACGAGATCATTCGCGGCGACAACAGCCGCCAGTTCGAGCACAACGGTCAGCAGCACAACAATGGGCAGTGGCAGAACCACGACCAGAACCGTCCGGCCTACAACCCCAACCCGGTCCGCCAGCCGCCACCGCCACCACAACTGCCGGCCAACAGCCTGCCGATCCAGCCGCGTCCCGACACCGTGCGCCAGACCCAGGAACCGCGTCAGGGCTACTACCGCGACGAGCGCCCGCAGAATGGCTACCACCAGAACTGGCAGACCGGCAACCGGCCCGATGACCGTCGCTGGCCGGGTCGCCCCGACGGGCATGGCAACGGTTGGGGCCCCGGCCCGCAATATCGGCCGGGCCATGTGATCGACCGTTTCCCGGATCGTGACTTCCGCGTGCCGTATCGTGGCCAGGATTATTTCTTCTCCGGCGGCTACTGGTATCGCCCGCAAGGTCCGCGATATGTCGTGGTTCAGCCGCCACGGGGGATCCGCATCCAGTACCTGCCGGATTACGCCCGCGAAGTGTGGATCGGCGGTTCGCTGTTGTTCCTGGCGGCAGGCTCGTATTACGCCTATCAGGAAGCGACCCAGGATTACGTAGTGGTCGAGCCGCCGGTGCAGCAGCCTCCGCAACCGACCAGCAACGGTTATGACGTGGAAGCCTATCCGGCCAACGGCCAGTCGCCGGAGCAGGTCCAGCAGGACGGCTACCAGTGCTACCAATACGCGGTGCAGCAAAGCGGTTTCGATCCGCGCACCGCGACCTATCAGCCCGCACCCGAAGTGGTGCAGGCCTACCGTCAGGCCCAGGGCAATTGCCTGAGCAGCCGCGGTTATCAGGTCAACTACTGAGCCCTGGCGGTTTTCACCACTTCCTGCGGGTCGGCGTGCACCAGCACTTCGGCCCGTGGGTAAGCGGCGTGGATCGCATCGGCGGCCTGATCGCTGATGCCGTGAGCGACTGACAGCGTCAGCTCCGCCGGCAATTCCAGGTGCAACTGGACGAACCAGTGATTGCCGGAAATCCGCGTACGCAGGTCATGGGCGCCCAGCACACCCGGCACGCCGCACGCCAGTTCGAGCATGTGCTGACTGACATCCACCGGCAGCTCTTCATCCATCAGCACCGAGAAACTTTCCCGGGCTATCTGGATGGCGCTCCAGAGGATGTACACGGCAATCCCCAGACCAAACCACGCATCCAGTTGATGAAAGCCCAGACCCGCCAGGATCAGGGCGATCAGGATGCTGCCGTTGAGCAACATGTCCGAACGGTAATGCAGCGAGTCCGCGCGCACGGCGTTGGAGCCGGTCTGCTTGATCACCCGGTGCTGCAACATCAACAGCGCCGCTGTCAGTACCAGCGAAAACACGATCACGCCGATGCTGATCCAGGGCGCGCCGAGCGGTTCCGGTTGCTGAATGCGTTCATAAGCCTGAAACGCAATCAGCACCGCACTGCCGCCAATGAACAGCGCCTGCGCCATGCCCGCCAGGGATTCGGCCTTGCCGTGGCCATAACGGTGATCGTCATCCGCCGGGCGCAGCGCGTAGTGCACCGCCAGCAGATTGAGCAACGAAGTGACGCCATCGAGGGCCGAGTCGGTGAGGCCGGCGAGCATGCTCACCGAACCGCTCAGCCACCAGGCGATGGCTTTGGCGATGATCAGCGTACAGGCCACCGCCACCGAGGCGCGGGTCGCCAGCCGCAGCAGGCGGGCGTGTTCGGGGCTTGTGGTCATGGGTGCGTTGATTCCTTATGCGGCAGGTTGCAGGCCGAACATCGCCAGTTGCTGGGTGCTGCCCTTGTGCTGGATCAGGCGCGGGTCGTCCAGCGGCAGGTTGCGGCCCAGTTCTGTTTCGAGAATAGCCTGCAACTTGAGGTTATCGACCTGGCCGTCCGGGCCGATGGCTTGTTTGAGCTTGGCCGGATCGACCTGCGCCGTGCGGCCCGGTTCGAAATAGATCGCGCCGGTGGTGAAGTCCACGGCAAACGCGATCACGCCGGGAAGGATATAGAACAACAGGCCCACGGCATCGAGCACGGCAATCGCCGGGTCGATCTTGCCGTCGATCTGACCGCGCCGGTCGGGATAGAAAATCGAACCGCACGCGGTGATCTGAGTGAGCAGGGTGGCAACCAGTACACCGCCGATCAGGCGAAAAGGTAAGCGCATGGGAATCTCCTGAGTCATCTGTTAACGAAGCGTCATCGTGTGAAGTTAAGACCCTGACGAACGCCTGGCAGTTCGCCGTTATACTCGGCCCTCTGTTTTGGAGCCAGTATGAATTCGTTGCCGATCGATGACGTTTTACCCGCCCTGCGTGAAGCCCTCGCGACACGCCATGAAGCCGTGCTCGAAGCACCGCCCGGTGCTGGTAAAACCACCCGCGTGCCTTTGGCCCTGCTCAATGAAGCATGGCTGAACGGGCAGACCATTCTCATGCTCGAACCCCGTCGGCTGGCCGCCCGCGCAGCGGCGGAACGGCTGGCCAGCGAGCTGGGCGAGAAGGTCGGTGAAACCGTCGGTTATCGCATCCGCCTCGACAGCAAGGTCGGCCCCAACACACGCATCGAAGTGGTCACCGAAGGCATTCTCACCCGGCGCTTGCAGGACGACCCGGCGCTGGAGGGTGTGGGCCTGCTGATCTTCGACGAATTTCACGAACGCAGTCTCGACGCCGATCTGGCGCTGGCCCTCAGTCTGAACGGTCGCGAACTGTTTCGAGCTGAACAACCGCTGAAGATTCTGCTGATGTCCGCCACCCTCGAAGGCGAACGTCTGGCCGGTTTGCTCGACGATGCACCGATCCTGCGCAGCGAAGGCCGGATGTTCCCGGTGACGATGCTCTGGGGCCGGCCGTTCCAGCCCGGCGAATACATCGATCAGCGCGTCACGCAAACGGTGCTCGAAGCCCTGCACGATGAAACCGGCAGCCTGTTGGTGTTCCTGCCGGGGCAAGCGGAAATCCGCCGTGTCCATCAGCAACTGTCGGACGCCATCGGTGAGCGCAGCGACGTGTTGCTCTGCCCGTTGCACGGCGAACTCGACCTGAATGCCCAACGTGCCGCCATCGATCCGGCCCCGGCGGGCCAGCGCAAAGTGGTGCTGGCCACCAACATCGCCGAGACCAGCCTGACCATCAACGGCGTGCGCGTGGTGATCGACGCCGGGCTGGCGCGGGTGCCGCGTTTCGACCCGGGCAGCGGCATGACCCGCCTCGACACTCAACGGATCTCCAAAGCCAGCGCCACCCAGCGCGCGGGTCGGGCCGGGCGTCTGGAACCGGGCGTGTGTTATCGCCTGTGGTCGCAGGATCAGCACGAACAACTCGCGGCCTATGGCAGTGCGGAAATCCTCTCGGCGGATCTGGCTGGACTGGCTTTGCAGCTCGGACGCTGGGGCGTGGCGCCGAGTGATCTGATCTGGCTGGACGTACCGCCGGTAGCCGCTTATGCACAGGCTCAGGATCTGTTGCAGCGCCTCGGTGCGCTGGACGGTGAAACCCTGAATCGTCACGGTCAGGCCATGGCTGAATTGCCGGCCCACCCGCGCATCGCTCATCTGCTGTTGCGCGGTCAGGCGTTGGGTCTGGCGACCATGGCGTGCGATGTCGCAGCACTGCTCGGCGAGCGGGATATCTTGCGCGGCGCCGGGGCGGATCTGCACAGTCGTCTGGTGCTGCTGTCCGGCGAAGAACGCGCGGCCCGGGGCGCTCAGGGCGGCGTGCAGCGCGCCCGGCAACTGGCGCGGCAATATCGCGGTTATCTGCGTGGTCAGCCGAGCGAACCGGTCAGCGATCCCGATCACCCACGCTGGCTCGGCGCCTTGCTGGCACTGGCCTACCCGGATCGCGTCGCCCAGCAGCGGCGTGCCGGTGGTGCCGAATATCGTCTGGCCAATGGCCGAGCGGCGTTGTTCGCCGAAGCCGACAGCCTGATGAAGGAACCATGGATCGTCATCGCCGACCTCGGCAGCCGTCAGGGCCAGCGCGAAGAGCGGATTTATCTGGCGGCGGATTTCGATCCGGCGCTGTTCGACTCAGTGCTGGCCGAACAGGTGCACGCCGTCGATCAACTGGACTGGGACGAGCGCGAAGGCGTGCTGCGGGCCGAGCGGCAGCGCAAGGTCGGCGAATTGATCCTCAGCCGCGAACCGCTGACCGGTCTCGACGAAAACGCCCGCAGTCAGGCACTGGTCAATCTGGTGCGACGCAAGGGACTTGAGCTGCTGCCGTGGACCCCGGAATTGCGTCAATGGCAGGCGCGAGTCGCCTTATTGCGCCAGCTCGATCTGGACGCCAAGGGCGACAGCCAATGGCCGGATGTCAGCGACGCCACGTTGCTGAAAACCCTCGAAGACTGGCTGATGCCTTATCTGGGCAAGGTCTCGCGTCTCAGCCATTTCGCCAACCTCGACCTGTCGAGCATCGTGCGTAATCTGCTGCCATGGCCACTGCCGCAACAACTCGACGAACAGGCGCCGCATCACTTGAGCGTGCCGTCAGGTTCGTCGATTCGCCTCGACTACAGCGAACAGCCACCGATTCTCGCCGTGCGTTTGCAGGAGCTGTTCGGCCTCGCCGATACCCCGCGCATCGCCGGCGGCCGGCAAGTGGTCAAACTGCACCTGCTGTCGCCCGCGCGGCGGCCGGTGCAGGTGACGCAGGATCTGGCCAACTTCTGGCGCAGCACTTATGCCGAGGTGAAGAAAGATCTGAAGGGGCGGTATCCGAAGCATTACTGGCCGGATGACCCGCTGGTGGCCGAAGCCACTGCCCGGGCTAAACCGCGAGGTACATGATATTCAGCGATGATTGGCAACCCGCCTGGTAATGCAAGACGGGATGCCTGGTCATCTGGTTCGTGCAGGGACCACTCCATCACATGTAGCAAGCTCGTCCACAGAAGGTGAGTCCCACGACCTTACCCGCCCCGCGCAGGCGCCAACTGGTGAATTTCCCCTTTGACAAATCCTCACGCTTAACGACTTCCAGGTGGAGAGTACGAGCCTGAGGGTCATTGGTTTCCAGCAGGATTTCATCTTCCTTCACTGAGAAATGATCATGTAGCAAGACAACTCCAAAACGGTCGGTGTTCCCATACCGTTCCAGCAATGCATAAAGCTCGCTAATGAAGGGGTTATCCTCCGGGCCAAGTGGTTTCGCGTCTGCGAAGGAAGGGGTGTTGGATTGGGTATCGTCATTCATGACATTTGACTCCCTACATTAATTAATGTGAGGACTGGTCAAATACATGGTCACAGCCTTACACCGGCCATTGCAGTCCGGTTACATCAAGCCCCTTCTCAGTTGGCGCGTCTACTGTCAGAAATAACAGGTAGGTCGATTTAGCGATCAGCGGTCGCTGATAGCGATCTTTTGATTTTTAGCTTTCAAACATTCGCCTTCGCCGTCAGCTGCTCCCGGCAATAATCGGCAAACAACTGCGCCGGTTTGGTCAGTTGCCCGCGTTTGAGCCATGCCGCTACCAGACCTGAGCCGGTGACGTCTTCGACGATGTCCACGCACACGACTTTCTTGCCGTCGTAGGTGCATTCCGAATGCGGGCGGGTGACCAGGATCGAGAAGCCGAAACCCTGGCCGACCATGCCGCGCACCATTTCGATCGACGGCGAGCTGAACTCGATGCGCGGCGACAGGCCGAGTTCTTCGAACAGGCTGACGAAGTAGGTGCGGCTCGGTTGCACGTCGAGCAGGATCATCGGCTCCAGGCACAAGTCCCGCAGCGAAACCTGCTTGAGCTGGGCGAAGCGGTGATCTGCCGGGAGCAGGGCGTAGGGCCGTTGGGCCGGCATCAGCGGTTCGGTTTCGATGGTGGCGTCGAGGTCGTGCTTGTACAGGATCGCCAGGTCGAAGGTGCCCGAGGTCAGGCCTTGCACCAGTTCCTGTTGTTCGCCGTCGCGGATGCGGATCTTCACTCCCGGATACAGCGCCGAGAAGCCGGCAATCAGTTGTGGCAAGTACAGCGGCGCCACCGTTTCAAAACAGCCGATATCGATCTGCCCGGCCACCACGTCGTTGTCGGCGAGGGCGTTCTGTTCGAACTCCTTGGCCATGCGCAGCAGTTCCTGGGCCTTGCGGAAGAACCGCGCGCCGCTCGGCGTCAGGGATACGCCCTGAGCGTGATGGCGGATCAGCAGTTGCACGCCGAAGCTGTCTTCCAGCCCCTTGATCGCCGTGGAGATCGCCGGTTGCGCGATGTACAGCTTGCGCGAAGCCTCGGCGACGCTGCCGCATTCGACGGTGGTGATGAAGTATTTCAACTGACGCAGGTTGTAAGCGGCCACGGGAACCTCAGAACGAACGGATTTCACATCCAAGCAATTTGTACGCCGCCGGCCTCCGTTCTGTCGGCGGTTTTTTTGTCCCTGAACAATAGCCCCATACGCGCGCGAGGGGGCCACCGGCTGGTTACCTTTTTTATTGTCTGCGAAGACATTTTTACTGGTTTTGGCTCGCGCCGGCCTGAGCGACTATCGACTGCAGCCGTTTATAAAAGAATAAAAGTCCAAGGAGCATCCACCGTGTTCGAACTTGCAGACTGGCAGCGCAAGGCCGCTGAATTGAGCTATCCGTACCAGGCCGTGATCGACGGCAAGCTGTGTGACGCGCAGTCGGGCCAGACTTTTGCTGCGATCAACCCGGCCACCGGCCAGTTGCTGGCAAATGTCGCCGCGTGCGGTGAAGAGGATGTCGACGCGGCGGTGCGCAATGCGCGCGAAGTATTCGAGGCCGGCACCTGGGCCGGGCGTTCACCGACCGAGCGCAAGCAAGTCTTGCTGCGGCTGGCAGATCTGATTCTGACCCATCGCGAAGAACTGGCGCTGCTCGATTCGCTGAACATGGGCAAACCGGTGACGGACGCTTACAACATCGACGTGCCGGGTGCCGCCGGGGTGTTTCGCTGGTACGCCGAAAGCCTCGACAAACTCTACGATCAGGTCGCGCCGAGCGCCTCGAATGTGCTGGCAACCATCACCCGCGAAGCGCTGGGCGTGGTCGCAGCCGTGGTGCCGTGGAACTTCCCGCTGGACATGGCCGCGTGGAAACTCGCGCCGGCGCTGGCGGCGGGCAACTCGGTCATTCTCAAACCCGCCGAGCAATCACCGTTCTCCGCTTTGCGTCTGGCCGAGCTGGCGCTGGAAGCCGGGTTGCCGGCCGGTGTGCTGAATGTGCTGCCGGGGCTTGGTGAGCAGACCGGCAAAGCCCTGGGGCTGCACCCGGATGTCGATTGTCTGGTGTTCACCGGCTCGACCCAGGTCGGCAAATATTTCATGCAGTACTCCGCGCAGTCGAACCTCAAGCAGGTGTGGCTGGAGTGCGGCGGCAAGAGCGCCAATCTGGTGTTCGCCGACTGCAAGGATCTGGATCTGGCGGCGCAGAAAGCCGCGTTCGGGATCTTCTTCAATCAGGGCGAAGTCTGCTCGGCCAACTCGCGATTGTTGGTGGAGCGCTCGATTCATGACGAGTTCGTCGAGCGACTGAAGGCCCAGGCCGAACGCTGGCAGCCGGGCGATCCGCTGGACCCGGCAAGTGCCGCCGGGGCGATTGTCGACACCCGTCAGACCGAAAGCATTCTGCGCTTCATCCATCAGGCCGAACGCGAAGGTGCGACCCGCGTCTGCGGAGGTCAGCCACTGAGTTTCAACGGTTCGGGCAACTTCGTTCAGCCGACGATTTTCACCGACGTGCAGCCGCACATGACCCTGTTTCGCGAAGAAGTGTTCGGCCCGGTGCTGGCGGTGATTCCGTTCGATGACGAGGCCCACGCCTTGCAACTGGCCAACGACAGCGTCTACGGTCTGGCGGCGTCGCTGTGGACTGACGATCTGCACCGCGCCCATCGGGTGGCGCGGCAATTGCGAGCCGGTACGGTGTCGGTCAACAGCGTCGATGCGCTGGACGTGACCGTGCCGTTCGGCGGCGGCAAGCAGTCCGGTTTCGGCCGCGATCTGTCGCTGCACTCGTTCGACAAATACACCCAGTTGAAAACCACCTGGTTTCAACTGCGCTCATGACAGCCGCTCACAACAAAAAAGGAGATCCGGCGATGACCACCTCACGTGAAACCCGCGACTACCAGGCCGCCGATGCAGCGCACCACATTCATGCGTTCGTCGACCAGAAGGCCCTCAACGACGAAGGCCCACGGGTGATGGTGCGCGGCGAACGCCTGCACTTGTGGGACAACGACGGTCGGCGCTACCTCGACGGCATGTCCGGGCTGTGGTGCACCAACCTCGGCTATGGACGCAAGGACCTGAACGCCGCCGCGAGCCGGCAGCTGGAGCAGTTGCCGTACTACAACATGTTTTTCCACACCACCCACCCGCAGGTGATCGAGCTCTCCGAACTGCTGTTCAGCCTGCTGCCGGGGCACTACAGCCACGCGATCTACACCAACTCCGGCTCCGAAGCCAACGAGGTGTTGATCCGTACCGTGCGCCGTTACTGGCAGGTGCTGGGCAAGCCCGAGAAGAAAATCATGATCGGCCGCTGGAACGGCTATCACGGTTCGACCCTGGCGGCGACGGCCCTCGGCGGTATGAAATTCATGCACGAAATGGGCGGGATGATTCCCGACATCGCGCACATCGACGAGCCGTATTTCTTCGCCCACGAAGGCAACCTGACGCCGGCTGAATTTGGCTTGCGGGCGGCGCAGCAACTGGAAGCGAAGATCCTCGCACTGGGCGCCGACAAGGTCGCCGGGTTCATCGCCGAACCGTTCCAGGGCGCGGGCGGAATGATCTTCCCGCCGGAAAGCTACTGGCCGGAAATCCAGCGCATCTGCCGCAAGTACGACGTGCTGTTGTGCGCCGATGAAGTGATCGGCGGCTTCGGTCGCACTGGCGAATGGTTCGCTCACGAATACTTCGGTTTCGAACCGGACACCCTGTCCATCGCCAAGGGGCTGACCTCCGGTTACATCCCGATGGGCGGCCTGATCCTGTCGAAGAAAATGGCCGACGTGCTGGTGGAGCAGGGCGGTGTGTTCGCTCACGGCCTGACCTATTCCGGACACCCGGTGGCGGCGGCGGTGGCGATTGCCAACCTCAAGGCCCTGCGCGATGAAGGTGTGGTGACGCGGGTCAAGGATGACATCGGCCCGTACCTGCAACAGTGCCTGCGCGAGGTGTTCGGCAATCACCCGTTGGTGGGGGATATCCAGGGCACGGGCATGGTCGCGGCGTTGCAACTGGCCGAAGACAAGGCCACGCGCAAGCGCTTCGCCAATGAGAACGACATGGCCTGGCGCTGCCGCACGATCGGTTTTGAAGAGGGGGTGATCATTCGCTCGACCCTGGGGCGGATGATCATGGCGCCGGCCTTGATTGCCAGTCGTGAAGAGATTGACGAACTGGTGGGCAAGACCTTGAAAGCGGTGGATCGTACGGCGCAGGAATACGGCCGGCTCTGAGGTATTCGTAGGGCTCAAGGCCCCCTTCGCGGGCAAGCCCGCTCCCACAGTGGACCGGCGTCGTACACAAAATTTGTGAGCGATACTGGCCCCTGTGGGAGCGGGCTTGCCCGCGATTGCGTCAGCCGATTCAACATCGTTTTTGCTGTCTTGCACCCCCTCCGTGCACCCCCGCCCGACGCGCCCTTTCGCGGTGCGCACTACCCAGTTTTTTCATCGTTCGCGTCTAACTATTTCCTCGTTTTCCTGACGCCGGGCCTGGGTCAACATCGATTTCGCCAGCCAAGGCATTGCCCGCCAGAGTCCGACAGAGACCGCAGCGTGCAATCGCGAGACCCCGGCTGGCCGTACTGCCCATGACAACTAAATCAACAGCGTTGGGAGTGCTCCATGAACAAGTCCTTGTTTACCCGTCTTGCTTGTCCTCTGGCGATTTCCGCCCTTTCCGTCACCGCCGCCCAGGCCGGCACCTTGTCGATCGGCCACACCACATGGGTCGGTTACGGCACCCTGTATCTGGCCCAGGATCTGGGCTACTTCAAGGAAAACGGCCTGACCGTCGAATTGCCGGTGGTCGAAGAAGCCTCGATGTACATGGCCGCCCAGGCGTCCGGGCAATTGTCCGGCTCGGCGTCGACCATCGACGAAGTGCTCAAATACCGCCCGCAGTTCTGCTTCAAGGCCGTGGCCGCGCTGGATGACAGCCATGGCGGCGACGGCGTGCTGGTCGGCAAGAACGTCAAGAGTCTGCAAGAGCTGAAGGGCCAAGCCGTGGCCGTCAACGAGGGTTCGACCTCGCAGTTCTGGCTGTCGTACCTGCTGAAAAAGAACGGCATGCGCATGAGCGACATCACCGTGCAGAACATGACCGCCGACGATGCCGCCACCGCGTTCATCGCCGGTCGCGTGCCGGCCGCCGTGACCTGGGAGCCGCATCTGTCGATGGTGCGCGACAAGCAGCAGGGCAAGGTGCTGATCGACAGCAGCAGTACGCCGGGCGTGATCGTCGATGTGGTGGCGCTCAACTGCACGGTGATCGAGAAGCAGCCGGAAGACGTCAAGGCGCTGGTCGCCGGTCTCTACAAAGCGGTGCAGTACACCAAGGACCATCCACAGAAAGCCTACGAAATCATGGCCAAGGGCGTCGGCGGTTACCTGTCCGATCCGAAGGAACTGGCCGCCGCCGCACAGGGCGTGCGCTTCTACGATCAGGCCATGAGCGAGAAGCTGCTGGGCAAACCGGGCGCGCCGGGTGACAGCGAGCCGCTGATCAAACTGGCCAACGAAACCGCCAGCGAACTGCAGGGCAAGCCCTACAACGTCAGCAACGACGACCTGGTGGATAACCGTTTCGTCAGCCCGCTCTAGGAGACTGGTCATGTTCAAGCGCAATTCATGGCTGAGTCGCTGCATCACGCCGAAGACCGGATTGCCGGTGCCGGTGGTGTGGAGCGCCAGCGGTCTGGCCTGGGTGTTGCTGGTCGGCCTGTGGGCCGGGTTGTCCTACGGCGGCATCGTGCCGGGGATGTTCCTGCCGACGCCCGGTGCAGTGGTTGAAGCCGCCCTGCGTCTGAGCCGCGACGGCACCCTAGGGCAGCATGTCTGGGCCAGTGTCGAAGTGGTGATGGTTGGTTTTATTGTGTCGTCGCTGGTGGCGGTACCGCTGGGCTTGCTGATGGGCAGCTTCCGCATCGTCCAGGCGTTCCTCGAGCCGATGGTCAACTTCATCCGCTACCTGCCGGTAACCTCGTTCGTGCCGCTGTTCATCCTGTGGATCGGCATCGGTCTGGAGCAGCGGGTGTCGGTGATCATCTTTGGCGTGTTCTTCCAGCAACTGGTGATGGTCGCGGACGTGTCCAAAGGCATCTCCAAGGACTTGATCAACGCTTCCTACACCCTCGGTTCCAACCGGCGTGACGCGGTGCTGCATGTGATCGCCCCGGCGTCGCTGCCCGGCGTACTCGACACCCTGCGGGTGACCATGGGCTGGGCCTGGACCTATCTGGTGGTCGCCGAACTGGTCGCCGCTTCCAGTGGCCTCGGTTACTTGAGCCTCAAGGCCATGCGTGGTTTTCAGGTCGACGTGATTTTTCTCGCCATCGCGATCATCGGCCTGCTGGGCCTGGTCACCGATCAACTGTTCCGCTTCTTGCGTTTGAGGATTGCCGCATGGGCTCAGTAACCGCTGCCAACCGTCGTTTCATCGAGCCGGTCGACGCACCGGCACAGGCCGCGCCAAGGTTGCAGGTGGACAAGGTCAGCCTGCGTTACACCAAACCCGGCGGCGGCACGTTCACCGCGCTGGAAGAAGTGTCGTTCGAAGTGCCGGATCAGCAATTCGCGGTGCTGGTCGGGCCGTCGGGCTGCGGCAAGTCGAGCCTGCTGTATCTCACCGCCGGCCTGGCCGAGCCGACGTCCGGCGAGATCTACGTCGGCGGTCAGCAAGTGCAGGGCCCCGGCGCGGATCGTGGGATGGTGTTCCAGAGCTACACGCTGTTCCCGTGGCTGACGGTGCGGCAGAACGTCGAGTTCGGCCTCAAGCGCCGGGGCATGCCGGCGGCCAAGCGCAAGGAAATCGTCGATCACTACGTCCATGAAGTCGGTTTGTCAGGATTTGCCGACAACTACGCCAAGCAGCTGTCCGGCGGCATGATGCAGCGGGTGGCGATTGCCCGTGCATTGGCCAACGACCCGCAGATCCTGCTGATGGACGAACCCTTCGGCGCCCTCGACAGCCAGACCCGTCTGCAAATGCAGCAGCTGTTGCTGCGGGTGTGGGGCAACAGCAAGAAGACTGTGCTGTTCGTCACTCACGATATCGACGAGGCGATCCTGCTCGGCGACCGGGTGTACGTGATGGGCGCGCGGCCGGGGCGGATCAAGCAGATTCTCGATGTGCCGATCGAACGCCCACGCACCCTGGACATGGTCATGGAACGCTCGTTCATCGACATGAAACGGCAGATCTTCGGGCTGTTGCACGACGATCTCGAAGAGGCTCACTGAGTTCAGTTGGGTGGTAGGAGGAACTTCGCAATCACCGGCAAATGATCGGAAATGCGCAACGTATCGTCCTGCCGCACCGTGGCTTCGACCCGTTTGATCTTCGGGCTGTAGAACAGGTAATCGACCGTGCGGTCCGGGCCGTTGAGGCCGGGGTCGTTGGGGTAGTGGGTCAGCCACTTGGCGCGGTCGATGCCGCTGGCTTCATTGTTGGTCGGGATCATCGGGTACTTGTCCCACAACAGGTGCAGCGCACTGTCCACGGAGTAGGGCGTGCGCTGTTCGACCGGCAGGCGCCGGTACTGGCCGAGCGGCAACAGGTTGAAGTCACCCCCGATCAGCCACGGCGTGCCGTGGCTTTCGTGTTTGTCGAGAACCTTGGCCACTGCCGAAACTTGCGCCTGCAAGGTTTCGTCCGGTTGCATGGCACGATCCAGATGCGTGTTGAACACCACCAGTTGCCCGCCATCGCTGAACGGCAGGGTGGTGGCGAGCAGGGCGTTTTTCGGCTGGAACTGGCGGCTGATGATATTCAGCGGCTGCACCGGCAATTGCAGGCGTTCGGCGTGTTCGATGCGGAAGCGGCTGAGGGTCGCGAGTTGCCGGCCGACGCTGCCGAAGATATGCGGATTCGGGACGAAATCGGCCTTCCAGTCGAAGGCGTGGGCGCTGCACGGGTAGAGGTCGGTGAGGCGTTCCTGCAACAGCTTGAGCTGGTTCTGATAGTCGCTGGCCTTGGCGCCGTCATCCAGTTCCTGGATCAGCACCACGTCGGGCTGCTCGTCGCGGATCACCCGGGCCACTTCGTCGAGGCTGAAGGCCATGTCTTCCGTGGTCGGGGCTTCGTCGTCGCCTTGCGCCAGGTCATTCCAGAACACATAACGCTTGCCGGCCAGGTATTGCACGTTCCAGGTCATGACCTTCAGCGCCTGGCCGGGCACCAGCGTTGGCGGTTGCCCGGTGCAACTGACCGGCAGGGTCTCCCGGGCGTCGGGGCGCCAGGTCAGGCTGAAAATCATCACGCCGATCAGGGCGACGGCCAGCAGAACAGTAAGCAGGATGTAGCGCAGTAGACGGGTCATGGCTCGGCTTATAGCGATACGGAAGTGGTCCCGAGCATATACGAGACCCCCGCATCACCCAAGCGCAGAGCGGTCAGCCCCTTCCGTCACGTTTGTCGGGCAATTCGCTGATCAACATGAACAGGCGGAACAGCACCACGCTGGTGAACAGTTGCAGGAAGCTGTGGCCACTGTCGATCAATATGGCGATCAACGGATTCTGCGGGTCGGGGTAGACCTGCAGGGTCAGACCCTTGAGCAGCCACAGCGGCCCCATCACACAGAGGATGCACACCAGAATCCGCAGGAAATGCCCACGGCTCAGGCGCAGGCTTTCCTTCATCGCCTGCAACGGGCCGTAGCCGCGCAGCACCAGCAGGTATTCACCGAAGGCCAGGGTGACCATCAGCCACAAGCCTGGCAGGAAATACAGGGACAGACCGAGCAAAATCAACAACGTGTTCAGCGCAGTGAGCACGGCGAAACGCGGCCAAAGGCGCGCCGCCATCGCCAGCAAGTCGAGGGTTTGCGGGGATTCGCCACGGGTGCGGGCGTCGAGAAACAGGATCAGCGCGGCGGTGTACAGCGGGTAGACCAGCAGGCCGACGATCACGCTGATGGCCGAATAACCGTCCGGGTCGCTTGTGTGATCGACCACCTGTTGCAACGCGGCTTCGAAGATCACCAGCGGCAGGCACAGCTGGACGATCCGCGCCAGATTGCGTTTAAAGAAATACAGCGAGTCACGCAGCACATCGAAGGCATTCATCAGTCGGTATCGCAGGTCAAAAACAGTGGCTCACTTTAACCGATGATGTGCTGCCGGGCGCAAACGTAAACGTTCGGTAAAGACCATTGAAACATTCTGTCGCTGCCTCCATTACGTAGGTGCGCCTCCTCCACTGTGGACGAGGGCAACGTTATCCCCGGCAATCTACGAGGTCGCCATGAACAGCGAAGAGCAAACCCTGATCGATGGACTGTTTTCCCGGCTGCAACAGGCCGAAACGGAGGCAGCCCCGCGTGACGCCCTGGCTGAAGCGCGGATCAAGGAACACCTGACGCGCCAGCCGGCCGCAGGCTATTTCATGACCCAGGCGATTCTGGTGCAGGAGGCCGCGATCAAGAGCCTCGACGAACAGAACAAACAACTGACTCAACAGGTCCAGCAACTGCAGGCCGAACTGCAATCGGCCAAGGCACAGAGCGCAGCCCCGGCGTCGAGTGGCGGCGGTTTCCTGTCGAGCATCTTCGGTGGCAGCAGCCCGCGTCCGGCCCCGACCCAGAGCGCCCCGGCGTCCTCCGGCGGCTGGCGTGAACCGGCTCCGCAGCAGAACTTCGGTGCCCCCGCGCCACAACAGAACTTCGGCGCACCACCACCGGGTTATGGCCAGCAACCAGCGGCCCCGGCGGCCGGCAGCAGCTTCCTCGGCGGCGCCCTGAAAACCGCTGCCGGTGTGGCGGGTGGCGTGATGCTGGCACAAGGCATCAGCAGCCTGTTCCATCAAAACCAGCAGCCGCAGGAAATCGTCGAAGTCATCAAGGAAGAGCCAGCCCAGGTCAACGACCAGAGCAACAACGGCTGGGGCGATGATCAGCGCATGGCCAACAATGATTCCTACGGTAATGATCAGGGCGGCTTTACCGACACCGACTACAGCGATGACAACTCATCGTTCTTCGATGACGACGATTCCTTCGTCTGATTCACCATTCGTCCGGGGCGCCTGAGCGCCCCGGGCCGATTATTCGCGGAACCTTCCTCCGGGCTGGCATACTGGGCGCCTTTTTCGGGCCTGGTGCCTGATCCGGCTCATGCGCGTCAGCGCTCACAGGAACTCCGGTGAAAAAAATCGCAGTGTTCGCCGATGTGCAGAACCTCTACTACACCGTCCGCCAGGCCTACGGTTGCCACTTCAACTACGCGGCACTGTGGGCGGATGTCAGCCAGCACGGGCAGATCGTCGAGGCCTACGCCTACGCCATCGACCGGGGCGACAGCAAACAGCAGCAGTTCCAGCAGATCCTGCGCAACCTCGGTTTCACCGTAAAACTCAAACCCTACATCCAGCGCAGCGACGGCTCGGCCAAGGGCGACTGGGATGTGGGCATCACCCTCGACATCATGGACGCCGCCGACCACGTCGACGAAATCGTCCTGGCTTCCGGTGACGGCGATTTCGACATGCTGCTCGAACGCATCATCAACAAACACGGCGTGCAAGCGGTGGCCTATGGCGTTCCCGGCCTGACCGCCAACTCGCTGATCCGCGCCGCCAGCCGTTATGTGCCGATCGAAGGCGCACTGCTGTTGAAAAACTGAGCACAAGCTCAAGCATTGATTTGAACGGAGTTGAACCCGGTTTGGAACGCATTGCAGTCATCGACTTTGAAACCACCGGCATCTCGCCGAGCAGCAGCTGCCGGGCCACGGAAATCGCCGTGGTCATGCTGGAAAACGGCCGCATCGTCGAGCGTTACCAGAGCCTGATGAACGCTGGCGTCCGCGTCCCGGCCTTCATCGAACAACTCACCGGCATCAGCAACGCCATGCTGCGCACCGCGCCTTCGGCCGAACAGGTGATGAACGAAGTCAACGAATTCGTCGGCTGCACGCCCCTGCTGGCGCACAACGCCGCGTTCGACCAGAAGTTCTGGGACTTCGAACTGGGCCGGATCAAACGCACCCGTTTGCAGAACTTCGCCTGCTCGCTACTGCTGGCCCGCCGCCTGATGCCGGCGGCGCCGAACCACAAGCTCGGCACACTCACCACGTTTGCCCAATTGCCGCACACCGGCAAGGCGCACAGGGCGATGGCGGATGCGGAGATGGCGGCGAATTTGCTGGCGCATCTGGCGGATGAGTTGCGGCACAAGCATGGGGTGCGGGAGTTGTCGCACGACTTGCTTTGCAAATTGCAGAAGGTGCCGGCAGCGAAGGTTGGCGAGCACTTGCAGCGTTATCGCTGAATAAGCGTGAATGATCGTTCCCACGCTCTGCGTGGGAACGAGCGGCAGTAGGTGTTTTGCCTCAGGATTTGCCGTTACCTTCAATATGCCCCAACGGCACCCGCTTCTCTATCGCACTCGACAACACGATCGACGTCTTGCTGAACCCGAATTTCGCCACCTGGTTGATCAAGTCTTCCAGCTCCGGCATTGAAGCCACCGCGGCCTTCATGATCACGCACGGATCGCCCGTCACTCGAAAGCACTCGGTCAGTTGCGGAATTTTCACCAGTTCGTCGTAGACCTTTTGACTGCCGTTCTGGTGGAGGCGCAATTCGATCACGCACTGGATCGGCAAGCCGATTTTCGACAGGTCGATGTTCGCCTGATACCCGGTGATGACTCCGGCCGCCTCGAGTTTTGCCACGCGCTCGGCGACGGCGGGGGCGGAGAGGTTCACTTTGCGGGCGAGGTCGGCGTAGGACGCGCGACCGTTTTCGAGCAGGGCGCCGAGCAGCATGCGGTCGTATTTGTCCAAGGTCGGACTCCTGAAAATGCCAGACTTTCGAAATCACGGTTTCAGCCGTCGATCTCCGTGTTTTCAAAAGTGTACCGGCGCTATAAACAGGTTTTGTAACTTATTTTTAGCGGTTGGCCTTTCTAGAATAACCAATCCCCTGTGTCTGACTTTCGAGTTGCTCATGTCTGCCTTGCGCCGTTTTTCCTTGCCCTTGATCGCTGCGTTTTTTGCGTTGTACGTGATTTGGGGATCGACCTATCTGGTGATCCGCATCGGCGTCGAATACTGGCCGCCGCTGATGCTCGGCGGCGTACGCTTCGTGATTGCGGGCACTCTGATGTACGCGTTCCTGCGCTGGCGCGGGGCACCGGCGCCGACCTGGGCGCAGTGGAAAGCGGCGGGGATCATCGGGATTCTGTTGCTCAGTTTCGGCAATGGCGCGGTGACCCTGGCCGAGCATAGCGGCGTGGCGTCGGGTGTTGCCGCGTTGGCAGTGGCAACGGTGCCGCTGTTCACTTTGCTCTGCGGTTATTTCTGGGGCGCGCGCAACACCCGTCTGGAATGGGCCGGGGTGGCGATGGGGATTATCGGCATCGCGATGCTCAACATGGGCTCCAACCTGCAATCGAGCCCGCTGGGCGCGGCGCTGCTGATTTTCGCGGCGGCGAGCTGGGCGTTCGGTTCGGTGTGGAGCAAACACTTGCCGCTACCCCAGGGCGCAATGGCCAGTGCCGTGGAAATGCTGGTGGGCGGCGTGGTGCTGTTGATCGGTAGCGCGGCGAGCGGTGAACACCTGCAAGCCATGCCGCCGCTGGAAGGCTGGCTGGCGCTGGCGTACCTGATCTTCTTCGGCTCGATCATCGCCTTCAACGCTTACATGTATCTGTTGAAAAACGTTCGTCCGGCGGCGGCCACCAGTTATGCCTATGTGAACCCGGCGGTGGCGGTGTTGCTGGGGATCGTGTTTGTCGGCGAGACCATCGGGGTCGAAGAGGCGCTGGCGATGCTGGTGATCATTGGCGCGGTGGTGCTGATCGGGTTGCCGCAGTGGCGCCGCCCTCGGCAGTTGCCGGTGGTCAGCGAGCCGGCTGCCATAGCGACGGAGCAGCGTGCGAATTAGGGTAAACTGCGCGCCATCGCACACGTGCTCTGATTTTTTCCTACGGTACTCCCATGACTTTCGCCACCCTTGGCCTGATCGAACCCTTGCTGCGCTCCCTCGAGAAGCTCGGCTACCAGACCCCGACGCCGGTGCAGGCGCAGGCCATTCCGGCCGTGCTGGCCGGTCGCGACCTGATGGCCGCGGCCCAGACCGGCACCGGCAAGACCGCCGGTTTCGCCTTGCCGCTGTTGCAACTGCTGGCGATGGAAGGGCCGAAAGTCACCGCCAACTCGGTGCGCGCGCTGATTCTGGTGCCGACTCGCGAGCTGGCCGAACAAGTCCACGAAGCTGTGCGCCAGTATGCCGAAAACCTGCCATTGCGCACTTACGCGGTGTACGGCGGCGTCAGCATCAACCCGCAGATGATGAAGCTGCGTGGTGGCGTCGATCTGCTGGTGGCCACTCCGGGCCGTCTGCTCGACCTGTTCCGCCAGAACGCGCTGAAGTTCAACCAGTTGCAAACCCTGGTGCTGGACGAAGCCGACCGCATGCTCGACCTGGGCTTTTCCGAAGAGCTGGCGAACATTTACCGTGCGCTGCCGAAGAAACGTCAGACGCTGCTGTTCTCCGCAACCTTCTCCGATGACATCCGCCTGCTGGCCGGGCAGATGCTCAACGATCCGCAGAGCATCGAAGTCAGCCCGCGCAACGTGGCCGCCAACACCGTCAAGCAGTGGGTGGTGACGGTGGACAAAAAGCGCAAGCCGGAACTGTTCGTGCACCTGATGCGCAAGAACAAGTGGAAGCAGGTGCTGGTGTTCGCCAAGACCCGTAATGGTGTGGATGCGCTGGTCGAGAAGCTCCAGGGTCTGGGCGTGAACGCCGACGGCATCCACGGCGACAAGCCGCAAGCGACCCGGCAGCGGGCGCTGGACCGTTTCAAACTGAGCGAAGTGCAGATTCTGGTGGCCACCGACGTGGCGGCCCGTGGTCTGGACATCGAAGACCTGCCATTGGTGGTCAACTTCGATCTGCCGATCGTCGCCGAGGATTACATTCACCGTATCGGCCGGACTGGCCGCGCGGGTTCGACCGGTGAGGCGATTTCGCTGGTGTGCGCCGATGAAGTGAACATGTTGTCGGCGATTGAAATGTTGACCCGCAGCACGTTGAAGCGCGAGATCGAACCGGACTTCGTACCGGAGCACCGCGTGCCGGATACCGATGCCAGTGGGCAGGTGATCAAGAAGCCGAAGAAACCGAAGAAGCCGAAGGTTTCCGGTGGCGGCGGTGGCAAGCGCAATCTGGGCAAGTGGGTGGACAGCGGCGATACCCCGGCGCCGGAGGTGGCGATCAAGCCTGTGCGCAAGGTGCCGGTGTTTAATACGGGGCCGCGTAAGCGTAAGCCTTAAGCGTCGCCGAAAGTCAAAAGCCCCTCACCCTAACCCTCTCCCAAAGGGAGAGGGGACTGATTGGGGGATGCTTCAGAGATGCACCGACCTGATCCTGCTTTACCGAATCCATAATCGACTCGGTTTCTCAGGTCGATGTATAGCGCCAGACACCTCGGTCGGCTCCCTCTCCCTCCGGGAGAGGGTTGGGGTGAGGGGAAAGGGGCGACTCGATCTCAGCGTCGTAACCAGTCCAGCATCCCCAACCCCGCCGCCCGGCCACTGGCAAAACACGCCGTCAGCAGATAACCCCCGGTCGGCGCTTCCCAATCCAGCATCTCCCCCGCACAGAACACCCCCGGCAACGCCTTGAGCATCAATCGCTCATCCATCGCCTCGAACGTCACCCCACCGGCACTGCTGATCGCTTCATCCAGCGGTCGGGTTTTCACCAGTGTCAGCGGCAAGGTCTTGATCGCCCGGGCCAGCAGTGCTGGGTCGGCAAACGTTGCGGCGTCAGTGAGTTCACGCAGCAACGCCGCTTTCACCCCATCAATCCCGACCTGACTGTGCAGATGCTTGGCCATCGAGCGCGAGCCCCGGGGTTTGCTCAATGCCGCCTGCAATTTATCCACAGGTCGGCCGGGCAACAGGTCGATGTGAACAGTCGCGGCGCCGTGCACATTGATCGCTTCGCGAATCGGCGCCGACAGGGCGTAGATCAGACTGCCCTCGATCCCGGTCGCGGTGATCACGCATTCGCCCAGACGCGGAACATCGTCGTTCAAACCAATGGCGATATTTTTCAGCGGCGCGCCGGCGAATTTGCTCACCATCACTTCGCTCCAGGCCTGCACCTCGAAGCCGCAATTGCTTGGCTGCAAGGGCGCCAGTCCTACGCCGCGTTGCTCCAATGGCAGCATCCACGCGCCGTCGGAACCCAGACGCGACCAGCTGCCGCCGCCGAGGGCGAGCAGGGTGGCGTCGGGGTTCAGGGTTTTCTCGCCTTCCGGGCTGTCGATGCGCAACGCACCCTTTTCATCCCAGCCGAGCCAGCGGTGGCGGGTGTGGATAACCACGCCGCTGTCGCGCAGGCGCTTGAGCCAGGCGCGCAGCAATGGCGCGGCTTTCATGTCGGTGGGGAATACCCGGCCGGAGCTGCCGATGAAGGTTTCGATGCCCAGTTCGTGAATCCACCGGCACAGAGCATCGGCGTCGAAGGCGCGCAGTAGCGGGGCGATGTTCGGGGCGCGTTCGGCGTAGCGCGAGAGGAACGCCGGCCAGGCTTCGGAATGGGTGATGTTCATGCCGCCAACCCCGGCCAGCAGGAACTTGCGGCCCACCGAAGGCATGCCATCGTACAGTTCGACGCGAACTCCGGCCTGGCTCAGCACTTCGGCGGCCATCAGGCCGGCGGGGCCACCGCCGATGATGGCGACGTGAGCGGGAAGGGCGGCGGAATTCTGGGTCATGGCAGCGGCAATAGCGTGGCGGAATAAGCCGCGCATTCTAGCAGCAGCGGCCGGCGTCAGGCCTGATCAAAAAATAACCAGCGGGCTGCAGGCCATGTTCAGCGTGGGCTGTAGTCCCTTTCGCTCAGGTTATCCACAGGCCGTTCCACAGCCATTGTGGGTAACGCAGCACAACTCAATGGCAACCCGATGACTGCCAGACGCGCTGCGCACTGTGATGCAGGATGCCGTGACGACGGGCGAGGGCCTGGCGATCCTTGCTGTAGCCACCGCCGATCACGCCGACCACCGGGATGTCGCGGCCCAGGCAGTGGCGCATGACGCTTTCATCGCGGGCGGCAACGCCTTCGTCGGTCAGTTGCAGATAACCGAGGGCGTCGTCCTTGTGCACGTCGACACCGGCGTCGTACAGCACCAGATCCGGCTGATACAGCGGCAGCAGGTAGTTAAGCGCGTCATCGACGACTTTCAGGTAATCGGCATCGCCCATGCCGTTGGGCAGTGGAATGTCCCAGTCGCTTTCGGCCTTGCGTGCAGGAAAGTTCTTTTCGCAGTGCAGGGAAACGGTGATCGCTTCCGGGGTGTTGTGCAGAATCCGTGCAGTCCCATCGCCCTGATGCACGTCGCAATCGAAGATCAGCACCCGGTTCACCCGGCCGCTTTGCAGCAGGTAGTGACTGATGATCGCCAGGTCATTGAAGATGCAGAAGCCGGCGGGGTAGTCGTAGTGGGCGTGATGGGTGCCGCCGGCCAAGTGGCAGGCCAGACCATGTTCCAGCGCTTTCTCCGCCGCCAGAATCGAACCGCCGACCGCCCGCACCGTGCGCCGGGCCAGCGCTTCGTTCCACGGTAAGCCCAGACGCCGCTGGTCTTCGCGGGAAAGCTCGCCACTCATGTAGCGTTCGATGTAGTTGCGGTCATGGGCCAGGGCGAGGATGTCGGCAGGGCACAGTTCAGGGCGCAGCAGGTCTTCATCGCGAGTCAGGCCGCTGTCCACCAGGTGATCGCGCAGCAGACGGAACTTGTCCATGGGAAAGCGGTGATCCGCCGGAAACTCGGGGCTGTAGTCTTCGTGGTAGATCAACGGCAATGGCATGGCGGACTATTCATAAAGGCTGTAGGAAAGAGTGCAAAGCCTACCAGCGATGTAGACTGGCGGCATGGAAACGGAGGGGCACGATGGAGCCGATACTGCAGCTGGAAAGCGCGCGACTGCTGATGCGTCAGTGGCAGGACGCGGATTTGCCGGCATTTGCGGCGATGTGCGCCGATCCGCAGGTGATGCGCTATTTTCCCGCGCTGTTGAGCCGGCTGGAAAGTGCCGCAATGATCGGCCGTGTGCGCGGCCATTTCGCCGAACACGGCTTCGGCCTGTGGGCGCTGGAGCGCAAGGACACCGGCGAATTCATCGGTTTTACCGGGCTCGGCGTGGTCGGTTTCGAGGCGCCGTTCACCCCGGCGGTGGAAATCGGCTGGCGTCTGGCGAAAGAGCACTGGGGCCTGGGATATGCCAGCGAAGCGGCATGGACCGCGCTGCGCTGCGGCTTTGACCGTCTGGCCCTGAAGGAGATCGTGGCCTTCACCGCACAGAGCAATCTACCGTCGGAAAAGGTCATGCAGGCCATCGGCATGCATCACGACCCGGCCCATGATTTCGATCACCCGAAACTGGCTGTCGATCACCCGTTGCGTCGACATCTGTTGTACCGAATCACCAGGGAGCAATGGCTGCAGACCCTGCATGGCTAAGCCGACACGGACGTTTACAATGGCGCGATCATGGCTCGCGCCAGAACCTGAATTGGCCGCCGCAGCCAAGACTGCGCGGCATAGCGTTGTGTGAGGAGAGTCTGAATGAGCCAAGTGTTGGAAGATCTGGTGGATCTGCTGACCCTCGAACCGATCGAGGAAAACCTGTTCCGTGGTCGCAGTCAGGATCTGGGCTTTCGCCAGTTGTTCGGCGGCCAGGTGCTCGGCCAGTCGCTGTCGGCGGCCAGTCAGACCGTTGAAGAAACCCGTCATGTGCATTCGATGCACGGTTATTTCCTGCGTCCGGGCGATGCCAAGTTGCCGGTGGTCTACTCGGTTGACCGCGTGCGTGACGGCGGCAGTTTCAGCACCCGCCGCGTGACCGCGATCCAGAAGGGCCACCCGATTTTCACTTGCAGCGCTTCGTTCCAGTACGACGAAGAAGGCTTCGAACACCAGAGTCAGATGCCGCAAGTGGTCGGTCCGGAAAACCTGCCGTCGGAGTTGGAACTGACCCAGCAACGCGCGCACCTGATCCCGGAACACATGCGCGAAAAACTGCTGTGCCCGAAACCGATCGAAGTGCGCCCGGTCACTGAAAAAGACCCGTACAACCCGCAACCGGCGGATCCGATCAAGTACGTGTGGTTCCGTGCCGACGGCGCGTTGGCCGACATCCCGGCGCTGCACAAATACCTGCTGGCCTACGCCTCTGACTTTGGTCTGCTGACCACCTCGATGCTGCCCCACGGCAAGTCGGTCTGGCAGAAAGACATGCAGGTCGCCAGCCTCGATCACGCCTTGTGGTTCCACAATGACCTGCGCGCCGATGACTGGTTGCTCTACGCCATGGACAGCCCGTGGGCCGGCAACTCTCGCGGGTTCTCCCGTGGCAGCGTGTTCAACCGAGCCGGGCAACTCGTAGCGTCGGTGACTCAGGAAGGCCTGATCCGTCATCGCAAGGACTGGGCATGAGTCTGGCGGAGGTGCGGCACTGGGTGTTCGACATGGACGGCACCCTGACCGTCGCCGTGCATGATTTCGCGGCGATTCGCGTGGCGCTGGCTATTCCGCCGGAGGACGACATCCTTACCCACCTCGCGGCATTGCCAGCCGAGGAAGCGGCGGCGAAACATGCTTGGCTGCTGGAGCATGAGCGGGATCTGGCGCTTGGCTCGACCCCGGCAGTCGGCGCGGTGGAACTGGTGCGTGATCTGCACGCCCGGGGTTATCGGCTCGGCATTCTGACCCGCAATGCGCGGGAGCTGGCCCATGTGACGCTGGAGGCCATCGGACTGGCGGACTGCTTTGCGGTGGACGATGTACTGGGCCGGGATGAAGCGCCGCCGAAACCGCATCCGGGTGGCCTGCTGAAACTGGCGGATGCCTGGCAAGTGCTGGCGAGCGAGATGGTGATGGTCGGTGATTACCGATTTGATCTTGATTGCGGTCGGGCCGCGGGGGCGCACACGGTGCTGGTGAACCTGCCGGATAATCCCTGGCCCGAGCTGACCGACTGGCATGCGATGGATTGTGTAGAGTTGCGGCGAATGTTGTTCGCTTGAAAAAAACGGGGGCTTTGGCCCCCGTTTTTTATTGGTCGAAGATTGCTTTCTGGCCTTCCGGCGAGGTCAACATGCCGTCGCCGTTATGCCCGACGCCGGGCACTTCCACCAGCCGCTGATTCACCCCTTCCGGATGCCGACGCAGCAGATAGCTGAAAAACATCTTCCCACGCTCCAGTCGATAAGCCCCTTGGGCTTCGGCGGCACAGCTCTTGTCCAGCGCCGGGTGTTGCGGGTCGATATCCTGCTGGCCCAGCAGATAAATCACCTCGCGTTTGACGTAACTGCCTTCAAGCTGCGCGGGCGTTTGCCCACCGGAGTAGATCGGTGGATCCACCAGACCGTACTTCCAGCGGTTGAAACCCGGGCACTGCGCGTGATCGAACGCCACCGGCCGTTGCTCGTTGAAGTAGGCGTAGGACGACGGGTTGGCCACCACATAGCGCAAGCGAATGCCTTCAGCCTTGAGCGCCGGTTGTTCGCGGGCGAGCAGGGCATAGCGCTGCACCACCTGACCGCCGCCGGAGTGGCCGAAGATCACGATCTGCTTCACGTCCGGAAACTGCTTGCGATCACTCAGCCGACCAATGATTTCGTCGAGGGCGGCATAGGAGCTTAGCGGGTTCGGTCCTGTGGATAATCCGCCGCCCATCCACTCATTGCCCTTCCAGCGCAGCACGCTGGGGGGCAACGAATAGAGGGCGACATCGCTTTCGTTGAGAAACTGCGGGGCGATCACCAGGGTGTTGGCGGTTTGCCCGGCCAGTTCGGCGGCGCTCTCGCCACTCTTGCGGTAGGTCTCGGCGTTGCGCAGCTTGCCATGAATGACGATCAGCACCCGCTCGATTTTCGCCGGCGCCGGGCCGATGCCCACCGCCATTTCGCCGGCCCGCAGTTGCAGGCGTCCGGGACTGATCGCGTCGACGCCGGCCGCTTGCACGGTGCCGCCGATGAACAGTAATGCCAACAGCCATTTATGCATTTACAGGTTTTTCGCCGCAAAGGTATCGCACTGGCCGACCTGGCCCTGGGCGAATCCGGTTTTGAACCAGCGCACCCTTTGCGCCGACGTACCGTGGGTGAACGAGTCCGGCACCACACGGCCCTGACCCTGTTGCTGCAAGCGATCATCACCGATGGCGTTCGCTGCGTTCAAGGCCTCTTCGATATCGCCCGGTTCCAGCCAGTTCAGACGTTTCTGCGCATGGTAGGCCCAGACGCCGGCAAGGCAGTCGGCCTGCAGTTCCTGACGCACCAGCAGGCCGCCATCACCTTGCATCTGCCGGCCTTGCTGACGGGCAGCCTGAATTTTCGCCGAGACGCCGAGAAGCGTCTGCACATGGTGTCCGACTTCGTGAGCGATCACGTAGGCCTGGGCGAAATCACCGGCGGCCTTGAAGCGCTGGGCCATTTCCTGGAAGAACGCCATATCCAGATAGACCTTCTGGTCTGCCGGGCAATAGAACGGGCCGGTGGCCGAGGTGGCCATGCCGCAGGCCGAATTGACCCGGTTGCTGAACAGCACCAGGGTCGGGTCTTTGTATTGCCGGCCGGCCTGCTGGAAGATCGCGCCCCAGGTGTCTTCGGTGTCGCCGAGGATCGAACGCACGAATTCAGCCTGTTCATCGTTGGCCGGCGGTGCCTGACGGGTTTGTGAATTAGGGGCCGATTGCTCGGTCATCTGCCCGGTGAGCTGGCCGAGGATCTGCAGCGGGTCCTGCCCGGTGATCCAGCCAATGCCGACAATCAGCAGAATCGCGCCGAGGCTCAGGCCCTTGCCGCCCCCAAAACGCATGCCACCACCGCCCATGTCATCGCCACGGGCATCGACGACGTTGTCACTGCGTCGACCTTTTCTCCATAGCATGTGGGAATCCTCTGTCTGATCGTGGTGATGAGTGTTGCTGGTGTGTGAGTGTGGCGCCAGTCCGGTCGTCCGTCCATTCGTACACAGGCAAACAGGCCCGACCTCGGGGGACGAGATCGGGCCTGTTATTGACGAGCATGAGCGCCGGGAATTCAATCCGTCGGCGGATTTCTTTCGGCGGGTCAGCGGTCGAAGGCGTCCCACACCGGCGCGAAGTCCGGGCTGACCTGACGTTCGCGCTTGGACAACGCGGAGATCAACGCCCGGTCGTCGTCATCCAGTTCGACATTCAGTGAAGCGAGGTTGGCCAGTTGATTGGCCTTGCTGCTGGCCTTGGGAATCGCTGCGACATTGTCCTGATCCAGCAGCCACTTCAGTGCGACTTGAGTCGGCAGCACACCGTGTTTTTCGGCGATCTGTTGAATCTGCGCAACCTCCGAGACCTTGTTGCGTGCCAGCGGCGTGTAGGCCGTCAGTGCCAGATCGTGTTGACGGGCGTAGTCGAGCAGAGCGTTTTGTCCGAGCAGGACGTGGTATTCGACCTGAATCGCTGACAGAGGAATGCCGTAGTCCTCGACGACTTTGCGCAGCAACGGCAGCGGAAAATTCGCCACGCCGATGTTGCGAGCCAGACCTTGCTCCTTGAACGAGGCGAGGGTCTCGAGAGTGCGCGGCAAGTCCCAGTCGGTGGTCGGCCAATGGATCATGAATAGATCGACGTACTCGCTGCGCAAGGCCTTGAGGCTGCGCTCCAGCGAGTGACGCATGGCATCCGGTTGCAGCTGGTCCCACCAGACCTTGGTGGTGACGTGGATCTGCTCGCGGGGTGTCGGTGTATTCGCCAGTGCCTGTCCGACGGCGTCTTCGTTGTTGTAGGCCGCTGCCGTGTCGATGTGCCGGTAGCCGAGTTCCAGCGCTTGCTCCACGGCGCGGGTGCATTCGTCGCCGAGCATCGGCCATGTGCCAAGGCCGAGTTTGGGCAGGTTCAGTCCGTGTTGGTTGACGATGTGCTGCATGGTCGGCGCTTCCTGCATTGATGGGTTTCAGAATGGGATTCCGAAAACTAAACAACGCCGGCCTGCATCGGCAACTCGTCAGCCGAGAAAGGGGGCGATTATCGAGCGATCAGTTCCAGATTTCGCAATCAGTGATATGTATTTTAGAATCGGCAAAATTTCACTGGGATCGCACCATGGCCGGCAGTCAGATCGAACGGGTTTTCAGCGTGCTCGAAAGCCTCACCCACGAGCCGCGCGGACTGCCGCTGCAAACCCTTGCGGAACAAATCGACATTCCGAAAAGTGCGACCCACCGCTTGCTCGCCGAGTTGTCCCGGCTTGGTTATGTGCGGCAGAACCCGGAAACCCTGCGTTATCACTTGTCGACCAAATTGGTGGCGATGGGTTTTCGTTATCTGTCGAGCAGCGGTGCCGATATCGTGCAGCCGGTACTTGATCGACTGGCGCAGGAAACCGGCGAACTGGTGCGGCTGGGCGTCACCGATGGCGAGCGCCAGACCTGGATTGCCAAGTCACAAGGCGCGCGCAGCGGTTTGCGTTACGACCCGGACATGGGCCGCGATGCACCGCTGTTCTACACCGCGTCCGGCCATGCGTGGCTGGCGAGCATGAGTGATGCCGAGGCCCTGTCGCTGGTTGAGCGTCAGGCCGCAGAAATACCGGCGGATATCGGGCCGAATGCACCACGAACCAACATTGAACTGCTCGAACATCTGCGGGTGGCGCGGGAACAGGGTTATGCCTGTGTCGAAGAAAGTTCGGCGGTGGGCACATCGGCCATTGCTGCCGTGGTGCGACATCCGGCGGATGGCCGGGTTATCGGTGTGTTGAGCATTGCCGGGCCGAGTGCGCGGCTGCCGGGGGCGAGGTTGCACGAACTGGCGCCGCTGTTGTTGAAGTTTACCGAGGAGTTGTCGGCGGCAAGCCTGGCTTCGGAGCTGTTCGTCTAGCCGCGAAATGGCAGGCGTATTCGGGTTGTCTGTAAAGCTGTGCGTTGATCGCACAGTATTCTGCTTCAAGGGTGTGAGAATTTGGAACCGGGTTCTAAATTATCGCTGGAGGCTCTTTCCTCATTTTGATTTCCAGAGATCGCCAATGACCGTCAGCACACCGCTTTCCGGCGTCAACCAACCCTTCAAGGGGATCTTGCTGATTGTCGTGGCGACGTTTCTGTTCTCCAGCCACGATGCGCTGTCGAAATACCTCTCGGGTTTTTATCCGATTGTCATGGTGGTGTGGGCGCGGTATCTGGTGCACACGCTGTTGATGGCGGGGATTTTTCTGCCGCAGTCCGGGTTGCGCGTGCTGCGCACCAAGCGCCCGTTGTGGCAGTTGGCGCGGGCGTTGTGCCTGCTGGGCACCAGCCTGTTTTTCACCACGGCGCTTTTGTACATCCCGCTGGCCGAAGCCACGTCGGTCAACTTTCTTGCGCCGGTGCTGGTAACGGCGCTGTCGGTGCCGTTGCTCAAGGAGCGGGTGACGCGGGGCCAGTGGATCGCGGTGATCTGCGGCTTCATCGGCGTGTTGATCATCGTCCATCCCGGTGGCGAATTGTTCACCCCGGCGATTCTGTTGCCGTTCTGCTCGGCGCTGTTCTTCTGCTTCTATCAGTTGCTCACCCGCAAGCTCAGCGAGGTGGACAGCCCGACCACCAGCAACTTTTTCGCCGGGTTGTGCAACACGCTGGTGATGAGTGCGCTGGTGCCGTTCTTCTGGCAGCTGCCGAGCCTCGGCCACGCCTTGTTGATGCTGGCGCTGGGCACGTGCGGGATGACCGCGCACTTGTTTCTGACCCAGGCATTCCGGCATGCCGCGCCGGCGTTGCTGGCGCCGTTCGGTTATTGTCAGATCGTGTTTGCGGGGCTGTTGGGCTGGTTGCTGTTCGCGCACACGCCGACCCTGATGACGGTGATCGGGATTGCGGTGATCTGTTGCAGCGGGCTGGCGGCAGCGTGGCAGCAGAGCCGGCGCTGAAAGGACAACCGGCCTGAAATCAGGCCGGTCAGTGCAGGAAGGTTATTCGGTAACCGTAGGAATCTTGCGCGGGGCCATGAAGTACATCCAGGTCAGCGCAATGAAGTACATCGCCGGGATCAGGGTGAACAACACGGTGTAGTTGTTGTTGGTGACGGTGAGGATATGGCCGACGATCTGGGTCATGAACATCCCGCCGATTGCCGCGCACATGCCGCCGAAACCGAACACCGTGCTCATCATGTGCTTGGGCGTGTAGTCCATCACCAGGCTCCAGATGTTGGCGGTCCAGGCCTGGTGCGCGCCGATGGCCAGGGAGATGGCGGCCACTGCGATCCACAGGTTGGCGGAACCGGCGGCCATGACCACGCCGATGATGCAGCAGGCGAACAGGAACATCGACAGCAGTCGCGCCTTGATGGAGTTCATGCCGCGACCGATCAGGAACGAAGACAGAATCCCGCCGCCCACGCTGCCGAAGTCGGCGGTGACGTAGATGATGATCAGCGGAATGCCCATCTGGGTGACGTTGATGCCCAGGTTGTATTGCTGATTGAGAAACGGCGGCAACCAGTACAGGTAGAACCAGAACACCGGCGCGGTCAGCGAGTAGGCGAGGGCGAAGGCCCAGGTGCCGCGCATGCGCAGGATCCGCGAGAAGGGTACGCGGGCCTGTTCCGGTTCGACTTCTTTCTGGATGTAGTCCAGTTCCGACTGTTTCACGCTCGGGTGATCTTCCGGGTTGAAGTACTTCAGGCCCCAGAACAGCAACCAGATCCCGCCCAGTGCCGACATGCACAGGAACGCGGCCTGCCAGCCCCACACATGCAGAATCAACGGCAGCAGCATCGGGGTGAACATCGCACCGACGTTGGTGCCGGCGTTGAAGATGCCGGTGGCCACCGCACGCTCACCGGCCGGGAACCACAGACGCGTGGTCTTCACGCAGGCCGGGTAGTTGGCCGCTTCGGTCAGACCGAGGATGAACCGGCAGACCATGAAGCCCACCGCCGAGGTCGCCAGGCCGTGGGCGCCGGTGGCCAGGCTCCAGAGCAGCACCGCGCAGAAGAACACGCGTTTCACGCCGACCCGGTCGATCAGCCGTCCTTGCAGCACGAAGCCGATGGCGTAGCCGACTTGAAACCAGAAGTTGATGTTGGCGTAGTCCATCGCCGTCCAGCTCATTTCCTTGGCGAGGATCGGCTGCATGACGCCGAGGGCGGCGCGGTCGATGTAGTTCAGGGTGGTGGCGAAAAACACCAGCGCCAGCATGCCCCAACGGGTCTTGCCGACGGCCATGGCGCCGCGGATCTTGTCGCCGATGCCACCCGTGGCAGTGCTCATGGCCGGGGCCATGCGGGAAGTCTGTGAAGGAATCATGTGTTCCACCCGTTTTTGGATTTGTTATTTGGTGTGCTTTCTTGTGCACGCTGCGACCGGTGGTTCAGATCCGGACTCAAGGTGAAAGGGATGTTGGGCAGTGGGCGAAAAATCGTCAATTCGCCAAACCGGCATTGTGTTCGATAATCGCACGCAAAACTAACCGGGTAGTACAGTTTAAATTGCTCAATGAAAAACCGGGACCAATAATTCGCTCACCTTATAAAAGCGGCGCAATCCCCGTAGCCGACGTCTCCACCGGGAGTTGAAACATGCAGCGATCCATTGCCACCGTTTCCTTGAGCGGAACCCTGCCGGAAAAACTCGAAGCCATTGCCGCCGCCGGATTCGACGGGGTGGAGATTTTCGAGAACGACCTTCTGTATTACGACGGCAGCCCTCGGGAAATCCGGCAGATGTGCGCCGACCTCGGAATTGCCATCACCCTGTTCCAGCCGTTCCGCGATTTCGAAGGCTGCCGCCGCGATCGGCTGGAGCGCAATCTGGAGCGGGCCGAACGCAAGTTCGATCTGATGCAGGAACTGGGTACCGATCTGGTGCTGGTGTGCAGCAATGCTTCTCCCGACAGCGTCGGCGATCAGCAGATTTTGATCGACGACCTGCGCCTGCTGGCCGAGCGTGCCGGCGCCCGAGGCTTGCGCATCGGTTACGAGGCTCTGGCCTGGGGCCGTCACGTCAATACTTATCAACAGGTCTGGGACATCGTGCGTCAGGCTGACCACCCAAGCCTCGGCGTGTTGCTCGACAGCTTCCACACCCTGTCGCTCAAGGGCGATCCACGGGCGATTGCCGAGATTCCCGGCGACAAGATTTTCTTCGTGCAGATGGCCGACGCGCCGATCCTTGCCATGGATGTGCTGGAGTGGAGCCGGCATTTCCGCTGCTTCCCGGGACAGGGCGAATTCGATTTGCCGGGCTTTCTCGCGCCGATCATTCAGAGTGGCTACACCGGGCCGCTGTCGCTGGAAATCTTCAACGACGGCTTCCGTGCCGCGCCGCCTCGGGCCAATGCGGCCGACGGTTTGCGTTCGCTGCTGTATCTGGAGGAGAAAACCCGCCAGCGTCTGGAGCAGGAAATCTGCCCTGTGGATAACCGCGAAATCCTCTTCGAGACGCCGAAGGCCAGCGAGTACAACGGCATCGAGTTTCTGGAGTTCGCTGTCGACGAAGCCCTCGGCGCCAAGCTGTCGAACTGGCTGGAGCGGCTGGGGTTCGTCAAGGCCGGACAGCACCGTTCCAAGAGCGTCAGCCTGCTGCGGCAGGGCGATATCAACCTGATCCTCAACTCCGAGCCTTATTCGTTCGGCCACAGTTTCTTCGAGGCCCACGGCCCGTCGCTGTGCGCCACAGCCGTGCGGGTCAAGGACAGCGCCAGTGCGCTGGCGCGGGCCGTCGCCTATAAAGGGCAGCCGTATCGCGGACTGGTCGGCCCCAATGAACTGGAGCTGGCAGCAGTGCGGGCGCCGGATGGCAGCCTGATTTATCTGGTGGATGAAGAGGCGGATGTCTACGGCACCGACTTCAATCTGCTGCCGGGCGCGGTGACAAGTGGCGGGCTCAAGCGCATCGATCACATGGCCATGGCGCTCCCGGCGGACAGCCTCGACAGTTGGGTGCTGTTCTACAAGAGCCTGCTGGATTTCGAGGCCGATGACGAAGTGGTGCTGCCCGATCCCTACGGGCTGGTGAAGAGTCGCGCGCTGCGCAGTCGCGACAGTTCGATCCGTCTGCCGCTGAACATTTCCGAGAACCGCAACACCGCGATCTCACACGCGCTGTCGAGTTATCGCGGTTCCGGGGTGCATCACATTGCCTTCGATTGCGATGACATCTTTGCGCAGGTCAGTCGTGCGAAAGAGGCGGGCGTGCCGCTGCTGGATATTCCGCTCAACTATTACGATGACCTCGCGGCGCGTTTCGATTTTGACGACGAGTTCCTCAGCGAGCTGGCGTACTACAACGTGCTGTATGACCGCGATGCTCAGGGCGGCGAGCTGTTCCACGTCTACACCGAGCCGTTCGAAGGGCGGTTCTTCTTCGAGATCATTCAGCGCAAGAATGGTTACGCCGGTTACGGCGCGGCCAACGTCGCGGTGCGACTGGCGGCGATGGCCAAAGCACGCAGTGGCGCTGTTCGCCAGGCTAAGTTGTAGGAAATTCGTAAACGCGGGATTAAACACGGGCCGCGCGGCTTCCTTCACTGTGCCGCGCGGCCCATAATCGCCAGCCTGTGCAGTGATGGCCGTGAGCCCGCAATGACAATGACTTCAGAACTTTCCGCAGCCCCCGTTTCATCAGCGGTAGAGCCGCGCAAGAGTCGCAAGAACAACCCGGAAAAAACCCGCGAGAACATCCTGCAGGAAGCGATCGTCGAGTTCGTCCAGCAGGGCCTGTCCGGCGCCCGCGTCGATGCGATCGCCGAGCGTATCCACACTTCCAAGCGCATGATCTATTACTACTTCGGCAGCAAGGAGCAGTTGTACGTCGAGGTGCTGGAGAAGCTCTACGGCGATATCCGCAGCACCGAAAACCGTCTGCACCTGGCCGAGCTACCGCCAGTGGAAGCGATCCGGCGCCTGGTGGAATTCACCTTCGATCACCACGACCGCAACGTCGATTTCGTGCGCATCGTCTGCATCGAAAACATCCACAATGCCGAGTACGTGAAGCGTTCCGATGCGATCAAGGCGATGAACAATACGATTCTTGATTCGCTGGGGGAGATCCTGGCGCGCGGTGCTGCTGAAGGTGTGTTCCGCGCCGGGCTCGACGCGCTGGACGTGCATCTGCTGATCAGTTCGTTCTGCTTCTATCGCGTGTCGAACCGCCACACCTTTGGTGAGATCTTTCAGATCGACCTGCCGGACGAAACCATCAAACAGCGTCATCGCGAGATGATTTGCGAGTCGGTGCTGCGCTACCTGCAGGCCTGATCGGTATCGAGGGGGCGTCGCCCCCTCACGGTTTTATCCTTTCATGCTTTGAAAATGCGCCAGCATTCGTTGCGCATCCGGCGCTACGCCGCTGAACAGCTCAAACGCCTTCACCGCCTGAAACACCGCCATGTTGCCGCCATCCAGGGTTCGGCAACCCAGGGCGCGGGCGTTGCGTAGCAGTTCGGTTTCCAGCGGGAAATACACGATCTCCGCCACCCACAACTCTGGCCGCAGCAATGCTGCCGGCACGGGCATGCCCGGCAATTTGGCCATGCCCATCGGCGTGGTGTTTACCAGACCATCGGCCTGACTCAACGCGCTCGACAGATCGTGCCCGGCCACGGCCCGACCAGCGCCGAAATGCTGGTTGAGGTTGTTGGCCAGGCTTTCGGCCCGCTCCACGTCCACATCAAAAATGCTCAACTGACGTACGCCTTCGCTCAGCAAGGCGTGGGCCACTGCCGCGCCTGCGCCACCGGCACCCATCTGGACTACACGGTCGCGGGCAACGTCTGGCAGGCCACGACGAAAACCCTCGGCGAAACCCAGGCAATCGGTGTTGTGGCCGACGCGTATGCCGTCTTTCAACACCACTGTGTTCACGGCGCCGATGCCCCGCGCTTCGGGAGATAACTCATCGAGCAACGGGATGATTGCCTGCTTGCACGGGAAAGTGATGTTCAGCCCGGTGTAGTTCATTCGCTCGGCGGCCAGCAGCAGGTCGGGCAGGGCGTTCCTGTCCAGTTGCAGTTGATCGAGATCGATCAGTCGATACAGGTAACGCAGGCCCTGTTCATCACCTTCGTGTTCATGCAGCGCCGGAGTGCGGGAGGCCTGAATGCCGGCGCCTATCAGCCCGGCGAGTATCACGTTGTTGCGGTTCATGCGGTTCACCCCTTCAACCGCTGGCTGAAATGTTCCAGGGCCAGCCGATAGCCGTGGCTGCCGAAGCCGCACATCACGGCGGTGGCGATGGCCGAGACGAATGAGTGATGACGGAACGGCTCACGGGCGTGGACGTTGGACAGGTGCACTTCGATCACCGGCAATTCACTGGCGACCAGGGCGTCGCGGATCGCTACCGAAGTGTGAGTCCAGGCGGCCGGGTTGATGACGATGCCGGCGCAGCGCTGGCGGGCGCCGTGAATCCAGTCGAGCAATTCGCCTTCGTGGTTGGTCTGGCGAAACTCCACGGCCAGGCCGAATTCTTCGGCGGCGCGCCCGCACAGGGCAGAGATGTCGGCCAGGGTTTCGTGACCGTAGGTCGCCGGTTCACGGGTGCCGAGCAGGTTCAGGTTCGGGCCGTTGAGCACCAGAACGATAGGGGGCATGGGGGCAAACTCCACTTATTGTTTTTGGCTTGGGCCGAGGGTTTCGACCTGTGGAGTTAAATTGTACTAGCTGGTTACTTTAATCAATTGATCAACGGTCGCTACGCCGTTTTGTGTTCGGTAATCGGACATTAATGCGGCAATTGCTCGACCAGAAAATCGATGAAGGCCCTGACGCGCAGCGGCATATGGCGATTCTGCGGGTATAGCAAGGTGAACGGTCGCGAGCGTCCGCTGTAGGGTTTGAGTACTTCCACCAGCGAGCCGTCGACCAGTTCTTTTTCGACGATGAAGCGGTAAGTCTGGAACAACCCGGCGCCGTGTCTGGCCAGGGTCACGCCACCGAGCACGTCATCGGAACAGCAGAAATTGCCCTCGGCGAGGATTTCCCGTGGCGCGTCTTCGTCGTAAAACAGCCAGGTGATCCGCCGCCCGCTGCTGGGCAATTCGTACTGGATGCACTCGTGCTGTTCGAGGTCTTCGAGAGTCTGTGGCGTGCCGGCGCGTTTGAGGTAATCGGGGCTGGCGACCATCACCAGCGCTGCATCTTCCAGGTGTCGGGCAATCAGGCCTGAATCGGGAATTGCCCGCACGCGAATCGCCATGTCGTAACCCTCGCCGACGAAGTCGATATTGCGATTGCTGATGTGCATCTCGACCTTCACTTGCGGAAAGCGCGCGCGAAAGGCCGGCAGCAGCGGCAGGATCCGATGATGGGCGTAGGTTGTAGGAATACTGATGCGCAAGGTGCCGGACGGTTCCTGCTGCTGGCCCATGACTTCCCGTTGCGCCTCCACCAGTTGCGCCAGTGCCTGACGGCATTCTTCGTAATAGCGCCGGCCGCTGTCGGTCAATTTCACACTGCGGGTAGTGCGCGCGAACAACCGCACACCCAGGCGTTCCTCCATGCGTGAAACCGAGCGACTCACCGCCGCCGGCGTCACCGAAGCCGCCTGCGCCGCACAGGTGAAACTGCCGCACTCGGCCGCCAGACAAAACAACTCGATGCTGCCCAGCTGAAGGTCGTCGAAGTGTCGCTGCATGATTGATTACACCGGGGAATGAGTCTTCGTATGTAGCAAATGCGCGGACGCTGCGAAAGAACTGCTTACCATTTTGCGCGGGGCTTTTGCGGCTGCCGCACTAGGCTCGAAAGGTAGCGGCCACAGTGGGCGTTGGCGCCGATGGTCTGATTTGCCAGGGAATGGCAAATGTTGAAACTCTTAAACCTAACGGATGGGTTAGCATGAAGGTATGCAGTTACAAAGGGCTGTCTGTGGTGATCATGTTGCGTGATGAACACTGTCCGCCCCACGCACATGTGGATGCAGGCGCCTGGAGCGCCCGCTTCAAATTCAGTTTCTGGCATAACGGCGTTGAACTGTGGGATGTGGTGCCGTTGTCGCATCGACCGCCGGTCAGCCTGCTTGAAGGGCTGCGCCAGTCGCTGCGTGAAACCGTTCATCTGCGGCGGGCCCGCTGGATCTGGTGGACCCGGTTGCGCACCGCCTGTCTCGACAATCAGTGGTGGGACGGGCAGTCGAACCAGGTGGCGGTTCTGCGGGAGGTCGCCAGCACAAGCTTCAGGATTGGATCGGCGTATTACGAGCCGGAGGTCAACAAAACCCTGTTGGCCCTGGTCGGCGCCCACGAAGGAGTGGAAATAGAATTATGAAAACAGTCAAAGCCACGCTACACGCGGATCGCCCCGTCACGCAAAAGCGTCTGGACGAGGCCGTTGATCGTGGCGGCGTGCGTCGTCGCAGCAGCCTGCAAGCCGTGTCGGTGTCCTTTCAGAAACCGTGCCTGGTGATTCACTTCGAGGACGACAGCGGCGTGCTGCTGCCGGTGAATCTTTACCGGGAATTCGATGATTTCGAACCGGAAGACTTCACCGGATTGAACATCGGCTTTGCCGGCACCGCGCTGTGCCACGACGGCAAGGACCTGCAGGTTTCCATCGCCGGCATGATCTCGGCCAGTCAGCCATTGATGGCGATGGCGGCCTCGGTGATCGCTTCCCGCAACGGCCGCCAGAGCAGCACCGCGAAAGCTGAGGCGGCACGGGCCAACGGCAGGAAGGGCGGACGCCCGCGCAAAGTCGATCCCGTGCCATGAACAGGCACAAAAAAGCCGTCGGTCAGGACGGCTTTCTTGTTTTTGGCACCTGCGATCAACGCCGGGTCAACAGCACGCCGGATTCCATGTGGTGAGTCCACGGGAACTGGTCGAACAACGCGCAGCGGGTGATACGGTGCGTGTCGTGCAGTTGGGCGATGTTGGCCGCCAGGGTCTCCGGGTTGCAGGAGATGTACAGGATGTTGTCGAAGCGACGGGTCAGTTCGCAGGTGTCCGGGTCCATGCCGGCACGTGGCGGGTCGACGAACACGCTGCCGAACTCGTAGCTTTTCAGGTCGATGCCGTGCAGGCGACGGAACGGGCGAACTTCGTTCAGGGCTTCGGTCAGCTCTTCGGCGGACAGGCGCACCAGGGTGACGTTATCCACAGCGTTTTCGGCCAGGTTGCTCAGTGCGGCGTTGACCGAGGTCTTGCTGATTTCGGTGGCTAACACTTTGCGCACACGAGTCGCCAGCGGCAGGGTGAAGTTGCCGTTGCCGCAGTACAGCTCCAGCAGATCGTCGCTGCGATCGCCCAGTGCTTCATATGCCCAGTTGAGCATCTTCTGGTTCACGTTGCCGTTGGGCTGGGTGAACGCGCCTTCCGGTTGGCGATAGCTGAAGGTGCGACCGCCGACTTCCAGTTTCTCGACCACGTAATCGAGGCCCAGCACTTCGCGCTTGCCCTTGGAGCGACCGATGATGCTGACGCCCAGATCCGCAGACAGTTTGGTGGCCGCCGAGTGCCAGTGCTCGTCCAACGGGCGGTGATAGCACAGGGTGATCATCGCATCGCCGGCCAGGGTGGTCAGAAACTCCACCTGGAACAGCTTGTGGCTCAGTGCTGCGCTGGCCTGCCAGGCCGCCTTCAATTGCGGCATCAACTGGTTGATGCGCAGGCTGGCGATGGGGAACTCCTCGATCAGGATCGGCGTGCGTTTGTCATCCTGCGAGAACATCGCGTAATGCCGCTCACCACCCTCGCGCCACAGGCGGAATTCGGCGCGCAGGCGGAAGTTCTGCAGCGGCGAGTCGAACACCGTTGGCTCCGGTGCATCGAACGGGGCCAGCAGGTCACGCAGGCGCGTGACCTTGTCTTCGAGTTGTGCGGCGTAGGCCTGGGAATCAAAAGTCATGCGTTGAACCAACCCAGCTTGATCACGAACAGAATCGACAGGATCACCAGCGCCGGGTTCAGCTCACGGGCGCGGCCGGACAGCAGTTTGATTGCAGTCCAGGCGATGAAGCCGAAGGCGATGCCGTTGGCGATGGAATAGGTGAAAGGCATCGCCAGGGCGGTGACCACGACCGGCGCGGCGACGGTGATGTCTTCCCAGTCTATTTCCGCCAGGCCCGAAGTCATCAGCACGGCGACGAACAGCAGCGCCGGTGCGGTGGCGAAGGCCGGCACGCTGGCAGCCAGTGGCGAGAAGAACAGCGCCAGCAGGAACAGGATCGCGACGACGATGGCGGTCAGGCCGGTGCGGCCGCCGGCGCTCACGCCTGCAGCAGATTCGATGTAGCTGGTGGTGGTCGAGGTGCCCAGCAGCGAGCCAGCCATCGCCGCGGTGCTGTCGGCGATCAGCGCACGGCCCATTTTCGGCATGTGGCCGTCCTTGCCCATCAGGCCGGCGCGCTTGGCGACGCCGATCAGGGTGCCGGAGTTGTCGAACAGGTCGACGAACAGGAAGGCGAAGATCACGCTGACCAGACCGATGTCCAGTGCGCCCTTGATGTCCAGTTGCAGGAAGGTCGGGGCCAGCGAAGGTGGCATCGAGGTCACGCCGCCGAACGGGGTGAAGCCCATCACGATCGAGACGATGGTCACCGCGAGAATGCCGATCAGCACCGCGCCGCGCACTTTCAGGGCTTCCAGGGCAACGATCAGGGCGAAACCGAGGGTGGCGAGGATCGGTGCCGGTTGTTTCAGGTCACCGAGGCCGACCATGGTCGCCGGGTTGCTGACCACGATACCGGCGTTGTGCAGGGCGATCAGCGCCAGGAACAGGCCGATACCGGCGGCAATCGCCGAACGCAGCGGCAGCGGGATACTGTTGATGATCCATTCACGGATGCGGAAGATCGACAGCAGGAAGAAGCACACGGCCGAGATGAACACCGCGCCCAGCGCCACTTGCCAGGTGTGGCCCATGTGCAGCACGACGGTGTAGGTGAAGAAGGCGTTCAGACCCATGCCTGGTGCGAGGGCGATCGGGTAGTTGGCGATCAGGCCCATGACCGTGGAGCCGATGGCGGCTGCCAGACACGTGGCGACGAACACCGCGCCCTTGTCCATGCCGGTCTCGCCGAGGATGCTCGGGTTGACGAACAGAATGTAGGCCATGGCCAGGAAGGTCGTGACGCCCGCCAGAATCTCGGTCCGCACGTTGGTGTTGTGTGCCTTGAGTTGAAACAGCCTTTCCAGCATGTCTGCTCCCCGTGGCGCGCGTGGCGCCGTGAATGTATCGACCTCAACAGCAAAGCACAGACCGTCGCAAGCGCCTGGAAAATTGTGGTGGGCCGGAAAAAGCCGCGCATCATACCAGCAGCGTGAGGAATATGGCGGATGTTGGTATCGATCGTCGGCGAAGTTTTGTGTCTCGGCCAAACCGGCCATACTGCGCGCTGATTTTTGGGGGAATGGATCGCATGAACAAGCATTGGATGAAGGCTGGCGGATTGATCGCACTGTTGCTGGGCGGGGCTCCCGCAGCGCTCGCGGCGTCGGCGGCTCCACTCAGCGAAGTGAAAGTCATCAAGGTGCAGTCGCCGTCCTGCGGGCTCGAAGACATTACCGATGGTCAAGCACAGACCCGTTGCGATCACAGCGGTCCGGGCATCAAGGTCTATGTGCTGGAAATCGGCTACGGCCAAAGCCAGCCGCAGGCAGCGCTGGACGGTTTTGAAGTGAACGGCACGCGAAGCCCGGTGTGTGCCTTTGATAACGGCAATCTGACCGAGTGCACGCCCGGCAGCAAAACCGTCGGTTCTCTCTATACCTTCGATCTGGCCGGTCGGCAGGAGGGCACTTTCACGTTCAGCAACACCTCGATCAACGCTCCACGCAACACGATGTCGACCCAGCTTTACATCAAGTAACGGCTGCCGCGAACAGGGCAGGGCAAAGCTGACTACGCTTTAAAGATCACCCAGCGGATGGCGCCCATGACCTTTAGAGCCCTGATTACCCTCGCCGAGGGCATCGATGATCTGCAAAGCGTGACCCTGATCGACGTGCTGCGCCGGGCCGGTATCGAAGTGATGGCGGCCAGCATCGAGGGACGGCGCATGCTGACCTGCGCCCGAGGCACACGACTGACCGCCGACGGCATGCTCATTGATGTGCTGGCCCAGACCTTTGACCTGATCGTTTTGCCCGGCGGCGCTGTCGGCGCGCAGCACCTTGCCGCGCACCAGCCTTTGCAACAACTGCTCAAGGACCAGGCCAGCGCCGGACGCCTGTTCGCCGCCATTGCCGAATCCCCGGCGGTCGCCCTGCAAAGCTTCGGTGTATTACGCCAACGCCGCATGACCTGCCTGCCCACAACCAGCCATCAATTGTCCGGTTGCACGTTCGTCGATCAACCGGTGGTGGTCGACGGCAATTGCATTACCGCCCAGGGTTCCGGCGCCGCGCTGGCATTTGCCCTGACGCTGGTCGAGCAACTGGCGGGCAAGGCCGCCAGATCGAAGGTAGCGGGAGAGTTGCTGGCCTGAGAGGGTCAGGCGTGAGCGGCGATTCGCTGAATGGCTGGCTGCTCACGGTGCTCGGCTTGCCAAAGGTCGTAATCGGTTTGAACGCCTAGCCACATGCGAGCCTTGCCAATCCCCGCGCGTTCCAGTCGTACGGCCAGATCCGGGCTGATCGGCGCATGCCCGTGCAATACACGAGAAAGGTGAGGGCGGGCGAATCCAAGATGCCGAGCCAATTCGGTAACGCTGATGCCAAGTTCCGGCAATACATCCATCAGCAGCGTTTCACCGGGGTGTGGCGGGTTGTGCATGGGCATGAGCCTGCCTCCTGTCAGTGGTAATCCAGATAATCAACCAGTTCGATATCCGACCCTGCAAATCGAAAGATAACCCGCCAGTTCCCGGACACACTGAGTGACCAGTATTCGCAAAGCTCCCCTTTCAGTGGATGCAGACGCCAACCGGGAAGATCCAGATCCCCCGGAACGGCGGCCCGATCCATGAACTGCAGCATGCGCGACAGTCGTTTAGCGTGATCGGCACGAATCCCGCGAGTCGAACCGGTTTCATAGAAGCCGCGAAGGCCTTTGTGCTGAAAGGATTTGATCATGGGGCGAGTGTAAGGCGATACATTACACTCAATGCGGTAACTATGTACCGCATCTTTTCGAGCTGATTGTGCTTGGCGGGTTTATTCCGCAGGTGGCAGCGGTGCAGCTAAGCCTTCACCTCTTCCACCGGCACATGCATCCGGTCGCGGTTGGCCAGGGTCGGGAACAGTTTGATCCAGGTCCCGGTCACCACCAGCGTCCCGATGCCGCCCATCACCACCGCCGGCACGGTGCCGAACCAGTGGGCGGTGAGGCCGGATTCGAATTCGCCCAACTGGTTCGAGGCGCCGATGAACAGGCCGTTCACCGCGCTGACCCGGCCGCGCATTTCGTCCGGGGTTTCCAGTTGCACGAACGAGGCGCGGATCACCATGCTGATCATGTCCGCCGCGCCGAGCACCACCAGCACCGCCAGCGAGAACCAGAACGAGGTCGACAGACCGAAGGCGATGGTGGCCACACCGAATACGCCGACAGCGGTGAACATCACCCGGCCGACGTTTCGCTCGACGGCAAACCGCGCCAGGAACAGCGACATCATCAACGCCCCCACCGCCGGCGCCGAACGCAGCAAACCCAGCCCCCACGGCCCGGTCAGCAGGATGTCCTTGGCGAACACCGGCAACAACGCCGTGGCGCCGCCAAGCAGTACGGCGAACAGATCCAGCGAGATCGCCCCGAGAATGTCCGGGCGACTGCGAATGAAACGAATCCCCGCCAACAACGAATCCAGCGTCGCCTTGCCCTTGTTCAACGGGGTCTGTCGCGCGGGCAGGTTGAGCATCAACGTGCAGGCAATCACGTACAGAACGACGGTCGGGCCATACACCCAGACGCTGCCGAAGGCATAAAGCAGACCGCCAAGGGCCGGGGCGACGATGGTTGCCGATTGCTGCGCCGACTGCGCCGCAGCGACCGCCCGAGGGAACAGCGCACTGGGTACGATGCTCGGTAGCAGCGCCTGGGTGGTCGGCATTTCGAAGGAACGCGCGGAGCCGAGCAGGAACGCCAGGATAAAGATCATTTCCCGGTTGACATGGTCAGTAGCGCTGCCGATGGCCAGTGCCAGGGCGATCAACGCCTGTAACGACTGACAGATGGCCGCGACCTTGCGCCGGTCGTAACGATCGGCAACGTGGCCGGTGTGCAACATGAACAGCACCCGTGGGGCGAATTCCACCAAACCGACCAGGCCAAGGTCGAGCACGTTGCCGGTCAGTTGATAGAGGTTCCAGCCGATGGCCACGGTGAGCATCTGGAAACCGCTGGCGGTGAAGATCCGGGCAAACCAGAACGCAAGAAAGGGACGGTGGTGGCGTAACAGCAAGGGCTCTTGGCTGGGCATCTGCGGGCCGGTCTTGATCGAGGGGAACCGCGAGATTATCACCAGTCTGTAACAGGAAGTTGCCATGACAAAAAATTTAGTTAGCCAGACATCGATTTTTCCGCCCCCGGACACCGAACCCGGCCAGGGATGTATTTCAGGGCGTTGCCAGATCTGTGAGGCAACTTGTCACGCGGCAAAAGACCACGCGGTTCCCCGTCGGAAATGGGACTACTCTTTCTACGTTGATTGATCCAGATCAAGACCCTTCGCGGAACCGATCCCGGACCCGTCGGCAGACTCCCTGCGTCGCGATGCCTGTAAAAAGAAGAACGAATCCGAGTTCGCCGCACTCCATACCCGTGGGGGCAGTGGTTCAAGGCCGCCAGCCTTGGAACCGTTATCTGATAGAGGAAAGCTTATGTTCGGTTTAGAGGCACTAGATCTCGCCCGAATCCAGTTCGCGTTCACCATCTCGTTCCACATCCTGTTCCCGGCAATCACCATCGGTCTTGCGAGCTATCTCGCGGTGCTGGAAGGCCTGTGGCTGAAAACCGGCAATGACACCTATCGCGATCTCTACCATTTCTGGTCGAAGATCTTTGCCGTCAACTTCGGCATGGGCGTGGTCTCGGGGCTGGTCATGGCCTACCAGTTCGGCACCAACTGGAGCCGCTTCTCGGACTTCGCCGGTTCCGTCACCGGACCGTTGCTGACCTACGAGGTACTCACGGCGTTCTTCCTCGAAGCCGGTTTCCTTGGCGTGATGCTGTTCGGCTGGAACAAGGTCGGACGCAAACTGCACTTCTTCGCCACCGTGATGGTTGCCATCGGCACGCTGATTTCGACGTTCTGGATTCTTGCCTCCAACAGCTGGATGCAAACGCCGCAGGGCTTCGAGATCGTCAACGGTCAGGTGATCCCGACCGACTGGCTGGCAATCGTGTTCAACCCTTCGTTCCCCTATCGCCTGATGCACATGGCGACTGCCGCGTTCGTCGCGACGGCGTTCTTCGTCGGCTCGTCGGCGGCCTGGCATCTGTTGCGCGGCAAGGACAACCCGGCGATCCGTACCATGCTGTCGATGGCGATGTGGATGGCGTTGATCGTTGCGCCGATCCAGGCGGTCATCGGCGACTTCCACGGCCTCAACACCCTCAAGCATCAACCGGCGAAAATCGCCGCGATCGAAGGTCACTGGGAAAACGTCGGCAACGAAGCGACGCCGCTGATCCTGTTCGGCTGGCCGGACATGAAAGAAGAGAAAACCAAGTACGCGGTCGAGATCCCGTACCTCGGCAGCCTGATCCTGACCCACTCGCTGGACAAGCAAGTCCCGGCGCTCAAGGAGTTTCCACCGGAAGACCGGCCGAATTCGACCATCGTATTCTGGTCGTTCCGGATCATGGTCGGCCTCGGTTTCCTGATGATCTTCACCGGCCTCTGGAGCCTGTGGCTGCGCAAGCGCGACACGCTCTACACGTCGCGGCCGTTCCTGTACCTGGCGTTGTGGATGGGGCCGTCCGGTCTGATCGCGATCCTGGCGGGCTGGTTCACCACTGAAATCGGTCGTCAGCCGTGGGTGGTCTACGGCTTGATGCGCACGGCGGATGCGTCCTCCAATCACAGCTTCATGCAGATGAGCATCACGCTGATCATGTTCGTGGTGGTGTATTTCGCGCTGTTCGGTGCGGGTCTGGGCTACATGATGCGCCTGGTGCGCAAAGGGCCGAAGACCGACGAAGGCAAGGAAACCAACGACGGTGGTCCTGGCCAGAAACGCACGCCGGCCCGTCCGTTGTCCGCTGCCGACGACGATGGCGCCGAACACGACCGCAGCCTGACCAAGGAGATTTGAATCATGGGTATTGATCTTCCGCTGATCTGGGCCGTGATCATCATCTTCGGGATCATGATGTACGTGGTCATGGACGGCTTCGACCTGGGGATCGGGATTCTCTTCCCGTTCATCCCCGGCAAGACCGACCGCGACGTGATGATGAACACCGTCGCCCCGGTATGGGACGGCAATGAAACCTGGCTGGTACTGGGCGGTGCGGCGTTGTTCGGTGCGTTCCCGCTGGCCTATTCGGTGGTGTTGTCGGCGCTGTACTTGCCGCTGATCTTCATGCTGATCGGGCTGATTTTCCGTGGCGTGGCGTTCGAGTTCCGCTTCAAGGCCAAGGACGCCAAGCGTCACCTGTGGGACAAGGCCTTCATCGGTGGTTCGGTGGCGGCGACGTTCTTCCAGGGCGTGGCGCTTGGCGCGTTCATCGACGGCTTGCCCGTGGTCAACCGGCAATACGCCGGCGGCTCACTGGACTGGCTGACGCCGTTCACGCTGTTCTGCGGCGCCGCGCTGGTGGTGGCGTATGCCTTGCTCGGCTGCACCTGGCTGATCATGAAGACCGAAGGCAAGCTGCAGGAGCAGATGCATGACCTGGCGCGTCCGCTGGCCTTCGTGCTGCTGGCAGTGATCGGCATCGTCAGCCTGTGGACGCCGCTGGCCCACCCGGAAATCGCGACGCGCTGGTTCAGCATGCCGAACCTGTTCTGGTTCATGCCGGTGCCGATCCTGGTGCTGGTGACGATGTACGGACTGATTCGCGCCGTGGCACGCAATGCCAACTACATGCCGTTCCTGCTGACGCTGGTGCTGATCTTCCTCGGCTACAGCGGTCTGGGCATCAGCCTGTGGCCGAACATCGTGCCGCCGTCGATCTCGATCTGGGATGCCGCCGCACCGCCGCAGAGTCAGGGCTTCATGCTGGTCGGTACGCTGTTCATCATCCCGTTCATCCTGGGTTACACCTTCTGGAGCTACTACGTGTTCCGCGGCAAGGTCACCCACGAGGACGGTTATCACTAGTCGTGACCACGATGGCGCCAGCTGCGGCGCCATCTCCCTGAACCGGAGGATGCAAGCATGAGCGGCAAACATTCCCTGCACGACATTGAAGAAGCCGAAAAAAAGCCGCTGTGGCAGCGGCTCGGCTGGTTGGCCATGATCTGGGTCGGCAGCGTCGGTGCACTATTCATCGTCGCCAGCCTGATGCGCATGTTCATGAACGCCGCAGGCCTGACCACGCACTGAAATTTCCCATCCCGTCGCCTTGCGGCACGGATTTTTGACCCTCCGGCTGGAGGGTTTTTTTTGCCCCGATTATTTGCGCGCCTTGAGAATCACGAACTTCGGCGTGGCCGCGACCTGCTCGACTCCGCGGAACAGCCGCGCCAGTTTGCTGTGATAACCCAGGTGACGGTTGCCGACGATGTACAGCGCACCGCCAACGACCAGCGCTTCGCGGGCCTGCTGGAACATGCGCCAGGCGAGGAAGTCGCCGACCACCTGTTGCTGGTGGAACGGTGGGTTGCACAGCACCACGTCGAGCGATTGCGCTTCCTGCCCCGCCAGACCGTCGCCGGCGCGCACGATCACATCCCGTTCTCCCAACGCCGCACGCCAATTTTCGGCGGCGGATTGCACGGCCATGAACGATTCGTCCACCAACGTGTAATGCGCATCGGGGTTTTGCAGGGCGCTGGCGATTGCCAGTACACCGTTGCCGCAGCCTAGATCCGCGACCCGCGCTGAGCCGAGGTTTTTCGGCAAGTGCGGGAGAAAGGCGCGAGTCCCGATATCCAGACCTTCGCGACAAAACACGTTGGCGTGATTGAGCAGTTCAATGGCCGGCTCGTCGAGGCGATAACGGGTCGGATAAGGCGAGGCGGCCGGAGCCTTTACCTCGGGCGTGGCGATCAGCAAGCGTGCCTTCTTCACCGCCAGCGAAGCCTGAACCGGACCGATGTAGCGCTCAAGCAGATCACCGGCAGCACGGGGCAAGTGCTTGACCATTGCTGCGGCTACCACTTGCGCGCCGGGCGCCAACTGACCTTGCAGGCGAATCAGTTGTTCTTCCAGCAGCGCGAGGGTTTTCGGTACACGGATCAGCACGCGGTCGAATGGCCCGATCAATGGCTCACTGGCGGGAATGCCATGCAGGGCATCGAAAGCCTGTCCATTGCGCAACAGGTTTTTTTCCAGCCCCTGAAACGCCAGGAAAGAGTCGCCGCTGGTGCTGACCTGCACTTTGCCCAAGAGGCTGATGGCCAGCGCGCCGAAGCTGTCGTTGAGCACCAGAGCCCGTGTCTCGACCGGCAGATTCTGTTCAGCCAGATGATTGAGCAGGTATTCGTCGGCCGCATCGAAGGCTTGCAGCGGTTCGTTCTGCTGTTCGGGCTGGCGGATCAGATCAAGCTGGGCGAAGGGCGTATCGAGCAAAGGCATGGGGCGGGGACTCTGGGTAATCGACGGGTGTCCCGCGGCCCAGGGTATCGTGCGGCGGAACCGTCCGAGTGGACAGCGGCGCGAAGATACGCGTCATCACTCAGGAAGGTCGCAAATGGTACTTTTTTTTCGGCTGCTTTACTTGCTTGTTTTCGGGGCTGTCGACTAGATGATGCCTGCCTTCGCGGCGGCGATGACTGCAGAGATCTTGTTACAGACGTTCATTTTCACGATCACATTTTGCACGTGATAGTTCACGGTGCGCTCACTCAGGCTCAGGATCCTCGCGGTTTCATAGGCGGTCTTGCCGGAAGCGCAGAGCTTGAGCACTTCCACCTCCCGCGTAGACAGCCGAGGCGGCCGGGCCTTCTCCGGTCGTGAAGGCAGCGTACGGGCGAACAATTCGCTCAGATGGCTTGTGACATAGAACATATAGCCAAAATGTTCGTACAGCTCGATCGACGTGATCGGACAGTGAGGCCGGGCCAGGCTGAGAATGCTGCACAGACCGCTTTCTTCGTGATGAAAGGATTGCGACCAACCGTGTTCCAGTCCCTGTTCTTTTAACGACTCCCACAACTTTGGTGTTTTTGAGAATAGTTCTTTGTTCCATGTAATGGGCAGCATTGAACGATTGCAGTGTGCTACTACCGGATCAAACTCCCAGTGATTTTCCTCTTCATATTGTTTATTCCAGGCGAGCGGGTAGTTATTGATACGCAAGGGCTTTGGCAGTGTGTTTCGATCAGGCGAGCTGACTGAAACTCCACAAAACTGGAAGCCTATGTTATTGGCAAATGTCAGCAGAATCGGGTAAGCAGTGTCGACTCTCGTGGCGAAAGTCAGCTGCTTTATCTGCGACTCCTTCCAAATTTCCATTCGAAGTTTCTCCGAGACTTTTTCGCAGGGGTGCGATCTTGGATCCAGGAGTCGTGCACGGAAAGGAGTGTAGGATGTTTCCTACACAAGTGTTTGGAATTTTTTGCTCTTAGATAGGAGGAAATTAGTCGTTTGTGATTAGCCGCATATGTCTATTAGATTGACTCCGTCATTTGATATTGGGGGAAGTGTCAATTAGCTAGTACCTATTTGCACAACTTTCTCATCAGGACATGAAATATGATTTAATCCACTACAAACCGTAGGTTTTTTATTGAGCGCCTGTGCGTGACACTATGGCTATAGCCGAGGGAGTTATCGATGACCGCCAGCGCAGAAAAATTCAGTCGCCAGACCTTGCTTGATGTACAGCCGCTGACACCGAGCCTGTTCACATTGCGTACGACCCGAGACGCAGGTTTCCGTTTTCGCGCCGGACAGTTTGCCAGGTTGGGAGTGACCAAGGATGACGGCACTACGGTATGGCGGGCCTATTCCATGGTGTCTTCGCCGTTCGATGAGTTCCTCGAGTTCTTTTCCATCGTGGTGCCCGGCGGGGAGTTCACCAGTGAGCTGAGCCGGCTCAAGGCGGGCGATACATTACTTGTGGACCGCCAGGCTTTCGGCTATCTGACGCTGGATCGTTTCGTTGATGGCCGGGATCTCTGGCTGTTATCCACAGGCACCGGGGTGGCGCCGTTTCTGTCGATCCTGCAGGACTTTGAAGTGTGGGAAAAATTCGAGCGGATCATTCTTGTCTACAGCGTGCGGGAGGCGCGGGAACTGGCCTATCAACAGCTGATCGCCGAACTCATGCAGCGTGACTACCTGGCCGAGTACGCTCACAAGTTTCAGTTCATCCCCGTGGTGACGCGCGAGCCGCATGCCGGTGCCCTGAACGGGCGCATTACTACCCTCATCGAAAGCGGCGAGCTGGAGCAGGCGGCAGGTGTGGCGCTGGATCCAGCCCATTCGCGGGTCATGCTCTGCGGCAATCCACAGATGATCGATGACACCCGGGCGCTGCTCAAAGAGCGGGGCATGAGCCTCAGCCTGACGCGGCGGCCAGGGCAGGTGGCGGTGGAAAACTACTGGTAAGGAAACGGCGCCCTCAGGCGCCGTTTCAGTCTTCAAGGCCGGTTGTTCTGGGCCTTGAGCAGATCGCGGATCTCACCCAGCAGTTCTTCTTCCTTGGTTGGCACCGGCGGCAAGGTCGGAGCGACGGCTTCTTCGCGCTTCAGGCGGTTGATGGCTTTGACACCCATGAAAATCGCGAAGGCAACGATGATGAAGTCCAGAATGCTCTGGATGAACTTGCCGTAAGCCATGACAACCGCAGGGGCGCTGCCCTCGGCGGCTTTCAGGGTTATTGCCAGGTCACTGAAGTCCACCCCGCCGATCAGCAGGCCGATTGGCGGCATGATCACATCACCGACAAACGACGAAACGATTTTGCCGAAGGCCGCACCGATGATGATACCGACGGCCATGTCGACCACATTGCCTTTGACCGCGAAGGCCTTGAACTCGCTGAGCACGCCCATAGTTATTTCCTTGTTACAGATGAGTTTGGTGTACGCAGTGTAAATCAGCAAAACGCGTCCTGCGCGAAACACCTTCTTACAATGCTCGCTTTTATCGACACATCAATTCGCGATTAGTTTGCAAAGTGCCACTAATCGCGCGCGAATTACTCCGTAAGGCTCTGATCGAGAAGCTATTTTTCTCAATCGCAGGCGTGTGGATTTTCTATTTATGTTCGCCGTCATGACTCTCTAGCCTCTGGTTGGCGCACCTGGATGCGCCTCAAACAACAGAGGAACCTGAAATGAATTCCATGCTTGCCTCAGGGGGATTTTCCCTCCGCCGTACCGTCGGCGTATTGGCCGCCAGCCTGCTGACCTTTTCCGTAAACGCCGCGCCCCTGACCCGGGATAACGGTGCAGCGGTGGGCGATAACCAGAACTCGCAAACCGCCGGTGCCAACGGCCCGGTGCTGTTGCAGGATGTGCAACTGATCCAGAAGTTGCAGCGCTTCGACCGCGAGCGTATTCCCGAGCGTGTGGTGCATGCCCGGGGCACCGGTGCTCATGGCACGTTCACGGCGACCAACGACTTGAGCGACCTGAGCAAGGCCAAGGTGTTTACCGCCGGCCAGGTCACACCGGTGTTCGTGCGTTTCTCGGCCGTGGTGCACGGCAACCACTCTCCGGAAACGTTGCGTGACCCACGGGGCTTCGCGACCAAGTTCTACACCGCTGACGGTAACTGGGATCTGGTCGGTAACAACTTCCCGACATTCTTCATCCGCGACGCCATCAAGTTCCCGGACATGGTGCATGCCTTCAAACCAGACCCGCGTACCAATCTGGATGATGATTCCCGCCGCTTCGACTTCTTCTCCCATGTACCTGAAGCCACTCGTACATTGACCGAGTTGTATTCCAACTCAGGGACACCGGCCAGTTATCGTGAAATGGACGGCAACAGTGTGCATGCCTACAAGTTGATCAACGACAAGGGGGAAGTGCATTACGTCAAGTTCCACTGGAAAAGTTTGCAGGGGATCAAGAATCTCGATCCTGAACAAGTCGTGAAAGTTCAGGGGCGCGACTACAGTCATATGACAAATGATCTGGTGGCGAATATCGAAAAAGGTAACTTTCCGAAGTGGGACTTGTACATTCAGGTTCTGAAACCGCAAGACTTGTCCAAGTTTGATTTCGATCCTCTTGATGCAACCAAGATCTGGCCCGGTATTCCAGAGCGAAAAGTTGGACAAATGGTCTTGAACCGTAATCCTTCGAACGTCTTCCAGGAAACTGAACAAGTGGCCATGGCACCCTCGAATGTTGTTCCGGGAATCGAGCCATCTGAAGACCGTCTGCTGCAAGGCCGGATATTTGCCTATGCCGACACCCAGATGTATCGCCTTGGCGCCAATGCCCTGCAATTGCCGATCAATGCTGCGAAAGTGGCGGTCAACAATGGCAATCAGGATGGCGCGATGAATACCGGCGCAAGCCATTCGGGTGTCAACTACCAGCCAAGCCGCCTGCAACCGCGTGAAGAAACGCAAAGCGCACGATATAGCCAGACCGCTCTGCAGGGCAGCACGCAACAGGCGAAGATCCAGCGCGAACAGAACTTCAAGCAGGCCGGTGATCTGTATCGCTCGTTCAGCAAGAAGGAACGCCAGGATCTGATCGAGAGCTTCGGTGGGTCGCTGGCAAGCACCGATGACGAGAGCAAGCACATCATGCTGTCCTTCCTCTACAAGGCCGATCCGGAGTACGGCGCCGGTGTGACCAAAGTGGCCAAGGGCGACCTGGACAGGGTCAAGGCGCTGGCGGCCAAACTGGTCGACTGACACCCGTGCTTTCAGCCCCGGCGCCTGTCGGGGATTGATCGACATCAGCGCCGCGCGTCTGGCCAGCGGGGAAATCCGCACCGGCGCGCCGCGCTGATCGGTGACGGCTGCGTTATCATCGCGGTTTTTGCCGGGGGTTCAGATGGCCAAGGCCAAGCGCATGTACGGTTGCACCGAGTGCGGCGCAACCTTTCCCAAGTGGGCCGGGCAGTGCGGCGAATGCGGCGCCTGGAACACCCTGACCGAAACCATGGTCGAGAGCGGCGGTGCCGCCGCCCCGAGCGGACGCACCGGCTGGGCAGGGCAGCAGGCCCAGATCAAGACCCTGGCCGAAGTCAGCATTGAAGAAATTCCGCGTTTTTCCACAGCCTCCGGCGAACTGGACCGAGTACTTGGCGGTGGTCTGGTGGACGGCTCGGTGGTGCTGATCGGCGGCGATCCCGGCATCGGCAAATCGACGATTCTGCTGCAGACCCTGTGCAACCTCGCCAAGAGCATGCCGGCGCTGTACGTCACCGGCGAGGAATCCCAACAGCAAGTCGCCATGCGCGCACGTCGACTTGGGCTGCCGCAGGATCAACTGCGGGTCATGACCGAAACCTGCATCGAAACCATCATCGCCACCGCCCGCCAGGAAAAACCCAAGGTGATGGTGATCGACTCGATCCAGACGATCTTCACCGAACAACTGCAATCGGCACCGGGCGGCGTGTCCCAGGTGCGCGAGAGTGCTGCGTTGCTGGTGCGCTACGCCAAGCAAAGCGGCACGGCGATTTTCCTGGTCGGCCACGTGACCAAGGAAGGCGCACTGGCCGGCCCGCGCGTTCTGGAACACATGGTCGACACCGTGCTGTATTTCGAAGGCGAGTCCGATGGCCGTTTGCGTCTGCTGCGGGCGGTGAAAAACCGTTTCGGCGCCGTCAACGAGTTGGGCGTGTTCGGCATGACCGACAAGGGCCTGAAAGAAGTCTCCAACCCTTCGGCGATTTTTCTCACCCGCGCTCAGGAAGAAGTCCCGGGCAGCGTGGTGATGGCAACGTGGGAAGGCACCCGGCCGATGCTGGTGGAAGTCCAGGCGCTGGTGGACGACAGTCACCTGGCCAACCCGCGTCGGGTTACGCTGGGCCTGGATCAGAACCGTCTGGCGATGTTGCTGGCGGTGTTGCATCGCCATGGCGGCATTCCGACCCACGATCAGGACGTGTTCCTCAACGTGGTCGGCGGGGTGAAGGTGCTGGAAACCGCGTCCGACCTGGCGCTGATGGCTGCCGTCATGTCGAGTCTGCGCAACCGGCCGTTGCCTCATGATCTGCTGGTGTTCGGCGAAGTCGGCCTGTCCGGGGAAGTGCGCCCGGTGCCGAGCGGTCAGGAGCGTTTGAAGGAAGCCGCCAAGCACGGCTTCAAGCGCGCGATCGTGCCCAAAGGCAACGCGCCGAAGGAAGCGCCGGCAGGGTTGCAGATCATTGCGGTAACGCGTCTGGAGCAGGCGCTGGATTCACTCTTCGAGTAATCAGAGTTCCATCAACGCGCCAAGCTCCCGTTCGAGCTCGGCCTCATCCCCGAGGTTGAGTTCGATCAGGCGGCGCAGGCGCTGGATCGATTCCAGGCTGATGTGCCGGCACTGGAAGCCCAGTTGGCCGTGATTGTCGTGCGCCAGTTGCACATCCATCTGGATGTCGGTGTCGTCGCTCAGGTGAATGTCGACGTTGAAGTCCTGGGTTTCATCCCCCAGCCACGGCTCCGGCCGCTCGATCAGCAGCCCCTTGAGCGACAGGTCGATCAGCTTCACCGGCCAGATGTACTCGCCCTGGCTCAATTCGGTTCTGGCATCGAACGCGATACGTTTGAAGCGGCGACGCTCGGACGGGTGCTCGCTCATGGCGCGATCCTCTTGACGGTACGCTGACTATAGACCCGCCATGTCAAACGCTGCCAGTCGGGCAGGGCGTCAGACCAATGTCGGGTATGGTCTTTGCCGCCAGTAGCGCTAAACTCGGGGTGGCTGTCTTTCTTGTCCACCCTGGCTGGAATAATAAAATGAAAAATAATAATAGCCCGCTGCGCCACTTACCCTGGCTAGTGCTGGCAATCGTAGGAGCGTGCGCCCTGGGCGTAGTGGCATTGCGCCGAGGCGAGGCGATCAACGCCTTGTGGATCGTGGTCGCCGCCGTGGCCATTTATCTGGTTGCGTACCGTTACTACAGCCTGTTCATCGCAAACAATGTGATGCAACTCGATCCACGCCGGGCCACCCCCGCCGTGCTCAACAATGACGGTCTGGACTACGTTCCGACCAACAAACACATTCTCTTCGGACACCACTTTGCGGCCATCGCCGGCGCGGGACCACTGGTCGGCCCGGTACTGGCGGCGCAGATGGGTTACCTGCCCGGCACGCTGTGGCTGATCGCTGGCGTGGTGCTGGCGGGTGCGGTGCAGGACTTCATGGTCCTGTTCATGTCCACCCGTCGCAACGGCCGTTCCCTGGGCGACATGGTGCGTGAAGAAATGGGCCGCATCCCCGGCACCATCGCGCTGTTCGGCTGCTTCCTGATCATGATCATCATCCTCGCGGTGCTGGCGCTGATCGTCGTCAAGGCCCTGGCCGAGAGCCCGTGGGGCATCTTCACCGTGATGGCGACCATCCCGATCGCGATGTTCATGGGCATTTACATGCGCTACATCCGCCCGGGCCGCATCGGCGAGATCTCGGTGATCGGCGTGATTCTGCTGCTCGGTTCGATCTGGCTCGGTGGCCAGATTGCCGCTGACCCGGTTTGGGCCAAGGCCTTCAGCTTCACCGGCGTGCAAATCACCTGGATGCTGATCGGTTACGGCTTCGTTGCCGCTGTGTTGCCGGTCTGGTTGATCCTTGCCCCGCGTGACTATCTGTCCACGTTCCTCAAGATCGGTACCATCATCGCCCTGGCGATCGGCATCCTGGTCACCATGCCCGAGCTGAAAATGCCGGCGCTGACCCAGTTCGTCGACGGCACCGGCCCGGTATGGAAGGGCGGTCTGTTCCCGTTCCTGTTCATCACCATCGCCTGCGGTGCGGTATCGGGCTTCCACGCGCTGATCTCGTCCGGCACCACGCCGAAACTGTTGGATAACGAAACCAACGCCCGCTACATCGGTTACGGCGGCATGCTGATGGAATCGTTCGTGGCCATCATGGCCATGGTTGCTGCCTCGGTGATCGAGCCGGGCGTGTACTTCGCCATGAACAGCCCGGCCGCCGTGGTCGGCGGTGACGTAGTGGCCGTGGCAACTGCGGTCAGCAACTGGGGCTTTGCAATTACCCCGGAAGCCCTGCAAGCCGTGGCCCATGACATCGGCGAAACCACCATCCTGGCCCGTGCCGGTGGTGCACCGACCCTGGCGGTCGGTATCGCGCAGATCCTGCACAGTGTTCTGCCGGGTGAAAATACCATGGCGTTCTGGTACCACTTCGCGATCCTGTTCGAAGCGCTGTTCATCCTGACCGCGGTGGACGCCGGCACCCGTGCCGGGCGCTTCATGCTGCAGGATCTGCTCGGTTCCTTCGTGCCGGCGTTGCAACGTACCGAATCCTGGACCGCCAACCTGATCGCCACCGCCGGTTGTGTGGCGATGTGGGGCTGGTTGCTGTATCAGGGCGTGATCGATCCGCTGGGTGGCATCAACACCTTGTGGCCGCTGTTCGGTATCTCCAACCAGATGCTGGCCGGTATCGCGCTGATGCTCGGCACCGTGGTCCTGATCAAGATGAAGCGCCAGCGCTACATCTGGGTCACCCTGTTGCCAGCGGCCTGGCTGCTGATCTGCACCACGACCGCAGGCTTCATCAAGCTGTTCGACGCCAACCCGGCCGTGGGCTTCCTGTCGCTGGCCAAGAAATACAGCGATGCACTGGCCGCAGGCCAGGTGATCGCACCGGCCAAGAGCGTCGAACAGATGCAGCACGTGATCTTCAACGCTTACACCAACGCAACGCTGACCGCGCTGTTCCTGTTCGTGGTATTCAGCATCCTGTTCTATGCGCTCAAGGTCGGCATCGCCGCCTGGGGCAAAAAAGAGCGTACGGATAAAGAATCGCCATTCCAGGCCCTGCCGGACGCGTAACCAGAGGATTGCACCATGTTCAATGACCTGAGTCGCCTCGGTAAATACCTCGGTCAGGCCGCGCGCCTGATGGTCGGCATGCCCGACTACGACACGTACGTCGAGCATATGCAAACCAAACACCCGGACAAACCGGTGATGAGCTACGAGATGTTCTTTCGCGAACGTCAGGAAGCCCGTTACGGTGGCAAGGGTGGGCCGAAGTGCTGTTGAGCCGCTGATCGCGGTTCACCAGAAGTGAGGTGGGAGCAGGTCTTTCGACCTGCTCCCATTTTTATTTGTGCAATTGAAGGAGATCCAGTTTGTCTTCTCCCATCCCGGTCACGGTGCTCAGTGGTTTCCTCGGCGCCGGCAAGACCACCTTGCTGCGTCATCTGTTGAAAGCCGAGCACGGTCTGAAAATCGCCGTGATCGAAAACGAATTCAGCGACGCCGGCATCGACACCCAACTGCTGGGTGACGAGCCGGTGCAGGTCATGACCCTGGCCAACGGCTGCGTCTGCTGCACCATTCACACCGACCTGACCAAAGCCCTGTACCTGTTGCTCGAACGTCTGGACAGCGGCGAAATCGCCTTTGATCGGCTGGTCATCGAGTGCACCGGCCTGGCCGACCCGGCCCCGGTGGCGCAGACCTTTTTCATCGACGAAGAACTGCGCGAGCGTTACCTGCTCGACGGCATCATCACCTTGGTTGACGCGGCCCATGCCGAACTGCACCTGACCCAGACCATCGCCCAGGCGCAGATCGGTTTTGCCGACCGCTTGCTGGTGAGCAAGACCGATCTGGTGGACGAGGCCGCATTCACCGCGCTCAGCGAGCGCCTGACCCGCATCAACCGTCGTGCGCCGATTCGTGTGGTCGAACACGGCAACATCGATCTGGCCGAATTGCTCGATGTGCGTGGCTTCAACCTGAATGCCGATCTCGGCGGCGGGGTGAGTCTGCGGCCGGTCAGCAAGGCGCCGTCCATCGACCGGATTTCCAGTCTGGTGCTGCGGACCGATCAGCCGCTGGATATCGAGCAGCTCAGCGAGTTCATGAACGGATTGCTGGAAGAGCACGGCAAGCAATTGCTGCGCTACAAGGGCGTGCTGAACATTGCGGGCGAGGATCGGCGGCTGGTGTTTCAGGGCGTGCTGAAACTCTACGGCTTCGACTGGGACACCGAGTGGGCCGAAGGCGAGGCGCGGGAAAGCGTGATCGTGTTTATCGCCGACGATTTGCCGGAAGAGAAGATCCGGGCGGGGTTTGCCAAAGTGGCGGCGAACTGAGTCCGCCGCTGTCTCAGTGCGTGGAGCCGCTCAGAATCGTCTGTTCCAGATGATCCAGATGACGGTTCATCAGCGACACAGCCTCGGCGGCGTCACCACGCTCGATCGCCTCGACGATCCGGGCGTGATCCTGCCAGCCGCAACAGCTGTGCGTGGTTTCAGTGCATCGCGCAATCGCCAGTGAGGTCAGCGGCACCAGCGTGCCGAGAAAATGCGCCAACGGTGCATTCCGCGCCATTTTCGCCAGCTGCAAATGAAACTCCCCGGACAGGCGAATCGCTGCGCCCCGTCGATTTTTATCCACAGCCTGGCGCTCGCGTTCGATCAGCGTTCGCAGGCGTTTCAGATCTTCAGCCTGCGCATGCTGACAAGCCAGTCGCACCAGCGTGTTCTCGGCCAGGCGCCGGGCGTGCAAGGCCTGACGCGTCTGCTCGGCATCCGGCGCGGCAACCCGCGGCCGATGGTTGGCCCGCAGCACGATGATCTGTTCGTGGGACAGTTGGGTCAGCACCCGGCGCACGTCGGCGCGGCTGACACCGAACATCTGCTTCAGACTTTCTTCGGTAAAACGGCTGGCGGCATCGAGGCGCTGTTCGAGGATCGCATCGAACAGTCGCGGATACAGATCCTCCACCGGCGCGTGCAGGCGGGAGAAGGGCAGGGCCGCCGAGGTCTGGCGAGGGTGCGACGGCGTGGCAAGACTGTTCATGGCCGGTCTCCAGTGTGAGGTGTTTCAGGTGTTCAGGTTGTCATCCGGAATATTCAGCTCAATGCCCATGCGCTGGCCTTCACGCAGGATGTGCCGACGCATTTCGGCACTGGCCTGGGCGCTGTTCTTGCTGCGGATCGCGCGCACCACGGCTTCGTTTTCCTCAAGGCGTTCGGCCAGATGCTCCGGCGAATTGCGCAGCACTTCGGCGCTCTGCTTGAGGGCGTTGCTGGTCTGCTGCACCACGCTCTGGAAAATCGGGTTCGAGGTCAGGGTGAACAGTTCTTCGTGGAAGGCGATATAGGCGCTGACCCCGGCCTCGCTGTCGCCCGCTTCGAGGGCTTCGCGCATGTCCATCAGGGTCAGGCGCAACTGCCCGACTTCCTTGCTGCTGATCGACTGCGCCACCAGGCCAACGATGAACGGCTCGAGGGTGTAGCGCAGTTGCAGCACGTCTTCGAGGCTGGCGCCGGCCACGGCGCTGTCGTGGTTTTGGCTGTCACTGGCCTGAGCGTCGAGCACCACCACGCCTTTGCCCGGCATCGAACGCACCAGACCGAGGGTCTCCAGCACGATCACCGCTTCACGCAGGCTCGGGCGGCTGATGCCCAGCTGTTCCGCCAGTTCGCGCTGGCCCGGCAGCATCTCGCCGGAGCGCCACTGGCCACGGGCGAGGGCGGCCCGGAGTTTTTCTACCACTGAGTTGACGACGGTGGATGTAGTAATCACGTATTCGCTCCATGCGCCGTGCCTGCAGGTGCGCAGGCACGGCGGTCATTCAGAATTCTTTGGCCGCCGCTTGAGCGACCGTTTTTCTCGGCTGAAAGTTATAGCCCTGCTCGCCGTTGAGCACCTTGTTCGCCCGCTGCACGTCGATGTCCTTTTCCCAACGGGCAATGGCCACGGTGGCGACGCAGTTGCCGATCAGGTTGGTCAACGCCCGGCCGATGCCCATGAACCAGTCCACCGCCAGCACCAACACCAGACCGACCACCGGAATCGCCGGAATCGCAGTCAGCGTTGCCGCGAGAATTACCAGCGCCGAACCCGGAATGCCGTGGGCGCCTTTCGAGGTAATCAGCGACACCAGCAGAATCGTCAGCAGGTCGGTCATGGCCAGCGGCGTACCGGTGGCGTTGGCGATGAACACGATGGCCAGTGTCAGGTAGATCGAAAAACCATCGAGGTTGAACGAGTAACCGGTGGGAATCACCAGCCCGACGGTCGAACTGCCGATGCCCAGATGTTCCAGTTTGCGCATGATCTGCGGCAGCACGGCGTCGGAGGAAGCGGTACCCATGACGATCAGCAATTCTTCGCGCAGGTACTTGAGCAGCGGCCACATGCGCAGGCCGGAGGCACGCATCACCAGACCCAGAATCACGCTGACGAAAGCGATGCACGTCAGATAAAACAGGCCGACCAGACTGCCAAGGTGTTGCAGCGAATCGAGGCCGTATTTGCTGGTGGTGAAGGCGATGGCGCCGAACACGCCGATCGGTGCCAGACGTACGATCATGCCCATGATGCGGAAGATCACGTGGCTCAGTTCGTTGATCAGCCGCGAGATCCCGGAAGCCGCTTCGCCCACCAGATTCAACGCGCTGCCGAACAGCACCGAAAACAACAGCACCTGGAGGATGTTGTTGTCGGCAAAGGCGCCGAGTACCGAGGTCGGGATCAGGTCCATCAGGAACTGAGTGGTGGTGTGCATGTGCTGGCCGCGTTCGGCGATGTCGCCCATGTCGGCGGCGGACAACTGCTCCAGATGGATGTTGGCACCGCTGCCGATCCCGGTGCTGAAGGCGAACACCAGACCGATCACCAGGGCGATGGTGGTCAGCACTTCGAAGTAGATCACCGACTTGAGGCCGATTCGCCCGACCTTCTTCAGATCGCCGGCGCCGCTGATGCCGCTGACCACCACGCAGAACACGATCAGGCCGATGAGCATCTTGATCAGTTTGATGAAACCGTCGCCGAGCGGTTTGAGCTGGGCCGAGTATTCAGGAAGGGTCAGCCCGCAGACGATGCCGAGCACCAGTCCGAGAACCACTTGGAGGAAGATTGAACGCGAGCACCATCTGAGCATGGGAGGAATCCTGGTCGGTGTCCTGGCTGCCGTGCGCGGGGCGCATCAGATTCAGGACTTAATTATTGTGGTCTTACCGGTATGTCCAGTGCGGGTGCAGTCTAGGCGCTGTTTTTTACGGATCGCAAGTGAAAAATGACGAATTGGCATGACCGGTCTGACCAGTTGGGCGCAATGCCCCGACCTTGAGCCATTCGTGGTTCGAAACTTTTTTACGGGCGAAAAAAAACCGGCCATCACTGGCCGGTTTTTCATGCTGCGGTTTTAGCGTCGCAATTAAGCGCCGTATACCGGCAGTTTCTTGCAGATGGCTTTGACTTTCTCACGAACGGCGTCGATCACCGCTTCGTTGTTCAGGTCAGCCAGGATGTCGCAGATCCAGCCGGCCAGCTCTTTGCACTCTGCTTCCTTGAAGCCGCGAGTGGTCACAGCCGGAGTACCGAAGCGCAGGCCGGAAGTGACGAACGGGGAGCGTGGGTCGTTTGGCACGGAGTTCTTGTTCACGGTGATGAACGCTTTGCCCAGAGCGGCGTCGGCGTCTTTACCGGAGATTTCCTGCTTGATCAGCGACAGCAGGAACAGGTGGTTTTCAGTACCGCCGGACACCACGTCGAAACCGCGCTCGATGAACACGCCGGCCATGGCCTGGGCGTTTTTCACCACTTGTTGCTGGTAAGCCTTGAACTCAGGCTGCAGTGCTTCCTTGAAGCAGATCGCTTTGGCGGCGATCACGTGCTCCAGCGGGCCACCCTGGGCGCCCGGGAATACCGCGGAGTTCAGCTTCTTCTCGATGTCGGCGTTGGCCTTGGCCAGGATCAGGCCACCACGTGGACCGCGCAGGGTCTTGTGAGTGGTGGTGGTCACGACGTCAGCGAACGGAACCGGGTTCGGGTAGACGCCAGCGGCGACCAGACCGGCTACGTGAGCCATGTCGACGAACAGGTAGGCGCCAACCTTGTCGGCGATGGCGCGGAAGCGTGGGAAGTCGAGGATCTGCGAGTAGGCAGAGAAACCGGCCACGATCATTTTCGGCTTGTGTTCAACAGCCAGGCGCTCGACTTCGTCGTAGTCGATCAGGCCGTTGGCGTCGATGCCGTACTGGATGGCGTTGTACAGCTTGCCGGAGGAGGAAACGCTGGCGCCGTGGGTCAGGTGACCGCCGTGAGCCAGGCTCATGCCCAGGATGGTGTCACCGGCCGACAGCAGAGCCAGGTAAACAGCGGCGTTGGCCTGGGAACCGGCGTGCGGCTGAACGTTGGCGTAGTCGGCGCCGAACAGCTCCTTGGCGCGGTCGATGGCCAGTTGCTCGACAACGTCGACGTACTCGCAACCACCGTAGTAGCGCTTGCCCGGGTAGCCTTCGGCGTACTTGTTGGTCAGTACCGAGCCTTGAGCTTCCATCACCGCTGGGCTGGTGTAGTTCTCCGAAGCGATCAGCTCGATGTGTTCTTCCTGGCGCTGGGCTTCTTGCTCCATGGCGGCAAAAAGATCGGCGTCGTACTTGGCAATAGTCAAATCACGGCTGAACATGGCGGTCCTCAAGGATCGGGGGCAGAAAAGGGGGGCATTCTAACCCAACGGGTTTTGGATGGCATATGAAACGACATCATGTCGCAGACAAGTGGCGTTCATGACCAGATATGTGGCGTCCGTGCCGGCCTTTTCCTGGCCAGCCGGTTCGCACAATAGCCGGGTTGGCGGCAGGATTCCGTGATCGACATCAATCCCTGTGGAAGCGAGCCTGCTCGCGAAAGCTGCGCCGCTGATCTTCAGTCGAACATGAACAGCGCGTCATTGCTGAACTGCGCCTCGAAGCGGGTGGCCGGCATCGGTCGTCCGAACAGATAACCCTGAACCTCGTCGCAACCGTGCTCGCGCAGGAAGTCCAGTTGTTCATGGGTTTCCACGCCCTCGGCGATTACCGCCAGGTTGAGGCTGTGGGCCATGGCGATGATCGCCCGGGCAATCTGCGCGTCCTGCTCGCCGGACGGCAGGCCGTCGACGAAGGTGCGATCGATCTTCAGCACGTCGATCGGGAATTGCTTGAGGTAGTTCAGCGACGAGTAACCGGTGCCGAAGTCGTCGACCGCGATGCTCAGGCCGAGGTTCTTCAGGCCGGCAAGGATCTGCATTGCCTCGCTGACTTCACGCATCAGGATACTTTCGGTCAGCTCCAGCTCCAGGCACGCCGGCGGCAGGCCGGTTTCCTTGAGGATGGTGGCGATCCGCGTGCCGAGCTGGCCGTCGGAGAACTGCCGGGCGGAAATGTTCACCGAGACCTTCGGCACGCGCACACGGCTCTGGTGCCAGGTCTTGAGTTGACGACAGGCTTCGCTGATCACCCAGTCGCCGACGTCTACCACCAGCCCGAGTTCTTCGAGCACCGGGATGAAATCCCCCGGCGGCACCAGCCCGCGACGCGGATGACGCCAGCGCAGCAGGGCTTCGGCGCCGGTCAGGCGTTTGCCGTCGCCGCTGAACTGCGGCTGGTAATACAGCACGAATTCGTTCTGCTCGAGGGCGTGGCGCAGGTCGCTTTCCAGCTCCAGACGTTCCAGCGCACTGGCGTTCATGTCGGCCTGATAGAACTGGAAGTTGTTCTTGCCGCGCTCCTTGGCGTGATACATCGCGGTGTCGGCGTTCTTCATCAGCTGGCTGAGTTCGTTGCCGTCCTGCGGGCTCAGGGCGATGCCGATACTGGCGGTGACGAAGAACTCGCGCCCCTCCAGCACGAACGGTCGCACGAGGCTGCCAAGAATCTGCTCGGCCACATGAATGGCACGGTTCAGCGCCATCTCGCGGCTGGAGCGGTGCTGCAGCAGCAATGTGAATTCGTCGCCGCCCATCCGCGCCACGGTGTCGTCATCGTCGACGCAGGCCAGCAGCCGGGTGGCCATATCCTTGAGCATGCGGTCGCCGGCGGCGTGACCGAGGGAGTCGTTGATCGGTTTGAAACGATCGAGGTCGAGGAACATCAGCACCACCCACGACTTCTGCCGGTCGGCCGATTGCAGCGCGGTGTGCAGGCGATCCTGGAACAGCGTGCGGTTCGGCAGATGGGTCAGGGCGTCGTAGTAGGCGAGGCGGTGAATCCGCTGTTCGCTGGCCTTGCGCTCGCTGATGTCGCTGAAGAAGCACACATAGCTGGCCAGGTCGCCTTCGTCATCGAGCACCGCAGTGATGCCGACCCACGCCGGGTAGTGCTCGCCGTTACGCCGCTTGAGCCAGACTTCGCCTTCCCAGGTGCTGTGCTGATGCAATTGCTTGAGCACGTAACGCAGGTGCGCGTCCTGTTGTTCGTCGACGGTGAGCATGTTCGGCAACTGGTCGAGCACTTCGCTCACCGCGTAGCCGCTGACGCGACTGAACGCTTCGTTGGCCTGAACGATGTACCCGGCCGGGTCGGTGATCAGGATCGCCGAAGTCGAATGCTCGAATACCGTGGCCGCCATGCGCAGGTCTTTTTCGGCGCGGCGCTGCTGGCTGATGTCGCGACCAACCCCGAGCACGCCTTCGAAGGCGCCGTGTTCGTCCCACACCAGCACCAGGCGCAGTTCGATCGGGATCTTGCGGCCATCGGCGCGCAGGCAGTCGAACAGGAACATCTGGGTCTGCACCTGACTGCGCAGGATTGCCAGTTGTTCGGGTTTGTCCAGGGCTTTGCTGACCCGGTCCATCAGGTGATAGATGCCGTTGAGTTGCTGCGGGTTGGCGATGGTCGACTGCCAGCCGTTCTGGAAAATCCACTCGGCGTCGTAGCCCAGCACCGCTTGCACCGACGGGCTGACGTAATTGAGCGAGAGTTTGCTGTCGGTGGAGAAGATCACGTCGCTGATGCTTTCGGCGAGCATCCGGTAGCGCTGTTCGCTGTCGCGCAGGGATTCGCTGGCCTCGATCTGCTCGGTGATGTCCTTGGCCACGCCGATGATCCGCGTCACCTGATCGTGCTTGTCCCGGGCCAGCGCCTGTTCGCGGATATCGAAGCGCCGCCACTTGCCGTCGCGATGACGGAAACGCAACTGGCATTGCAGCAACTGGCTGTAACCGGCATGACGCTGCATTTGCCGCGAGCGGTGGTAGTAATCGGCGTCTTCCGGGTGCAGGAGGATTTCCCAGAAATACTCGCCCATCTGATGCAGCTCGGAGCGGTTGTAACCGAGGGTCTGGCCCAGGTGGTGGTTGCTGAAAATCATCCGCTGGCTGATCACATCCTGCACGTACAGGTGATCCGGCACGGTACGCACCACGTCCGACCAGAAGCCCTCGCGCTCCAGCAGCGACAGTTCGATCAGCTTGCGGCTGGTGATGTCGTTGATGCTCAGGATCACGGCCTTGTAGTCGTGCTGCTCATGAGGCAGGCGCAGCACCAGCCACAGGTGCTGGTCACGGCCGTTGATGTCCGGCAGTTTGATTTCCAGTTCCAGCTGCTTTTGCTGCTGGAGCACGGCATCTAGCACTTGATTGCCGATCGCGCACTGGCTGTGCGGGTGACCGTCGATCAGCAGCTGCCAGGCGTGGTCGCAGGAATTGACGTTGAGCAGTTGCAACGCCACCTGATTGACCTCGGTGACTCGCAGTTCCTGCAGCAACTGCTGACGTTGCTGCGGTTGATCGAGCCAGGCCTTGAGCTGGTCGCTGGTCTGGATCTGGGCCTTTTCGAAAACCTGTTTCAGTCCCGAAAGATCTAGCACGCACAGGGCTACACCGGTGCCTTCGAAAATATCCTGATAACGGCGGCGTCCTTCATGCACCTGGCGCTGACGGCGGCGCATGTTGAGCAAGGCAATGAACGGCAGCAGGGACAGCGCCAGGCCCAGCAGGCATTTGCCGATGAACGCCGGCAGCAGCTCTTCGAGCACATGTTGCCGGTCGAAAAGCCCGCGCAGTTGCCAGTCGCTGCTGCTCAGCGGCACGGTCAGCACGCTGTTGGCCAGATCTTCGGGTGTCAGGGTGCTGGCCTTGGTGGAAGGCAGGCCTTCGTCACGGCTGATGATCTGGTGATTGATGCGGTTTTCCACCAGCCACAGCGGGCGGATGCCGGTCTCGCCCTGTTTGGTCAGCGAGGCAAAGAAGGTCGGGGTCAGGCGCAGCGCCCAGTAGCCGCGCGTGCTGCCGCTGGCCTGATGCAACAACAGATGCACCACTGAGCCGTCATCGGCGTTGCTGAAATAATGTGCCTGGGCGTGGCTGCGGCGCACCAGATCGCTGAGGTAGTCGGCGTCTTTGCTGTCGGTGGCGCTGTCGCTGAGGATTTTTCCCGACGGGCTCAGCAAAGCCATGCTCTGCAGGTCAGGCAGGGATTTCTGCAGCTTGCGCAGCAGCGCCTGCTGTTCGTCGGCAGACTGCGGCTGTTCGACGATCGGTAGCAGATTGAGCGCGATCTGCGCATTCAGCGACATGTTGAGGCTGACTTGCGAGGCGAGATCGGCGGTGTAATCGATGGTGTACTGACGCTGGTTTTTCTGGGTTTCGCGCAGTTGATCGAGCAGTTGCCAGAACAGCAACGCCAGCAGCATCAGCACCAGCGTCGCCAGCGCGCCTTTCAATGTTCCGCGCAGGGACGAGCCGGGCGCCGGTTGGGTGCTGCTCACAGAGGCTGGCGGAGTGACATTGGACAAGCTGTAATCCTGCGGTTTGGCTGGACTGGCGCGACGTGCACTATAAGCCGGACGCCCAAAGGGCGGCTAGCATGCCTTGAGTTGTGGCGAAGTGCCAGCCCCGCTCGGCTGGACTGCCTTCTGTCATTCAGGTAGCTTTGCCGGTTACGCGGGAGCGTTCCAGCTCCTAGACTCAGACTTTTTCAGCGCGCACGCATTGATGGCCATCAAGTGGTCAAGTGAACGACGCGCATCGGTCTGGCCGGGCATCGCCTGCGCTCCAATCATTCATCTGTCACTGACCCAAGGTTCTCCATGGCTCAATACGTCTTCACCATGCATCGGCTGGGCAAAGTTGTTCCGCCGAAGCGGGAAATCCTGAAAAACATTTCTCTGTCCTTCTTCCCGGGCGCCAAGATCGGCGTACTCGGCCTCAACGGTTCGGGTAAGTCCACGCTGCTGAAAATCATGGCCGGCGTCGACACTGAATTCGAAGGCGAAGCGCGCCCGATGCCGGAACTGAACATCGGTTATCTGCCGCAAGAGCCGCAACTTGATCCGACCAAGACCGTGCGTGAAGTGGTCGAGGAAGCGGTCAGCGTGATCAAGGATGCGCAAGCGCGTCTGGACGAGGTCTACGCCGCCTACGCCGACCCGGACGCCGACTTCGACAAGCTGGCCGCCGAACAGGCCAAGCTCGAAGCGATCCTGCAGGCCAGCGACGGTCACAACCTGGAGCGTCAACTGGAAGTCGCCGCCGATGCGCTGCGTCTGCCGGCCTGGGACGCGAAGGTCGAACACCTGTCCGGTGGTGAAAAGCGTCGTGTGGCCCTGTGCCGTCTGCTGCTGTCCGCCCCGGACATGCTGCTGCTCGACGAACCGACCAACCACCTGGACGCCGACTCCGTTGCGTGGCTCGAACACTTCCTGCACGACTTCCCGGGCACTGTGGTAGCGATCACGCACGACCGTTACTTCCTGGACAACGTCGCCGGCTGGATTCTGGAACTCGACCGCGGTGCGGGCATTCCTTACGAGGGCAACTACTCGGGTTGGCTGGAAGCCAAGTCCGATCGTCTGGCCCAGGAATCCAAGCAGCAATCGGCTCACGAAAAAGCCATGAAGGAAGAACTGGAGTGGGTGCGCAAAGGCGCCAAGGCCCGCCAGTCGAAATCCAAGGCACGTCTGCAGCGCTTCGAAGAAATGCAGTCGCAGGAATTCCAGAAGCGTTCAGAAACCAACGAGATCTACATCCCGGCCGGTCCGCGCCTGGGTGACAAGGTCATCGAATTCAAGAACGTCACCAAGGGCTACGGCGATCGCGTGTTGATCGACAACCTGTCGTTCTCGATGCCGAAAGGCGCCATCGTCGGCGTGATCGGCGGTAACGGTGCCGGTAAATCGACCCTGTTCCGCATGCTGATGGGCAAGGAAACCCCGGACTCCGGCAGCATCGAGATCGGCGAAACCGTGCAACTGGCCTGTGTGGACCAGAGCCGCGAAGACCTGGACGGCAGCAAGACTGTGTTCCAGCAGATCTCCGACGGTTCCGACCAGATCCGCATCGGCAACTACGAGATCCCGTCGCGTACCTACGTCGGTCGCTTCAACTTCAAGGGCGGTGATCAGCAGAAGTTCGTCAAGGATCTGTCCGGCGGTGAGCGCGGTCGTCTGCACCTGGCGCTGACCCTGAAGGAGGGCGGCAACGTCCTGCTGCTCGACGAACCGTCCAACGACCTCGACGTTGAAACCCTGCGTTCCCTGGAAGAAGCCCTGCTGGACTTCCCGGGCGCCGCCATTGTGATCTCTCACGACCGGTGGTTCCTTGACCGCGTCGCCACGCACATCCTGGCGTACGAAGACGACTCGCAGGCGGTGTTCTTCGAAGGCAACTACACCGAGTACGAAGCCGATCGCAAAAAGCGCCTCGGCGAAGCAGCGGCCCAGCCACACCGGGTACGCCACAAGAAACTGGCCTGATTTCAGGTTGGTTGCATGAAAGAGCGGAGCCTTCGGGCTCCGCTTTTTTTTGCCTGCAATCCGCCGTGATTTATAGCGTGTGTACTATTTGTTTTCATAAATGCGACATTTTTGTCTGTTGCTGTGTACAGATCGTTTGTTACAGTCCGGCTCAATCTCTTCCAACGACAACAAATTTGCCGAGACTTTTCCCATGATCGAATCCGTCGAATCCTTCCTTGCCCGTCTGAAAAAACGCGATCCGGATCAACCCGAATTCCACCAGGCCGTCGAAGAAGTCCTGCGCAGCCTGTGGCCGTTTCTCGAAGCCAATCCGCACTATCTGACCTCGGGGATTCTGGAGCGCATCTGCGAGCCGGAGCGGGCGGTAGTGTTCCGGGTGTCGTGGGTCGACGATCAGGGCAAGGTGCAGGTCAATCGCGGCTTCCGAATCCAGATGAACAGCGCCATCGGGCCATACAAGGGCGGTTTGCGTTTCCATCCTTCGGTGAATCTGGGCGTGCTGAAATTCCTCGCCTTCGAGCAGACCTTCAAGAACTCCCTGACTTCGCTGCCCATGGGCGGCGGCAAGGGCGGTTCGGACTTCGATCCGAAGGGCAAGAGCGACGCCGAAGTCATGCGTTTCTGCCAGGCGTTCATGAGTGAGCTGTACCGCCACATCGGCGCCGACGTGGACGTGCCGGCGGGCGATATCGGTGTCGGCGCACGGGAGATCGGTTTCCTGTTCGGCCAATACAAGCGCCTGAGCAACCAGTTCACCAGCGTGCTGACCGGCAAGGGCATGACCTACGGCGGTAGCCTGATCCGCCCGGAAGCCACGGGTTTCGGTTGCGTGTATTTCGCCGAGGAAATGCTCAAGCGCCGCGAGCAGACCGTCGAAGACAAGCGAGTGGCGATCTCCGGCTCCGGCAACGTCGCGCAATACGCGGCTCGCAAAGTGATGGACCTGGGCGGCAAGGTGATCTCCCTGTCCGATTCCGAAGGCACGCTGTATTGCGAAGCCGGCCTGAGCGAAGAGCAGTGGCTGGCGCTGCTGGAGCTGAAAAACGTCAAGCGTGGACGGATCAGCGAGTTGGCGGCCGCGTTCGGCCTGGAATTCCGCGCCGGTCAACTGCCATGGTCGTTGCCGTGCGATATCGCACTGCCGTGCGCCACCCAGAACGAACTCGACGCCGAAGCCGCCCGCACCCTGCTGCGCAACGGCTGCATCTGTGTGGCCGAGGGTGCGAACATGCCGACCACCCTTGAGGCTGTGGATATCTTTATCGAGGCGGGAATCCTGTTCGCGCCGGGCAAGGCCTCGAATGCCGGCGGTGTGGCGGTCAGCGGTCTGGAGATGTCGCAGAACGCCATGCGCCTGCTGTGGACGGCGGGTGAGGTGGACAGCAAGCTGCACGGGATCATGCAGTCGATCCACCACGCCTGTGTGCATTACGGTGAGGAAAACGGCCGGATCAACTACGTCAAAGGCGCGAACATCGCCGGTTTCGTCAAAGTTGCCGACGCGATGCTGGCGCAGGGCGTGGTTTAAGCACTGTGGTTCAAGAGCGATCGATGCGGATCACTTCGATCAGTTGATTGCCCGCCGGACGCTGCCACAGCACTTCGTCGTTGAGTCGCGCGCCAAGCAGCGCGCGGCCCAGCGGTGAGGCCCAGTTGATCAGGCCGTGGGCGGCATCGGCCTGGTCTTCGCCGACCAGTTGCACCCGGCGTTCGGTGTTGTGTTCGTCGGCGTAGGTCACCCAGCTGCCGATCTGCACCTTTTCGTTGGAGGTCGGGGCTGGCACGACCTGAGCGCTGCCGACCCGCTGATTGAAATAACGCAAATCCCGTTCGAGATCGGCCAGACGCTGTTTGTCGGCCTGTTCGCCCATGGCCGTCTGTTCGGCGTGCAGTGTCTGCAGCTCGGCGACTTTCGCCTGCAACTGGGCCAGCCCCTGCGGCGTGACGTAATTGGGCTGCGTGCTGACCTGCCGTTCGACCGGCTGATCGGCTTGCGCAGCGGCGTTGTCTTCGTTGACGAAAGCACGGCTCATGGTGACCTCCTGTGACAACCGTTGGGCCATGGTCGCAGGCTAAAGGTTTCGCCGGATGTCTGGAAACGACCTACTGCGAACGATAAGCCCGCGCGGCGCCCTGATCTTTCTGTTGCTGCCAGGCCCGCTCGCGCTCGTCCCAGTGTTCGTTGCGATACTCCTCGCGATCCTTGTTTTCCAGCATCGCCTGACACTGGCGGAAACCGTCGCTCCAGCCCTCGGCGTATTGCGGATCCTTGAGATAGCGCGGCACGTTCTTGCGAAACTCGCCGCTGATAGAACCGGCCGCCTGACGACCGCTGATGCAACCGTCATCGAAACCGTCGGCGAACGCCGGTGGATAACCCTTGGCGATCAGATCTTCGTGGGTGCTCTGACAGCCACCCAGCAACAGCAACACAGCCAGCAAACCCGCACACCGCCACATCTGACTCTCCCGCGCCGTTCTCCGGCTTACAGGGAAAGTCTAGAAGCGGATTCGTCGACGGGGTGTGAAAGGAAGATCAAAACCTCAGTAGTGATACCACTTCACTTCCAGCATCACTTCCGTCTCCGGCGTTGCCAGATGGCTGAACTCACGCTGCGCACTCAGGCGCAGGCCCAGGTTGCGAGACAACTCCCACTGTTGATTCAGACTGAGGCTGCGGCGCACTTCGCCGTTGAAGAAGTAATCGCCCTTGGCCTCCACACTGAGATTGCCCAACGGGTTTTTCCACAGCACGCCGGTATTGAAACCGCCTGCGGGGGAAACGAATTCGGCGAAATCATTGTTGTGTTCAACGCGCACGGTGCCGAGGGCAAAACCCAGTACATCGTCACCCAGCGCCCAGGTTCCACCGCCGCCACCGTTGACATGGCTGACCAGCGTCTCGTCGTCATGCTTGCCCGGCACACGTTCCAGACCTCCGGTGACTTGCCACGACAACGGTTGCAGCAGCGCATTGCGTGGCGTCAGTGAGCGGATGGTCGCCAGATCCAGTTGCTGGAACTGCCAGTGATTGCCTTCGTACTGGCGCAGCTTCATTTGCAGGATTTCGATCTGCGCGCCGAGGGGGAAACTCTCGGCGTTGTCGTTGAGGTCGTGATAGGCCATGCGCAGACCGTACTCGCCGAATGCGCGGTCGCCACGGGTGCCGAGACCGGCCTGCCAGGTACGCGATTCGTGGCCGTCTTCGGGCAGGCCCGGTTGTGGAATTTGCAGCTCCGGCGCCGGGTTCTTGTTGATCGCCCGCAGCAATTCGAAACTGCGCTGTGCCCGTTGCGGATCACGTTCCTGGCCGTTGGCACGGTAGCGCTCCAGCCGATACGCCGCGTCGACGATCAGCGCTTGCCGATCACGGGGCAGGGCCTTGAAGGCCGGATCCTGCAATTGTTGCTGGTCGGCGCTGACTTTCAGCACCCAGTCCTGTTCTTCGCCGGTCAGGGGCTCGGCGCGGCTTAGCAATTCACGCTCGCGGGACGGGCGGTATTCGATGTGCTCGACCAGTCCGGCTTCTTTCACCGCTTTGACGGTGTCGGTGGGAATCGCGGTCAGCGGGAATTGTTCGGTCAGGCGCAGGCTCGGGCGGGCGACCTGCAACAGTTCGAGCAGGCGATAGGAGCAGTTTTCATCGAAGAAGAAGTAGTCGAACTGAATCTGCTTGAGCTCCCACACATGCTCGACCATCCGTGCGGTTTCGGCTTGTGTCAGGTTGAGCCGGTACTCCCACAGGTCGCGGTTTTCAAGGCTGCGGTATTCCGAGAGTTTTTCCTGATACGGCACCAGCGCGAACAGTCCCGGATAGCCGCCCATCAGGCCTTTCCAGGCATACAGAATGCTGTTGTCCGAGCCTTCGATGTAGGCGCCGAAGTTGATCGCGTAACTGAGCAGCGAAGTCTTGTCGCTCTGCACATCGGCCTGATCGATGCGCAGCAGGGTGTGACCGAACATCGATGAAGGGCTGTTGAGATAGGCCGCCGGGAAAATCATCACCGCGCTGTGGGGCGAGACGTCCTTGAACCATTTCTTGAATTCGGCGCAGTCCGGCGCCGGCAGGTCGGTCAGGTTGAGCTGATCTTTCAGCCAGCGGGTGCGCGCGGGGTAGACGCACTGGGCGTGTTGCTCACCGAGACTGGCCGGGGCGTACAGCGCCTGGACCGTGGCGGCCAGTTCGTGGTCGGGGTGTTCGTTGCCGTCGGGGGCGATGAAGAACTTCTTGTCGCTGACGTAGCTGCGCCAGCCGCCGAGCTTGGCGGTTTCGTAATGGCCGAGGGAAATCCAGAAGCGATCGTTGGCCAGTTGCTGCAAACGTTGAGGGTCGATGTGGGGCGCGGCGGACAGCGGGGCGCAGACACACAGCGCCAGCCAGGCAAGGCGTTTGAGCATAGGTGGCAACTTAAGTCGAAAGAAACAAAAGACCCAAGGAGGGCGGGCCGAAAAAACAAAACCCGCTTCCCGAAAGAAGCGGGTGGGGTCGAGCTTAAGCCTGAGTTGCGTACTTGGCCAGACGAGGGTCTGCTTTCAGCACGGCCAGGGTGTTGGTATGCACGTCTTCGGCGGTCACGTCAGCCTTGCTGAAGATCTGCTGGAAGTGCTCGTGAGTGACGGCGGCGAAGTGCGCACGGTCTTCCGGCGCCACGCCCAGTACCACGGCATAGGTCGTCAGCGCTTCGCCGTTGCCTTTTGCCATGTCTTCGGACAGCTCGTTCATCATGCCATTCATGGCAAACCAGGATTTGCCGCCATAGGTCAGCGACGCGTTGGTGGAGCAACCGTTGGTACCGGAAGTCATACCGAAGGTCGCATTGCCGGAAGTGCCGTTGGTGGTGGATGCCAGGAAGTGAGCCGGGGTGCCACGCTGACCTTCGAACAGCATGTTGCCCCAGCCGCAATCCGGACCGCCTGGCGCCTGAGCCATGGCGTTGATGGATACAGCGGTGAAGAGAGTACCGAGAAGAATCCGTTTCATAGCTTTGTTCTCTTTTATGTGCGTACCAATGGACAGGGTTCTGGCCCCGCTCTCTACATCAAAACGCCACTTGGCGAGTTTTCGTACAGACCTTCTGGCGCCAGTGGGCCGGTATTAGTTCCAGCCGCGCAGTTTGGAGTTTAGGCAGGTTCCCGTGGTTCCGTGATTTTTTGCAGCATATTCGTGATCCAGCCCGGTTTTGCGGGGCCGGCCGCGGGGTTGGCCGGTTGTCTATGCTTTGTCGTGTGGCGCGCCTTGCCAGTGGGGCACGGGCAGCGCCAGAATGCCGCTATCTGCCCCGCCTGATTGTTAAGGAAGCCCGATGCCTGATCCTGTTGCTGCCAGCTTGCGTCTAGCGCCCGAAGCGCTGACCCGTCCGTTTTCCGCTGAACAGTTCAGCTTCACTACCACCAATGATCTGGAGCCCTTTCGCGGTGTGCTTGGCCAGGAACGTGCGGTCGAAGCCTTGCAGTTCGGTGTGGCCATGCCACGCCCCGGTTACAACGTATTCGTCATGGGCGAGCCCGGCACCGGCCGTTTCTCGTTCGTCAAACGCTACCTGAAGGCCGAAGGCAAGCGCCTGCAGACCCCGGCGGACTGGGTCTACGTCAACAATTTCGATGAGCCTCGCGAACCCCGCGCCCTGGAGCTGCCATCGGGCAGCGCCGCGGCGTTCATCGGCGATATCAACGGCTTGATCGACAACCTGCTGTCGACTTTTCCCGCGGTGTTCGAACACCCGTCCTACCAGCAGAAGAAGAGCGCCATCGACCGCGCCTTCAACCAGCGCTACGACAAGGCGCTGGACGTCATCGAGCGTCTGGCCCTGGAAAAAGACGTCGCCCTGTACCGCGACAGCAGCAACATCGCCTTCACCCCGATGCTCGAAGGCAAAGCGCTGGACGAGGCTGAATTCGCCCAGTTGCCGGAGTCCGAGCGCGAACGTTTCCACGAGGACATTTCCGGCCTCGAAGAACGCCTGAACGAAGAGCTCGCCAGCCTGCCGCAATGGAAGCGCGAGTCGAGCAACCAGTTGCGTCAGCTCAACGAAGAAACCATTACTCTGGCGTTGCAGCCTTTGCTCGCACCGCTGTCGGAGAAGTACGCGGAAAACGCCGCGGTCTGCGGTTACCTGCAAGCGGTGCAGGTTTATCTGCTGAAAACCGTGGTCGAGCAACTGGTGGACGACAGCAAGACCGACGCCGTTGCACGCAAGCTGCTGGAAGAACAATACGCGCCGAGCCTGGTGGTCGGCCATCCGGCCAGCGGCGGTGCGCCGGTGGTGTTCGAGCCGCATCCGACTTATGAAAACCTGTTCGGCCGCATCGAATACACCACCGATCAGGGCGCGCTCTACACCACGTATCGCCAGTTGCGTCCGGGGGCGCTGCACCGTGCCAACGGTGGTTTCCTGATCCTCGAAGCGGAAAAGATGCTCGGCGAGCCCTTTGTGTGGGATGCGCTCAAACGCGCCCTGCAATCGCGCAAGCTGAAAATGGAATCGCCTCTGGGCGAGATGGGCCGTTTCGCGACCGTGACGCTCAACCCGCAATTCATTCCGTTGAATGTCAAAGTCATCATCATCGGTGCGCGTCAGCTGTATTACACGCTGCAAGACCTCGATCCGGACTTCCAGGAGATGTTCCGCGTCCTGGTGGATTTCGACGAAGACATCCCGATGGTCGACGAAAGCCTGGAGCAGTTCGCCCAATTGCTGAAAACCCGCACGTCGGAAGAAGGCATGGCGCCGTTGACCGCCGACGCGGTGGCGCGTCTGGCGACTTACAGCGCACGTCTGGCCGAGCACCAGGGGCGCTTGTCGGCGCGGATCGGCGATCTGTTCCAACTGGTCAGCGAGGCGGATTTCATCCGTCACCTGGCCAACGATGAAATGACCGACGCCGGCCACATCGAGCGCGCCCTGAAAGCCAAGGCCACTCGTACCGGACGTGTATCGGCGCGGATTCTCGACGACATGCTGGCGGGGATCATCCTGATCGACACCGACGGCGCGGCGGTCGGCAAGTGCAACGGCCTGACGGTGCTGGAAGTCGGCGACTCGGCGTTCGGTGTGCCGGCGCGGATTTCCGCCACGGTGTACCCGGGTGGCAGCGGTATCGTCGACATCGAGCGCGAGGTCAACCTCGGCCAGCCAATCCACTCCAAGGGCGTGATGATTCTCACCGGGTATCTGGGCAGCCGTTACGCTCAGGAATTCCCGCTGGCAATCTCCGCAAGCATCGCGCTGGAGCAATCCTACGGCTACGTCGATGGCGACAGTGCGTCGCTGGGCGAGGCGTGCACGCTGATCTCGGCCTTGTCGAAAACCCCGCTCAAGCAGTGCTTCGCGATTACCGGTTCCATCAACCAGTTCGGCGAAGTGCAGGCGGTGGGCGGGGTCAACGAGAAGATCGAAGGCTTCTTCCGCCTCTGCGAAGCACGCGGGCTGACCGGCGAGCAGGGCGCGATCATTCCTCACGCCAACGTCGCCACGCTGATGCTCGATGAGAAAGTGCTGGCCGCAGTCCGGGCCGGGCAGTTCCACGTTTATGCGGTGCGTCAGGCGGATGAAGCGCTGAGCCTGCTGGTGGGCGAGCCTGCCGGTGAGCCGAACGAGGAGGGCGAGTTCCCGGAAGGCAGCGTCAACGCACGCGTGGTGGAACGTCTGCGAGTGATTGCCGAAATGATCAGCGAAGAGGACCTGAAAGAAGCCGAGAAAGAACTGGCGCAGGAGGCACTGGCCGAAGCCAAACCGGCGTAAGCGAAGGCTATCGTCAGACAAATGGGAGCCTTGTGCTCCCATTTTGTTTTGTCGCGAACGTCGGCAAAAGTGCCATCACTCTGGCGTCAATATTCACACAATGACCATTCGGCGCCTTCTGGTTCTGCGCGGTTGGCGCGGCGGACTTTTCTTCTATTCTCAGCTCAAGGACATCGACAGTATCACGGGATCGAAACAGTCCTTCAGCAAGGGCTGAACACCGGCTTTACCGAGGGTCGCCGCCATGTCGCGCAACCTCTGCCTCACCCGTCAGTGCCTGGGTCTCGTGACCCGAATCGAATGCGCCATCAAGCCGTTGGCCGGCGATACCGGCATGTGGACTTTACTCTTCGCCGCCGGCATGGCCGGTGAACAACCTTCCGCCATCAAGGCCCAGGGCCCGTTCCACGGGCCGGTCGCCGCCGAATCGATCCTCGATACCATCGTCGAAAGCCTGACGATGCACGGCTACGAACTGGCCAATGATCCGCAGATCTGGTCCTTGCACCTGCAAGCCCAGTTGCGGCAGATCAACGGTGGGCGCGGACGCAATCTCGGCGTTTTCGATCATTAGCACCGATCAAGGCGCAGCGCCCTGGGTCTGCGCCTTCTCGAGCTTGACCTCAAAGCCGTACTGCACGGTGGCGAGGTCGGTTCGCTGGTAGGTTTCCACCTGCGTCGGGCGGCCGTAGAAATAGTGCACGCCGAACAGCGCCGGGCCTTCTGCGCTCGCGTCGTGGCTGACCGACAGGATCTGCTTCAGGTAGTTACCGCTGTCGTCCTTGACGAAGAATCGCCATTCGTTGGCCGGAAACAGCTTCAGGTCGACCACCAGTTCGTTGTTCCTGATTTCCAGGCCTTTGGGCAATGCCTTGGCTTCGTAGGACTGCTTCGCCACGGTGGCGAGGAACAGGGGCATCGAACCGACAGCCACTGCCGGGGTTTCCGGAAACAGGTTCAAGTCATAAGTGATGGTTGCTTGCAGCGGATCCACCTGATACGCCTCGGCCGGCAGTTCGATCGGCTCGTCGAGTTTGCCGTTGTGTTTTTCGGTGAAGAACGTCACCGGGCTTTCGCCGGGCGCCAGGTCGTCGCCCAGCAGTTCGTCATTGAAGGTCTTGCGGTGATCGAACTCGATGCGCGCGGCACTGGGTTCTTCCACTGACTGGCGGATATGGATGCTTTTCTTCAGGTCGTCCTCGGTCAATGACGCACCCTTGAGCCAGTTGGGGGCCTGGTCGTCGTAGACGGTGATCGCCAGATCCAGCGGCTGCACGGCTTTCGCTGTGGTGTGCGAGTCGAATTCGCGGATCGGCAGGTCCAGTGGCTTGCGGGTGACGGTCGCCTCGGAGAAGTCCAGCACGCTGACTTCAAGGGTGTCGATCGGGCCGTTGAAGTAAACCTTGTTGTAGCGGCGCGTATGTTGCTGTTCGAAAGTACGCTGGTCGTCGTTCAGCTGCTTCTCGAGATCCTCGCTCCAGGCCTTTTGCTGTTGCAGGTGCGCCAGTTGTTTTTGATAGAAGGTGATCTGTTCGGGGCTCTCGTTGATGGCGCCGGCGCGCACCAGATATTGCCCGGTCGTATCGCGGGCCTGGACAATCAGCGGATTGAGCGGCGTGCTGGCGACTTCCGGGGCGAGTGGCAGGTTGTTGCTGAATTCGACTTCGGCGTAGTTCTTTTCCAGCTTCAGCAGTTTCACGCTGAGGTTGGCATCGGTCCGGGTCTGGCCGACGTCTTTTTTGCCCAGGTCGAAACTGTGCAGGCGTTTCGGGGCGATGACTTCTACCTGCCCTTGCAGGCTTACGGGACGCGGCCGGGTTTTCTTGTCGACGTCCAGACCCTCGATGAACGGGTAGGTCACGGTCAGGTCGTCGGGGTTGGTGACGTTGGAGCTGGACGGGCTCAGCTGGATGCCCGGATCGGTTTCGGACCATTCCGGCTGATAGGCGATGACCCGTTTGTTGCTCAGGGTCACCGATTGCCACTCAACGCCATGGGGGAACAGAAACCCGCCGGGGATATTGAGATTGAAGGGAAATACCGGCTGCAGGTCGGTCAGATAGTCGGAGCTGGCGTCCTTGTGCAGCACGAACAGGCCGTTGATGAAGGTATCGACCAGCGCCTGAGGCGTCGGGTAATGCTTGAGGACGCCGAGGGCATCTTCGCCGTATTCGGTTCTGGGCGGTTTGTTGTCGAGACGTTGCTGCGCGCGCTCCAGCAGCAGTAGCGAGCCGCCGAGTTCGGTCACGGCATCCTTGAGCTTGGGGTCGGTGATGGCGTCCAGCGACTGTTCGAACTGCGCGGTCTTCTGTTCGAGGCTGAGCGGATGTTTTTTTTCTTCACCGGGCGAGCAGCCTCCGACCGATAAGGCGAGGCAAATTCCGGCAGTCATTAACGGCAATCGCACATCCATTTCCAGTCGTCCTGTCCACTGTCGCTGGGCTGTCAATGGTTTGGACACTAGCAGAAAAACTTTGACACACACACGCAGGTGGCGGATTTTCGGGCGGTTTCTGGCTGTCATGGGGGGCTGGTATACTCGCCGCCGATTACAACCCCCCTTGTGTGAGAGTCAATGGAACGCTTTATCGAAAATGCAATGTACGCCACGCGCTGGCTGCTGGCGCCGATCTACATCGGGCTGTCCCTCGGGCTGCTGGCGCTGGCATTGAAATTCTTCCAGGAAGTGTTTCATGTCATTCCCAACGTGTTCTCCATGGCCGAGTCCGAGCTGATTCTGGTGCTGCTGTCGCTGATCGACATGGCGCTGGTCGGCGGCTTGCTGGTGATGGTGATGATTTCCGGCTACGAGAACTTCGTATCCGAGCTGAACATCGACGAAGGCAAAGAGAAGCTCAGCTGGCTGGGCACCATGGACTCCTCGTCGCTGAAGATGAAAGTGGCGGCGTCGATCGTGGCGATTTCTTCGATCCACCTGCTGCGGATCTTCATGGACGCCAAGAACGTCGATCCCCAGCATCTGATGTGGTACGTGATCATCCACATGACCTTCGTGGTCTCGGCGTTTGCCATGGGTTACCTGGACAAGCTCACCAAGCACTGATGAGTTGTCGGAAGCTGTAACAAAACCGCCCGTCTGTTGCGAAACAGACGGGCGGTGTCGTTTGTGGCTTGTGCTTTGGTGCGCCGAGGCATATCCCTGTAGGCGTCCCGGCTCGCCACAGCGTGAGGTGCGTTCATGAACCTGCAAGAGTTGAATGCGTTTGCCATCGCCAGGAAGGTCGATGAGCTGAACCTGATCTCCATGGAGGGCGGAATCTACCTGCTCGAGGCGCGGATGCACGGCGCGGCGTACCCGTTGAGCGATCCCCAGGGCAAGATGCTGATGCTGCGTTCGGTGGAGCATGCCCGAGATGTCCTGCACAACTTTCCGGTGCTGCCGTTCAACCTGGTCCACACCTCGGTGCACGATGAAATGTGCGGACTTGGGGCCAGTGCGGAAGAAAGCCTGAAAGTCCCGCTGGCCTGGCGCTCGGCACTGTAGGCCCGAGGGCCTGATCAATGGCGGAACATCTGTGCTAGTCTGCTCGCCCTTTTGGTTCCGGGCGCGCCGGGACGCGCTGTGCACGCACGGCATGTCCTGAGGCCGTCCGCACAGCGGAGCAGTGTCATGTCCGAAGTAAATCTGTCCACCGACGAAACCCGCGTCAGCTACGGCATCGGCCGTCAGCTGGGTGACCAGCTGCGCGACAACCCGCCACCGGGTGTCAGCCTGGACGCCATCCTGGCCGGTCTGACCGACGCATTCGCCGGCAAGCCAAGCCGCGTGGGTCAGGAAGAGCTGTCCGCCAGCTTCAAAGTGATCCGCGAAATCATGCAGGCCGAAGCCGCTGCCAAGGCTGAAGCCGCTGCTGGCGAAGGTCGTGCGTTCCTGGCTGAAAACGCCAAGAAAGACGGCATCACCACCCTGGCTTCCGGTCTGCAATTCGAAGTGCTGACTCAGGGCGAAGGCGCCAAGCCATCCCGTGAAGACAACGTGCGTACTCACTACCACGGCACATTGATCGACGGCACTGTGTTCGACAGCTCCTACGAGCGTGGCCAGCCTGCAGAATTCCCGGTTGGCGGCGTGATCGCCGGCTGGACCGAAGCCCTGCAACTGATGAATGCCGGCAGCAAATGGCGTCTGTACGTGCCGAGCGAACTGGCTTACGGCGCTCAAGGCGTTGGCAGCATCCCGCCGCACAGCGTTCTGGTGTTCGACGTCGAGCTGCTCGACGTTCTGTAATCCCGTTACCCTGCACAAGCGTGGCTTGTGCAGGGTTTTTCCACCGTCCTCATACTTCGATCTTGTGATGCAGCTCACTGGTCGGGCGCAATGCCCGGGCATAGCAGAACAGGAACAGATTGCGCACCAGCTCCTTGAGCACCATCGGTTCGCTGGAACTCAGGCCGCTGACGTCCAGATCCCCTTGATCCTGCAATTCATGCAGGGCTTCTTCTTCCAGTACTGCGCAGACTTCACCGGTTTCCCGATGCAGGATCCTGAGGTATGGGTGCGGGCGGTCCAGCCAGGCGTCGATCAAATAAGTCATGGTTCTCATCTCCATTGAAAGGGTTTCAATGAGAATAATTCTTATTCGTCAAATAGCAAGCGCCTATTGGCGGTTCGTGATTTTTTATGGGTAAAGATTGCGTAAGGTCAAAACGGCTGGCGTTTGGCTATTGCGTGGTTTTGCTAGGGATAGCGGGGGAGGGCGAAGCTCCATCCCACGGCGGGCGCGGGATGGATGACAGCAGACTCAGACTTTTCTGACGAACTCGGATTTGAGTTTCATCGGGCCGATGCCGTCGATCTTGCAGTCGATGTCGTGGTCGCCGTCGCACAGACGGATGTTTTTCACCTTGGTGCCGACCTTGACCACCAGCGAGGTGCCCTTGACCTTCAGGTCCTTGATCACGGTGATGGTGTCGCCGTCCTGCAGGACGTTGCCGACCGAATCTTTCTTCACGGCATCATCGGACGCCACTTCGGCTTCGCCGCCGGCAGACCACTCGTGGGCGCACTCCGGGCACACCAGTTGGGTGCCGTCTTCGTAGGTGTATTCGGAATTGCATTTCGGGCAGGGTGGCAACGTGCTCACTAAGGCTCCTTGGTTTGAGGATCGCTAAAAGTCGCACATTGTATAGGGTTTTAATCCCTGATGGCAGGCAACAAAAAACCGCAGGCTCCGACGGAGGCTGCGGTTTCTTGGTGGTGCGGCGTTGATCAGTGCGTGCGGGCGACTGCGAACTCGCTCAGTTCAACCAGTGCATCGCGGTATTCGCTGGCCGGCAGCGCTTCGAGGCACTTGATCGCACGGGCCACATAATCGCGAGCCAGTTGCGCGGTGTATTCCAGCGAACCGGATGCTTCCACGGCAATGCGGATGCTTTCCAGGTCTTCGATCCCGCCTTTCTGGATCGCCTGGCGTACCAGTGAGGCCTGCTCTGGCGTGCCTTCGCGCATGGTGTAGATCAGCGGCAGGGTCGGCTTGCCTTCGGCCAGATCGTCACCGACGTTCTTGCCCAGGGTTTCGGCGTCGCCCTTGTAGTCGAGCAGGTCGTCGACCAGCTGGAACGCCACGCCCAGATGATCGCCGAAGGTACGCAGGGCTTCGCTCTGCTCGGCGGTGGCACCGGCCAGCGCTGCGGCGCTGTGGGTCGAGGCTTCGAAGAGCATCGCGGTCTTGCCGCGGATGACTTCCATGTAGGTTTCTTCGGTGGTGCTGGCGTCACGGACCTTGGACAGCTGCAACACTTCGCCTTCGGCGATGATGCGCGTGGCCTGGGACAGGATCTTCATCACCGGCATCGAACCCAGTTCGACCATCATCTCGAACGAGCGCGAGTACAGGAAATCGCCGACCAGCACGCTCGGGGCGTTGCCCCACATGGCGTTGGCGGTCGAACGGCCACGGCGCATGCCGGACATGTCGACCACGTCGTCATGCAGCAGGGTGGCGGTGTGCAGGAATTCGATGGTGGCGGCCAGCAGGCGCAGGTCGTCGCCTTCGCGACCCAGGGCCTTGCCGCACAGCAGCACTAATAAAGGACGCAGGCGTTTACCGCCGGCCGACGTGATGTAATCGCCGATTTTCGATACCAGCGGCACTCGGGAAGTCAGCTGCTTCTTGATGATGCCGTCGACGGCGCTAAAATCGTCCGCCACCGCGCGGTAGAAAGCTTGGGGTTGCATCAGCGACAGGTGCTCCAGAAGGGTTGCGCGGCATGCTAGGACCCACGTCCGGGCCTGTCAAGGCGCGATGGACGGCCCCTTGCATGACTCTTGTAGCTTGCGTACAATCGCGCACCCTGAACTTCCTGGGCAGCACCTGCCTTACGCAATTGCACTTGGGCCGTTCCAGCCCCATGCAGCCATGCCAGCCAATACCTCTTCTTATAAAGAGCTGGGTGAGCAGGATTATCGGAGAAATACCATGTACGCAGTAATCGTTACCGGCGGTAAGCAATACAAGGTCGCTGAAGGTGAATACCTGAAGATCGAAAAACTGGAAGTCGCTACTGGCGAATCCGTGACTTTTGACCGCGTTCTGTTGGTCGCCAATGGCGACGACGTGAACATCGGCGCACCTGTTGTTGCTGGCGCAACCGTCAAGGCTGAAGTGATCTCCCAAGGTCGTCACGATAAAGTCCGCATCATCAAGTTCCGTCGCCGTAAGCACCACATGAAGCGTATGGGCCACCGCCAGTGGTTCACCGAGATCAAAATCACCGGTATTCAGGCTTAATTACAGCCTAATTCCTCACTAGGAGAATTGAACTCATGGCACACAAAAAAGCTGGTGGTAGTACCCGTAACGGTCGCGACTCAGAAGCCAAACGCCTTGGCGTGAAGATGTATGGCGGCCAGGTCATCAAGGCCGGCAACATCATCGTGCGTCAGCGCGGCACCCAATTCCACGCTGGTTACGGCGTTGGCATGGGTAAAGATCACACCCTGTTCGCGAAAATCGAAGGCGTGATCAAGTTTGAAGTAAAAGGCGCCTTCGGTCGTCGTTACGTGAGCGTTGTCGCAGCCTAACTGCGAGAGTGCTGGAGAAGCCCTGTCTTGCGACGGGGCTTTTTCGTTTGTGGGGTGAGTCTCTTGCAAAGCTGTTTGTATGGGCTGCCGGCGTGCGATGCAGGTCGTGGATTGGGGTCGCTGCGCTCATTTTTGCAAGAGTCTTATGTCTTGATTGTTTTTCGGCTCGTCCGTACGGCGAGAGGCGTTGGTTATGAAGTTTGTTGATGAAGTATCGATCCGCGTAAAGGCTGGCGACGGCGGCAATGGCTGCATGAGTTTCCGTCGGGAAAAATTCATTGAAAACGGCGGCCCGAACGGTGGTGACGGCGGCGACGGCGGTTCCATCTTCATGATGGCCGACGAAAACCTGAACACCCTGGTGGACTACCGCTACACCCGGCACTTCGATGCCGAGCGTGGCTCCAACGGCGGCAGCACCGACTGCACCGGCAAGAAGGGTGAAGATCTGGTCCTGCGCGTGCCGGTTGGCACCACGATCATTGACTCTGCTACCCAGGAAGTCATCGGCGACCTGACCAAGTCCGGTCAGAAGCTGATGGTGGTGCAGGGCGGCTGGCACGGTCTGGGCAACACCCGTTTCAAATCCAGTACCAACCGTGCGCCGCGTCAGACGACGCCGGGCAAGCCGGGCGAGCAGCGTGACCTGAAACTGGAAATGAAGGTTCTGGCTGACGTCGGTCTGCTGGGTCTGCCGAACGCTGGCAAAAGTACCTTTATCCGTTCCGTTTCGGCCGCCAAGCCGAAAGTCGCCGATTATCCGTTCACGACCCTGGTGCCAAACCTGGGTGTGGTCAGCGTCGACCGCTGGAAAAGCTTCGTCATCGCCGACATTCCGGGTCTGATCGAAGGTGCTTCCGACGGCGCGGGTCTCGGTATCCGTTTCCTCAAGCACCTGGCGCGTACCCGTCTGCTGCTGCACCTCGTGGACATGGCGCCGCTGGACGAAAGCAGTGCGCCGGATGCCGCTGAAGTGATCGTCAACGAGCTGATCAAGTTCAGCCCGTCCCTGGCGGAGCGTGATCGCTGGCTGGTGCTGAACAAGTGCGACCAGATCCTTGAAGAAGAGCACGAAGAGCGCGTCAAGGAAATCGTTGAGCGTCTGCAGTGGGAAGGTCCGGTCTACGTGATCTCGGCCATTGCCAAAGAAGGCACCGAGCGTCTGACGCGCGACATCATGCGTTACCTCGAAGATCGTGCCGATCGCCTGGCCAATGACCCGGCCTACAAGGAAGAACTGGCCGATCTCGATCAGCGCATCGAAGACGAAGCCCGTGCTCAGTTGCAGGCGCTGGACGACAAGCGTGCGCTGCGTCGCAGCGGCGTGAAGTCGGTCCATGACATCGGCGACGATGACTGGGACGAAGAAGATGTGGATGACGAAGACGGTCCGGAAATCATTTACGTGCGTGACTGATTCGTTGAAGTAAACTTAAGCGCCGCTCAATCGAGCGGCGTTTTGGTATCTGGAAATCGATTGTTGGTCACGAGTAAACACGAATAACGTCACGGGCAGCGCTGGGTCGCGCTGTCCTCAAGCTAAGGTTGAAGATGATGCGGAGCAAGGTGACAGGTGCGCAGCGTTGGGTCGTGAAGATCGGCAGCGCTTTGCTGACAGCGGATGGCAAGGGTCTTGATCGCAAGGCGATGGGCGTCTGGGTCGAGCAGATGGTGGCTTTGCATGAGGCTGGCGTCGAGTTGGTGCTGGTGTCCTCCGGGGCAGTGGCGGCCGGCATGAGCCGTTTGGGCTGGACCGCACGACCCAGTGCGATGCACGAGCTCCAGGCTGCCGCAGCAATCGGTCAGATGGGGCTGGTGCAGGCCTGGGAATCGAGCTTTGCCGAGCACGGCCGGCACACGGCGCAGATTCTCCTGACTCACGACGATCTGTCCGACCGCAAGCGCTACCTGAATGCCCGCAGCACCCTGCGTGCGCTGGTCGAGCTGAAAGTCATTCCGGTGATCAACGAAAACGACACCGTGGTTACCGACGAGATCCGTTTCGGCGACAACGACACGCTCGCTGCGCTGGTGGCCAACCTGGTCGAGGCTGATCTGCTGGTGATCCTGACGGATCGCGACGGTATGTTCGACGCTGATCCGCGCAACAACCCCGACGCGCAGCTGATTTACGAGGCGCGTGCCGATGATCCGACCCTCGATGCGGTGGCGGGCGGTACCGGTGGTGCGCTGGGTCGTGGCGGCATGCAGACCAAGTTGCGTGCGGCACGTCTGGCGGCGCGTTCCGGTGCGCACACCATTATTGTCGGTGGGCGTCTGGAGCGGGTGCTGGATCGTCTGAAGGCGGGCGAGCGCATCGGTACGCTGCTGTCGCCTGAGCGCGGCATGCTGGCGGCGCGCAAGCAGTGGCTGGCCGGGCATCTGCAGACTCGTGGCACGCTGGTGCTGGATGATGGCGCGGTTTCTGCGTTGTCGGAAGGTCACAAGAGTCTGCTGCCGGTCGGCGTCAAACTGGTTCAGGGCAGCTTCCGTCGCGGTGAAATGGTGGTTTGCGTGGCACCGGACGGTCGTGAGATTGCCCGTGGCCTGGCCAACTACAGCGCGCTGGAAGCACAAAAAATCATCGGTCAGTCGTCGGATGCGATTGTCGGTTTGCTGGGTTACATGGCTGAGCCGGAACTGGTTCACCGTGACAACCTGATTCTGGTCTGAGGAAAAGCGCAATGCGCATGGCAAAAGGATTGTTGGGCTTGCTGATGGCGTTGCCATTGCTGGCTTCGGCCGAGGAAATCGGCCAGGTGTCGACGGTATTCAAATTTGTCGGGCCGAACGACCGGATCGTGGTCGAGGCCTTCGACGATCCAAAGGTTGAAGGTGTGACCTGCTATCTGTCGCGCGCCAAAACGGGTGGCGTGAAGGGTGGCTTGGGTCTGGCTGAGGATCGTGCGGAGGCATCCATTGCTTGCCGTCAGGTGGGGCCGATCAACTTCAAGGGTGAGCTGAAGGATGGTGAAGAGGTGTTCAAGGAGCGCACTTCGCTGGTGTTCAAGACCATGCAAGTGGTGCGGTTCCTCGATAAGAAGCGCAATACGCTGGTGTATCTGGTCTATAGCGATCGCCTGATCGAGGGCAGTCCGCAGAATGCGGTGACGGCGATTCCGATTCTGCCGTGGGCGCCAGTCCATTGATTTGGGCGTAAATAAAAAGAGGAGCCGGTTGGCTCCTCTTTTTTTGCGTTGCTTTTGGCAAATCGCAGGCAATAAAAAACCGACCCGGAGGTCGGTTTTTTAATGACTACGTCGCTTAGGCAGCTTCTTTCAGTGCCTTGACGTGGCCATTCAGACGGCTCTTATGACGAGCAGCCTTGTTCTTGTGGATGATGCCTTTATCGGCCATGCGGTCGATAACTGGCACAGCCAGAACGTATGCAGCTTGAGCTTTTTCAGCGTCTTTTGCGTCGATGGCTTTAACTACATTCTTGATGTAGGTACGAACCATGGAACGCAGGCTGGCGTTGTGGCTGCGACGCTTCTCAGCCTGTTTTGCACGTTTTTTGGCGGAAGGTGAGTTGGCCACCGTCGAGCTCCTCGAAAGACTTTTTAGGAAATAGCAAACAAAATAGGCCGCGAATCATGCCGATGAAGAGATGTCTTGTCAAGGGCGCTTGAGACGTTCCGCTAAGTGGTAGGTATAAAGAGGCGGGATATTTATTTCCGGCGCTTGACCTGTAAACTCGCGAGCTTTGGCTCTGTGCTGTTGCGGCGCGGAGTATCGCACAAGTAGGCGCATTGTTCGCCTGCTGTTTATCGACAGGCACAAATTCCTTCAATGAATCTGCTCAAATCGTTGGCCGCCGTCAGCTCTATCACGATGCTTTCCCGGATTCTCGGGTTTGTCCGCGACACGCTCATTGCGCGTACATTCGGCGCGGGAATGGCGACCGACGCCTTCTTTATCGCCTTCAAACTGCCCAATCTGCTGCGGCGAATCTTTGCCGAGGGGGCGTTTTCACAGGCGTTCGTGCCGATTCTTGCCGAATACAAAAGTCAGAAGGGCGAGGAGGCGACCCGCACCTTTATTGCCTATGTGACAGGGCTGCTGACGCTGGTGCTGGCGCTGGTCACTGCGCTGGGCATGATCGCCGCGCCCTGGGTGATCTGGGCCACGGCGCCAGGTTTTACCGATACGCCGGAAAAATTTCAGCTGACCTCCGATCTGCTGCGAGTGACCTTCCCCTATATATTGCTGATCTCCCTGTCATCGCTGGCGGGCGCGATTCTTAATACCTGGAACCGTTTTTCGGTGCCGGCGTTCGTGCCGACCCTGCTCAACATCAGCATGATCGTGTTCGCGCTGTTCCTGACGCCGTACTTCGATCCACCGGTCATGGCTCTTGGCTGGGCGGTGCTGGTCGGTGGTCTGGCGCAGTTGCTCTATCAACTGCCGCACCTGAAAAAGATCGGCATGCTGGTGCTGCCACGCCTGAACCTTCGCGACACCGGTGTCTGGCGGGTAATGAAGCAGATGCTGCCGGCGATCATCGGCGTCTCGGTCAGCCAGATTTCCCTGATCATCAACACCATCTTTGCCTCGTTTCTGGTGGCGGGTTCGGTGTCGTGGATGTACTACGCCGACCGATTGATGGAGCTGCCATCCGGCGTGCTGGGTGTGGCGCTGGGCACGATCCTGCTGCCGACCCTGGCCAAGACTTACGCCAGCAAGGATCGTCACGAGTACTCGCGGATTCTCGACTGGGGTCTGCGCCTGTGCTTCGTGCTGGTGCTGCCGTGTGCGCTGGCGCTGGGGATCCTGGCCGAGCCGCTGACGGTTTCGCTGTTCCAGTACGGCCAGTTCAGCGGCTTTGACGCGGCCATGACCCAGCGGGCGTTGATTGCCTATTCTGTCGGTCTGCTCGGGATTATCGTGATCAAGGTGTTGGCGCCGGGCTTCTATGCGCAACAGAACATCCGTACGCCGGTGAAAATCGCAATCTTCACTCTGGTGGTCACGCAGTTGTTCAACCTGGTGTTGATCGGGCCACTGGCCCATGCCGGGCTGGCGTTGGCGATCAGCGCCGGTGCCTGCCTGAATGCCGGGCTGCTGTTCTATCAACTGCGCAAACAGCAGATGTACCAACCACAGCCGGGCTGGCTGAAATTCGGTTTGAAGCTGCTGCTCGCGGTGGCGGTGATGTCGGCCGTGCTGTTGATCGGCATGCATTTCATGCCGGCGTGGGATCAAGGCCACATGCTGGAGCGCTTCCTGCGCCTGGGCGTGCTGGTGGTTGCCGGCGTGGTGGCTTATTTCGGTATGTTGCTGTTGCTCGGTTTCCGTCTGCGCGACTTCAATCGCAAGGCGTTGAGCTGAGGTTTCACCCTTGAAAGACGGGCGCGGGCCGGCAGTTTTGTCGGCTCGTTCACTTTGGGTTACGGTGTTGCCTGTCGTCGGCCGTCGGGTGTGGTTATAATCGGCCACTTTATGAGCAAGAAGCGCGTTATGCAGCTGGTTCGAGGCCTTCACAACTTGCGCCCCCAGCATCGGGGCTGCGTCGCCACTATTGGCAACTTTGACGGTGTTCACCGTGGTCACCAGGCCATCCTGGCACGACTGCGTGAGCGTGCGCTCGAGTTGGGCGTACCCAGCTGCGTGGTGATTTTCGAGCCGCAGCCACGGGAATTCTTTGCTCCGGAGACCGCGCCGGCGCGTCTTGCCCGGTTGCGCGACAAGCTGCAACTGCTGGCCGCCGAAGGCGTCGACCGGGTCTTGTGCCTGGCCTTCAACCAGCGCTTGAGCAAGCTCAGCGCCAGTGAATTCGTCGATACGATTCTGGTGGATGGCCTGGGCGTGCAGCATCTGGAAGTCGGCGACGATTTCCGCTTCGGTTGCGACCGCCTCGGCGATTTCGATTTTCTGCTGCAGGCCGGGCAGGTTCACGGTTTTACCGTGGAAGCCGCGCAAACCGTTGAGCTGGACGGCATTCGTGTCAGCAGCACCCAGGTGCGCAACGCGTTGGCCGCCGCCGATTTTGCCCTGGCTGAACGCTTGCTTGGCCGCCCGTACCGGATTGCCGGTCGCGTGCTGCATGGCCAGAAACTGGCCCGCCAATTGGGTACGCCCACGGCGAACATACAACTCAAGCGCCGTCGCGTGCCGTTCACCGGGGTTTACCTGGTCGACGTCGACATCGACGGCAAGACCTGGCCCGGCGTCGCCAACATCGGCGTACGGCCCACGGTGCAAGGTGATGGCAAGGCCCACCTTGAAGTACATCTTTTGGATTTTGCCGGCGATCTGTATGACCGGCGTTTGACGGTGGTTTTCCACCAGAAGCTGCGTGAAGAGCAGCGTTTCGCCTCCCTGGAGGCATTGAAAACGGCGATCAGCGCGGATGTCGCCGCCGCCCGTGCACTAGCCGCACCTAGCGCCCATCGCTAATGAAGAGCCTTAAATGACCGACTATAAAGCCACGCTAAACCTTCCGGACACCGCCTTCCCAATGAAGGCCGGCCTGCCACAGCGCGAACCGCAGATCCTGCAGCGCTGGGACAGTATTGGCCTGTACGGAAAGTTGCGCGAGATTGGCAAGGATCGTCCGAAGTTCGTCCTGCACGACGGCCCTCCGTACGCCAACGGTACGATCCACATCGGTCACGCACTGAACAAGATTCTCAAGGACATGATCATCCGCTCGAAGACCCTGTCGGGCTTCGACGCGCCGTATGTTCCAGGTTGGGACTGCCACGGCCTGCCGATCGAGCACAAGGTTGAAGTGACCCACGGCAAGAACCTGGGCGCGGACAAGACCCGCGAACTGTGCCGTGCCTACGCCACCGAGCAGATCGAAGGGCAGAAGACCGAATTCATCCGTCTCGGCGTGCTGGGCGACTTCGCCAACCCGTACAAGACCATGGATTTCAAGAACGAGGCCGGTGAAATCCGCGCCCTCGCCGAAATCGTCAAGGGCGGTTTCGTGTTCAAGGGCCTGAAGCCTGTGAACTGGTGCTTCGACTGCGGTTCGGCCCTGGCCGAAGCGGAAGTCGAGTACGAGAACAAGAAGTCCTCGACCATCGACGTGGCTTTCCCGATCGCCGACGAAGCCAAACTGGCTGCCGCATTCGGTCTGCCTTCGCTGGCCAAACCTGCTGCCATCGTGATCTGGACCACCACCCCGTGGACCATCCCGGCCAACCAGGCGCTGAACGTTCACCCGGAATTCAACTACGCGCTGGTCGATATCGGCGACAAGCTGCTGGTTCTGGCCGAAGAGCTGGTCGAATCCTGCCTGACCCGTTACGGCGTTGAAGGCACCGTTCTGGCCACCGCGCCGGGTTCGGCGCTGGAACTGATCAATTTCCGTCACCCGTTCTATGACCGTCTGTCGCCGGTATACCTGGCCGACTACGTGGAGCTGGGCGCCGGCACCGGCGTGGTTCACTCGGCCCCGGCCTACGGCGTGGACGACTTCGTGACCTGCAAGAAGTACGGCATGGTCAACGACGACATCCTCAACCCGGTACAAAGCAACGGCGTTTACGTGCCGTCGCTGGAATTCTTCGGCGGCCAGTTCATCTGGAAGGCCAACCCGGCCATCGTCGACAAACTGACCGAAGTCGGTGCGTTGATGCACACCACCGTCATCGAACACAGCTACATGCACTGCTGGCGTCACAAGACCCCGCTGATCTACCGCGCTACCGCGCAGTGGTTCATCGGCATGGACAAGGAGCCGGTATCCGGCGACACCCTGCGTCAGCGCTCGCTCAAAGCCATCGAAGACACCAAGTTCGTTCCGGCCTGGGGCCAGGCGCGCCTGCACTCGATGATCGCCAACCGTCCGGACTGGTGCATCTCCCGTCAGCGCAACTGGGGCGTGCCGATCCCGTTCTTCCTGAACAAGGAAAGCGGCGAACTGCACCCACGCACCGTCGAGCTGATGGAAGAAGTCGCCAAGCGCGTCGAAGTCGAAGGTATCGAAGCCTGGTTCAAACTCGACGCTGCCGAACTGCTGGGCGATGAAGCGCCGCAGTACGACAAGATCAGCGACACTCTCGACGTCTGGTTCGACTCGGGCACCACGCACTGGCACGTCCTGCGCGGTTCGCACCCGATGGGCCACGAGACCGGCCCGCGTGCCGACCTGTACCTGGAAGGTTCGGACCAGCACCGTGGCTGGTTCCACTCGTCCCTGCTGACCGGTTGCGCCATCGACAACCACGCGCCGTACCGCGAGCTGCTGACCCACGGCTTCACCGTGGACGAGTCCGGCCGCAAGATGTCCAAGTCCCTGGGCAACGTGATCGCGCCGCAGAAAGTCAACGACACCCTGGGCGCCGACATCATGCGTCTGTGGGTCGCGTCGACCGACTACTCCGGCGAAATGGCCGTGTCCGAGCAGATCCTGCAGCGCAGCGCGGATGCCTATCGTCGTATCCGTAACACCGCGCGCTTCCTGCTTTCCAACCTGACCGGTTTCAACCCGGCCACCGACCTGCTGCCGGCCGAAGACATGCTGGCGCTGGATCGCTGGGCGGTGGACCGTACCCTGCTGCTGCAACGCGAGCTGCAAGAGCACTACGGCGAATACCGTTTCTGGAACGTCTACTCGAAGATCCACAACTTCTGCGTGCAGGAGCTGGGTGGTTTCTACCTCGACATCATCAAGGACCGCCAGTACACCACCGGCGCCGACAGCAAGGCCCGTCGTTCGTGCCAGACCGCGCTGTTCCACATCTCCGAAGCGCTGGTGCGCTGGATCGCACCGATCCTGGCCTTCACCGCCGACGAGCTGTGGCAGTACCTGCCGGGCGAGCGCAACGAATCGGTGATGCTCAACACCTGGTACGAAGGCCTGACCGAGTTGCCGGAAGGCTTCGAGCTGGGTCGCGAGTACTGGGACCGCATCATGGAAGTGAAGGTCGCGGTCAACAAAGAGATGGAAATCCAGCGCGCGGCCAAGGCCGTCGGTGGCAACCTGCAAGCCGAAGTGACGCTGTACGCCGAAGACGCCCTGAGCGCCGACCTGGCCAAGCTGAGCAACGAGCTGCGCTTTGTACTGATCACTTCGACTGCCAGCGTTGCGCCGTTCGTGCAGGCTCCGTCCGAAGCTGTGGCCACCGAAGTCAGTGGCCTGAAGCTGAAGATCGTCAAATCCGCCTTCCCGAAATGCGCCCGTTGCTGGCACTGCCGTGAAGACGTCGGCGTGAACCCGGAGCATCCGGAAATCTGCGGCCGTTGCGTGGACAACATCGATGGCGCCGGCGAGGTTCGTCACTATGCCTAACGCCGTTGGCCGTTTCGGACGGCTGAGCTGGCTCTGGTTGAGCTTGCTGGTTCTGGTCATCGACCAGGCCAGCAAGTTTTACTTCGAAGGCAAGCTCGAGATGTACCAGCAGATCGTGATCATTCCCGATTACTTCAGCTGGACCCTGGCCTACAACACGGGCGCGGCATTCAGCTTCCTGGCTGACAGCTCCGGCTGGCAGCGCTGGCTGTTCGCCCTGATCGCGGTCGTGGTCAGTGCGGTGCTGGTGGTCTGGCTCAAACGCCTGGGCCGCAACGAAACCTGGCTGGCCATCGCGCTGGCACTGGTGCTGGGCGGCGCACTGGGCAATCTGTATGACCGCATTGCCCTGGGCCATGTGATCGACTTCATTCTGGTGCACTGGCAGAACCGCTGGTACTTCCCGGCGTTCAACTTCGCCGACAGCGCCATCACCGTTGGCGCGGTGATGCTGGCACTGGACATGTTCAAAAGTAAAAAAACCGGAGAAACCGTTCATGACTGAACAGGTATTGGCTGAGCAACGCATCGGCCAGAACACGGAAGTCACTTTGCATTTTGCATTGCGCCTGGAGAACGGCGACACGGTCGACAGCACTTTCGACAAGGCCCCGGCGACCTTCAAGGTCGGCGACGGCAACCTGCTGCCGGGTTTCGAAGCGGCGCTGTTCGGCTTCAAGGCGGGTGACAAGCGCACCCTGACCATCGAGCCGGAAAACGCATTCGGCCAGCCGAACCCGCAGAACGTGCAGGTCATTTCACGTTCGCAGTTTGCGGACATGGAGCTGTCGCCAGGTTTGCTGGTGATCTTCAACGATGCGGCCAATACTGAGCTGCCGGGTGTGGTGAAAGAGTTCGACGACGCGCAAGTGACCGTCGACTTCAACCACCCGCTGGCCGGCAAGACGCTGACCTTTGACGTGGAAATCTTCTCCGTCAAAGCGCTGTAAACGTTGTTCTGCGGGGGCCGGACCGGCCTCCGCATTGATCTGAATTTTTCGCGCGCAAGACACGAGGCACAGCATGCAAATCAAACTCGCCAACCCCCGTGGCTTCTGCGCCGGCGTGGACCGGGCGATCGAAATCGTCAACCGCGCCCTGGAAGTCTTCGGGCCGCCGATCTATGTGCGTCATGAAGTGGTGCACAACAAGTTCGTCGTCGAGGACCTGCGCAGTCGTGGTGCGATCTTCGTCGAAGAACTGGATCAGGTGCCTGACGACGTCATCGTGATCTTCAGTGCCCATGGCGTCTCGCAAGCCGTGCGTACCGAAGCCGCCGGTCGTGGCCTGAAAGTGTTCGACGCCACTTGCCCGCTGGTGACCAAGGTGCACATCGAAGTCGCCAAATACAGCCGCGACGGCCGTGAATGCATCCTGATCGGCCACGCCGGTCACCCGGAAGTCGAAGGCACCATGGGCCAGTACGACGCCAGCAACGGCGGTGCGATCTACCTCGTCGAAGACGAGAAGGATGTCGCCGAGCTGCAGGTGAAAAACCCTGAAAAACTGGCCTTCGTCACCCAGACCACCTTGTCCATGGATGACACCAGCCGGGTCATCGATGCCTTGCGTGAACGTTTCCCGGCCATTGGCGGGCCGCGCAAGGACGACATCTGCTACGCCACCCAGAACCGTCAGGACGCGGTCAAGCAACTGGCCGATGAGTGCGATGTGGTGCTGGTGGTCGGCAGCCCGAACAGCTCCAACTCCAATCGCCTGCGCGAACTGGCTGAACGCATGGCCACGCCGGCTTACCTGATCGATGGCGCCGAAGACCTGGAAAAGAGCTGGTTCGATGGCGTCGAGCGCATCGGCATCACCGCCGGTGCTTCTGCGCCGGAAGTGCTGGTGCGCGGCGTGATCCAGCAGTTGCAGGCCTGGGGCGCCACCGGTGCCGACGAGTTGGCCGGGCGTGAAGAGAACATCACCTTCTCGATGCCTAAAGAGCTGCGCGTACGCTCGATCTGACCGCTTTATCCTTTCGACACAGCGCCTGTTCAGCTTTTTCGCTGACCAGGCGCACGCGACCGGTCGCTGCCAGCACCAGTTGAAGCTGGCTGACCGGTTCGCGGGTCGAACAGATATGTAGTTTTCCTGCCTGAAACGCCCGCCCGGGCATCAGCGGTTGCCCCAGGCTGCTGAACCGTATGTACCGACTGACGAACCAGTTACCGACAATGGGCACTTGCCCATCACTGGCGTGCTCGACCAGCAGCGGATTGCTACTGTCCTCCGCGCCCTTGCCACTGACATCCAGAATGATCCGCCAGCCCTGGCTCCAGTCCCCGTCGATGCCATGAATCACCACGCTCTGATTGCGCGTGATTGCCTGGCTGCGGGCATTGCGGATTCCGCTGATCAGCGATTCGGCGGCCTGTTGCCGCTGGTTCGACTCCCTAAGCGTAGCGAGCGCCGGACTGACCAGCGACAGAACAATTGCGCCGATCGCCAGTCCCATAAGCAGTTCGACCAGACTGAATCCCTGTTGCGGCATGAGCATTTCCTCCTTGAAGCAGGGTGTTCGACGCGATCCGTGCGCCGGGCAGGGCAAATCAACCGACGTAAGCCGGCCGAATGTTCTAGGTTTACAGGGCAGGTATAGCCGACGGCAACGGAGGGCATCGATGGATCATCGTACAAAAGGTTTCACGCTGATCGAGGTGCTGGTGGCGGTCGCATTGGTTGTGATCCTGATCACGATGGCCGTCCCGGCGTTTACCCGATCGATACAGGGCAGCAAGGCCGACACCGAAGTCGGCGACCTGCAGCGGGCGCTCAACTATGCGCGACTGGAAGCCATCGATCGCGGGACCACCATCCGCTTGCGACCGACTGCCGGGGGCAGCGTCTGGACGGGCGAGTTGTCGGTCTACGACAGTACTGGCACTTCGGCCAATGTATTGCGGGTTGTTCCAGCGATGAGCAGTGGTGCGACTCTGACGCTAACCTCAGGAGTAACCACGCTGGATTTCAACAATCTGGGTGGTCTGGCGGCACCGTCCACGGCGGTGGTGTTCAGTTATACGCTGGGAACGCAAAGCAGGACGCTGAACGTGTGTCTGAACGGACGAATTCAATCGGGTGGAAGCTGCGGATGAGGGCAGGGAGCAGAGTTGCACAGGAAGGCATGTCGCTGATCGAAATCCTCGTCGCGCTGCTGGTGCTGACGGTCGGGTTGCTGGGGGCGGCGGCGGTTCAGCTCAATGCGCTGAAATACACCGACAGCTCGCGGATGACCAGTCAGGCGAGTTTCATCGCCTACGACATGATGGACCGCATCCGTGCCAACTCCGGGGCCGACTACACCGTCACGCCGCCGACCTCGGGCAACCTGAATGTCACCCGGGATCAGGACCTCTACGACTTCACCACCAACATCGTCAATTTCGGCGGGCCGACCGCCACCGGCAGCATCACCCTCAACCAGCGGGTGTACACCATCACCATCAACTGGAGTGATTCACGGGCTGCCAACACTGCCAGTGCACCGAACAGCTTCGTTTTGACCAGTCGGGCTACGGTCGATCCGGTGGCCACGCCATGAAGCGGCAAAACCAGGGTTTCGGCCTGATCGAAATGCTCATCGCCCTGGCACTGGGGCTGATCATCGTGCTCGGTGTCGTGCAGACCTTTCTCGCAGCGAAGAACACCTACGTCAGCCAGAACACCTCGGCGGCCATGCAGGAAGATGCGCGGTTCGTGCTGAGCAAGATGATCCAGGAAATTCGCATGGTCGGGATGTTCGGCTGCCTCGGAACCATTACCGACTCGAGCACCAGCGGCGATTTCAATGCCGCGCAAATCACGCCGATCAGCTGGGACAACACCAATCTCAAACTGACGCTGGTCACTGCCGACGTCGGCAGTGGCGGTGGAACACCGACCTGGACGGTGGTTTCCGATTGCCGCAACAGTGCAACGGCTTACAGCAACCTGCAGACTCCGGCGGCCGGGCAAATCGCCTTCCCCATCCGCCGTCTGGTTTACAGCTTCAGCAACAACCAGATCCTGATGGGTACCGGTGGCGGAACGCCGACCCAGCAGGTACTGGTGAACAACGTCAGTGCATTTACGGTGATGTTCGGACTCGCCACGTCGGCGACGGATGTCTCTGCCTCGACCTACAGCAGCAACCCCGGCGATCCGGCGCGCATCCGCAGCGTACGCCTGACCCTGACCCTCACCGACCCGAACAACCGGGTCGCCAACCAGACCTTCAACGTGGTTGCCGCTCTGCGCAACCGCTTGCAGTGAGGGCCGGCCGATGAATGTTTCTCTCCATCAGCGAAGAACCCAGCGTGGCATGGTGCTGCTGGTCAGCCTGGTGTTTCTGTTGCTCCTGACGGTGATCGGCCTGTCATCGATGCAGAGCGCCAACCTGCAGGAAAAGATGGCCGGCAGCGTGAGCCTGCGCAATCAGTCGTTCCAGACCGCCGAGGCGGCGCTGCGTATTGGCGAGAGTGCGGTGCAACTGAGCACATATACGTTGGCGGTGTGTGCCAATGCCACCCAGTGTGCGCCGCCGGCGGAGTCCACCGTCGTGACTGCTGCGGGGCTCAACTCGACATCCGGAGTTACATGGATCGCTGCCGGCAACGGTTTCTACGGGGTACAGAACATCGGCACCACGCTCACCGCGGTGAACGTTCCGAGCAACACCTCGGCGACGCTCTACCGGGTCACGGCTGTCGGGATCGTCGGCAGTTCACGCAGTGTCGTGGAGAGTGTCTATGCGAAGTACTGAACGACGCTCTGGTTGGCGGCCGTGGTTGGCGGGGTTTCTTGCGGGGTTGTATCTGACTGCACCGGCGTATGCGTTCACGCCGTCTGATTCACCATTGCTCAGTGCCGCCGCCGTGCCGCCGAATGTCATCTTGCTGATCGACGACTCGGGCAGCATGAACAGCATCATTTACGCTGCGGGTTTCGATCCCACGGTCACTCGCACACCGGCCCGGCAGTGCAACGCGGTGCTCGGGTTGTGCCTGAGTTCGACGGCCATCACCGGTGATCCGGTATTTCTGTCGAGCCTGCCGACCTCCGGCTGTTCCGGCGGCGCCTATGCGTTCTACAACAACAGCCTGGCACCGCTGTGCCTTAAACTGCCGGACCCGGTCGGCGGCGGCAATACCCGGTATTACGGGGATTACATCGCCTACGTGGTCGGCCTCGCCATCAGCAACGGTACCCGTGATTTCACCACCGGGGCGATTCCCAACGACTACCGGATCAACGTCGCCCGCAACGTTTCCACCGCACTGGTGACCAGCAACCGTAACCTGCGTTTCGGCCTGTCGACATTCAACCCGGCCACCAGCAACAACCCGGGCAACGGCGGTTACATCGCCCGGTCCGTCAGCGACCTGGCACCGGTCAGCGGTAGCGTGACCCAGGCCCAGGCCGACAGTAACTACAACGCACTGATCTCGGCGATCAGCGGCCTGAGCGCCGTGGCCAATACGCCCTTGGCGGAAACCTATTACGAAATCACCCGCTACATGCGCGGCATGACGCCGTACTACAACACCACGCCGAGCACTTATACCAGCCCGATCCAGTACCGCTGCCAGAAAAACTACGGGGTGGTGATTACCGACGGCCTGCCGACCTACGACCGCACGTTCCCCACCAACGACCCGCTGGGCGGTAGCCGTCTGCCGAACTGGGACGGCATCAACAATGACGGCAACAACCTCAACGGCGATAACGAGGGCGACACGCTGTACCTGGACGACATCGCCAAGTTCGCCTTCGACATCGACATGCGTTCGACCGGTGTCGATGCGGCCGGCAAGAGCTGGGGCTCGCCGGATTTTCCCAAGCAGAACATGAATACCTATACCGTCGGTTTCACCGCCGCCAATGACATGCTGTCGGACGCGGCGAACTACGGCCAGGGCAAGTATTACCAGGCCACCGACAGTGCCGGACTCAACACGGCGCTTTCGTCGGCATTGAGCGACATCACCTCCAAGGCCGGCTCCGGCGGCAGTGGGGTGACCAGCGCTACGACGCTGGTGAGCGGCAGCAGCTATTTCCAGACCAGTTACGACCCCAGGGACTGGCGCGGCACCATCAAGTCCTTCGGCTTCACCTCGAGCGGGACGGTCAACACCTCGACGGTGCTATGGACGACCGACACCGCCATCGTCCCCGGCGCCACGGCACCGACCTATCAATCGTGGAATACCTTGAGCAACGCGGCAGTGACACTGGCTTACGGCAACTTCTCTGCAGTGCAGCAGACAACGCTCGGCCAGAGCCTGCCCGCCGGCATCAGTGGCAGCGACCTGGTGGAGTGGAGCAAGGGCACCAACAAGACCGGGCTCAAGGTTCGCAGCGTATTGCTGGGCGACATCATCAACTCGCCGCTGGTGCTGGCCTCGCCCACGGACAAGACCGCCTCCGACCTGTCGGGCGACACCACCTACACCAGCTACCTGACCACCAAGGCTGCGAACATGAACGCCAACCTGGTGGTGAACGGCAATGACGGTTTCGTCAGCGTCATCAACCCGGCCAACGGTACCCGGCGTTATGCCTACATGCCGTCGAGCGTGCTGCCGTCGTTGCGATTGATCGCCGACCCCAACTACATCAACGGCGTCAGCCACAAGTTTCTGGTGGACGGGCAGGTCGGTGTCTATGACGCGCAGTTCGGCACGGCCTGGAAGACCCTCGCCATCGGCGGCACCGGGGCCGGTGGCAAGACGTTCTATGCCTTGCAGTTGTTCGACGCCTCGGCGGGGAACATTCTCAATGCATTGTGGGAAGTGAGTGCACCGGCCACTGCCAGCACCGCGAACGCTTTCAATGATCTGGGTTATGCCTACGCCCGTCCGGAAGTGGCACGCTTGGCCGATGGTCGCTGGGCGGCTTTCATCGCCAATGGCTACGGCAGCAACTCGGGGGTGGCGGCGCTGTATGTGCTGGATGTGCGCGACGGTTCGCTGATCAAGAAAATCGTCATCGACAGTACCGAAACCACCAACGGACTGTCGTCGGTGAAACTCAAGGTCAACTCGCAGAATGTGGTGCAGGCCGCGTACGGAGGGGATCTGAAGGGGCGCCTGTGGAAGTTCGACCTGAGCGCGACCACCACCGACAGCTGGGGCGTGGCGTTTTCCGGCAAACCGCTGTTCACCACGGCAGGCGGTACGACGCAACCGATCACGGCGCAGCCGCTGCTGGCGGACAACTCATTGGGGGGCAAACAGATTTTCGTCGGTACTGGCAAATTCAACGAGACCGCCGACAAGACCAACAAGGATCTGCAGGCGTTCTACTCGGTGTGGGATGCCGATGGCGGTTCGGGGCAACTGACGGTCAGCAGCCTGCAGGCCCAGGCCATCACCGGTGTGTTCTCGGGCAGTTCAGGGCAGTTCATTACCACGACCCAGAACGACACCACGTATCCGGCGGAGAAGGGCTGGTATCTGCCGCTGGTGTACAACAACGTATTGACCGGCGAGCGGGTGATCAATCAGGCGAGTCTGGTGCTGGGGCGAATCGTATTTACTACGGCCAGCGTCGATACCACTGACCCGTGCTCCAGCTTCGGTACCGGCAAACTGGTCGAACTCGATGCGTTCAGCGGTAAGATGCTCAACTATGCGGTGCTCGACACCAACGCCGACGGCGTGGTCGACACCAATGACACGATTTCCAGCGGTGTGGTGTTCAGTGGCGGCATTCCTACGCTGAACGCCATCGTCAACGGCGCATCGCGCAAGATCGTGAACGATTCCAGTGGCGGGATCACCACCCTGGTGGAAAAATCCGGCGGCGGCAGCCGTCGTATCATGTGGCGACAAATACAGTAAGTGAGAGTTGAGGCATGCGCAGATCCATCCGCGGGTTCACCCTGATCGAAATCATGATCGTGATTGCGATCATCGGGATCATCATCACCATTGCCGCGCCGAGCTATACCGAATACCTGAAAAAGGGCCGCCGCGCCGAAGTGGCCTCGCTGCTGAACGAGCAGGCGCAGACCCTCGAGCGCTTCTACACCCGCAACAATGTTTACACCGGTGTCACCGGGCTCAGCACGGGCAATGATTTCTACACCATCACCCCGACCATCGCTGACCAGACCTACCTGCTGACCGCGACCCGCAAGGCCGGCACGACCATGGCCGGCGACAAGTGCGGGGACTTCACCCTCACCAACACCGGTGTACGCAGCATGATCAACGCGACTGCCGGGCTTGCCACCAAGGATTGCTGGGGCCGCTGAGCCGCTTTCATTCGGGCGCCGTTTGCGCCCACTGTCTTCTTTACGGTTGGAACAAACATGACCAGGCAACAGCAAGTGGTGATTGTCGGTGGCGGGGTGATTGGCCTGCTGACCGCGTACAACCTCGCCTCCGAAGTGCGCAGCGTGGTGCTGCTGGATCGCTCGAACGTCGGCCAGGAATCGTCCTGGGCCGGCGGCGGCATCGTTTCTCCGCTGTATCCATGGCGCTATAGCCCGGCGGTCACGGCGCTGGCGCACTGGTCGCAGGACTTTTATCCACAGCTGGGCGAGCGCCTGTTCGCCGACACCGGCGTCGATCCTGAAGTCCATACCACCGGCCTGTACTGGCTGGATCTGGACGACGAAGCCGAAGCGCTGGCCTGGGCCGAGCGGGAAAACCGTCCGCTGCGGGCTGTGGATATCTCGGCGGCCCATGATGCGGTGCCGGTGCTTGGCGGTGGATTTTCCCGGGCGATCTACATGGCCGATGTGGCCAACGTACGCAACCCGCGGCTGGTGAAGTCCTTGAAAGCCGCGTTGCAGGCGTTGCCGAACGTGACGATTCACGAGCAGTGCGAGGTCAGCGGGTTTGTCCGTGAGGGCGAACAGGTTGTCGGTGTGCAAACCTCGAAAGGCGTGATCAACGGCGATCAGGTGGTGCTGACGGCGGGGGCGTGGAGCGGCGAGCTGCTCAAGACGCTGAATCTGTCGCTGCCGGTGGAACCGGTCAAAGGCCAGATGATTCTCTACAAATGCGCGGCGGACTTCCTGCCGAGCATGGTGCTGGCCAAGGGGCGTTATGCGATTCCGCGTCGCGACGGGCATATCCTGATCGGCAGCACGCTGGAGCACGAAGGTTTCGACAAGACACCAACCAATAATGCGCTGGAAAGTCTCAAGGCTTCGGCGGTGGAATTGCTGCCGGCGCTGGCAGATGCCGAAGTGGTGGGGCATTGGGCCGGTTTGCGTCCTGGCTCACCGGAAGGGATTCCCTATATCGGGCGGGTGCCGGGATTCGAAGGCTTGTGGCTCAACTGCGGGCATTACCGCAACGGGTTGGTGCTGGCACCGGCATCCTGTCAGCTGTTTGCCGATGTGATGCTGGGACGGGCGCCGATCATCGATCCGGCGCCGTATGCACCGGCCGGACGTATCTAGTCAGTTTTTCTTCTGGTGACTGACAAACCGCTTTCGCGGGCAAGCCCGCTCCCACAGTAAACGCGATACCCTGTGGGAGCGGGCTTGCCCGCGAAGGGGCCCTTAATCCAGACCCAGTTTCTTGAGCCTGTAGCGCATCGAACGGAATGACAGATTCAACCGCTGGGCCGCTGCGGTACGGTTCCAGCGGGTTTCCTCCAGCGCCTGCAGAATCAGTTTGCGCTCGACGTTCTCCAGATAGTCTTCGAGGTTGTCGATCTGTGTGAGATCGGCAATACCGCCCTCGGCCGCGCAGTTGCCTTCACTCAGACGCAGGTCGTCGGCCTCGATCATGCGGTTTTCGCACAGCGTGTGCGCGCGCTCGAGGACGTTCTCCAACTCCCGGACATTCCCCGGAAAGCGGTAGTTCTTCAAGGCCTCCAGCGCTTGTGGATGCAGGCGCGCCGCCGGCTGGCCAGTGCCATGGGCCAGACGTTTGAGCACATGGCTGGCCAATGCCTCGATATCGTCACGACGTTCGCGCAGAGAAGGCACCCGCAGTTCGATCACGTTCAGCCGGTAATACAGATCCTGCCGAAAGCGCTCGGCGGCGACTTCGGCATCCAGATCTTTGTGGGTGGCACAAAGAATGCGCACATCGACCACGGTTTCCTGCTGGCCGCCGACGCTGCGCACGGCCTTTTCCTGAATCGCCCGCAGCAGCTTGACCTGCATCGACAGCGGCAAGTCCGCCACTTCATCGAGAAACAGCGTCCCGCCATGGGCGGCCTGGAACAGGCCCGGCTTATCGTCCACCGCGCCAGTGAAACTGCCTTTGCGGTGACCGAAGAACTCGCTCTCCATCAATTCCGAAGGAATCGCCCCGCAATTCACCGGCACGAACGGTTGGCTGGCGCGCGGGCCTTGCTCGTGAATCAGGCGGGCGACCAGTTCCTTGCCGCTGCCGGACTCGCCGCTGATGTAGACCGGCGCCTGGCTGCGGGCCAGTTTGTCGATCTGCTTGCGCAGGTTACGCATCGGCAGAGAGTCACCGAGCAGCCGGCGATCAATCGAGGTACAGACGCCGCCCGCCGCAGGCATGCGCAACGCGGTGGCGACCAGTTCGCGCAGTCGGGTGAGATCCACCGGTTTGGTCAGGAAGTCGAAAGCCCCGGCTTTCAGGGCGTTGATCGCCGTTTCCAGGCTGCCATAAGCGGTGATCATCGCCACCGGCAATTGCGGATAGCGTTGCTGGATGTGCTGCACCAGGTCCAGCCCGGTGCCGTCCGGCAGGCGCATGTCGGTCAGGCACAGATCGAAGGTGTCGCGGTTCAGCAGCGCCTGGGCTTCGCCGAGGTTGCGCGCGCTGAACGTGTCGAGTTTCATCCGTCCCAGGGTGATTTCCAGGAGTTCGCGGATATCCGGTTCGTCGTCGACGATGAGGATTTTTTGCCGTGGGCTCGTGTTCAACTTTGTTTCCGTCCGTGAGCAAAGGTGATGCGAAAGCAGCCGCCGCCTTGGCGTGGTTTGAAGTCTAGGCGGGCCTGGTTGCTTTCGCACAGCTCACGGGACAGATAAAGCCCAAGGCCGGTGCCCTGGCTGCTGGTGGTGAAGAAGGGTTCGAACAGATGCGCCTGCTGATCCAGCGCCACGCCGGGGCCGTTGTCCTGAACTTCGAGTACGGCCAGCTGGCTCTCGGGGTCGATGAACAACCGCAGCCAGACCTGCGCCGGATCGTGCAGCAGGGCGCTGTGCCGCCAGCCATTGCGCAACAGATTGTCGAGAATTTGCGTCAGTTGCCCCGGGTCCATCAGGGTCCGGAAATCCCCGGGTTCGATGTTCAGGTGAATACGTTGGTGCTCGCTGGCCTGTTCGCGGCTTTCCTCGACGAAGTGCTCGAGCCATGGCTCGAGATCCAGCCGTTGCGGCGCGCTCTGCTGGCGGCGGGACAGTTGCAGGACGTTTTCAATGACTCGGTTCATGCGCTGGGAGTGATCCTGGATGATCTGCGTCAGACGCCGGTCCGCGCCGTCGAGTTCCTCGGATTCCCGCAACAGCTGTGCGGCATGACTGATGGCGCCCAACGGATTGCGGATCTCGTGGGCGATGCCGGCGGTCAGGCGTCCGAGCGCGGCGAGCTTCAGTTGCTGGGCCTGCTGGGCGATTTGCGCGAGGTCTTCGAGAAACACCAGGGTCTGGCGGTTCGGGCTCTGCTCCAGGGCGATGAAGCTCGGTTGCAGTTCCAGGCCGTTGGCGGCGATTTTCAGGCTCTGCGGGCGCAGGGTCGGGTTGTTCAGCCACAGGTTCAGGCGCTCGACCAGTGCGATCGAATATTCATCGATCAAATGACCTTCAAGGGGCGTCTGCGCCAGCAGCGTCCGGGCGCTCTGGTTGGCCAGTTGCACCCGGCGTTGTTCGTCGAGGACCAGAATGCCGGTGCGCATGCGTTGCAGGATCAAGGCGTTGAGAGCCTCGAGACTGACCACCTCGCTGGCCCGTTGTTCGGCGAGGGTCTCGCTGACTTCGAGGCGGCGGATCAAGCCTTGCACCAGCAGCGCTCCGGCAAAACACAGAGCGCCGAGGGTGCCCGCCTGAAGGTATTCGTTGGCGCTCAGGGGATGGCTGAAACTCAGCAGGAAGCTGAGACCGACAATGCCGAGTGCACCGATGGCCGCGATCAGCACGCCGATACGGCGTTTCAGCAGCGTGTTGCTGATGGCTACCGAGACGATCAGCAAATTACCCACCGGGCTGGCCACGCCGCCGGCGGCGTAGAACAAGCCGCACAGCAGCAGGATGTCGACCAGGGCCAGCCCGAACAACTGGGCCGGGCGGCGGATGTTCTCCAGGAACACCACCAGCAGGATATTCAGCACCAGGTACAACCAGCTGCCATTGCGCAGCAGCTCGTCGTCGGCCGACGTCAGCAGGCGGTTGTCCATGTTGCTGGAGATCAGCAGCACCAGGGTGATGCCGACGCTCAGACGGTAGAGGTGATAGAGGCGCAGCAGTCGCTGGGCCTGTTTGCGAGTGGCGTCGGTCGCCTCAGCGATCACTGGAACCGGGGCCTTGCTCGAGGTGAGCCTGGCTGCAATACCACTGTTGACGGAGACTCAGCGCGCGGTCGCGTGGCAGGTGCACGCCGCAATGGGCGCAACGTACCATCGGTGCGGCATCCTGTTCGCGGGGGGATTGCGTGGGTGCGACAGGCGCCTTGAATTTGCGCCAGAGCCAGACGGCGGCGGCGATCAGGGCGATCCAGAAGAGTAGACGAAGCATGATGGGCGGCTTTTTGACTGATGATCCGGCAGTTTAGCCAAGGTCTTGGCAGGCGCACAGCGCAATAAAACGCGGCAATAAAAAAGGGAGATCCGAAGATCTCCCTTTCTCGTACTTGCGCTGTGATCAGTCGAACACACCGAAAGTCATGTAGCTGAACCAGGAGCGGTCGTCATTGTTACCAGCGGCGCCGTGCTCTTCTTCTTCGATCACTGCACCGTTTTCGTCTTTAGGCTTGAGCTCGTTCGGGATCGCGTCTTTCGCGTCCTGGAACTGCTTCTGCACGTCCTGGTTGGCGCGGGTCTCTCCCGGCGGCAGCGGCGGACGGGATTCGATCAGGCCCAGAGTAGCCTTGCTCAGCCACGAACGGTTGTCGGCTTCGGCGACCGACGGTACGAACTGACCGTCTTTCAGGCTCGGGTGATTCGGGTAGTTGAGCTTCAAGGTTTCCAGGCTGGTGGCCGCCAGCTCGTCCAGGTGCAGACGCTGATAGGCTTCGGTCATCACCGCCAGGCCGTCGCCGACCGATGGGGTTTCCTGGAAGTTTTCCACTACATAACGGCCACGGTTGGCGGCGGCGACGTAGGCCTGACGGGTCAGGTAGTAGTCGGCCACGTGGATTTCGTAGGCCGCCAGCAGGTTGCGCAGGTAGATCATGCGCTGCTTGGCGTCCGGCGCGTAGCGGCTGTTCGGGTAACGGCTGGTCAGCTGGGCGAACTCGTTGTAGGAGTCGCGGGCAGCACCCGGGTCACGCTTGGTCATGTCCAGCGGCAGGAAGCGCGCCAGCAGGCCGACGTCCTGGTCGAACGAGGTCAGGCCCTTGAGGTAGTAGGCGTAATCGACGTTCGGGTGCTGAGGGTGCAGACGAATGAAGCGCTCGGCGGCGGACTTTGCAGCTTCCGGCTCCGAGTTCTTGTAGTTCGCATAAATCAGTTCAAGTTGTGCCTGATCTGCGTAGCGACCGAACGGATAGCGCGACTCCAGAGCCTTCAGCTTGGCGGTGGCACTGGTGTAACTGTTGTTGTCCAGGTCCTTTTGAGCCTGCTGGTACAGCTCGGTTTCGCTCAGGTTTTCGTCTACGACTTCCTTCGATGAGCAAGCAGCGGTCAATGCGAGGATGGCGATCAGCAGCAGGTGTTTCACTTGCATGGCGGCTTGCGTCCCTATGACGGCCGCTGTCTTGGGCGGGGCCGTCCTGTTATGATGAGCGCCCCGTTGAAAAGCCCCGGGGCAAAAGACGCCGTATTTAACCACAAGCGCGCAGCCGAAACCAAAGGCTGTAGCCGACGCCCAGTCCGAGCATGTCCGATAAAATTGAACTTCGCGCAGAGGTGCCGTCCGAATTGGGCGGCCAACGCCTCGATCAAGTCGCCGCCCAACTCTTCGCAGAGCACTCCCGCTCGCGCCTTTCCGCCTGGATCAAAGAAGGTCGCCTGACTGTGGACGGGGCGGTCATCCGCCCGCGCGACATCGTTCATGGCGGTGCCGTCCTTGAGCTGACCGCCGAGCAGGAGGCCCAGGGTGAATGGGTCGCCCAGGACATCGAGCTCGACATCGTCTATGAAGATGACGACATCCTGGTGATCAACAAGCCTGCGGGCCTGGTGGTGCACCCGGCTGCCGGCCACGCCGATGGCACCTTGCTCAACGCCTTGCTGCACCACGTGCCGGACATCATCAATGTCCCGCGCGCCGGTATCGTGCATCGCCTGGACAAGGACACCACCGGTCTGATGGTGGTGGCCAAGACCATCCAGGCGCAGACCAAACTGGTCGCGCAGCTGCAAAGCCGCAGTGTCAGCCGGATCTACGAGTGCATCGTGATCGGCGTAGTGACAGCCGGCGGCAAGATCAACGCCCCGATCGGTCGACATGGCCAGCAGCGCCAGCGCATGGCGGTGATGGAAGGCGGCAAGCCTGCCGTCAGCCACTATCGTGTGCTGGAGCGTTTCCGTTCGCACACTCATGTACGGGTGAAGCTGGAAACCGGTCGTACCCACCAGATCCGCGTACACATGGCGCACATCAACTTCCCGTTGGTCGGCGATCCGGCGTACGGCGGTCGTTTCCGCATTCCGCCGGCGGCGAGCCAGACCATGGTCGAATCGCTGAAACACTTCCCGCGTCAGGCCCTGCACGCACGGTTCCTCGAGCTGGATCATCCGACCACCGGTGAGCGCATGAGCTGGGAATCGCCGTTGCCGGAAGATCTGGTCTGGCTGCTGACCCTGCTCAAGCAGGATCGCGAGGCATTCGTCGGATGAACTGGCTGACGCCGGACTGGCCCGCGCCGGCCAGCGTCAAGGCCTGTGTCACCACCCGCGAGGGCGGCGTCAGCGAGGCGCCGTTCGACAGCCTCAATCTGGGCGATCATGTCGATGATCGTCCCGAGGCCGTCGCCGAAAACCGTCGGCGACTGACCGATCACTTCTCTATAAAGCCTGCCTGGTTGCAGCAAGTGCACGGGATTGCCGTGGCGCATGCTGATCCGTCGGTTGTAGCCACGGCGGATGCCAGTTGGACGGCAACACCGGGTATCGCTTGTGCGGCAATGACCGCCGATTGTCTGCCGGCGCTGTTCTGCGACCGTGCCGGTACTCGCGTGGCAGCGGCGCATGCCGGTTGGCGTGGGCTGGCGGCCGGGGTGCTGGAAGCGACCCTCGACAGTCTGGATGTACCTGCCGAAGACATTCTGGTCTGGCTCGGCCCGGCCATCGGTCCGCAAGCCTTCGAAGTCGGCCCGGAAGTCCGGGAAGTCTTCATCAATCAATTGCCCGAAGCTGCGACAGCCTTTGTCCCGAGCCACAATGCCGGCAAGTTCATGGCCGACATCTATAAGCTGGCGCGCCTGCGTCTGGCGGTCCGGGGTGTCACGGCTGTTTATGGTGGCGGTTTCTGTACCGTGACCGATCCTCGTTTCTTCTCTTATCGCCGTGCATCGCGCACTGGTCGCTTCGCCTCCCTCGTTTGGCTCACCCGCTAAACTGTCTGATCTGCATCAACTGTCCCACGCTTGAATCTTCCAGAATCGACCGCATCTATAGCGGTATCTGGCAGGTTTCTTTATTCAGGATGGTTTTTTAGGTCCGGCCTGCTCAAAAGGAAGGTGACCCATGCGTATAGACCGTTTAACCAGCAAATTACAGTTGGCGTTGTCCGATGCCCAATCTCTGGCTGTCGGCCACGATCATCCGGCCATCGAGCCGGCGCATTTGATGCAAGCCATGCTTGAACAGCAGGGTGGTTCGATCAAACCCCTGTTGATGCAGGTGGGCTTCGACGTCAACAGCTTGCGTAAAGAGCTGACCAAAGAGCTCGATCAATTACCGAAAATCCAGAACCCGACCGGCGACGTGAACATGTCGCAGGATCTGGCGCGCCTGCTCAACCAGGCCGACCGTCTGGCCCAGCAGAAGGGCGACCAGTTCATTTCCAGCGAGCTGGTACTGCTCGCGGCGATGGACGAGAACAGCAAGCTCGGCAAGTTGCTGCTCGGCCAGGGCGTGAGCAAAAAGGCGCTGGAAAATGCCATCAACAACCTGCGCGGTGGCGAGGCCGTCAACGACGCAAACCACGAAGAGTCGCGTCAGGCGCTGGATAAATACACCGTCGACCTGACCAAGCGCGCCGAAGACGGCAAGCTCGACCCGGTGATCGGCCGTGATGATGAAATCCGTCGCACCATTCAGGTCCTGCAACGCCGGACCAAGAACAACCCGGTGCTGATCGGCGAGCCTGGCGTGGGTAAAACCGCGATTGCCGAAGGTCTGGCCCAGCGCATCATCAACGGCGAAGTGCCGGATGGCCTGCGTGGCAAGCGTCTGCTGTCCCTCGATATGGGTGCGCTGATTGCCGGTGCCAAGTATCGCGGCGAGTTCGAAGAACGCCTGAAAGCGCTGCTCAACGAGCTGTCGAAGCAGGAAGGGCAGATCATTCTGTTCATCGACGAACTGCACACCATGGTCGGCGCCGGCAAGGGCGAAGGCTCGATGGACGCCGGCAACATGCTCAAACCGGCCCTGGCCCGTGGCGAGCTGCATTGCGTCGGTGCGACCACGCTCAACGAGTACCGCCAATATATAGAGAAGGATGCGGCCCTCGAGCGGCGCTTCCAGAAGGTGCTGGTGGACGAGCCGAGCGAAGAAGACACCATCGCTATCCTGCGTGGCCTCAAGGAACGTTACGAGGTTCACCACAAAGTGGCGATCACCGACGGTGCGATCATTGCGGCAGCCAAGCTCAGCCATCGCTATATCACTGACCGGCAGTTGCCGGACAAGGCGATCGACCTGATCGACGAAGCCGCCAGCCGCATCCGCATGGAGATCGACTCCAAGCCGGAAGTGCTGGATCGCCTGGAGCGGCGCCTGATTCAGTTGAAGGTGGAATCCCAGGCACTGAAGAAAGAAAGCGACGACGCGGCGAAGAAACGTCTGGAGAAACTCCAGGAAGAAATCGACCGTCACGAGCGTGAGTACTCGGATCTGGAAGAAATCTGGAACTCGGAAAAAGCCGAGGTGCAGGGTTCTGCGCAGATTCAGCAGAAGATCGAACAGTCCCGTCAGGAACTGGAAGCCGCGCGCCGCAAAGGCGACCTGAACCGCATGGCCGAGTTGCAGTACGGGGTGATCCCGGATCTGGAACGCAGCCTGCAAATGGTCGACCAGCACGGCAAGAGCGAGAACCAGTTGCTGCGCAGCAAGGTGACCGAAGAGGAAATCGCCGAAGTCGTTTCGAAGTGGACCGGCATTCCCGTGTCGAAAATGCTCGAAGGCGAGCGCGACAAGCTGATGAAGATGGAAAGCCTGTTGCACCAGCGCGTGATCGGTCAGGACGAAGCCGTGGTCGCAGTGGCCAACGCGGTGCGGCGTTCCCGTGCCGGGTTGTCCGACCCGAATCGCCCGAGCGGCTCGTTCATGTTCCTCGGCCCGACCGGTGTCGGTAAAACCGAGCTGTGCAAGGCGCTTGCCGAATTCCTCTTTGATACCGAAGAGGCGATGGTGCGAATCGACATGTCCGAGTTCATGGAGAAACATTCTGTGGCACGGCTGATCGGTGCTCCACCTGGCTATGTCGGTTACGAAGAGGGCGGTTACCTGACCGAAGCGGTACGGCGCAAGCCTTACTCGGTGATCCTGCTGGACGAAGTCGAGAAGGCGCACCCGGATGTGTTCAACATCCTGCTGCAAGTGCTGGAGGATGGTCGCCTGACCGACAGCCACGGTCGTACGGTGGATTTCCGCAATACCGTGATCGTCATGACCTCCAACCTCGGTTCGATGCAGATCCAGGAACTGGTGGGTGATCGTGAAGCGCAACGGGCAGCGGTGATGGATGCGATTTCCACCCACTTCCGTCCGGAGTTCATCAACCGGGTCGACGAAGTGGTGATCTTCGAACCTCTGGCGCGGGATCAGATCGCAGGCATTACCGAGATTCAGCTGGGCCGTCTGCGCAGTCGTCTGGCCGAGCGCGAGCTGAAGCTGGAACTGAGCCCGGAGGCAATGGACAAGCTGATTGCCGTCGGTTACGACCCGGTCTACGGTGCACGGCCGCTGAAACGGGCGATCCAGCGCTGGATCGAGAACCCGTTGGCGCAGTTGATCCTGTCGGGACGCTTCCTGCCGGGCGAGACCGCGACCGGTGTCGTGGAGAACGACGAGATCACGTTCAACTGACAGCTTTGGGTGGTGAAGTAAGGAAGGCCTCGCAATGCGAGGCCTTTTTTTTCGTTAGGCTGTTGAACTCAAAGGAAAAGGCTTGTAAAGTGCGCCCCGCAGTCAGTCACCAACACGGTTTCAGCTCACTGGGCAGAAATCTGAAATAAGTTGCAAATCATTAACTTGAAAGCAATTTAGGGGGTTGACAGAGGTGTTCTAGGTTGTAGAATAGCGCGCCTCAGACACACGAACGCAGCGATGCGAAAACGATGTCTAGAAGCTGCAAGTTTCACCGTAGTAAATTGAAATGTGTAGTTCCGTGATAGCTCAGTCGGTAGAGCAAATGACTGTTAATCATTGGGTCCCAGGTTCGAGTCCTGGTCACGGAGCCAATTTCAAGCCGGGGTATAGCGCAGTCCGGTAGCGCGCCTGCTTTGGGAGCAGGATGTCAGGAGTTCGAATCCCCTTACCCCGACCATTTTTGGGTCGTTAGCTCAGTTGGTAGAGCAGTTGGCTTTTAACCAATTGGTCGTAGGTTCGAATCCCACACGACCCACCATTTTTGAAACCAGTTAACGCTGGGATCGAATCTTAAGATCAGAGGCCAAAAGCGCTGATCGAAGAAGGCGATCTTTGAAAGGTCGCCTTTTTTTTACCGGGGTATAGCGCAGTCCGGTAGCGCGCCTGCTTTGGGAGCAGGATGTCAGGAGTTCGAATCCCCTTACCCCGACCATATTAAAAATCCTCGTATCGAAAGATACGGGGATTTTTTTTGCCCTCCGGAAATGTTTCATTCAAGTCATCGTACAACTTGCCGATAGCCCGCTAACGAAAGGGGCCTGCCATCGATCGCCCCTTGAATCCGGCCAATACAAGAAAAAGGGCGTTCGTCATGTTGCTTCGTCAGTTGAATATTGCTCCCCGTGCCGCCTTGGGCTTCGCCCTGATCGCGGTGCTGGTGGCGTTGCTTGGCGTGTTTGCCCTGGGGCAGATGTCGAGCATCCGCGAGAGCGAGGTCGCGGTGGAGAACCAGTGGCTGCCGAGCATTCGTGGCGGCGACGAGATTCGCGAGATCATGCTGCGCATCCGCACCATTTCCCTGCGCATGGCGCTGGATCCTGATCCGAACAACGTTGCGACTTACCGCAGCCAGATGGACACCCGCGACAAGGAGCTGAGCGAGAAGATCGCCGCGTACGATCGACTGGTGACTACTCGGGAAGGCCAGCAGTTGTACGATCAGTTCAAGAAAACTTTCGCAGCCTATCGCGCCGGCATTGCCCAATCGTTCGTCCTTGCCCAGCAAGGCAAGCGGGACGAGCTGACCAAACTGCTGCTGGTCGACATGAAAACCGTGGTCGACGGCTCGGGCAAGCAACTCAATGACCTGGCGGATCTCTTCGCCAAACAGGTCGCCGCAGAAAGCACTAACTCCGCCGCCCACTACGAAACCTCGCGCACCATCGTCAGCCTGTTCATCGCACTGGCAGCGTTGGCGACCGTGGCTCTGGCGATGTTGCTCACCCGCAGCATCGTTCGCCCGTTGAGCACCGCCGTCAGCGCCGCAGAAAGTGTTGCGAAAGGGGATTTGACCCGACCGATCGAGACCCAGGGCAACGACGAAGTCAGCCGTTTGCTCAAGGCGCTGGCGACCATGCAACAGAACCTGCGCGAAACCCTGCAGGGTATCAACGGTTCTGCCACGCAACTGGCGACCGCCGCCGACGAACTCAATGCCGTCACGCTCGACAGCACTCAGGGCTTGCAACAACAGAACAACGAAATCGAACAGGCCGCCACCGCCGTCAACGAGATGACCACGGCGGTCGAGGAAGTCGCACGCAACGCGGTGTCGACCTCCGACGCGACGCGCCAGTCCAGCGAATCGGCGCATCTGGGGCAAGAACGGGTCAGTGAAACCGCCAGCGCCATCAATGCCCTGGCCAGTGAGGTTCAGCACACCGGCGAACTGGTGCAATCACTGGCCAATCAATCTCAAGACATCGGCAAGGTGTTGGACGTGATCCGCGCGATTGCCGAGCAGACCAACCTGCTGGCGCTCAACGCCGCCATCGAAGCGGCGCGGGCCGGGGAGAGTGGGCGCGGGTTTGCCGTGGTCGCCGACGAAGTCCGGGCGCTGGCTTATCGCACGCAGCAATCGACCCAGGAAATCGAACAGATGGTGCAGGGTATGCGCAACGGTTCGAGCCTGGCATTGGAGTCGATGCAGGCCAGTGCTTCGCGTGCGTCCACCACGCTGGTGCTGGCCGAGCGAGCCGGCGAGGCGCTGCAAACCATCACCGCGTCGGTGCATGAGATCCATGAACGCAACCTGGTCATCGCCAGCGCCGCCGAAGAGCAGGCACAAGTGGCGCGGGAAGTGGATCGCAATCTGGTGAACATTCGCGACCTGTCGGTACGTTCGGCGGCCGGCGCCGACCAGACCAGCGTGTCCAGCCATGAGCTGTCGAAACTCGCCAATGCATTGCAGGGCATGGTGCGGCGCTTCCAGCTGTAATCCCGGCAGACATAAAAAAGCCGCGCTTCTCGTGAGAGACAGCGCGGCTTTTTTGTCGGGGCTGTTTTGCCGGGACGGACTGAATATCAGGCACCGTCACGCTCTTTCAGGTGTTCGAACAGGCCTTTGGGCATTTTCTTGCCGTTGGCTTCGTAGTTGGCTTTGACGTTGTCGTAAGCCTCTTGCTCGTCGATGAAGCCATCGTGGTTGGTGTCGATCTTGTCGAAGTCGGAGTGCGGCGCAACCTTCAGGAATTCGGCGCGGGAGACTTTGCCATCCCCATCGGTGTCGGTTTTGGCCATCGACGCGTCGCCGCATTTGCCTTCACCGCATTTGCCTTCCGGGGTTTTCACCGAGGTCTCGGCCGAAGCGACCATGTAGCCCTGGGCCAGCGGTTGTGCGGCGAACACCGAGCCGGACAGCATCAGGCCGCCGGCCAGTACGGCACCGACCAGGCCAAGGGAGGTTTTGCCGATTTTCGAAGTGCGGGTCATTTCATTCTCCTTCGGTTGCACTGCGCAACCACACGTTAAGGGCGATCAGCCGGAGCAGGTGTGCCCGGGTGTGGCCATTAAGCTGTGACGGTGTATCGCGTCTGTGTCGAGGAGCGGGGCGTTTGTAAGCGAAGGTGCGAAAGCGGGGGGCAGATACAGTAGAAGACAAAACGCCGTGGGGGCGAGCCAGCCCGCCCCCACGGTTTTTTACATCAGTGCAGCTTCAGGCGTGGCTCGGTGCCGCGTCCGATCTTGCTGCCCAGCATCAGCATCGCCGTGCGGAACGGGCCGTACAGCGCCATCTGGTGCATGCGGTACAGCGAAACGTAGAACATCCGCGCCAGCCAGCCTTCGAGCATCACGGTGCCGGTCAGGTTGCCCATCAAGTTACCCACAGCCGAAAAACGCGACAGCGAAATCAGCGAGCCGTAGTCGGTGTATTTGTACTCCGGCAGGGTTTTGCCCTCGATCCGCAGTTTCAGCGACTTGGCCAGCAGCGACGCCTGCTGGTGCGCAGCCTGGGCCCGAGGCGGCACGTTGCGGTCCGAACCCGGTTGCGGGCAGGCGGCGCAATCACCGAAGGCGAAAATGTTTTCGTCGCGGGTGGTCTGCAGCGTCGGCAGCACTTGCAGCTGGTTGATGCGGTTGGTTTCCAGACCATCGATGTCCTTGAGGAAACCCGGTGCACGGATCCCGGCGGCCCAGACTTTCAGGCTGGCCTTGATCTCGTTGCCATCGGCAGTGATCAGGCTGTCGGCGGTGACCTGGCTGACCGAGGCGTTGGTCATCACGTTGACCCCGAGTTTCTCCAGCGTCTTGTGCACCGGCCCGCTGATGCGTTCCGGCAGTGCCGGCAGCACCCGTGGCCCGGCTTCGATCAGGGTGATGTGCATGTTTTCCGGTTTGATCCGGTCCAGACCATAGGCCGCCAGTTCATGGGCGGCGTTGTGCAGCTCGGCTGCCAGTTCGACGCCCGTGGCGCCGGCGCCGACGATGGCCACGCTGATCTGCTGAACCACGTCGGTTTGCCCGGCGTGAGCACGCAGATAGTGATTGAGCAGTTGCTGGTGGAAACGCTCGGCCTGTTTGCGGGTATCGAGGAACAGGCAGTGCTGCGCTGCGCCCTGGGTGCCGAAATCGTTGGTGGTGCTGCCGACCGCGATCACCAGCGAGTCGTAGGGCACTTCCCGCGCCGGCACCAGCTCCACGCCGTTTTCGTCGTAGGTGGCGGCGAGCTGGATCTTCTTCTGCTCACGATCGAGCCCGCTCATGCGCCCCAGCTGGAACTCGAAGTGGTTCCATTTGGCCTGGGCGACATAGTTGAGTTCGTCTTCTGAGGAGTTCAGCGATCCGGCGGCCACTTCGTGCAGCAGCGGTTTCCAGATGTGCGTGAGGTTCGCGTCGACCAGCATGATGCTGGCGGTGCCGCGTTTGCCCAGAGTCTTACCCAGACGGGTAGCCAACTCCAGACCGCCGGCGCCGCCGCCGACAATGACAATACGATGGGACATAGGGATAGCTCGCAAGGTTTTTAAAGGAAATCTTTGTCGTCGTAACCCGAGCGAGCGCGATGCAGCTCATAGCGTCAGGTAACTGATAAATCGGCTCAACAGGCCCAGACCGATGGTCGCTGCCAGCACCACCACCAGGAGCATCCACGGCCGGAATGGCCGGCGCTCGACACGGTGCTGGGACAACTGCAGGTACTCTTCGACATGCTTCTGGTCTTCGGGGTTCAGGCGGCTGGTCATATGAGGCCTCGTCAGGGATAGACGTTGCTGAATGCGCAGACGTTACAGCGGTTTGTCTGCGAGCGTTGAACGGCGCATGTCATCCGGGCGAATGATTGCGCTTTTGTAACATCCGGCCAGTGTTTGCGCCATCCTGCTTAGGGCTTACAGGCTGATCCCGACATCGAACAGAATGCTGCGGCCCAGATTGCTGCGCAGGAAATCCGGTGCATCGGGGTGAGCGAACAGCACGCGGGCGAACGTCGGCCCGACCAGTGACAGCGAACGCCAGCCCTGACGCAAATATTCGGTAGGCGGCGGGAAGTGGCTGTTGAGGTCGAGCACTTCGCGCTTGAGGCTGGCGAAGGCGATGATGTCCAGCTCGCCCAGATCCATGCCGCGTTCCTTGTAGTTGTGCGCTTTCTTGCGCAGGGTCGGCGCCAGCCTCAGCAGAAATTCGTTGGCCGGAATCCGCCGCGGCTTGGCTTCGCGGCGCACCAATTGGCTCAGGGAAAACGCACTGCGCCGACGTTGCAGCTCGTCGCGCCATTCATCGTTGAGCCGGCGGCCTTCGTCGAGGACGAAAAATACCTCGAAGTTGGCATCGCGAAACAACACGTCCGGCGGCTCACCGGCCGGGGCGAATTCGTCGGCGCGATAGGGGATATTCAAGCCTTGCAGCAGGCGCTGGCAGACCCAACGCTCACGCTCCCATTTGCGGGCATTGGACAGGAACGCGTTGGCCTGCTCGGCCGCGATGGTCAGCAGGCGTAAATAATCCGAGTCATCCATAGACCCAAGCTTAGCGTTCAATTGCGACAAGCAGAAAGCTTTGCATCGGCAGATTCACCCGGGTGGCGGTGTAGACTTCGACACAGGAGCGCCAATCAAGGGAGTCTGCGGTGCGAATGAAGGTGATGGGAACATGATCGGTGCAGAACTGCTGTCATCGACGAGTCTGACCCTCGGCTGGCTGATTTACCTGCCGGTGCTGCTCTGGGCGATCTGCCGCGCGCCGTGGGTCGAATTGTTCAGCGACAGCCGTCGTCAGCACTTGCTGTTCGGCACCGTGTTCGCGCTGTTTCTGTTGTGGATGGTGCGCAGGGACTTCGACACGGGCGTCTCGTATCACTTCATTGGCATGACCGCCGTGACCTTGCTGCTCGACTGGCCGCTGGCGATTGTCGGCGGGCTGGTGGCGCAGATCGGGCTGGTTCTGCTGGGCCGCCAGGATCTGGTGGCGGTCGGGGTCAACGGTGCGTTGCTGATCCTGCTACCGGTATTGATCACCGAGGGCGTGGCGATCCTGGTCGAACGGGCGCAACCGCGTAATCCGTTTGTGTATATCTTCTGTTCCGGCTTCTTCGCGGCGGCCTTGTCGGCGCTGTCCTGTCTGATTCTGAGCCTGATCTTGCTCTGGTACGACGGCCTGTTCGCGATGCCGGAATGGCTGGAAGACTTCATCGGTTACCTGTGGCTGCTGATCTTTCCGGAAGCGTTCATCAACGGCATGGTGATCAGCGCACTGGTGGTGTTCTGCCCGGAATGGCTGGAGACCTTCAACCGCACCCGCTACCTTTCGGCGCCCTGGAAGGACGACGATCCCAAGTCTTGATCCACATCAAATCCACCCCGCGCGCGGCATTTCATGCTCGGCCAAATCCCTTCAGGAGCAGCGGCATGAGCGTTTACGAGTGGGCGAGGCAGGAAACCCGGCAGAGTCTGGAGATGGCGCAGGAGGTGGGATTCGATCCGGGCCTGAGCCTGCGGGCCTTGCTCAGTGCGGTGGTGCAGCAGAGCAAGGCGGTGCGCAATGCCGAAGACCTGGCCGACGAGTTGCGCTTTCTGGCGGAAAACCTCGACGACGATCAGGACTACGGCTTCATGCGGCCCTGACCGGGATCAGTGGCGCGGGTCGAAGTCGCCGGAAAACAGTTCGTCCTCGGCATCCGGGGCCACCGGAATCTTGTGTTCTTCCGACGCCCAGGCGCCGAGGTCGATCAGTTTGCAGCGGTCCGAGCAGAACGGCCGGAATTTGTTTGCGGGGGTGAATTCCACCGGGGCGCCGCAGGTCGGGCAATTAACGGTTGGGGTCTGGCTCATGACTGGCCTCCGGATAAAGTCAGGTAAAAGTGATGCAGGCGCTCGACCTCGCTGTGCAGCCAGGCGAGGTCGCGGTCGTTGACCACCACATCGTCGGCACGGCTGACGCGGTCTTCGCGGCTGGATTGGGCCTTGAGGATCGCCTGGACCTGCTGTTCGCTGGTCTGGTCACGCTGCAGGGTACGTTCGATCTGCAGTTGCTGCGGCGCATCGATCACCAGGATTCGCTGGGTCATCGCGTACTGTCCGGACTCGATCAACAGCGGTGAAACCAGAATCGCGTAAGTTGATTTTGCCAGCGCCAGGTGATGGGCGATTTCCTCGGCGATCAGCGGATGCAGCAGCGCTTCGAGCCAGCGGCGTTGCTCCGGCACTTCGAAGATCAGCTTGCGGAGCGCCGAGCGATCCAGCGTGCCGTCGGCCTGCAGGACATCGGGGCCGAAGTGCTCGGCAATTTTCGCCAGCGCCGGGCGTCCCGGCTCAACCACCCAGCGTGCTGCATGATCGGCGTCCACCACATGGACACCAAGATCGATGAAGTGCTGGGCGGCTGCGCTTTTGCCGCTGCCGATGCCGCCGGTCAGGCCGAGAATCCAGGGTTTTTCCACAGGGGTATTCATTTCAAACCGACAAACTGCCAATAGAAGTCGGTTATTTGACCACCCCAGAGCAAGGCAATCCAGCCGGCAATTGCCAGATAGGGCCCGAAGGGGATTGGCGTCGAGGTTTTCCGGTCGCGCAGTTTGAGCAGAATCACCCCCAGTACGGCCCCCACCAGCGACGACAGGAGAATGGTCAGCGGCAGAATCTGCCAGCCTCCCCAGGCCCCCAGCAGTGCCAGCAGCTTGAAATCGCCGTGACCGATGCCGTCCTTGCCGGTGAGCAGCTTGAACAGCCAGAACACCGACCACAGCGCCATGTAACCGGCCACCGCGCCCCACATCGCATCGTGTAGCGAGACGAACAGGCCGAAGCTGTTGACGATCAAGCCCAGCCACAGCAGCGGCAGCACCAGCACGTCGGGCAACAGCTGATGCTCGGTGTCGATCAGGCTCATCGCCAGCAAGCCCCAGGTCAGCACGATCAGCAGGCATGCCGGCCAGCCGAAGCCCAGGTGCCAGGCGATGAACGCCGAGAGCAGGCCGCAGGCCAGTTCGGTCAGTGGATAACGCTTGCTGATCGGCGCCGCGCATGACGAGCAGCGCCCGCGCAAAAACAGGTAGCTGAGCAGCGGGATGTTTTCCCACGCACGAATGCGGTGGGCGCAATGCGGGCACTGCGAATGCGGCAACATCAGGTTGTAGACCGGCAACGGCGTTTCGACGGGCAGCCCGAGCACGTCGTGGGCCTGCTGGCGCCATTCGCGCTCGAGCATCTTCGGCAGACGCCAGATCACCACATTGAGGAAGCTGCCGACCACCAGCCCGAGTATCAGGGCGGTGAAGACAAAGGCCAGCGGATAGAGGGCGAAAAGTTCGTCGATGGGCATGTCAGATCGCTGAGCCGAGTTGGAAGATCGGCAGGTACATGGCCACGACCAGCCCGCCGACGATCACCCCGAGTACCACCATGACGAAAGGCTCCATCAGGCTGGTGAGGTTGTCGACCATGTTATCCACTTCTTCCTCGTAGAACCCGGCCACCTTGTCGAGCATGTCGTCCAGGGCGCCTGACTCTTCGCCGATGGCGGTCATCTGCACGGCCATGTTCGGAAAGATTCCGCTGGTGCGCATCGAAAAGTTCAGCTGCATGCCGGTGGCCACGTCCTGGCGAATGCGCAGCACCGCGCGTTTGAACACCACGTTGCCGGTGGCTCCGGCGACCGAGTCCAGCGCTTCGACCAGCGGCACGCCGGCGGCAAACGTGGTCGACAGGGTCCGGGCAAAACGGGCGACGGCGGACTTGTACATCATGGTGCCTACGAGTGGCAGTTTCAGCAGCCAGGCATCGCGTCGGTCACGCAGGGCCTGGGATTTCTTCAGCGCGTGGCGGGTGCCGAAAAACGCCACGATCAGCACGCCGAGAATCGCCCACCACCATTGCTGCATGAACTCCGACAGGCCAATCACCATCAGGGTGAACGCCGGCAGTTCGGCGCCGAACCCGGAAAACACCGACTGGAACTGCGGCACCACTTTCACCAGCAGAATCCCGGTGACGACCGCCGCCACCAGGATCACGGCGGTCGGGTAGGTCATGGCTTTCTTGATCTTGGCCTTGAGGCTTTCGCTCTTTTCCTTGTAGGTCGCCACGCGCTCGAGCAGGGTGTCGAGGGCACCGGATTGTTCACCGGCATCGACCAGGTTGCAGTACAACTCGTCGAAGTACTGCGGCTTCTTGCGCAGGGCTGCGGCGAAGCTGTTACCGGCGGCGACTTCCTGTTTCACTTCGTCCACCAGTTTGCGCATCGCCGGGTTCTCGAAGCCTTCGCCGATGATGTCGAACGACTGCAACAGCGGTACGCCGGCCTTCATCATGGTCGCCATCTGGCGGGTGAACAGGGCGATGTCCAGCGGCTTGATGCGTTTGCCGAAGTTCAGCAACGACGCGGATTTCTTGCGCACCTTGCCGGGGTTGATGCCCTGCTTGCGCAGCTGGGCCTTGATCAACGCAGGGTTTTGCCCGCTCAGTTCGCCGCTGATCCGGCTGCCTTTCTTGTCCGTGCCTTCCCAGGCGTAGACGCTGATTTTCGCTGCCTTGACGGCCATGTTCAGTCCTTGGTGACCCGGTTGATTTCTTCAAGGCTGGTGATGCCTTGCATCGCCTTGATCAGTCCCGAGGTGCGCAGGTCGTTGAAGCCGTCCAGGCGCATCTGGCTGTCGATTTCCAATGAGTTGCCCTCGGCCATGATCAGCCGCTGCAGTTCGGGCGTGTTCCTGACCACTTCATAGATGCCGGTGCGGCCCTTGTAGCCGCCGTTGCATTGATCGCAACCGACGGGCTCATAGATCGTGAAACTGCCGATGCGTTCCTCGGGGAAGCCTTCCTTGAGCAAGGTTTCGCGGGGAATTTCGATAGGCTTCTTGCAGTGGCTGCAGAGTTTTCGCGCCAGACGCTGGGCGATGATCAGGCTGACCGAGGTGGCGATGTTGAAGCCGGGAATGCCCATGTTGTGCAAACGGGTGAGTGTCTCGGCAGCGCTGTTGGTGTGCAGCGTGGACAGTACAAGGTGACCGGTCTGTGCAGCCTTGATTGCAATTTCCGCAGTCTCGAGATCGCGGATCTCACCGACCATGATCACGTCCGGGTCCTGACGCAGGAACGAGCGCAGCGCCTGGGCGAAATCCAGCCCCTGCTTCGGATTGACGTTGACCTGGTTGATGCCTTCCATGTTGATCTCCACCGGGTCTTCGGCAGTGGAGATGTTGATATCGACGGTATTGAGAATGTTGAGCCCGGTGTACAGCGACACGGTCTTGCCGGAACCGGTGGGACCGGTGACCAGGATCATGCCTTGTGGTTGCTTCAGGGCCGCGAGGTACAGCTCTTTCTGCTCCGGCTCGTAGCCGAGGGCGTCGATACCGATCTGCGCGCTGGACGGATCGAGGATCCGGATCACCACTTTCTCGCCCCACAGGGTCGGCAAGGTGTTGACCCGGAAGTCGATCGACTTGGTTTTCGACAGGCGCATTTTCAGACGTCCGTCCTGAGGCTTGCGCCGTTCCGAGATGTCGAGGCTGGCCATGACCTTCAACCGGGCGGCGATGCGTCCGGCCAGTTGAATCGGCGGTTTGGCCACCTCACGCAGGATGCCGTCGGTACGCACCCGCACCCGGTAGTTTTTCTCGTAAGGCTCGAAGTGCAGGTCGGAAGAGCCGCTCTTGATCGCATCCAGCAGCATCTTGTGGACGAAGCGCACCACCGGCGCGTCGTCGGCGTCCATTCCACCGATGGCGTCCTGTTTGCTGTCATCGACGGATTCGACGTCCAGCCCGTCGAGGTCGACATCGGCCATGTCTTCCAGGCCTGAGGCGTGGGTGTCGAAGAATTTCTCGATGGCATCGGTGAGCTTGTCGTCCTCCACCAGGATGGCTTCGGTGGTCAGCCCGGTGCTGAACTGAATGTCGTTGATCGCCTGGTGATTGCTCGGGTCGGAGATCCCCACGAACAGTTTGTTGCCGCGTCGCCACAGGGGCAGGGCATGGTGCTGGCGGACCAGTTTTTCGCTGACCAGACCCTTGGGCTGGGTTTCCTTGTCCAGGCAGTTGAGGTCAAGGAACGCCATGCCGAAGTGCTCCGAGGCGATTTCGGCAACCTGCGAACTCTTCACCAGTTTGTTCTGTACCAGATAGCTGACCAGCGACAGGCGATTGCGCTGGGCTTGCTGCCAGGCTTGTTGGGCGCTTTTTTCCGTGAGCAGTTCGGCCTGTACCAATTGCTTGGCCAGACCGCTCAGAGCGATGTCATTCATGGGAATCCCGGATGCAGACAGTTCATGACTTATAGCCTAGTCAAGTGACAGCGCCAAACCGCCTCGGTGCAGGTGACAAAAAGTGTCAGATAGTGCGGTTACAGGTTGTAGGAAACACCGCGATAGCGTGATCGCGCCCAGCCTGCGCGGGTGCGGGCGCCTTGGCACGGGCTGTGCTGAGTCCTGTTCAGATCATGAGATTCCGACTCATGCATGGAGCGTGTCTATGAAGAAACAACAAGGTTTCACTCTGATCGAGCTGCTGATCGTCGTGGCGATCATCGGCATTCTGGCCACCATCGCATTGCCGCAATACACCAAGTACCAGGCACGGTCGAAAGTGACGGCGGGGCTGGCGGAAATCAGCGCGCTGAAAGTGCCGTTCGAGGACACCATCAATCAAGGTACCGACCCGAACAGTACGCTGGTGACCGGTTCCGCAACTTATGTAACGACCAACTGCGGTACTGTCAGCGTGTCGGGTACGGCGAATACCGGGGCAGGCACCATCGTTTGCACCATCGCGAATGCCCCGGCGCCTGTGCTGGGCAAAACCATTACGCTGACCCGCACCGGCGGCGCCACCGGTAACGTGGCCGGTGTCTGGAGCTGTGCTTCGACCGTCAACCCTGACTACGCCCCCAAAGGTTGCCCAGGCAGCGGTACTTGATTGCTTGATCCCTGCTCATCAAATGCCCCGCTTTGCGGGGCATTTTCTTTTGCGCGGTGCTTCACAAAAAGCTTCAATCTTTTCAGCGTGTTAGGAACTTTCCCAAAAGCCGCAAGTTGCATGTAGATAATTCAGAGGTCATGCAATTTGCATGATTCCGAGAATTTTCAATTTTATTAACTTATTGATTTATAAGGATTTATTTCATTTTCGAAAGTTGGCACAGCGTTCGCAATATCTACGGTAACCCTGCTGACAAGACACGCAGCAGACTTTCCAGAAAAACAGGAGTTACTCGTATGAAGAAGTTCGCTATCACTGCCGCTGCTGCTACCGCGCTGACCCTGACCATGGCCACCGGCGCATTCGCACAATCCACCCAGGCGACCCAGGCTCCAATGACTCTGGCTGCCGGTGAAATGACCAAGGCGAAAGAAGCCACTTCCGACACCTGGATCACCACCAAAGTCAAAAGCGACCTAGTGACCGAAAAAGGCATTCCAGGCACTGACATCAAAGTAGAAACCAACAAAGGCGTCGTGTCTCTGTCCTCCACTGTTGCAGTGACAGAAGCACAGAAAAAGATGGCCGTAGACATCACCAAGAAAATCAAAGGCGTCAAAGCGGTCTCCGCTGACGGCCTGAAAGCCGAGTAAGGCAAGACTTCTCGCCTGGACCGGGAGAAGACGCGACAGGCGGGCCGAGCAATACGTCTGCCGCCCCTTTAGAGTTCATGCGAACGGCCACACGGAATGTGGCCATTACAGGCCCCGACATTCGTGTCGGGGCCTGTTCTATTTCAGGGACTGGAAAAGTGCAGAGAAGTCAGTCGCCGCGCTTGCTGTTGATCTGCCGCAGGCGATTGCCTTCGAAGCGCAGGTACTGATACATGCCGTTGCTCGGGCCGTAGGTCCATTCCTCGACCTGAAACTCTTCACGGCGATTGGCGCTGCGCTTGTAGCCCAGCACGTCGCGGCTGACCGGTTCACCGCATTTCTGCAGCACTTCGCTTGCGCGATCACCGAGGCTCACCAACTGGCTGCCACAGCGCAAGGTATCGGATGCCGAAGCCTGGCTGGCGACGAGCGCCAGCGCCATTGCGGCCAGCCATTGACTGTTCATCACTCGGCGTCCAGATGCATTTGTGTCACCACGCGACCGTCGCTTTCCGCTTCGCCAAGGTTGGCGTCGATGAAGTACACGCGGTCGTCGGCCAACTGGCCCTTGTCCACCAGGTAATCCTTGATGCTGCTGGCACGGTCCTGACCGAGCTGGCGCAACAGCACATCGCTGGAGCTCCAGAACTTGATTACGTCGGCACGCATTTTCGCCGTGCGTTCTTCCTTGCCCAGATCTTTCCATTCAGCCGGTGGCTGGGTTTTCAGACGGGTGCGGTAGATGCCTTCAAGCAGCGGACCTTTTTCGTTGTCCGGCACCTGGATCAGCGAGGCCTGGGCCGGCACCTTGTCGCCACGGCGCTGGAGCATCTTGTAGTAGTTGTACTGGTATTCGCGTTCCAGACGCTGCTCGGCAAGCAGCGGGCCGTCGCTGCTTTGTGCGGCGGTGCCTTCGATTTCCAGACGCAGGGCCGGACGCTCCTTCAAGGCCTGGGACAATTTGACCAGCGCCGCTTCGGCATCCTTGTTCAGTTCACTGGAGCCCGGTGCGAAGGACACGGTGCCCAGATCTTCCGATCCGCCACCACTGACCAGACCGCCAATCAGCTTGAACGGTGCGGCGGCGGCTTTGACGATCAGGTTGCGCAGGGTCTGCCAGACAATCGGCATCACGCTGAATTGCGGGTTGTTCAGGTCGCCGGTGACCGGCAGCTCGATGGAAATCTTGCCGTCCACGTCCTTGAGCAGCGCAATCGCCAGTTTCAGCGGCAGGCTCACGGCATCCGGGCTGTCGACTTTCTCGCCGAGCTGCAACTGCTCGACCACCACTTTGTTCTCGGCCTTGAGCTGGCCCTTGGTGATCAGGTAGTGCAGGTCTAGATTGAGCCGGCCCTTGCGGATCCGGTAACCGGCGAACTTGCCGGAGTAGGGGGTCAGGGTGGTCAGCTCGACCCGTTTGAAACTGGTGGCGATGTCGAGGCTGGCCATCGGGTCGAACGGATTGACCGCGCCTTTGATGGTCACCGGCGCATATCGATCGACCTTGCCCTTGACGTCGACGCTGGCGGGTTTCGCCTGACGACTGTCGATGGTGCCGATCTGGCCGTTGAGCTGCTGTATCGCGGTGGCGAAGTTTGGCGTCAGGCTGAAGTCGGCGAAGTTGGCCGAGCCGTCATTGATCACGATGCCGCCGATGTGAATGCCCAGCGGTTTCGAGTTACTGGCTGGTTTGGCCGCTGCGGTTTTCGTCCCGGAGTCGGCAGGTTGCGGGATCAGCAGGTCGTCGATGTTGGTGGTGCGGTCATCGTTGATCATGAAGCGCGCATACGGCTGGAACAGGTTGATCCTGTCGATCGACAGGCTGTCGCCGTGCTGATAATTCAGGCCTTCGACCACCACTTGCTGCCACTTGAGGAAGTCGCGGGTCTTCAGGGTGTCGAGGGTGTGCAACTGATCGACCTGAGCGCGACCGGTGACACTGAGTGCCAACGGCTCGGTGCTTTTCAGGTTCACTTTCAGGTCGCTTCCGAGCATGCCGCTGCGCAGTTCCAGACGAATGAACGGGTTGATGTAGGACTGGGCGACGCGCAGGTCGATGTCCTGGGTTTTCACGTTGAGCTGGGCGGTGACCGGCGCCAGGTTGACCACGCCGTCGGCGTTGATCTTGCCTTGCTTGCCCAGGCCAGCGTCGAGTTTGACGTTGAAGGGCGAGCCGTTGAGGCTGTCGAAATTCTGCAGATCGACGTTCAGCGGCGTGACATCCAGCGTGACCTCGGGCTTCGCCGAGCGGTCGGCCAGATGCACTTTGTAGTCACGCAGTTGCACGTCCTTGAGCTGCACTTGCCATGGCTTGCCCGGCGCGGTCGGTTCCGTTTTCGGCGAGTCGGCGGCGGCCGGAGTGCTTTTCGGTTCAGCCGCTGCTTTGGCGGCAGGTTTGGACGGCTGACTGGCGAACAGTTTTTGCCAGTCCAGTTGCCCGTCCGCTTCGAGGGCGGCCCAGGTTTCGAGTTTCTGGCTGCGGATCTTGCCGACCACCACTTGTTGCTTGGCCAGGTCCACGGTGGTTTCGCTGACGTCGAGGCGGTCGAGTTTTGCCAGCGGACGTCCGTCCGGGGCCTTGATCGCAAACGGCGCAACGCTGACCGCCACGTTGCTCAGCAGCAGTTCGGTTTCCTTGGACAGGTTGAGCTTGTAGTCGGTGCTGAGGCTGACCACGCCGTTTTCCAGCACCAGCGGTACGGCGTCGCGCACGTAGGGCCAGAACGCTTTCATCTGGCCATCGGTGACCTTGAGCGTGCCTTCGGAGGCAATCGGGATCAGGCTGAAGTTGCCTTTCCAGTCGATCTGCCCACCGGCCGGGCCGATGGCGACCAGGGTCATGTCGGCGTTGTCTTCAGGCAGGGTGCTGAGGTTGTTCAGTTCGAAATCGAGTTTGTCGTAGAGAAACTCGATCGGCTCGCTCGGGCGTGCATCCTCGAAATGCACGTTGCCGCCGGCCAGTTTGATCCGGTCGATACGCAGCGGAAACGGCTTGGCATTCGGATCGGCCGGCGTCGGTTCGCTGGCCGGCAGTTTGAACAGGCCGAGCAGATTGAGTTTGCCGTCCTTGGCGAACAGGATTTCGGTCTTCGGTTTGTCCAGTTCGATGTCGGACAGGTGCAGGGCTTTTGTCCACAGGCTGTCGAGTTGCAGGTTGGCGTACAGGCGTTCGAAACCGACCTGTTCCTTGCCCGGCTCGCCGATGACCAGGCCCCAAAGCGTGACTTCAAGGCTGAACGGATTGAGTTCGATACGCTGGATGTGCGCAGGCACCGTGGCGTAGTTGGCCAGTTGCTGGTTGGCCACTCGTAGCGCGATGCCCGGCAAAATCAGAAACCCCAGCAGGCTGTAGAGGGCCAGAGCAGTCAACAGGGCGCCAATCGCGCGAATCAATCCTTTGGGCATGTGCGGCTTCATCTGTCTGAATCGGAGTGCCTTGGAGTATGGCACGCGATTCCGGTTCCGAAGTACATCGCGCGAGACAGGATTGTTCAGATTTGTCTGCAATGTCTGTAGGAGCTGCCGAAGGCGACTCCTGCCGGGGGAAAATTCAGAGCTGGAGAATCAGGGTCTTGAGCGGCGGCTGCCCGTCCAGTGAAGGGAAATCCCGGCCCGGGGTCATCACGCTCCATTCGCGCACCGGACGCCCGGCTTTCTCGGCGCAACGCAGCACCTGTTCGCGCCAGTCGTCCATGCTGACTTTTGCCAGGTTGTTGCAGCAAATCAGCACGCCGTTTTCAGCGGTGGTCAGCAGGGCCGGCTTGAGCAGGCTCTGATAATCGCGCAGCAGGTCGACGGTGCCGAACGCACTTTTGGCCCATGCGGGTGGGTCGAGCAGTACCAGATCGTACTGACGCTGTTCAAGGCGTTGATAGCTCGGCAGTTTCTGCCCGCGACGCTGACTGATCGGCAGACCGGCCAACTGGCGGATCGCCGGGAAGTAGTCGGACTGGATGAATTCCATGGTCGGCAGTTGCGGATTGAGCAAGCCGTTCTCGCGGCCGACCGCCAGGTTGCCTTCGGCGAAGTCCAGGTTGCACACCTCGCGAGCACCGCCGGCAGCCGCGCTGAGACCGACGCCGCAGGTGTAGGCGAACAGGTTGAGCACGCTTTTGCCCTTGGCGTGATCCTTGACCCAGCCGCGGGTGTTGCGCAGGTCGAGGAACAGCAGCGGATCCTGGCCGGCATGGCGTCCGCGCACGCGGTAGTTCAGGCCCCACTCGTGGCCGACCAGATCGACCAGCGCTGCGTCGTCGGCGCGGTAGACGTTGTCCTCACGATCGATGCGCGAGTTGCCACGGGAGCGGTCGTTGTAGACCAGCAAGGTTTGCAAGCCCAGCGTTTCGTTCACCGTGGCGTGCAGTTGCAGCAAGTCGGCGAGTTCCAGCGTCTGGTGGAAGCTCTGCACCATCAGTTGCGGGCCGTAGCGGTCGACGGTCAGGCCGCCGGCGCCTTCCTGGCTGCCGTGGAACAGGCGATAGCAGTCGGTGCCCTGACGGTGCAGCTCGGCGAGCAGATCCTGGCGTTGATCGAGGGCGGCGCGCAGCGCCTGATTCAGGGAAGACATGCTTGCGCCTTGCTGGAGGGAATCGGGGCGCGGGAGTTTAGCAGCTACTGAGCTTCATCTCAGCCCCATCCGCCGTTGGGCCCGCTGCACCGAACCATTGCGCATCGCCCAGCGCAGCATTGGTGCGCTGCGTTTGACGCTGGCGCGGATCAGCTGACGTTGCAGCGGATTCTGGCGGGCATCCAGCATGTCGCTGGCCCAGTCCGGCAGCAGGTCGATGCCGGCCTTCATCATCAGGTCGCCAAACGGTCGCGCCAGCACGCTGGGCGCCGGGGCATCAAGCAACAGGCGCAGGACTTCGCGGCTACGATCGTCGCACACCAGCTGCGGGCGCATGCGATGCAGGTAATCGGCCACGGCCTGGCGCGACTTCGGCACATCGCGGGCACCCAGGCGTTCAGCGACCACGGCGATTTCCGCGTAGTAACGGTCCTGATCCTGCGGTGACAACTGCGGGTTGCGGTAACGCAAATGGGCGGTGAGAAAGTTGCTGACTTCGGCCACGTGCACCCAGGTCAGCAGATCCGGATCGCTGGCCGCATAGGGCCGGCCATCCGGCGCGGTGCCGACGACTTGCAGGTGAATGGTGCGGACTTTCTCGATCAGCCATTCGGCATCACGACGCGAGCCGAACGTAGTGCCGGAGACGAACTGACTGGTACGGCGCAAGCGGCCGAGCATGTCCTGGCGGAAATTCGAGTGATCCCAGACGCCGGCCAGCGCCAGTGGGTGCAGGGCTTGCAGTAGCAAGGCACTGATGCCGCCGATCAACATGCTGCTGAAGTCGCCGTGCACTTGCCAACTGACCGAGTCCGGGCCGAACAGGCCGGGATCGCCCTTGGGGTTTTCCAGATCGAGCTGGCCGAGGGACAGACCGGTCAGGCTCATGAGCTGGTTTTCGATACGGCTGCGGATGAATTCCATGGCAACTCAGTGGTGAAGGGCGGCGCGGCCGGTTAACCGCGCCTGTGATTCTACTGGTTAAGGCGCTTGTCGATCAGCCCCTGCACCACGCTCGGGTCGGCCAGAGTCGAAGTATCGCCAAGACTGTCGAGCTCGTTGCAGGCGATCTTGCGCAGGATCCGCCGCATGATCTTGCCCGAGCGGGTTTTCGGCAGGGCCGGTGCCCACTGGATCAGGTCCGGTTTGGCGAAGCTGCCGATCTCCTTGCTGACGTGGGCCAGCAATTCCTTCTTCAGTTCGTCGTTGGGTTCGGCGCCGTTCATGGGTGTGACGAAGGCATAGATGCCCTGGCCTTTGACGTCGTGGGGATAACCGACCACGGCGGCTTCGGCGATGCTGTCGTGCAACACCAGCGCGCTTTCGACCTCGGCGGTACCGATGCGATGGCCGGAGACATTGATCACGTCATCGATGCGCCCGGTGATCCAGTAATCGCCGTCCTCGTCGCGGCGGGCGCCGTCGCCGGTGAAGTAGTAGCCAGGGTAGGGTTTGAAGTAGGTGTCGACCATGCGCTGCGGATCACCGTAGACGCTGCGGATCTGCGCCGGCCAGCTCGACTTGATCGCCAGCACGCCGCTGCCGGCGCCCTTGATTTCCTTGCCGTGTTCGTCGAGCAGCACCGGTTGCACGCCGAACATCGGCTGGGTGGCACAGCCCGGTTTGATCCGTTGGGCGCTGACCAGCGGGCTGAGCATGATGCCGCCGGTCTCGGTCTGCCACCAGGTATCGACAATCGGGCAGCGTTGTTCGCCTACGATGTTGAAATACCATTCCCACGCTTCCGGGTTGATCGGCTCACCGACGCTGCCGAGCAATCTGAGGCTTTCGCGGGAAGTTTCCTGCAAGGGGCCGGCTCCTTCACGCATCAGTGCGCGCAGTGCGGTCGGCGCGGTGTAGAAGATGTTGACCTTGTGTTTGTCGATCACCTGCCAGAACCGGGAAGTGCTCGGGTAACTCGGTACGCCTTCGAAGATCAGCGTTGTCGCGCCGTTGGCCAGCGGGCCGTAGACGATGTAGCTGTGGCCGGTGACCCAGCCGACGTCGGCGGTGCACCAGAACACTTCACCGTCGCGGTAGTCGAGGACGTACTTGAAGGTCATCGCCGCTTGCAGCAGGTAACCACCGGTGGTGTGCAGCACGCCTTTGGGTTTGCCGGTGCTGCCGGAGGTGTAGAGGATGAACAACGGGTCTTCGGCGTCCATCGGTTCCGGCGGGCAGTCGTCGCTGACATCGCGCACGGCCTGGTGATACCAGAGGTCACGGCCTTCGGCCCAGTCGACCTTGTTCTGGGTGTGTTCGACGACCACGACAGTGCTGACCTTCGGGCAACTCTGCAGGGCCTTGTCGACGTTCTGTTTCAACGGCACGAACTTGCCACCGCGCACACCTTCGTCAGCGGTGATCACGGTGCGGCAGTCGGCATCGAGAATGCGGTCGCGCAACGAGTCCGGTGAAAAACCGCCAAACACCACCGAGTGAATCGCACCGATCCGCGCGCAGGCCAGCATCGCGTAAGCGGCTTCGGGGATCATCGGCATGTAGATGCACACCCGGTCGCCTTTCTTTACGCCACGGCTTTTCAGCACGTTGGCCAGGCGGCAGACGTGGTGATGGAGTTTGTTGTAGGTGATTTGCGTGGATTCGGCGGGATCGTCGCCTTCCCAGACAATGGCGGTCTGGTCGCCGCGTTTTTCCAGGTGGCGATCGATGCAGTTGTAGCTGACATTCAGTTTCGCCCCGGCGAACCAGGAGGCCTCGCCGGTCTTCAGGTCATAGCGCTGGACGGTCTGCCACGGCGTGCTCCAGTCGAGGAAGCGGGTGGCCTGTTCGGCCCAGAAGGTGCTGGGGTGTTCAATGGATTCGCGGTACAGGCGATGGTAGTCGTCCTGACTCAACTGGGCTGCCCGGCGGACGGCATCGGCTTTGGGGAACGTGCTGATATCGAACATGACGGTTCCTTATTCTTGTTGTGCGACAAGGATAAAGATGCGCCGAGAGGTCAACAGGTTCAAGTCACGTGCAAAACAACTGTGGGAGCGAGCTTGCTCGCGATAGCGGAGTTTCAGTCAACGTCGATGTTGAATGAATAACCGAAATCGCGAGCAAGCTCGCTCCCACAGGAGTACAGCAACGCGATCAAATCAGCCGCGGTGACGGCCGCGGAAGTAGTTGATCAGGCCTTGAGTGGACGCATCTTCGGCGGCGGTTTCCTCGCTGCCGACCAGGCGGTTGTAGACGCCCTTGCCCAGTTCCTTGCCCAGTTCCACGCCCCACTGGTCGAAGGCGTTGATGCCCCAGACCACGCTCTGCACGAAGACTTTGTGTTCGTACATCGCCACCAGCGCGCCGAGACGACGCGGGCTGATGCGCTCGACCACCAGGGTGTTGCTCGGACGGTTGCCCGGGATCACCTTGTGCGGTGCCAGTTTCTGCACCTGTTCTTCGTTCATGCCCTTGTCGCGCAGTTCCGCTTCGGCTTCCGGCAGGGTCTTGCCGAGCATCAGCGCCTGGCTCTGAGACAGGCAGTTGGCGTACAGCCACTGATGGTGGTCGGACACTGGGTTGAAGCTGACGATCGGCACGATGAAGTCGGCCGGAATCAGTTGGGTCCCTTGGTGCAGCAACTGGTGGTAAGCGTGTTGGCCGTTGCAGCCGACGCCGCCCCAGATCACCGGGCCGGTATCGGTCGACACCGGAGTGCCGTCCTGACGCACGCTCTTGCCGTTGGATTCCATGTCCAGCTGCTGCAAGTGCTTGGTGATGTTACGCAGGTAGTGGTCGTATGGCAGGATCGCGTGGCTTTGCGCGCCCCAGAAGTTGCCGTACCACACGCCGAGCAGGGCCAGCAGCACCGGCATGTTCTGTTCGAACGGCGCGCTCTGGAAATGCTGGTCCATGGTGTAGGCACCGGACAGCAGTTCCTTGAAGTTGGACATGCCGATGGCCAGGGCAATCGGCAGACCGATGGCCGACCACAGCGAATAACGACCGCCGACCCAGTCCCACATCGGGAAGATGTTCTCTTCGCGGATACCGAAGGCCACGGCCGCCGCGTTGTTGCTCGATACGGCGATGAAGTGACGATACAGTTCGGCTTCCGAACCACCCTGGGCCAGGTACCAGGCACGGGCGGCCTGAGCGTTTTTCAGGGTTTCGAGGGTGTTGAACGATTTCGACGACACGATGAACAGCGTGGTCTCGGCGCGCAGTTTTTGCGTCAGTTCGTGGAATTCGCTGCCGTCGATGTTAGCCAGGTAATGGCAGCGCACGCCTTTCTGGGCGTAGGACAGCAAGGCTTCGGAGACCAGCTCCGGGCCGAGGAACGAACCACCGATGCCGATGTTGACCACGTCTGTGATCGGCTTCTCGGTGTAACCGCGCCACAGGCCGTCATGGATCTTGCCGACCAGATCGGTGATCTGGTTCAACACCTTGTGGACTTCAGGCATCACGTTGACGCCATTGACCGACAGCTTGTCGCCCACCGGGCGACGCAGGGCGGTGTGCAGCGCCGGGCGGCCTTCGGAGGAGTTGACGATTTCACCGTCGAACAGCGCCTTGATCGCGCCCTTGAGATCGACTTCGTTGGCCAGGCCCACCAGCAGGTTGCGGGTCTCGGCGTTGATCAGATTCTTCGAATAGTCGAGAAACAGTCCGCAGCTGCTGAGGGTGAACTGAGTGAAGCGCTGCGGATCGGCGTTGAAGGCTTCGCGCATGCTGAAATCCTGCATGGCTTGGCGGTGATCTTTCAACGCTTGCCAGGCAGGCAGAGCGGTAACGTCATGAGGAGTGCGGTAGTACGCCATCGCTGCGGTTTTCCTTTTTACTTGAACGGCCTTTTGAACACTGAAAAGACCTCCCCGCCATGTTTGGGCGAGGGGGCAACTGCGTCGACACGATTACTTTGGCGCAGGGCGAATACAGTAAACCCAGCGCTGCGATCTGTCTTGGCTTCTTCTGACCTGTTACCTGTACTTTTTTAACATCGATAACAGCAGACGCCGACAGACGGCGGGTAATACGAGCAAGTCCCTGCTTTTCGCGCGCAGTGGATCGGCGGGCAGTTTGCCCGATGGTCTGGTGGTCAGCAATACGGTTTGGAAGAGGAGGTGACACGAATGTGAGAGCGAGCAGGCTCACTCTCACATTCGGATATTGCGGTGTTCAGGCGGGGGTATCTAGGTTCAAGTGCAGGTTGTCGATCAACCGGGTGGTGCCGAGGAACGCCGCAACCAGAATCACCAAATCACGATCTTCCGCCGTGGCCGGACGCAGGGTCAGGGCGTGGCGGATTTCCAGGTAATCCGGGCGCAGGCCGGCGGCTTCCAGCTGTTGCCGCTGTGCCTGGATCAAGGCCGGGAAGTCGCGCTCACCTTGCTTGATCGACTCGGCAATGCTGCTCAGGGCGCGGTAAACGACGGGCGCCACGGCGCGTTGTTCCTCGCTGAGAAAACCGTTGCGCGAGGACAGCGCCAGGCCATCGGCAGCACGTACGGTCGGCTCGCCGATGATCTGGATCGGCATGTTCAGGTCATGCACCAGTGCACGGATCACGGCCAGTTGCTGGTAGTCCTTCTGACCGAAGATCGCCAGATCCGGCTGGACCATGTTGAACAATTTGCTGACCACGGTCGCGACACCTTCGAAGTGCCCCGGACGGCTTGCGCCACACAGACCTTCGGAAAGCTGTGGCACGCTGACCCGGGTCTGCCCGGCCATGCCATCGGGGTACATTTCTTCGACGGTCGGGGCGAACAGCAGGGAGCAACCGGCTTCCAGCAGTTTTTCCTGATCCGCCGCCAGGGTGCGCGGGTACTTGTCGAGGTCTTCGCCGGCGCCGAACTGCAGCGGATTGACGAAAATGCTCGCGACCACGAAGTCCACTCGCTGCCTGGCTTTAGTGATCAACGCGATGTGGCCGCTGTGCAGGTTGCCCATGGTCGGCACGAAGCCTATGCGCTTGCCTTCACTGCGGGCGCGCGCCACGGCAGCGCGCAGTTCACGTACGGTTTTGACGGTGTTCATGCAGAGAATCCGTGTTCGATCCCAGGGAAAGTGGCGGCTTTGACTTCGTTCACATAAGCCTTCAGTGCGGACTGGATGCTGTCCTGACCCTGCATGAAGTTCTTCACGAATTTCGGTACGCGGCCGCTGATCGACAGGCCGAGCATGTCGTGCAGCACCAGGACCTGACCGTCGGTGTCGGTGCCGGCGCCAATGCCGATCACCGGGATTTTCACCGCCTGGCTGATTTCGGCCGCCAGTTCGCTCGGCACGCATTCCAGCAGCAGCATGGCCGCGCCGGCCTGCTCCAGAGAGATCGCGTCGGCGCGCATCTGGCGTGCCTGGTTTTCGTTGCGACCCTGCACTTTATAGCCACCGAGAATGTTCACGGCTTGCGGGGTCAGGCCCATGTGGGCGCAGACCGGTACACCGCGCTCGGCCAGCAGGCGGATCGATTCCGCCAGCCACAGCGCACCTTCGACCTTGACCATGTGTGCGCCGGCCTGCATCAGCATGGCGCTGTTGGTCATGGTTTGTTCAAGGGTGGCGTTGGCCATGAACGGCAGGTCGGCCAGGATCAGGGCGTCGGTGTTGCCGCGCTTGACGCAGGCGGTGTGGTAGGCCATTTCCGCAATGGTCACCGGCAGGGTGCTGTCGTGACCTTGCAGGACCATGCCGAGGGAGTCGCCCACCAGCAGCACTTCGACACCGGCCTCGTTGCAGGCGTGGGCGAAGGTCGCGTCATAGCAGGTCAGCATGGTGATCTTTTCACCTTTCTGCTTGAGGCTCTGGAGCGTGGTCAGGGTGATGGCTGGCATGTAAGAAATCCTCGTTCAGGCGCTTTGGAAACTACTGCGAGTAACGCGCGTGATTCGTCATCTATTCAGGCGCACGCTCTTTTGTCGTGCTTATAAGGCCTGGATTGCGCCCTTGTATGCCGGGTTGGCGGCAGCGGGACGCCTATAGTCGTGATGAGGCCTCAGGAAGTCAATTGCATGTGTTACCGCATTGTTACGACGGGAGTGTTACCGGCGTTACTGATGCGATTCAGCGGGCCGGCGGGCCTGATCTGCGGAGTTTTGTCCTACAAAAACGCAAAATACGGGAGCCGATTGGCACCCGCATCGGCGGTTTGGGTCAGGCGTGGGAGAGGCGTTCGAGGCCGACGAACGGGCAGGCTGCGAGCAGATCGGCAAGGGTGCGGCCGTCGGCCAGGCGCAGATCTTCGGGCGCCAGTTCGGCCAGGGGATAAAGAACGAACGCGCGTTCCTGCATGTGGTAATGCGGGACTTTCAGGCGCGGCTCATCAATCAGACGGTCACCGAACAGCAGAATGTCCAGGTCCAGCGTGCGCGGGCCCCAGCGTTCCAGGCGTTCGCGACCCTGGCCGTTTTCGATGGCTTGCAGGGCATCGAGCAGTTCCAGCGGGGCGAGTGTGCTGTCGAGTGCCGCGACCGCGTTGGTGTAACGCGGCTGACCCGGCAGCAGCGAGTCGCTCTGGTAAAAGGCAGAGACACCGACCAGTGCTGTACTCGGCAGCTGCGCCAATGAGTCGACCGCGCTGCGCAATTGTTCGGCCGGGTCAGCCAGATTGCTGCCCATGCCGATGTAGATGCGTTCCATGCCTTATTCGCCTGTAGCGCTCGGTGCGCCGGCGCGTTTGCGCTTGGAACCGCTGCTGCGGCGACGTTTGCGCGGTGCGCCACTCGCGTCATCACCCTTACCGCTGAGGTCGCGGATCATGTCGCGACGTTCGCTGTCGTTGGCGTCCTGATAATCGGTCCACCATTCGCCCAGGCCATCGGTCTGCTCGCCGGCGCTTTCACGCAGCAGCAGGAAGTCGTAGCCGGCGCGGAAGCGCGGATTGTCCAGCAACAGGTCGGCGCGTTTGCCACTGCGGCGCGGCAGACGTTCCTGCATGTCCCAGATCTCACGAATCGGCATGGTGAAGCGTTTTGGAATCGCGATGCGCTGGCACTGTTCGGCGATCAGTTCGTGAGCCCCTTCCTGCATCGCTGGAATCGGCGGCATGCCACGCTCTTGCAGACGCAACACGCGGGCTGGCAGGGCAGGCCACAGCAGCGCGGCAAACAGGAACGCCGGGGTCACCGGTTTGTTCTGCTTGATCCGCAGGTCGGTGTTGGTCAGCGCTTCGCTGATCAGCGTATGGGTGTATTCCGGGTTGTGTTCCAGCGCATCGGCGCTGGCCGGGAACAACGGCGCGAACAGTTGCAGGTCGACCAGCATCTCGAAGGTGATGGCGCCATGCCCGGAGAGGAACAGCTTGAGCACTTCCTCGAACAACCGGGCCGATGGAATCTCGCGCAGCATCGGCGCCAGTTCGCGGATCGGCTGGACGGTATGCTTTTCGATGCCGAAGTTGAGCTTGGCGGCGAAACGCACGGCCCGCAGCATCCGTACCGGGTCTTCCTGGTAGCGCTGCTTCGGGTCGCCGATCAGGCGGATCAAATGATTGCGGATGTCGTGCACGCCGTTGGCGTAATCGAGGATGCGCTCACTGACCGGATCGTAATACAGGGCGTTGATGGTGAAGTCGCGGCGTTGCGCGTCTTCTTCCAGGGTGCCGTAGACGTTGTCGCGCAGAATGCGCCCGCTCTCGTTGCGCGAGGACTGGTTGCTGTCTTCGTCGTCTTCGTTCTGCGGGTGGTTGGCGCGGAAGGTCGCGACTTCAATGATTTCGCGACCGAAATGGATGTGCACCAGCTTGAAGCGGCGGCCGATGATCCGCGCATTGCGGAATTCGGCGCGAACCTGCTCGGGGGTGGCGCTGGTGGCGACGTCGAAGTCTTTGGGCGTGATGCCCAGCAGCATGTCTCGCACGCAGCCGCCAACCAGGTAGGCCTGGTAGCCGGCGCCCTGCAGACGTTCGACGATGTTGACCGCGTATCGGCTGAATTGCGCCTTTTGCAGCGAATGTTGGCCGCTGTTGAGGACTTCAGGCGTGCTACGGATGTGTTGCGTACGACGCAGGGGAGTTCGGAATGACTGGAACAGCTTCTTCAGCATGGGATGCACTGTTTGAAGGAATGTTCGGCCATACCAGAGAATGACCGCATGATGGGCGGGGATTCTAGCATTTAGTCGAGGGATGGTGTAGGACGCTGCCGATTTGCGCTGCAGGCCTCAGGCTAGAGGGGTGAAGATGCGTCAGGAGGGGAGGTTTTCCCGGGAGGGAGAAACTACAAGGGGAGCCGAAGCTCCCCAAGAAGTAGTTGCGTGCTCTTTTTATTATTGATTCGGGCTTCTTGTTTTTGTTGAGTGCCCTCGCCATGAAGCTTTTCCTTCATGACCCTCCCAATCGGGAGCCAAGAGCAAACGGATTGCTTTGGTCGCTGAATTGCAGTGATCTCTCGATCCAACCAGTACAGGCTCTGTCTTAGGACAGTTTTTGTTGTTCTCGGCCTGGTCGTGGGGCAAGCCCCAAATACAACGCCTCTCCAAAAGAATCAGTTAGCTGCGCCTCTCGCCGTCTTGTTTTTATTGTGCGTGAGTCGATTCGTCTTATTTTTATTGTCTTGTGCATTGCTTGTTATTGTTCTTGTACCAAACATATAGCAGGGGCCGTGCCAACTTTTGCGAACCCCAATAAAACAAGGGGTTAGGTCGATATAACCGTTTTCGCGGGGCGAAAAAAAGCCGGGGTTTCGTTACCGATAACCCCGGCTTCTGTTACGTGAAAAGACTGAGGTAACAGTTTTTTCACACATTCAACGGTTACCCGCACACTCGACAGGTAACGTTCAGCTCTCGCTGGCGACCCCGGTCTTGCGCCGTGGAATGCCCAGGCGCTGGCGGCGTTCCCACAGGCATTTGCGGCTGACGCCCAGTTTGCGCGCCAGTTCGGTCTCGGTCATGTGGTCCTGATGCTCGAGCACGAAATGCTGGAAGTAGTCTTCCAGCGACAGGTCTTCGGTCGGCTCATGGCTGCTGTTGCTGGCGTTACCGGCCGGTTGCGCCGGCAGACCGATGAACTCGTCGTCCTCCAGATCCCCCAGCTCGATGTCGATGCCCAGCAGGTCGGCAGAGATTTCCGGGCTTTCGCTCAGAATCACGGCGCGCTCGACAGCGTTTTCCAGCTCCCGCACGTTGCCCGGCCAGGAATAGTGCCGGATGGCCTGTTCGGCATCGGCGGCAAATTTCAGGTCGGTGCGGTTGATGCGTGCGCTCTGCCGAGCGAGGAACGCATTGGCGATTTCGTTGACGTCGGCGCCACGCTCGCGCAGGGCCGGCAGTTTCAACGCGATCACATGGAGGCGGTAATACAAGTCTTCACGGAACTGGCCGATTTTCGCCAGGCTCTTGAGGTCTCGGTGGGTCGCGGCGATCAGTCGTACATCGACTTTCTGCGACTGCACCGAGCCGACCCGCCGAATCTCGCCTTCCTGCAGTACGCGCAACAGGCGAGCCTGGGCTTCCAGAGGCAATTCGCCAATCTCGTCGAGGAACAGCGTGCCGCCGTCCGCCGCTTCCACCAGGCCGGCGCGACCTGCGCTGGCACCGGTGAACGCACCTTTCTCGTGACCGAACAGCTCGGACTCGATCAGGCTTTCCGGAATGGCCGCGCAGTTCACCGAGATCATCGGTGCCTTGGCGCGTTTCGACAGGTTGTGCAGGGCGCGGGCCACCAGTTCTTTACCGGTACCGGATTCGCCCTGGATCAGGACATTGGAATCCGTCGGGGCGACTTTGCGGATCTTGCCGTAAAGGTCCTGCATCGGTGGGCAGGAGCCGATGATGCCGATCTCGCCGTTGCTGTTGTCTGTGGCGGATTTGCCGTTGCCGTTGGCAGTTTTGCCGGCAACGACTTCACCGACAGCCGGCGCCGACTGGCGATCACGCAGGATCCGGGCGACGGCCTGAAGCATTTCATCGTGGTCGAAAGGCTTGGCGATGTAATCCACCGCGCCCATCTTCATCGAGTCGACCGCCGAGCGCAGGCTGGCGTAGCTGGTCATGATCAGCACCGGCGTGCCCTGGCCGAGCTTGATCAGCTCGGTGCCTGGAGCGCCCGGCAGACGCAGGTCGCTGACGATCAGATCGAATGTGGGAATACTGAAGCGTTCTTGTGCTTCCTGCACTGAACCGGCTTCGCTGACCTGGTACTGGTTGCGTTCCAGCAGGCGGCGCAAGGCGGAGCGGATAATGGTTTCGTCTTCGACGATCAAAATGTGCGGCATTGATTCGATACTCTCGACGGTCTCAGTTCACAGCGGACGTCGCTTCGACATGACGCGGCAATGTCACCCGAATACGGGTGCCGCGCTGGCTCTGAACATCAGCCGGGCTGTCGATGGTGATTTGTCCATAATGCTCTTCAACGATGGAATAGACCAGTGCAAGGCCCAGACCGGTGCCTTCGCCAGGATCCTTGGTGGTAAAGAAAGGTTCGAACAAGCGGTCCATGATGCTCGATGGAATGCCGCTGCCTTCGTCCTCCACGATCAGGTCGACCGTGTGTTCGCCGGCTTCGCTCTTGACCCGCACCGCACTGCCGGCAGGCGAGGCGTCACGGGCGTTGGAGAGCAGATTGATCAGCACCTGGGCCAGTCGCTGCGGGTCGCCTTCGACCCAGTGGTCGGGGTCGCACAGGTTGTAGAACTGGACTTCGAAATTGCGTCGGTTCAAAGCCAGCAGACCAATGGCATCCTGAGCCACTTCCGCCAGACAGACGGGCTCGTCGCTGTGCTGATGGCTGCCGGCGTGGGCGAAGCTCATCAGCGACTGGACGATGCGTGAAACGCGTTTGGTCTGCTCGAGGATCTGCCCGCTGATTTCCGTCAGTTCGCCGTCTTCTTCGCGTTCTTCCCGAAGGTTCTGCGCAAGACAGGCAATGCCGGTGATCGGGTTGCCGATTTCATGGGCCACGCCGGCCGCGAGTCGACCGATGCTGGCCAACCGTTCGGAGTGCACCAGTTTGTCTTCGAGCATCTGTGTTTCGGTCAGGTCTTCCACCAACAGCACGAGGCCGCTGTTACCCGGTGCCAGCGGCTCGTCGATCGCCGCTTTGTGCAGGTTCAGCCAACGGGTCTGGCCGTCGAGGGCCAGGTGCTGTTTGTGCAGGTGCTCGTCGGGCAGGTTGATGAAGCCTTGCAGCAATTCTTTCCACGGATTGGCGATGGTGCTCAGGCGCGATCCGACCACCCGTTGCGCGGCAATCCCGGTCAGCTCTTCCATGGCCTTGTTCCACATCAGGATCTCTTGATCCTTGGCCAGTGAGCAGACGCCCATCGGCAGTTCCTGCAGGGTCTGGCGGTGGTAGCGGCGCAGAGCGTCGAGTTCGGCAGCCAGACCGGTGAGGCGCGAGTGGTAGTCCTCGAGACGGCTTTCGATGAAGTGGATGTCTTCGGTGACGTAGTTTTCGCCGCCGGCCTTGTACGGCAGGAAGGTTTCCACCATGTCTTGGGCGACGCTCGGGCCCATCAGGCCGGACAGGTTGGCTTCGATCCGGTCACGCAGTCGACGCAGGGCGTATGGGCGGCGTTCATCGAACGGCAGATAGAGATCGCGCAGGGCCTGTTCGACTTCCTTTTGCGCAGCCTTGGCGCCCAATGGCTTGGCCAGTTGCGTGGCGAATTCCTGGGGCGAGGCGGCGTGCAGTTCCCGGCGTTGCGGGCGCCGCACGTTATCCACAGCGCAGGCTTCGGCGGCGCTGGCTTCTTCCGGGCTGGCATTGGTGAACAGCGAAATCAAAGTGAACATCAGGACGTTGGCCGCCAGCGAGGCGATGGCCGCCATGTGCCAGCTTGTGTCGTCCAGCACGTAGATCATGTTCAGCAGCGGGATATAGAAACCCTGCAGATTGCCGACCAGCGGCAGCAGCATGGTCACCACCCAAACCAGAATCCCCGCCAGCAGCCCGGCGATGAAGCCACGGCGGTTGGCGGTCGGCCAGTACAGTACCGACAGCACGCCGGGCAGGAATTGCAGGGTCGCGACGAAGGCGACGATGCCGAGGTTGGCCAGATCCTGCTCGGCGCCGAGCATCAGATAGAAGCAGAAACCGGCCATGATGATCGCGACGATCAGCGCCCGGCGGGTCCATTTCAACCAGCGATAGATGTTGCCTTCGGCCGGTGGCTGGTAGAGCGGCAGCACCAGATGGTTCAGGGCCATGCCCGAGAGTGCCAGCGTGGTGACGATGATCAGGCCGCTGGCCGCTGACAGACCGCCGACATAGGCCAACAACGCCAGGGCTTTGCTGTTGGCGGCGATGCCGATGCCGAGGGTGAAGTATTCCGGATTGGTGGTTGCGCCGAGTTTCAGGCCGGCCCAGAGAATCAGCGGCACCGCCAGGCTCATCAGCAGCAGGAACAGCGGCAGGCCCCAGCTCGCGCTGACCAGCGAGCGCGGGTTGAGGTTTTCGGTGAAGGTCATGTGATACATGTGCGGCATCACGATCGCCGAGGCGAAGAACACCAGCAGCAAGGTGCGCCACGGGCCTTCCTGCAGCGGCGTGTGCAGGGCGGCGAGGGCGGTCTGGTTCTGCAGCAGCCACAGTTCAAGTTGTTGCGGGCCGTCGAATACACCGTACAAGGCATAGAGGCCGACGCCGCCGAGCGCGGCCAGTTTGATCACCGATTCGAAGGCAATCGCGAACACCAGTCCTTCGTGTTTTTCACGGGTTGCGATATGGCGCGAGCCGAAGAAGATCGTGAACAGGATGATCAGTGCGCAGAATGCCAGGGCCACGCGATTCTGTACCGGTTCGCCGGTGAGGATGCCGATGGAATCGGCCACGGCCTGGATCTGCAGGGCCAGCAACGGCAGTACGCCGATCAGCATGAAAATGGTGGTCAGCGCACCGGCCCAGGTGCTGCGAAAGCGGAAGGCGAACAGGTCCGCCAGCGACGACAGTTGATAGGTGCGGGTGATCTTCAGGATCGGATACAGCAGCACCGGCGCCAGCAGAAACGCACCGGACACCCCGAGATAGCTGGACAGAAAGCCGTAGCCATACTGATAAGCCAGCCCGACCGTGCCGTAGAACGCCCACGCACTGGCGTAGACCCCCAGCGACAGGGTGTAGGTCAGCGGATGGCGAATGATCGCCCGGGGGATCATGCCCCGTTCACTGATCCATGCCACCCCGAATAGCGCGGCCAGGTAGGCGGCGCTGATCAGCAGCATCTGGGTCAGGCTAAAGCTCATCGGCATCTTTTTGGCTCTGCAGGATGAAGGTCACGACAATCAGGATCAGCCAGAGCAGATAGGGGCGATACCAGGCGCCCGTAGCGTCGATCCACCAATCCATGATGGCGGGAGAAAACAGGTAGATCCCCACGACCAGAAGCAGGACCAAGCGATAGATGTACATCCCGGCCTCTCTTTTTTATGCGCGTGCCCGAAAACGTGCGGCGATGGTAACGGATGGGCGTGCCACTGCAAGTGTCGTCACAGCAGTTGCGCTTCGGGCAGGGTCAGTGTGCGCGGGATCTTCGTCGCATCCCAGTGGGCACTGCCCCATTTCAGCAACTCCTGCGGCGAGGCGTGGGCCAGCTCAAGTCCCGGCTCTTGCCCCAACGCACGCAAGGCTCTCAGCAACAATGGCGTGGCCTGATCGGCCTCCAGCGGTGGCGAGCGGTAGGACTTGCCGAGCTTGTTGCCGTCCGGCTGGGTAATCAGCGGCAGGTGCAGATAACGCGGCTGGCGCAGGCCCAGCAGTTCTTGCAGGTAGAGTTGGCGCGGCGTCGAGTCGAGCAAATCGGCGCCGCGCACGATGTCGGTGATGCCCTGCCACGCATCGTCCAGCACCACCGCCAGTTGATAGGCGTAGAGGCCGTCGCGGCGGCGGATCACGAAATCACCCACGTCGCGGCCCAGGTGCTGGCGGTACTCGCCCTGCACCCGGTCGATGAAGTGATATTCCAGCTCCGGCACACGCAGGCGGATTGCGGCGTCTTCCTGGCCATGGCCGGCATTGCGGCACAGCCCCGGATAAATGCCGTGATACGGCTCCAGTTGTTTGCGCGAGCAGGTGCAGGCGTAGGCCAGACCGTGATTGAACAGACTGTCGAGCACTTGCGCGTAGGCCTCATGCCGGTCACTCTGGCGGATCATTTCGCCATCCCATTCGAAGCCATAGCTTTCCAGAGCCTTGAGAATCGCGGCTTGCGCCCCCGGCTCTTCCCGGGGCGGATCGAGATCTTCCATGCGCACCAGCCAGCGACCGTTCACCGAACGGGCATCCAGGTAAGAAGCGAGCGCCGCTACCAGTGAGCCGAAGTGCAGGTGTCCACTGGGAGTCGGGGCGAAGCGGCCGATGTAGGCGGGGGAGGTGTTGGCAGTCATGAGGGCGATGTTACTTGAAGAGTAAAAAACGGCAGAAACAAAAACGGAGCGTTCGCACGCTCCGTTTCTCGTTCAGGTCGGGATTACTTGCCGACCTGCTTTTCCTTGATTTCCGCAAGGTTCTTGCAGTCGACGCACATGTCGGCGGTCGGGCGGGCCTCGAGGCGCTTGACGCCGATCTCGATGCCGCAGGAATCACACCAGCCGTACTCTTCGTCTTCGATCAACTGCAGCGTCTTGTCGATCTTCTTGATCAGTTTGCGCTCGCGGTCGCGGGCACGCAGCTCAAGGGCGAATTCTTCTTCCTGGCTGGCACGGTCGGCCGGATCAGGGAAGTTGGCTGCTTCGTCTTTCATGTGATCAACAGTGCGGTCGACTTCCTGCATCAAGTCCAGTTTCCACTTGGTCAGGATCTTGGTGAAGTGCGCGCGCATGGGCTTGCCCATGTACTCTTCGCCTTCGGCCGGAACGTAAGGTTCGAAACCGCTGATCGCCTGTTGCTGCTGTTGCTTTGCTTGGGTGGGCATGAAATGGACCGCCTCTACTCTTGTAATCCATTGCGCAGGATTGCTCCATCACCGACACCTGCCGGCCCTGCGGCTGCAAGCGGGCGAACTTACCAGATCAATTCGGCCCGCGCTACTCCCGGATGTCGAGCCCGCGGCCGGTGGTGCCTGCAAATGTTTGCCAAGCCATGTCTGGTGGTGCTGGAGACCTGACAATCACTGATTTTAGTCAATCCTGGAGCGTACGTTTGCCTTGTTACAGTCCAGCGTTCTTGAGGCTGTGACCGCTGCGGGTTCTCGCTCGTTCCGGCAGATGGGTAGAATCGTTTCTTTTCACTCGTTGAAGGAAGGCCAATGGCTCAGCCCTACAGTGCGCGCAGTCGTGCGATCGAACCGTTCCATGTGATGGCGTTGCTGGCGCGGGCCAATGAATTGCAGGCCGCCGGCCATGACGTGATCCACCTGGAAATCGGCGAACCGGACTTCACGACCGCCGAACCGATCATCCGTGCCGGCCAGGCTGCGCTGACGGCGGGGAAAACCCGTTACACCGCCGCCCGGGGCATTCCTGAGCTGCGCGAAGCGATTTCCGGCTTTTATCAGACCCGTTATGGTCTGAATATCGATCCGCGGCGTATTCTGATCACGCCGGGCGGCTCCGGGGCGCTGCTGCTGGCCAGTGCGTTGCTGGTGGACCCGGGCAAGCACTGGCTGCTGGCCGACCCCGGTTATCCGTGCAACCGGCACTTTCTGCGACTGGTCGAGGGCGCGGCGCAGCTCGTTCCTGTCGGGCCGGACGTTCGCTATCAACTGACGCCTGATCTGGTGGAGCGCCACTGGGATCACGACAGTGTCGGCGCACTGGTCGCTTCACCGGCCAACCCGACCGGCACGATTCTGACCCGCGATGAGCTGGCGGGGTTATCCACAGCCATCAAGGCGCGGCACGGCCATCTGGTGGTAGACGAGATCTACCATGGTCTGACTTACGGCACCGATGCCGCCAGCGTGCTGGAAGTCGACGACAGCGCGTTTGTCCTCAACAGTTTCTCCAAATATTTCGGCATGACCGGTTGGCGTCTCGGCTGGCTGGTGGCGCCGGATGCGGCGGTCAGCGAGCTGGAAAAACTCGCGCAGAACCTCTACATCAGCGCGCCGAGCATGGCCCAGCATGCGGCGCTGGCCTGTTTCGAGCCGGATACCATCGCGATCCTCGAAGAGCGCCGCGCCGAATTCGGCCGTCGCCGCGATTTCCTGCTGCCGGCACTGCGGGAGCTGGGTTTCAATATCGCCGTAGAGCCGGAAGGCGCGTTCTACTTGTATGCCGATATCAGCCAGTTCGGCGGTGATGCCTTCGCGTTCTGCCGGCATTTCCTCGAAACCGAGCACGTAGCGTTTACCCCGGGTCTGGATTTCGGTCGTTATCAGGCCAGTCACCATGTGCGGTTTGCCTACACGCAAAACCTCCCTCGTCTACAGGAAGCAGTGGAGCGCATTGGTCGCGGCTTGAAGAGCTGGCAAGGCTGATGCGCTTTCATCCTCCTCTTGAAGAAGGCCGGTTGATCCGCCGTTACAAGCGCTTTCTCGCTGACATCGAAACCGTTGGAGGCGAACTGCTGACGATTCACTGCCCGAACACCGGCTCGATGCTCAATTGTCAGGTCGAGGGCGGGCAGGTCTGGTTCAGTCGCTCCAATGACCCCAAGCGCAAGCTGCCCGGCACCTGGGAAATCGGCGAAACCCCGCAGGGGCGGTTGTTCTGCGTGAACACCGGGCGCGCCAATGCGCTGGTCGAAGAAGCCTTGCAAGCCGGTGTCATCAGTGAGTTGAACGGGTTTACCGCGCTGAAACGCGAAGTGGCCTACGGAGAGGAAAAAAGTCGCATCGACTTTCGCCTCGAATACCCGTCAGGGCCAGCGTACGTGGAAGTGAAGAGCGTCACGCTGGGCTTTGACGGTACGGCGGTGGCGGCCTTTCCCGATGCGCTGACCGAGCGGGGCGCCAAGCATTTGCGTGAGTTGGCGCATTTGGCGCGGGACGGGGTTCGGGCGGTGCAGTTGTACTGCGTGAATCTGACGGGTATCGAAGCAGTACGCCCGGCCCTGGAAATCGACGCTGCCTACGCCGCTGCCTTGCGTGAGGCGGTGGCGTCCGGGGTCGAGGTATTGGCTTATGGTGTGCGGTTAAGTCATGAGGAAATGTTGATCGATCGCCGACTGGATGTGTTGCTCGACGGCTAAACGTCGACCCATAGCCCTTGGGCATCTTCTCGGCAATCGATGGCTGTCAGCGATTGTCCGGAGCAAGGGCCAGTCACGCATTCACCGTCCTCGATCAAAAACAGTGCGCCGTGAGTGGCGCACTGAATCAGACTGTTGCTCGGGTCGAGAAACTGGTCGGGTTGCCATTCCAGCCCGATGCCCCGGTGCGGGCAGCGGTTGAGATAGACGTACGCCTTGCCGGCCCGGCGCACGGCGAACAGTTTTTTGCCGTCGATCTCGAACCCGCGGCTGGTGGCTTCGAGCAAATCGGCGCCCGTGCACAGAAACTTCATGGCTATCCTCAAGTGTCAGCTCGTGTCCGGATATGTCCGAGCTTGACGTTTAAATGCAAACAATTATCAAATGGCCGCCTTCGTCCGCCGCGCGGTGGCCGCTGCCGAGGATACTTGGCCTGCCGCCCCGATGCCCGGGAAAATCCTATAAAGGAAGCTGTCTATGCGCCTGAGTACCCGCGTTGCCGTTCTGTGTGTCGGGCTTTTTGTCAGCCACCAGGCTGCAGCGGCCCAATTGCCGCAACGTTGGGTCAGCGCCGGCGGTGCGTTGTCGGAATGGGTGAGTGCGTTGGGCGGCGAGGCGAAACTGGTGGGCGTGGACACTACCAGTCAGCATCCAGAGTCCCTCAAGTCGCTGCCGAGTATTGGTTACCAGCGCAGCCTGTCGGCTGAAGGCATCCTCAGCCTGCGCCCGGACATCCTGATCGGCACCGAGGAAATGGGCCCACCACCGGTGATTTCGCAGGTTCGTAGTGCCAAGGTGCAGGTGGAGCTGTTCTCCGCTCAGCCGGATTTGCCGACGCTGGAGAAAAACGTCACCCAGCTGGGCCGGTTGCTGGGTGCCGAAACTCAGGCGACTCAGTTGTTGCAAAGTTATCAACAGCAACTCGATGCACAGAAGGCGCGCGTGGTGGCTGTGCAGTCGAAACAGAAAGCACCGGGTGTGCTGTTGCTGCTCGGACATGCCGGCGGCAAACCATTGATTGCCGGCAAGGACACCGCTGCCGACTGGATGCTGCAACAGGCGGGCGGACACAATCTGGCCACTCACACCGGTTACAAGCCGTTTTCCGTGGAGTCCCTGGCCGGGCTCGACCCGGAAGTGCTGGTGTTTGCTGACCGCGCACTGACCGGTGAGGCGGCGAAAGCGGCACTGTTCAAGGAAAATCCGATCCTCAATTCCAGTCGTGCGGCCAAGTCCGGACGGGTACTGGAGCTGGACCCGACACTGCTGGTCGGCGGTCTCGGGCCGCGTTTGCCTGCTGCGTTGAAAACCCTGTCTGACGGTTTCTATCCGACCCAGAGCGGCCAATGACCACACTGGTCAAACCCCGTGGCTTGTTCATCGGCCTGATTCTGCTATGTCTGTTGGCGATCTGGTTGTCGCTGGCGCTGGGGCCGGTCAGCCTGCCGCTGTTCGATACCTTGCGCGCGGCATTGCGCATGATCGGCGTGCCGCTGGCGCCGGACGGGCTGGAGCAGGCTGAGCTGATTCTCGGGCAGATCCGCCTGCCTCGGACACTGCTCGGGTTGGCGGTCGGCGGTGTGCTGGCGTTGTCCGGCGTGGCGATGCAGGGCCTGTTTCGCAATCCGCTGGCCGATCCCGGGTTGGTTGGCGTCTCCAGTGGCGCTGCTTTAGGCGCGGCGGTGGCGATTGTCGGCGGTTCGTTCTTCGGCGGTTTGCCGGAATGGTTCGGGCCGTATCTGCTGTCTGTGTGTGCGTTTCTCGGCGGTCTCGGGGTGACGGCGCTGGTCTATCGTCTTGGTCGTCGCAACGGGCAGACCAATGTCGCGACCATGTTGCTGGCGGGTATCGCCCTGACTGCGCTGGCCAGTTCGGCAGTGGGACTGTTTACCTATCTGGCGGATGACGCCACCCTGCGAACCCTGACTTTCTGGAACCTCGGCAGCCTCAACGGTGCGAGTTATGCGCGGTTGTGGCCGCTGCTGATCATCAGCGCCGGCGTCGCGTTGTGGCTTCCGCGTCGGGCGAAGGCTTTGAATGCGTTGTTGCTCGGGGAATCGGAAGCCGGGCATCTGGGGATCGATGTCGAGCGGCTCAAGCGTGAGCTGGTGTTCTGCACGGCGCTGGGCGTCGGTGCCGCGGTGGCGGCGGCGGGGATGATCGGCTTTGTCGGGCTGGTAGTGCCGCATCTGGTGCGTTTGCTCGCCGGGCCGGATCATCGGGTGTTGTTGCCGGCTTCCGTGCTGGCTGGGGCCAGTCTGCTGTTGCTGGCGGATCTGGTGGCACGGCTGGCGCTGGCACCGGCGGAATTGCCAATCGGTATCGTCACCGCATTCATCGGCGCGCCGTTCTTCCTTTATCTGTTGTTGCGAGGACGTGCCTGATGTTGCGTGCGCACAATCTGCACATCTGTCGTGGCCGCAACACGGTACTGGCGGACGTCAGTCTGCAATTGGAACCGGGTGAAGTGCTCGGCGTGCTCGGTCCCAACGGTGCCGGCAAGAGCACGTTGCTCGGGGCGATGTGCGGTGAACTGAGCGCCAGCGAAGGCAGTGTTCTTCTCGACGGTGAAAACCTTGGCCATTGGAGTGGCACCCAGCGTGCGCAGCGGCTGGCGGTATTGCCGCAGGTATCGACGCTGGATTTCGCCTTTCGCGTCGAAGAGGTGGTCGGGATGGGGCGTTTGCCTTATCAGACCGGCGTCGTGCGCGATGACGAGATTGTTGCCGACGCATTGGCGGCCGCTGATGCCGGGCACCTGAGCGGGCGCAGTTATCTGGCGTTGTCCGGTGGCGAGCGCCAGCGGGTGCATCTGGCCCGCGTGCTGGCGCAGTTGTGGCCGGGGCAGGTCGGGCAGACCTTGTTGCTGGACGAGCCGACTTCGATGCTCGATCCGCTGCATCAACACACCACGCTGCAAGCGGTACGCGAGTTTGCCGACCGCGGCGCTGCCGTGATGGTGATCCTGCATGATCTGAACCTGGCGGCGCGCTATTGTGATCGCATCTTGCTGCTTGAGGGCGGGCGTCCGGTGGCGCTGGACACGCCGCAGCAGGTGCTGCGTCCGGAGTCGCTCAAGGCTGTATTCGGACTGGAGGTGTTGGTGCAGCCACACCCGGAGCGCGGGCATCCGCTGATCATCGCCCGCTGATTTCATCATCGAGGTGAAAGCATGCGTAGGATTTTGCTGTTTGCGGTGTTGTTGCTCGGCGGTTGCCAGCATGTCGCTCCGCCACCGGTCACTGGCGAGATTCGCGACCTGCGTAGCGGAACACTGATTACCCCGCAAGAATTGCTGACGCGTCTGGCCGAGCCGGCGCGGGTGATCGTCGGTGAGCAGCACGACAATGCCGATCACCATGCCGTGCAATTGTGGCTGCTGCAGAGTCTGGGCGAAAAGCGCCCACAGGGTAGCCTCTTGCTGGAAATGCTGACCCCCGATCAACAATCGCGGGTTGATGGTGTGCGGCGTGCGCCAAAGCCTCCCGCTGATCTTCCGGTCGAGCTGGCGTGGCAGGACGGTTGGGACTGGAATCTCTACGGGCCGATTGTCCGGTTTGCTTTCACGCAACCGTATCCGCTGCTGGCGGCCAATCTCGATAACAGTGAAATTCGTGCGTTCTATCGCCAGCCTCCGGTTCTGCAAGGGGAACGCAGTAACGCCGAGTCGGTGAAAAACGAGCTGGCCGGACAGATCAGTGATTCGCATTGTGGCTTGCTGCCTCAATCGCAAATGCCGGCGATGCTGGCGGTGCAGCAGCAACGGGATCGGCGGATGGCGACAAGATTGTTGGCGGCGCCTGCGCCGGCGTTGTTGTTCGCGGGTGCGTTCCATGCGCGCAAGGATGTGGGTGTGCCGCTGCATGTGGCGGATCTGGGCGCGCCCGAAGCACCGGTGGTGCTGATGCTAGCGGAGCAGGGCAGTGAGGTCACGGCGGCCATGGCCGATTATGTCTGGTTCACACCGGCCACGCCGAAACCGGATTACTGTGCCGAGATGCGCAAACAGTTCGGCCAATGACTTTCTCGCGGGCAAAAAAAGACCCGGAAAAACCGGGTCAAATAACCGTGATTAGCCTGATGAGGAGATAATCTGAGAGTCCGAACCAAGGGCTTTTCAGAATATCGACTGATCTCGCGATCAGTTGTGATAATCATAGCGATTCTCATTAACAAGTCAACGTGTGTTTTTCCATTTCTTCGGTTTTGTTTGGGGGATGGCTGAAAAGCCCTGAAAACACAGGGCTTCAACTTGGACGGTCAATTGCCGTGAGCTGCTTGTTGAGCTGGTCGATGCGCCGCGCCATGCTTTCGATCAGGCTGTGGGCGATTTTCGGATTGCTGCGGGTCATGCTCAGAAACTGATCGCCGGGAATCAGCATCACGGTGCTCGGCTCGCAGGTAACGACGGTTGCGTTGCGGGGTTCACCGGTGAATATCGCCATGGCGCCGAAAATCTCGTCCCTGGGCACTTCGCCGACCTTGTGCCCGTCGACGAACGCTTGTGCATGTCCTTCGATTATCACGAACACGTGATCGGCGGGATCGCCTTCGCGGATCAACACTTCTCCGGCCTCGACCCGTTTAAAGCCATTGGTGCTGCGAAACTCCCGTGGCTTCAGCTCGCCAACCGCATGGGCCAACAGCGCCATCTGGCCCAACAGATAGTGCAGAAACTGCTCCGAGCGCGCGGGTTCTGAATACACATGCTGGAACAAATCGCGTTGACGGAAGGGCAGCAAACTCAATGGGCCGTCGGAGCAAAGAATGCAATCCACCCAGTCAGGACCTTGCTGCAGGCCAACCAGATCACCTTCTTGCCAATAGAACAGCGCTCGGCCTCCCAAGCGGCCATTGATGACGCCGTCCATCAGTAGAAACAGTTGATCGCCCGGCAACCGTGCCATCAGATCATCCGTGGCTTCCAGCTCCAGCACGGGCCCACACGGTGCAAGGTCCCGCAGAAATTGACCGGGCAGGTTCTGCAAACGGTTGATCATTGATTCGGCCGGCGCCGATTGTTCCCCGAGCAGATACATGAAGGTGGGTGCCCGTCAGTTCTTGTGGCGAGAGGAAATGGCTTCAAGCTGTTTGTTCAGAGCGTCCTTGCGTTCGGCGGGAATGTCGTTCCAGTGCACATCCATCAACGCCCCTTCGATCGCATACAGCAACACCTTCGACGCCCGGAACCCGCGCGTGCGCACGGCCCGATAGGCATCCACGGCGCCCAGGCGACGCAGATCCGAGGCGCTGTGGATGCCCACGGCATGCAGCCATTGCGCCGACGTCTTGCCAAGATTCTTCAGGTGTTGCAGTTCATCATTCATCAAGCCTCCTTGCGACGGCCGAATGGTGCGTGGGCGATCATCTCAGGAGTGTAGCCATCAGTAGGAAAAGCGTGGTTGTTTGGTCGGATTCGACGCAAAAGCTTCTAAGAAAGGTCAGGTTTTCACGAAGGATCAGGATGGGGAGGGCGCGAAAAAGCACGAATAGCACACAGTCCAGCGCAAAGCGGGGGCGCTGGACGGGTTAGCCTTTCGCAGGCTTAGCGGGTGCGATAGCGCAGGCGGGTACCGAAATTCATCGACATCAGAATTTCGTCTGCACTCAGCTCCGGCGGGAAGTAAGCACCGGAAATCTGCGCGTGGGCCAGGCTGGCGCCCTCCAGGGAGGCGTTGCGAAAGTCGATGCCGCGCAGATCAGCGGAACGGAAGTAGGCGTCCCGGAAATCCACGCCATCGGCGTTCAATTCGCGCAAGTCGAGGCCGCGAAAATCACCGCCGACCATGTCGATCGGGCCGTCTTTCGGACGTTCTTTGTTGAAACCGGTTATGTCGTCTTTGTGCAGCAAGGCATAAAGCGGGGTGTCGAGAAGTTTCGGCTGGCTCATGTCAGATCACCTGTTGGTTTTATGACGCCAGTATAGTGCCACTATTTGACGGCCGTGAAGCGAGCGAGGGCTTCACGGCCGAAATAGTTTCTTACAGACCTGGCAGGCGCTGGCGGATTTGTGCCACGACGGTATCCAGGGTGCCGGATTCGTTGGTCTGCACGCGTTTGCTGCGCAGGATTTCATCCGGGGTCAGGGCTTCACGATTGGCCTGCTGGGCTTCGATCACGGCCAATGTGGCGTCGGACGGATCCTTCTTGTCTGCCTGACGAATCGCCAGCCAGCTCTCGATCACGGCTTGTGGCGCGTTGCAGTCGAGGATCAGGAATGGCGTGCCGGTGGCCTCGGCAACCTTGGCTGCACTGTCACGTTGTTCGCGCTTGAGGTAAGTGGCATCGATCACCACCGGGAAGCCGGCATGCAGGATCACTTCGGCGATTTCATGCAGGCGAGCATAGGTCGCGGTGCTGGCGTCGGCGCTGTAAATACCGGCCTGAACATCATTGGCGACGGTTTGTTCGCCGAACAGACGTTTGCGCTCGACATCGGAACGCAGGCGAATCGCGCCCAGCGCCTCGACCAGACGCATGGCCACATGGCTTTTGCCTACCGCGGATACGCCGTGGGTGATCGCCATGAAACGCGAAGGAATGGTGCTGTAGCTTTCCGCCAGGTTCGCGTAGTTGCGGTACTGGCGCAGGGTGGTGGCGCGCTGCACCGGCGTCGCGTCGGCAGGCATGCTGAACAGCGCAACTTTCGCACGCACCAGTGCACGGTAAGCCTTGTAGAAGTTCAACACTTCCAGGCCCTGATAGTCACCGGTCAGCTCCAGGTACTGGCTGATGAAGCGACGGGCCAGGGATTTCAGGCCACGGTCTTCCAGGTCCATCGCCAGGAAGCCGGTGTCGGCCCAGACGTCGGTGAAGCGGAACGGCTCGTTGAATTCGATGCAGTCGAAGATCACCACTTTGCCATCGATCAGCGTGGCGTTGCCCAGGTGAATGTCACCGTGGCATTCGCGGGTGAAGCCTTCGGCCTTGCGCTGGGCGAACAGGGGCTTCAAACGTTCGAAGCTGCTTTCGGCCCAGGCTTGCAGGGCATCCAGTTGCAGCAGGTCGGCTTTGTCGCTGAGGAACGGCAGGATCTGCTCGAAATTCTGGCGAACCGGCGCCATCACGCTTTCCGGAGTGCCGGCATCGTGCTCGGCCGGAACCTTCGGCGCGCTGAGGTGGAAACGGGCAATCTGCTCGGCCATTTCGTCGATGTGCGTAGTGGTCAGCTCGCCGTTGGCCTGCAGGGTACTCAGCAGGCCGGTCTGCGGGAACTGGCGCATTTTCAGCACGTATTCGATAGCCGGGCCTTCGCCACCCAGTTGCGGGGCTTCGACAGTGCCGGTGACCGGAATCACTTCCAGATACAAATCTTCGGTCAGACGCTGGTTGAGGCGCAGCTCTTCGCCACAGAAGTGTTCGCGGGATTCGAGGCTGGTGAAGTCGAGAAAGCCGAAGTTCACCGGCTTCTTCACTTTATAAGCGTAAGGGCCGGTGAGCAGGACCCACGAGATATGGGTTTCGATGACCTGAAACCCTTCGACAGGGTGCGCAAACAGGGCAGGGTTTTGCAGGGCGGCGATCAGGGACTGGCTCACAGGCGATCCTTCAGAGACTGGGGAAATTCGAGGCCGCCATTATGGCCGCTCGCCAGCCCGACGCAAACCTCGGAGCGCTCCTGTTGAGTATGAATAAAGTGCGTATAATCCGCCGCCATGACTCGTACTCGATCCCCCCGCACTCCTAAAAAACCACCTTCCCGGGGCCTGCGCCCATGGTTGGGCTGGGCCCTGAAACTCAGTCTGGTCGGCCTTGTGGTGCTGGCCGGCTTCGCCGTTTACCTCGATGCCGTGGTGCAGGAGAAGTTCTCCGGCAAGCGCTGGACCATCCCGGCCAAGGTATACGCGCGGCCGCTCGAGCTGTTCGTCGGACAGAAGTTGAGCAAGGACGATTTCCTCACCGAACTCGATGCCCTGGGTTATCGCCGCGAAGCCGTGAGCAATGGCCCCGGCGCTGCAGCCGTCAACGGCAATACCGTCGATCTGAACACCCGTGGTTTCCAGTTCTACGAAGGCCTGGAGAAACCGCAGCCAGTGCGCGTGCGCTTCTCTGGCGACTACGTGGCCGAGCTCTCGGCGACGAACGGTTCGAAGCTGTCGGTGGTGCGTCTGGAGCCGCTGCTGATCGGCGGGATCTACCCGAAAAACCTTGAAGACCGGATTCTGATCAAGCTCGATCAGGTGCCGCCTTACCTGCTGGAAACCCTGGTCGCCGTGGAAGACCGGGATTACTACAGTCACTGGGGCGTGTCGCCGAAGTCGATTGCCCGGGCGATCTGGGTCAACACATCCGGCGGCAAGATGACCCAGGGCGGCAGTACGCTGACCCAGCAACTGGTCAAGAACTTCTACCTCACCAACGAACGCAGCCTGACCCGCAAGCTCACCGAAGCGATGATGGCGATGCTGCTTGAGCTGCATTACGACAAGAAGGAAATTCTTGAGGCTTACCTCAACGAAGTCTTCGTCGGTCAGGATGGTCAGCGTGCGGTGCACGGTTTCGGTCTGGCCAGCCAGTTCTTCTTCGGCCAGCCATTGTCCGAGCTGAAACTGCATCAGGTCGCGCTGCTGGTCGGCATGGTCAAAGGGCCTTCCTATTACAACCCGCGTCGCAACCCGGAGCGGGCGCTGGAACGACGTAACCTGGTGCTCGACGTGCTTGAGCAGCAGGGTGTCGCTTCCGCCGAACAGGTCGAGGCCGCGAAGAAAATGCCGCTGGGCGTGACCTCGCGTGGCAAGCTGGCCGACAGCTCGTTCCCGGGCTTCATCGACCTGGTCAAACGCCAGTTGCGTGAAGACTACCGCGACGAAGACTTGACCGAGGAAGGTCTGCGGATCTTCACCAGTTTCGACCCGATCCTGCAGATGAAAGCCGAAGCTTCGGTGAATGACACCTTCAAGCGTCTGTCGGGCCGCAAGGGCGCCGACGATGTGGAAGCCGCGATGGTCGTGACCAATCCGGAAACCGGCGAAGTCCAGGCGATGATCGGCAGCCGTCAGGCCAGTTATGCCGGGTTCAACCGGGCACTGGATGCGGTGCGGCCTATCGGTTCTCTGGTCAAGCCTGCGGTTTATCTGACCGCACTGGAAAAACCGAGCCAGTACACGCTGACCAGTTGGCTGTCGGATGATCCGCTTTCCATCAAGGGCGCGGACGGTCAGGTCTGGAAACCGCAGAACTATGATCGTCGCTCCCACGGTACGGTGTTCCTCTATCAAGGGCTGGCGCACTCCTACAACCTGTCGACCTCGCGTCTCGGCCTGGCGGTGGGTGTTCCGAATGTCCTCAAGACCATCGGGCGCCTGGGTGTGACCCGTGAGTTCCCGGCGTTCCCGTCGATGCTGCTGGGGGCCGGTGGTATGACGCCGATCGAAGTGGCGACGATGTACCAGACCCTCGCCAACGGTGGCTTCAATACACCGATGCGCGGTATTCGTAGCGTGCTGACCGCCGAGGGCGAGCCGCTCAAGCGTTATCCGTTCCAGATCGAGCAACGTTTCGATCCGGCCTCGATCTACCTGATCCAGAACGCCATGCAGCGCGTCATGCGCGAAGGTACCGGCAGTTCGGTTTACAACGTATTGCCCAAGACCCTGACACTGGCCGGCAAGACCGGTACCAGTAACGATTCACGCGATAGCTGGTTCGCAGGTTTCAGCCAGGATCTGCTGGCGGTGGTCTGGCTCGGACGCGACGATAACGGCAAGACGCCGTTCACCGGTGCAACCGGTGCATTGCAGGTCTGGACCAGCTTCATGCGCAAGGCCGACCCGCTGCCACTGGACATGCCGCAACCGGACAATGTGGTGCAGGCGTGGGTTGATTCGCGTACCGGCCAGGGCTCCGATGCCAACTGTCCGGGCGCTGTGCAGATGCCGTATATTCGCGGCAGCGAACCGCCACCCGGCGCCTCCTGCGCGGGCGAAAGCCCGGCCTCGAGCGAGTCGGTGATGGATTGGGTCAAGGGCTGGATGAATTAAGCGAAGAGGGTTTCAAGTGAACAAGTGGTTGATTCCAGCGGTGACCGCCGTGGCTTTGCTCAGCGGCTGCTCCACCGTACAGCGTGGTTCGATTCCGGTTGTGGACTCCGGCACTACCGTGTCCAACAGCGAGCGTCTTTCGGCCAACGGCGGCTTCCGCAAGACGACGGTGAAACGACCTGTGCAGGGTCAGGCGCAATCGCAGGCCATCCCGCAAGGCGATACCGGTGTAGTGGTCATGGTTCCTGGTGGCGCTGCGGCTTCTGCACCGATCAGCAGCTCGCCGATCGTGCCGGGCCCGGCGTCCGGCGGTATCACCGCAGGGCCGTACAACCCTTCGCCGGTCGAATCGGCACCGATCAGCTCCGGCAGCTACAGCATGCCTTCGACGCCGAGCGGCATCCCTTCGGCCAGCAGCGGCGGTGGTCTGTCTGCCGACGAGCAACTGGACGGTCCGGTGCTCGCCTTGCTGAGTACGGCGCAACAACAACAGGCCGGCGGCGACCTGAACGGCGCGTCCTCCAGCCTTGAGCGCGCCCAACGCGTAGCTCCGCGTGAGCCGCAAGTGCTTTACCGCCTGGCACAGGTGCGCATGGCGCAGGGCGATGCCCCGCAAGCCGAGCAAACCGCCCGCCGCGCGCTGACCATGGCCAATGGTCGTCCGGACTTGCAGGCCAGCCTGTGGGAACTGATCGCTCAGGCGCGTGAGAAACAAGGTGATTCCGCCGGCGCCGCACTGGCCCGTCAGAAGGCCAAGGTTTCGCTGTGATGGACGCTCGCTTTTCGAAAGTCGCCGATCAACTGTTGTTGATCGAGCGCGAACTGCGTGCCCAGGGCTGGTGGGATGATGTCCAGCCTTCGGTCGAAGCCTTGAGCAGTGTCGAGCCGTTTTCGGTCGACACCCTCGATTTCGAGCAGTGGCTGCAATGGATCTTCCTGCCGCGGATGAAGATGATCCTCGAACAGAACCTGCCATTGCCCAATGCTTCGGGCATTCAGGAAATGGCCGAAATGGTCTTCGCCCAGCGCAATCTGCAGGGCAAGGACCGGCAGTTGCAGGTATTGCTCAAAGAGTTCGACCTGCTGATAACCGCTTCGCGTTGAACGGCCGGCTGCCAGTGATCACTGGCAGTTTTCGGCAATCTGTTTCTGCGTCTCTGCGATACGCTCCTGACGTTGCGTCTCGCTCAGCCGACGCAACTCCCCCTCGGTTTCTTCCCTCAGGCGCGGATTGTTCTGCAGCTGCGCCAGGTTCGTGCGCGCCTGTTCACAGAAGGTCTTGAGCTGAGCCTGTTGCTCGGCGACCTGTTTCCTGACCTTGTCGTCGATGGCTTTCTGATCGCCCAGCGCGCCGCTGCCGGGCATCGCAGTCGGGCGCGGAGCAGGCGAGGGCGGCGTTTGCAGGGTGGTCGCCGATTGCCCCTGCGGCGGCTGCGCATCGAAGTGCGTGACACCTTGGGCATCGACCCATTTGTAGATCTGACCGGCCATGCACCAGGGGCTGAGGCCGATCAGCAGTATGACGAGGAGCGTTCGCATGCTGATTCCTTGGCAAAATTGCGCAATTGACGCTAACAGAGTAGCGCTTTTCAGGTTTTTTCTTGCGTTCTCATGTGCTTACCCACAATTAAGCACATTGACGGCTTGACTTGGAGAGGGCGAAACAGAAGAATCCAAAGTCCGCTGTACAGGGACTGCCAGAAGCAGACCCTCTCGGCAGATCATGAGGCGCATATCCGCGTCGACCTGTTACACCCGCAACGCGTTACCTCGCGCTGGGTGGGAAAGGCCCGCAACACTTGGGACGATCCCAATACTTGCTCAGTCAGTGCTGACGTAGTCGGCGACCACCGTCGCTCATGCTCTGCCGAGAAGTAAACCTATTAAGACCCGTTCGCCTTTTTGTGGACGGTATTCTGGCGTTTTAGAGGTGAACAACGTGGAGCTTTTATCTGGCGGTGAGATGCTCGTCCGCTTCTTGCGTGACGAAGGCGTCAAATATATCTACGGGTACCCGGGTGGTGCTCTCCTTCATGTTTACGATGCCCTGTTCAAAGAACCGGAAGTGACCCACATCCTGGTTCGTCACGAGCAAGCGGCTACCCATATGGCTGACGGCTACGCCCGTGCCACCGGTAAAGCCGGCGTGGTATTGGTGACTTCCGGTCCAGGCGCCACAAACGCCATCACCGGTATTGCCACGGCCTACATGGACTCGATTCCAATGGTGATCATTTCCGGTCAGGTGCCAAGCACCATGGTCGGCACCGACGCGTTCCAGGAAACCGACATGATCGGTATCTCCCGGCCGATCGTGAAGCACAGCTTCATGATCAAGCACGCTTCGGAAATCCCGGAAGTCATGAAGAAAGCCTTCTACCTGGCGCAGTCCGGTCGTCCGGGCCCGGTCGTGGTCGATATCCCGAAAGACATGACCAACCCGGCCGAGAAGTTCGAATACATCTTCCCGAAGAAAGCCAAACTGCGTTCCTACAGCCCGGCCGTTCGCGGTCACTCCGGGCAAATCCGCAAGGCGGCAGAAATGCTCCTGGCGGCCAAGCGTCCCGTGCTGTACTCCGGCGGTGGCGTGATTCTGGGCAACGGCTCCGCGCCGCTGACCGAACTGGCGCAAATGCTCAACCTGCCGGTCACCAATACCTTGATGGGCCTGGGTGGTTACCCAGGCACTGACCGTCAGTTCATCGGCATGCTCGGCATGCACGGCAGCTACACCGCCAACCTGGCGATGCACCACGCCGACGTGATCCTGGCAGTCGGTGCGCGTTTCGACGATCGCGTGATCAACGGTGCGCCGAAGTTCTGCCCGAACGCCAAGATCATTCACATCGACATCGACCCGGCTTCGATTTCCAAGACCATCAAGGCTGACGTGCCAATCGTTGGCCCGGTGGAGAGCGTCCTGACCGAAATGGTCGCGATCCTCAAGGAAATCGGCGAAACCCCGAACAAGGAAGCGGTCACCAGCTGGTGGAAGCAGGTTGATGAGTGGCGCGGTGATCGCGGCCTTTTCCCTTACGACAAGGGCGACGGCAGCAAGATCAAGCCACAGACCGTTATCGAAACCCTGTGCGAAGTGACCAAGGGCGACGCTTTTGTGACCTCCGACGTGGGCCAGCACCAGATGTTCGCTGCGCAGTACTACAAGTTCAACAAGCCGAACCGCTGGATCAACTCCGGTGGCCTGGGCACGATGGGCTTCGGTCTGCCGGCCGCGATGGGCATTGCCTTGAGCTTCCCCGAGTCTGACGTTGCGTGCGTCACCGGCGAAGGCAGCATCCAGATGAACATTCAGGAGCTGTCGACCTGCTTGCAATACGGTTTGCCGGTGAAAATCGTCATCCTGAACAACGGTGTTCTGGGCATGGTGCGTCAGTGGCAGGACATGAGCTACGGCAGCCGTCACTCGCATTCGTACATGGAGTCGCTGCCTGATTTCGTCAAGCTGGCCGAGGCCTATGGCCACGTCGGCGTGCGCATCACCGAATCGAAAGATTTGAAGTCGAAGATGGAAGAAGCGTTCGCCCTGAAGGATCGCCTGGTCGTGATCGATATTTCGGTCGACACCAGCGAGCACGTCTACCCGATGCAGATCAAAGACGGCTCGATGCGCGATATGTGGCTGAGCAAGACGGAGCGTACCTAATCATGCGGCACATTATTTCCTTGCTTCTGGAAAACGAACCCGGTGCTTTGTCTCGCGTAGTCGGCCTGTTCTCGCAGCGCAACTACAACATCGAAAGCCTGACCGTGGCGCCAACCGAAGACCCGACCCTGTCGCGTCTGACGCTGACCACTGTCGGCCACGATGAAATCATCGAGCAGATCACCAAAAACCTGAACAAGCTGATCGAAGTGGTCAAGCTGGTGGACCTGTCGGAAAGTGCTCACATCGAGCGCGAACTGATGCTGGTCAAGGTCAAGGCCACTGGCGCCCAGCGCGCCGAGATCAAACGCACCACCGATATCTACCGTGGACAGATCGTCGACGTCAGCGCCAGCGTGTATACCGTTCAACTGACCGGTACCAGCGACAAGCTCGACAGCTTCATTCAGTCCATCGGCACCGCATCGATTCTGGAAACCGTCCGTAGTGGCGTCACCGGTATTGCCCGCGGCGACAAAGTACTCAGCATCTAAACCAAATTAGCGATTGGCCTGAACGGCCTGGATATAAAGGGGAAATTCATGAAAGTTTTCTACGATAAAGACTGCGACCTGTCGATCATCCAGGGCAAGAAAGTTGCCATCATCGGTTACGGCTCCCAGGGCCACGCTCAAGCGTGCAACCTGAAAGATTCCGGTGTCGACGTTACCGTCGGTCTGCGTAAAGGTTCGGCCACCGTTGCCAAGGCAGAAGCCCACGGCCTGAAAGTGACCGACGTGGCTGCCGCTGTTGCCGGCGCCGACCTGGTCATGATCCTGACCCCGGACGAGTTCCAGTCCCAGCTGTACAAGAACGAAATCGAGCCGAACATCAAGAAAGGCGCCACTCTGGCCTTCTCCCACGGTTTCGCGATCCACTACAACCAGGTTGTTCCGCGTGCCGACCTCGACGTGATCATGATCGCGCCGAAAGCCCCGGGCCACACCGTACGTTCCGAATTCGTGAAAGGCGGCGGTATCCCTGACCTGATCGCGATCTACCAGGACGCCTCGGGCAACGCCAAGAACGTTGCACTGTCCTACGCCGCCGGCGTGGGTGGCGGTCGTACCGGCATCATCGAAACCACCTTCAAGGACGAGACCGAAACCGACCTGTTCGGCGAGCAAGCCGTTCTGTGCGGCGGTACCGTTGAACTGGTAAAAGCCGGTTTCGAAACCCTGGTTGAAGCTGGCTACGCGCCGGAAATGGCCTACTTCGAGTGTCTGCACGAACTGAAACTGATCGTTGACCTCATGTACGAAGGCGGTATCGCGAACATGAACTACTCGATCTCCAACAACGCTGAATACGGCGAGTACGTGACGGGTCCGGAAGTGATCAACGCCGAATCCCGTCAGGCCATGCGCAACGCCCTGAAACGTATTCAGGACGGCGAATACGCCAAAATGTTCATCAGCGAAGGCGCAACCGGCTACCCTTCGATGACCGCCAAGCGTCGTAACAACGCCGCTCACGGTATCGAAATCATCGGCGAGCAACTGCGCTCCATGATGCCGTGGATCGGTGCCAACAAGATCGTCGACAAAGCCAAAAACTAAGTCTTCGACCCTTGTAAGAAAAAAACGCGGCCTCGGCCGCGTTTTTTCGTATGGGCGGGCGGTTCTGGTATAAAGCTGCATCGTTTGTGGCCGAACCGTCGTCCCAGACACCTGTCGAAAATGTCCAATCCGTTGCAAGGTAATGTCCATGAGCGAACGTCCCGAAGAGCCGAACCAGGCTTCAGACGCCGAAAGCCTGCTGCCCATCGATGAACATGTCGAAGAAGGGCATGACGCAGAAGGTCGTAAAGTCCGGCATCGTGGTATCTATCTGCTGCCGAATCTGTTCACCACTGCGAACCTGTTCGCGGGGTTCTATTCCATCATCAATTCGATGAGTGCCCAGGCTGCCTTGAGCGCCGGGGATTCGGCGAATGCGAGCAAGTACTTCGCCTTCGCGGCCATCGCGATCTTCGTCGCCATGGTGCTCGATGGTCTCGACGGCCGTGTGGCACGCATGACCAACACGCAAAGTGCATTCGGTGCCGAGTACGACTCGCTGTCGGACATGGTTGCCTTTGGCGTCGCGCCAGCATTGCTGGCATTCGGCTGGGCCCTGGGTGACATGGGCAAGGTCGGCTGGATGGTCGCCTTCATCTATGTGGCGGGTGCGGCGTTGCGTCTGGCGCGCTTCAACACTCAGGTCGGCACTGCCGACAAGCGCTACTTCATCGGCCTGGCCAGCCCGGCAGCTGCCGGTGTGGTGGCTGGGATTGTCTGGGCGTTCAGCGATTACGGGATCCAGGGTTCGAAGATGTCGTTCCTGGTTGCACTGATGGTGGCGGCCGCCGGCATGCTGATGGTCAGCAATATCAAGTACAACAGTTTCAAGGAGCTGGATCTGAAGGGGCGCGTGCCATTTGTTGCGATTCTGGCGGTGGTGCTGGTGTTCGCCGTGGTGTTCAGTGATCCGCCGCGCATTCTGCTGTTGGTGTTCCTCGCCTATGCGGCTTCGGGCCCGGTGCAGTACCTGTTGCATCTTCGTCGCCACAAAAACGTCGAGTGATGTAATTTCCCTCATACTCCGCAGTCTATGGGTGCATCTGTCCTCCAAAACTGCGGAGTTGTCATGCTGATCAAATTCCCCAAAGCTTCCGACTGCCACGAGTCGGACGTCACGCCTGAATCCATTTATCTCACTCGCCGACAATTGCTCGGTGCTGCTGCGGCCGGCCTGGCTGTGAGCAGTCTGCCGCGTTGGGCCAGTGCCGAAGAGGCCGCCCGTTATGCCGATGTCGAGCCCGGACATGCGCCCGCCTGGTTTTCCGAGAAGCAGCCTTCTATTAAATGGGGGGCCGTGAACGTCAAGGATGAGGCGATCACGCCCTATAAGGACGCGACCCACTACAACAACTTCTATGAGTTCGGCACCGACAAGGGTGATCCGGCGGCGAATGCCGGATCGCTGAAGACCGAACCGTGGAGTGTGGTGGTGGACGGGGAGGTGGGTAAGCCGGGGCGTTATGCACTGGAAGACTTCATGAAACCTTACCAGTTGGAGGAGCGCATCTATCGCCTGCGTTGTGTCGAGGCGTGGTCGATGGTGATTCCCTGGATCGGCTTTCCCATTTCGGCGCTGCTCAAGCAGGTCGAGCCAACGTCCAACGCCAAATACATCCGTTTTGAAACCTTGCAGGATCCCAAGAGCATGCCGGGACAGCGTTCAGGATTTGCCCTGATCGACTGGCCTTATGTAGAAGGCTTGCGTCTGGATGAGGCGATGAATCCGTTGGCTATCCTGGCTGTGGGCATGTACGGCCGCGAATTGCCAAATCAGAACGGCGCGCCGTTGCGTCTGGTGGTGCCGTGGAAGTATGGCTTCAAGAGTGTCAAATCCATCGTGCGGATCAGTCTTGTCAGTGAACAGCCAAAAACGACATGGCAAAGCATTGCGGCGGATGAATACGGTTTCTATGCGAATGTGAACCCGACGGTTGATCACCCTCGCTGGACCCAGGCTCGGGAACGGCGCCTTCCCAATAGTCTGTTCAAGCCGAATGTGCGTGATACGCAGATGTTCAACGGCTACTCGGACGAAGTCGCTTCTTTATATACAGGGCTCGATCTGCGGAAGAACTACTGATGCGATATCCGTTCTGGCGTGTGAGCGTTTTTATTGCGGCGGCTATCTGGCCGTTGTGGTGGTTCTATCAGGCCTTTGAGGATCTGCTTGGGCCGGATCCCGGGAAGGTTTTAGTGGATCGTCTTGGGCTCGGGACATTGGTGTTGCTGTTGATCACGCTGAGCATGACGCCGTTGCAGAAACTGACGGGGTGGGCAGGGTGGGTCGCTGTGCGCCGGCAGTTGGGGCTTTGGTGTTTTGCGTATGTGGTTTTGCATTTGTGCAGCTATATGGCATTCATCCTGGGTTTCGACTGGTCGCAACTGGGCGTGGAGTTGCGCAAACGTCCGTACATTATTGTCGGCACGCTGGGGTTTCTGGGGTTGCTGACATTGGCGGTGACGTCCAATCGTTATAGCCAGCGTCGTTTGGGTGGGCGCTGGAAGAAGTTGCACCGGTTGGCGTATGTGATTCTCGGGTTGGGATTGCTGCATATGTTGTGGATTGTGCGCGCCGATCTTAAGGAGTGGGCGGTTTATGCCTTTATAGGTGGGTTGCTTCTTGTGCTGCGCCTTCCGCCTGTAGCCCGCCGAATCCCGCGTCTGCTGGGTAAAAGGCAGGTTTTGCAAGAAAAGCGAAATTAAGGGTTGACGGCAGATTCTGAGTCTCTATAATTCGCCCCACTTCCGGCGCAGTCGAAACGGAAAACTCCTTGAGATTCAATGAGTTATGTAGGTTTCGATAGCGGGTT
>NZ_JALJEA010000009.1:0-291346 GCF_023242405.1 Pseudomonas sp. MWU12-3088
ACTCAAAAAGCCCGCTTATATATAGACGCAACACCAGCGAATGCGCAGTATATTGCCCATCACTCATTTAGTGCCCTCTACTGCCTTTACTATCGGACGATGCCGCGCAATGAACGACCAACCCCGCAGTCTTGTATCCATCCTGTTTCCGGTTGGCCTGATATTGATCGCCATGGCATCGATCCAGTCAGGCGCGTCTCTGGCCAAAAGCATGTTCCCCATCGTGGGCGCCCAAGGCACAACGACGCTACGCCTGATGTTCGCCAGTGTGATCATGCTGCTATTGCTGAGACCCTGGAGGGCAAAGCTGACGGCCAGATCGCTACGAACCGTGATCGTGTACGGGATGGCGCTGGGCGGCATGAACTTCCTCTTCTATATGTCCTTGCGTACCGTGCCGCTCGGCATTGCGGTCGCGCTGGAGTTCACCGGGCCGCTGGCCGTCGCCATCTACGCCTCCCGTCGTGCAATCGACTTCCTCTGGATTGCCCTCGCCGCCGTCGGGTTGCTGCTATTGATACCAACAGGTGCAGCGACAGCGGGTCTCGACCTTACCGGTGTGGCCTATGCGCTGGGCGCTGGTGTTTGCTGGGCCCTCTACATTCTCTTCGGTCAGAAGGCTGGCGCTGACAACGGCGTGACGACCGCAGCACTGGGCGTGATGATCGCAGCCCTCTTCGTCGCGCCCATCGGGATCTTCCACGCCGGCGCCGCATTGCTGACGCCGTCATTGATCCCGATAGCCATTGGTGTCGCAATACTTTCCACCGCCCTGCCCTACACCCTGGAAATGGTCGCCCTCACCCGTATGCCCGCTCGTACTTTCGGTACGCTGATGAGCATTGAGCCGGCATTTGGTGCGCTATCGGGGCTGCTGTTCCTGCAGGAATATCTCTCCTTGTCACAATGGATGGCCATCCTGTGCATTATTCTGGCTTCCGTCGGTGCAACAATGACCATGGGCAGCCACGCCAAGCCCGTGATTGCGGCGGATTGAAAGCGGTTGTAACGAAGGTCTGGCATTTGCCGCTCATTTAGGCCATGTTTAGCCTCGCAACTCAGTGCCAGATATGGACTTTTTCGGATAGGGACATCGGAACGCGTCAAGCGAGAGCGAATGCAGGCAGACCCGAGCGCCAGACTCGAGGCCGCTATAAGGACGGTAATGAAACGAATTTTGATACTGATCGCCGTACTCGCCATTTCGGGATGCGCGGCGACCTCCAAGGCTCAGGTAAAGCACGGCAAAAAAGGGCTGCACATCAACTGTTCAGGGCTCTCCTCTTCCTGGGACAAGTGCTACACCAGTGCCGCCAACTCCTGCGCGCCAAAAGGTTACAAAGTCATCGCCAAATCCGGGGATGCGGTGGAGGAGCCGGGTGATTATCCCTTCGGCCTCAACCCCGCCGGCTATACCAGCCGAAGCATGATTGTCATCTGCAAATAAGCCATCGCCGTTATTGTGCTCGCTGAACGGCGAGCTGGCGGCCAATCTCTTCGAGACTGGATTCGAGCACCCGCTGCTGAATCTGCGGGGATGCCAACATCCGCGCCACCACCAATGCCCCGACACATTGCGACAGAATCGCCCAGGCCAGGCTGTCGCTCTCCAGAATCTGCGCCCAACTTTCCTGAAGCCGACAAATCCACAGCTCGGCCTGTTCTCGCACGACGACATCCGAGCGCGCAATCTCGGCGCCCAATGCCGGTAACGCGCAACCCAGCTCAGGTTGCTCGACATGAGCCATGTTCAGATACAGCTTCAGGCACCGCTCCAACCTTTCACGATCCTGCTCACCCCGCCCGCCCAGCCGCTCCAGGCTCTGGCACAACTCGCGCTCGACGATAGCCGCGAACAACGCATCCTTGGATGAGAAATGGCTGTAGAAAGCCGCGCCACTGAGGCCGATCGCCTTCATCAGTCCGTCGACGCCCATGGTTGAAAAACCGGTTTTTTTCGCAGACAGCGAACTGCTTTGCAGCAGTTTTTCCTTGGTTTCAAGTTTGTGACCGGCGGAGTACCGCATGTATTTGCCCTCGCAATGGACTGCCTTGACGCTGGGCAAATCCTAGCATAACGTTCGTTCACTTAACGATCGTTTACTAAAGGGATCCACCCATGAATAACAAGAAGGTCGTATTGGTTGTAGGTGCAGGTGACGCCACGGGCAGCGCCATTGCCAAGCGGTTCGCCAAGGAAGGTTTCATCGCTTGCGTCACACGACGCAGTGCCGACAAATTACAGCCATTGGTGGAAGCCATCCAGGCAGACGGCGGCGAAGCCCACGGTTTTGCTTGCGATGCGCGCAAGGAAGAAGACGTGATTGCGCTGATCGAAGATATCGAAAACCGCCTCGGTCCGATCGAAGCATTCGTTTTCAACATCGGCGCCAATGTGCCTTGCAGCATTCTCGAAGAAACGGCACGCAAGTATTTCAAGATCTGGGAAATGGCCTGTTTCTCCGGATTCCTCAATGCCCGCGAAGTCGCCAAGCGCATGGTCACCCGCCAGCGCGGCACCATTCTGTTCACCGGTGCTACCGCCGGGCTGCGTGGCGCTTCCGGTTTTGCCGCATTCGCCGGCGCCAAACATGGCATCCGCGCACTGGCGCAAAGCATGGCCCGGGAACTCGGTCCGATGAACATTCACGTCGCCCACATCGTGGTCGACGGCGCCATCGACACCGACTTCATCCGCAGCAATTTCCCCGACAAATACGCCACCAAGGATCAGGACGGTATTCTCAATCCCGAGCACATCGCCGAGAACTATTGGTACCTGCACAGCCAGCCAAGGGACGCCTGGACTTTCGAGCTGGACCTGCGTCCCTGGAACGAACGCTGGTAACCCCTCCCAATAACAACAATGAGTGCAGCAAGCATGAGCAAAACCGTGGAGTTCTACTTCGACCTCGGCAGCCCCGCCACCTATCTGGCGTACACCCAGCTGCCAGGAATCTGCGCCAAGACCGGCAGCCAGCTGACTTATATCCCGATGCTGCTGGGCGGCGTGTTCAAGGCCACCGGCAACGCCTCACCGGCGATGATCCCGGCCAAGGGCCGCTACATGTTTCAGGACCTGGACCGCTACGCCAAGCGCTACGGCGTCCCCCTGAAATTCAACCCGCACTTTCCGATCAATACCCTGATGCTGATGCGGGCGGTGACCGGCATTCAATTGCGCCATCCGGAGCGCTTCCACGCGTTCATCGACTGCCTGTTCAAAGCGTTGTGGGTTGAGGGTCGCAGCCTCGATGAACCGGCAACGGTTGCAGCGGTGCTGACCGAACATGGCTTCAATCCTGAGCAGGTACTGGCATTGACCAATGATGAAGCGGTCAAGACTGCCCTCAAGGACAACACCGAGGTAGCCGTGAAACGTGGCGTCTTCGGTGCACCGAGCATGTTCATCGATAATCAGTTGTTCTTCGGTCAGGACCGGCTCGACTTCGTCGAAGAAGCCCTGCGCTAGATCTCTACCACCAGACGTCCCCGGGCTGCTTTCGACGAAAGCAGCTCATGGGCCTCGCCGGCTGATTCAAGCGTGAACCGACGCGCATCGAGCAGCGGCTTCACCTTCCCAGCCTCAATTAACAACGCGGTCTGACGCAAAATCTCACCATGGTGCTCTCCACCCTTCCCGGTCAGCAGAGGCATCAAGGTAAACACGCCTGAGTAGGTCGCGCCGCGAAAGGACAGCGGCGCCAGACTATGCTGCCCCCAGCCCAGGCAACTCAGGACATGCCCGTGGTAGATGCGCGCAGCCTTGAAGGACGCATCCAGCGTTTCACCGCCGACCGTGTCATAAACGATATCGAACCCCTCCCCCGCCGTGTACTCGCGAACATAGTCCTCGACCGACATCTCTCGGTAATCAATGAACGTTGCGCCAAAACCTTCAATTATCCCGCGCTGCCCCGCAGACCCCGTCGCAAAAACCTCGGCACCGAATGCGTGGGCAATTTGCACCGCCACATGCCCGACGCCACCCGCACCGCCGTGAATCAATACCTTTTGCCCGGCACTCACTCGTGCCCGATCAACCAGGCCTTCCCAGGCAGTAATCAGTACCAGCGGCAAACCAGCGGCCTCGCGCATGCTCAGATTTACCGGTTTACGCGCCAGAAGCCGCGCATCAACCACCGCAAATTCCGCCAGCGAACCCTGCACGCCGCCAATGCCGGTCGCCAACGCATAAACCTCATCGCCCGGCGCCCAGCCCTGCACGCCCTCACCCACCGCTTCAATCACACCCGACAGATCCAGCCCCAACACCGCCGGCAACGGCTGTCGAGCATGGGCGGCCTGCCCGGCACGGATTTTCAGATCCAGCGGATTTACACCACTAGCCTTGATCCGTACCAATACCTGTCCAACACCCGCCACGGGACGTTCAAGGGAAACCAAGCGTAGCGGACTGTTAGCGGTGTCCACCATCAGCGCGCGCATGTGCAGTGAGTCAGTCATTTCGGTCATTCCTGTGGGAGAAAGTGAAGCCATGCTCTCCCAACCGACTCATGCCGATAAGACGCCGAATGACTATAGTGATCATGCCAATCCGGCATGAATGAGGCACTCCGTGGACAAGCTCAACGCAATGGCAATCTTCGTCCGGGTGGTCGAGCGCGGTAGTTTTTCCGCCGTGGCCCGGGAGCTGCAAACCACCCAACCCACCATCAGCAAGGTTCTGCGCGCCCTGGAAACCCAGCTGGGCGGCAAGCTGATTGCCCGCAGTACGCGCAAGCTGTCGCTGACCGATGAAGGTCAGCGGTACTACAACGAATGCCGGAATATTCTTGCAGCGGTGGATGCTGCCGAACACAGTTTCCAGTCCGGTCGGGAAACAGTCGCCGGGACGTTACGCATCGGCTCATCAGTCAGTTTCGGCCGCCTGCAGATCGCTCCAAGACTCCCCGATTTTCTCAAGCTATACCCACAGATTCAGATCGACCTGCACCTCAACGATCAGAATCTGGATCTGGTCAGCGAAGGCCTGGATGTCAGCCTGCGCATCGGCGAGTTGAATGACAGCAGCATGATCGCCCGTCGCATCGGCACCACTCACCGCGTCACCGTTGCAGCACCTGTCTATCTGCAACGCCATGAACATCCGCAATCGCCGCAGGATCTGGCGCAGCACAACTGCCTGCAATTCAACCTGCTCGAATCGCAAAACCTGTGGGCTTACGAAAAGGACGGCCAGCATCACGAGGTGCGCATCAAAGGCAATGCCCAGAGCAACAACTCCGAGGCGATCCGCGAGATGGTATTGGGAGGATTAGGGATTTCGCTGTCACCGGTCTGGCTGTTCAGCGAGGACTTGAAGGCCGGTCGAGTGATCGCCCTGTTGCAGGACTACCAGACCCGATCACTGCCGATACACGCCGTGTCCCCGGCGAACCGTCGTCAGTCCGCCAGGGTCAACGCGTTTGTCGAGTACATGACCCGGGCGCTGGCAGCAGCGCCCGAGCTTCAACCCATCAAATAGCGGCAGTGCGAGTATTCAACCACGCCAGTGCCTCACCGCTGAGCAACGGGCTCAAACGCTCGCGCACTTCGGCGTGATAGGCGTTGAACCACTGCTTCTCTTCCTGCGTGAGCAAGGACGGTTCCAGGCAACGGGTGTCGATCGGGCACAGGGTCAGGGTTTCGAACTTGAGGAACTCGCCGAACTCACTGCTTCCGGCAACTACGTTCATTGCCAGGTTCTCGATCCGCACACCCCAGCGACCCGGACGGTAAGTACCCGGTTCGATGGAGGTGATCATCCCCGGTTGCATGGCGGTTTGCGGCGCAGGCGCAGCCTGATAGGCGATCACCTGCGGACCTTCGTGCACATTGAGGAAATAACCTACGCCGTGACCGGTGCCATGGCCGTAATCCACGTTTTCGGCCCAGATCGGCGCACGGGCAATCGCATCCAGCAGCGGCGACAGAATGCCTTTCGGGAAATGCGCGCGGGACAATGCGATCACACCCTTCAACACGCGGGTGCAGTCACGTTTCTGTTCTGCGCTCGGCGTACCGACCGCCACCATGCGTGTGATGTCGGTGGTACCGCCCAGATATTGGCCACCGGAATCGATCAGCAGCAAGCCGTCACCCTCGATCACCGCGTGCTCTTCCGGGGTGGCGTGGTAGTGCGGCATCGCACCGTTGGCGTTGTACGCAGCGATGGTGTTGAAACTCAGCGACACATAATCCGGACGACGCTCACGGGCCGCCGTGAGTTTCTCGTCAATGGTCAGCTCGGTAATGCACTCGCGGCCCCAGGCCGATTCCAGCCAAGTGAAAAACTCGCACAGTGCTGCGCCGTCCTGCTCCATCGCCTGACGAATGTGCTCGGCATCCGCCGGGCTTTTTTGTGATTTGGCCAATGTGGTCGGATTCAGGCCTTCGACCAGTTTCACACCGCTGTCGAGGTTGCCCAGCAGGCCGCTGGTCACCCGCGCCGGATCCACCAGCAGGCTCGCGCCGTTCGGAATTGCACGCAGGGCATCAGCGACTTCGCTGTAGTCGCGCAGGGTCACGCCGTCTTTTTCCAATACGGCACGCAACTCTGCATCGACCTTGCTCAGTGCGACAAACAGCGTGGCTTGTTGCTGGCTGATCAGCGCGAAGGAAACAAATACCGGGTTGAACGACACATCGCCGCCACGCAGGTTGAACAGCCAGGCGATGTCGTCGAGGGTGGCGATGAAGTGCCAGTCGGCGCCGCGTTCCTGCAGGGCTTCACGCAACTGGGCGAGTTTCTCGCCACGGCTGACGGTCGCCTGCGGCGGCAAGTGTTGATAGATCGGCGCGTTCGGCAGACCCGGACGGTCGCTCCAGACTGCGTTCAACAGGTCGAGGTCGGTACGCAGGCTGGCGCCCCGCGCTTCGAGCTTGCTGCCCAGGGTCCGCGCCGACGCCACGGCCATGACCGCGCCATCGACGGCGACCACGCCACCTTCCGGTGTCTGCTCGGCGAGCCAGTCGAGCGGGCTCGGCTGACCCGGTTGCAGCTTCACCAGTTCGATGCCGCTGCCCTTGAGTTCCTTGGTCGCCTGTTCCCAGTAACGACTGTCGGCCCAGACCCCGGCGAAATCGGTGGTGACAATCAATGTCCCCACTGAGCCATGGAAACCCGACAACCACTGCCGCCCCTGCCAGTAACCCGGCAGGTATTCCGAAAGGTGCGGGTCGGCGGACGGCACCAACAGTGCGTGAATGCCTTCGCGACGCATCAGTTCGCGGGTGTGCGCCAGGCGCTGGGGAACCGTTCCTTCGGTCAAAGTCTGGGTACTCATCGTGTCTCCTGCCAATCACTTCATCGTTATTGTTCGGTGCCGTTCGAAGCCGGCTCGTTAAAGCCCTGTCGCCCAGAATGCCGGAGCACTGGCGCAGGCGGTCTTGATCAGATCTACAGCCTTGTCGACGTCCTCGGCGGTGGTGAAACGGCCGAGGCTCAGGCGAATGGTACGCCCCGCCAGATGCGCGTCGTGCCCCAATGCCAGCAGCACGTGGGACGGTGTGTTGCTCGCGGAATTGCAGGCCGAGGTCGCGGAAAACGCGATCGAATGGCTCAATGCAGCCGGGTTGAACTCGCCTTCGCTGAAGGTCAGGCTCAGGGTGTGCGGGATACGTTGGGTGCTGCTGCCGTTGAGCCGCACGCCGGGCAGGTTCAACAGTTGTTCGAGCAGTCGCTCGCGCAGCGCGACGATGGTTTTCTTCTCGTCATTGAAAGCCTCGGCGGCCAGGGCAAACGCCGAGCCCATCGCGGCGATCTGATGCGTCGCCAGCGTACCGGAACGCAAGCCGCCCTCGTGGCCGCCACCGTGAATCTGCGCCTGCAAACGCTGCTGCGCCCGAGGGCCGACGTATAGCGCGCCGATACCTTTGGGGCCGTAGAGTTTGTGCGCCGAGAACGACATCAGGTCCACCGGCCATTGCGCGAGATCGATCGCGACCTTGCCGGCGCCCTGGGCAGCATCGACATGGAACAGCGCCTCGCGACCGCGCACCACTTCGCCGATGGCCGGGATGTCGTTGACGGTGCCGAGTTCGTTGTTGACCAGCATCAGCGACACCAGAAAGGTGTCTTCGCGCATTGCTTCGCTGACCGCTTGCGCGGTGATCAGGCCTTCGGCGTCCGGCACCAGATAAGTCACCGCAACACCTGCGTCCTGCAATTGCCGGGCGGTGTCGAGGATGGCTTTGTGTTCGATCTGACTGGTGATGATGTGGCCACCGGACACGCCGCGGGCCTGGGCGACGCCCTTGAGGGCAAGGTTGTTGGATTCAGTGGCGCCGGAGGTCCAGACAATCTGTTGCGCCTGGGCGCCGACCAGTTCGGCGACTTGCCGGCGAGCATTCTCGACCGTTTGCCGGGCCTGCTGGCCGAAGGCGTGGGAACTGGAGGCCGGGTTGCCGAAGTTACCGTTGAAACCCAGACACTCGATCATCACCTGGATGACCCGCTCGTCCACCGGGGTGGTGGCGGCGTAATCGAAATACAGCGGACGTGTGTTCATAAAAAGACTCGCAGAGCGTGTTCCGGGATCAGGAAGCTCGTGTCTACAAACGGCACGACGCAGCCTTGTGAGCCGCGTCCGGGTTCGAGAGCGTCATCAATACCTGATCGGATGCCGTTAAAGAAGAACAACTTCATTTAAAAGTGCGTAGGAACGCTCCTGAACGCGACTTTAACAGGCATCGGGCCGGCGGTTGTAGCACTGCGTCAGCTAAAGCTTTCAAGGAGTAACGGATACAGCGAAATCACCAGCAGCGCCGCCATGCCCCAGTTGAACACCCGCAACCAGCGACGATCCTTGAGCACGTTGCGCAGCAAGGTCCCGCACGCCGCCCAGACGCCGACGCTCGGCAGGTTGATGATGGCGAACACCGCCGCAATCACGATCACGTTGGTGAAATAACCCTGCATCGGCGTGTAAGTACTGATGGCACCGATGGCCATGATCCACGCCTTGGGATTGACCCACTGGAAGGCCGCTGCGCCGAGGTAGCTGATCGGTTTCGCCTCGCCGGATTCGCTTTCGCCGACCGGGCCGGAATGGGCGATTTTCCAAGCCAGATACAGCAAGTACGCCGCACCGACGTAACGCAGAACTGTGTAAAGAAGTGGATAAGTCTGGAACACCGCGCCCAGACCAAAACCCACCGCCACCACCAGCACAAAGAAGCCGCAGGTAATGCCGAGCATATGGGGGATGGTGCGGTTAAAGCCGAAATTCACGCCCGATGCCAGCAACATGGTGTTATTCGGCCCCGGTGTGATCGAGGTGACAAGGGCAAACAGGGCAAAGCCCAGCAACAGGTCGAGCGAGAGGGTCATGGCAGGCAGTCCGTCAGGGTCATTCAGGTGTTGACCCTATCCCACGGCGCTGCGCAAACCCACGGACAGTTGGGTAAAACTTCGAGCAGTACAGTTGCGGATCAGCTAGGACGACCGTGCAGCTGTACGGCCCGCTCGGCGCTCATTTCACCCTTGTTATCAAACCCGAAAGGCTTCTGCGGCTGACCGAGCAATTCGGCTTTTTTCACCTGATATTCCTCGAAGGACAAGCCGCGGCGGTTCAGGCTTTCGAGGGCCAGTTCGCGAGTTTCTTCCGCCGTGTAGGGGCGAAGTTCCGGGGAAACGTGGCTCGCGCAACCGGCGAGAACGGAGACAGCGAGCATCAGCGAAACAGTCAGTAAACGATTCATGGGAGCATCCTGGCGAGCAGTGTGGGTCGATGGAGAAAGGCTACGCCCGGGCACGTTCCGGCAGAAATCAACGCTCTCAATAGTGGCTATCAGGTTTCCGACACGTCAGCTTCAAATATTCATAAAAGATCTATCAATATCAATTAACAGTCTTTTGCGGAATAACAGCCAGCCCTTATAAATCCTTCATCGCGTTCGGCACTGTTGCTCCAGCAACTGTTCCCCAGGCAACAGCGGTTCAACAAACCGGCCCGAAAGTCACACAAGCACAGCCGTCGACAACGCTCAAAGCCCCGGAATACGGGCCTTACAGGAATTGGTACAGCGCTTGCTCTGCTCCAGTGAATACTCACTGCTCGCCGAGCAACTGTTGAAAAAGGAACTGACCATGTCGCGTCCACTGAAAGTCGTCGCCCTGTCCGGCGGAACCTGGCGTCCATCGCGCACCCTGGTGCTGACCCAGGCCCTGCTGACCGAATTGTCCGGGCACTTGCCCGTCGAGAGTCACTTGATCGAACTCGGCGACATCGCCCGCCCGCTCGGCGCCGCACTGTCCCGTCAGGAACTGCCGGCCGAGATCGAAGCCGAGCTGCAAGCCATCGAACAGGCTGATCTGCTGATCGTCGCGGCGCCGGTGTATCGCGGTTCCTATCCAGGGTTGCTCAAGCACTTGTTCGACCTGATCGACCTGAATGCGCTGATCGACACCCCTGTGCTGCTCGCCGCCACCGGTGGCAGCGAACGCCATGCGCTGGTCCTCGATCACCAGTTGCGCCCGCTGTTCAGTTTCTTCCAGGCCGTGACCCTGCCGATCGGCGTGTACGCCACCGAGGCCGACTTCGCCGATTACCAGATCACCAGCGAGCCGCTAAAAGCGCGCATCCGTCTGGCCGCCGAACGCGCCGCGCCGCTGTTCGGTGCTCACATCAAACCGTTGCTGAAAATCGCTTAAGGAGCTGTTCATGGATGTTTTCTGGTTCCTGCCGACCCACGGCGACGGTCACTATCTGGGCACCACCCAAGGCGCGCGCCCGGTCACCCTCAATTACCTGAAACAGGTTGCGCAAGCCGCCGACAGCCTCGGTTACCACGGTGTGCTGATTCCTACCGGGCGTTCCTGCGAAGACTCGTGGGTGATCGCCTCGGCGCTGGTGCCGTTGACCGAACGCCTGCGTTATCTGGTGGCGATCCGTCCGGGGATCATCTCGCCGACGGTCTCTGCGCGCATGGCCGCCACCCTGGATCGACTGTCCAACGGCCGCTTGCTGATCAACGTCGTGACCGGCGGCGACCCGGACGAAAATCGTGGCGACGGCAGTTTCCTCAGCCACAGCGAGCGCTACGAAGTCACCGATGAATTCCTCAAAATCTGGCGCCGCGTGTTGCAAGGCGAGGCGGTGGATTTCGAAGGCAAACACCTGAAGGTACAAAACGCCAAGGCCCTGTATCCACCGGTGCAGAAACCCTACCCGCCGCTGTACTTCGGCGGTTCCTCCGACGCGGCCCACGATCTGGCCGCCGAGCAGGTCGACGTGTACCTGACCTGGGGCGAACCGCCGGCCGCCGTCGCCGAAAAACTCGCCGACGTGCGTGAACGCGCCGCCCGTCACGGACGCAAGGTGAAGTTCGGCATTCGCCTGCACGTGATCGTGCGCGAGACCGCCGAAGAAGCCTGGAAAGCCGCCGACAAACTGATCGAGCACATCAGCGACGAAACCATCGAGGCCGCGCAGAAATCCTTCTCGCGCTTCGATTCCGAAGGCCAGCGACGCATGGCCGCCCTGCACGACGGGCGCCGCGACAACCTGGAAATCGCCCCCAACCTGTGGGCCGGCGTCGGCCTGGTGCGCGGCGGGGCCGGCACTGCATTGGTCGGCGATCCGCAGCAAGTGGCGGCGCGGATCAAGGAGTACGCAGACCTGGGCATCGAGAGCTTCATCTTTTCCGGTTACCCGCATCTCGAAGAGGCCTACCGCTTTGCCGAGCTGGTCTTCCCGCTGTTGCCCGAGCCGTATGCAAGCTTGGCCGGGCGCGGCGTCACCAATCTCACCGGGCCGTTTGGCGAAATGATCGCCAACGATGTTCTGCCCGCCAAAGCCAACGCCTGAGGAAGACCGAGTGACTGCCAAACCGCAAAGCACCCTGCTCTCCCCGTTGCAGACCGCCCGACAACTGGCCGCCGAATTCGCCCTGACCGCCGTCGAGCGCGACGAACGCGGCGGCACGCCAAAAGCCGAACGCGATGCCCTGCGCGACAGCGGACTGCTGGCCCTGAGCATTCCCACCCGTTACGGCGGCCTCGGCGCGCGCTGGAGCGAAACCCTGGAAGTCGTGCGCGAGTTCGCCAAGGTCGACAGCTCGATCGCCCACGTCTTCGGCTTTCATCATTTGATGCTGGCCACCGTGCGGCTGTTTTCCCGCCCCGAACAATGGCAGCCGTGGTTTGAGCAGACCGCGCGGCAGAACTGGTTCTGGGGCAACGCGCTCAATCCGCTGGACACCCGCACCGTGGTCAAGGACCTGGGCGGCTGGCGCGAGTTTTCCGGCAAGAAAAGCTTCTGCTCCGGCGCCAGCGATTCGCAGATGCTGATCGCCTCGGCGGTGGACGAAAGCAACGGCGGCAAACTGCTGATCGCGGCGATCCCCAGCGGCCGCAGCGGCATCACCCTGCACAACGACTGGAACAACATCGGCCAGCGCCAGACCGACAGCGGCAGCGCCACGTTCGAACGGGTGCGGGTCGAGGAATCGGAACTGCTGCTGGATCCGGGCCCTTTAAGCACACCACTCGCCTGCCTGCGCCCGTTGATCGCGCAACTGACGTTCACCCACTTGTTTCTCGGCATCGCCGAAGGGGCCTTTGAAGAGGCGCGGCAATACACCCTCAGCGAAACCCGGGTCTGGCACAAATCTTCGGTGCGCGAGGTGCGCGAAGACCCTTATGTGCTGGCCCATTACGGCGAATTCTGGGTCGCCCTCGAAGGCATCCGTCTGCTGGTGGAACGCGCCGCTGCATTGCTCGACGAGGCCTGGGCCAAAGGCCCGAGCCTCAGCGCCGAAGAGCGCGGTCACCTGGCCACGGCAATTGCCACGGCCAAGGTCGCCGCCAGTCGCCAGGGCCTGGAGATTTGCAGCCGACTGTTCGAAGTCACCGGTGCCCGCTCGACTCATGCTTCGCTGCGCCTCGACCGCCACTGGCGCAACCTGCGCACGCAAACCCTGCACGACCCGCTGGATTACAAACTCCATGAGCTGGGCGACTGGGCGCTGAACCAGGCCCTGCCGGTGCCGACGTTCTATTCCTGATTTCCTTTCGTGGAGCGAGCCCCATGCAACTGCTGACCCTGCCGCCCTCACCCGCTCTGGCCACTTCGATCCGCGCCACTGCCCAGGTGTTCGAAGACCCGAAATCCCAGGCCCTGCTCGCGCATCTGCAACAAGTCGCGCCGAGCGAAGCCAGCGTGCTGATCATCGGCGAAACCGGCACCGGCAAGGAGCTGGTGGCGCGGCACATCCATAACCTGAGCAACCGGCGCAATCGGCCGTTCATTGCGGTGAACTGCGGGGCGTTTTCCGAATCGCTGGTGGAAGCCGAATTGTTCGGCCATGAAAAAGGCGCCTTCACCGGCGCCCTCAGTGCCAAGGCCGGGTGGTTCGAAGAGGCGGATGGCGGCACCTTGTTCCTCGATGAGATCGGCGATTTGCCGATGGCGATCCAGGTCAAATTGCTGCGGGTGTTGCAGGAGCGCGAAGTGGTGCGATTGGGCTCACGCAAGAGCATTCCCATCGATGTGCGGGTGCTCGCTGCGACCAACGTGCAACTGGAGAAAGCCATCAACGCCGGGCATTTCCGTGAGGATCTATATTACCGCCTGAACGTGGTCAATCTGGAACTGAGCCCGTTGCGCGAGCGGCCCGGCGATATCCTGCCGCTGACCCGGCATTTCATCGAAGCCTACAGTCAGCGTCTGGGTTACGGGCGCATCACCATCAGCCCCGGCGCCGAGCACAAACTGCGCGGCTACAGCTGGCCGGGCAACATCCGCGAACTGGAAAACGTCATCCACCACACGCTGCTGATTTGCCGCAACGGCGTGATCGAACGCGACGACCTGCGCCTGTCGAACCTGCGCATCGACCGTCCCGACGATCAGCACGGCAGCGTCGACGATTCACCGGAAGCGCTGCTCGAACGCGCCTTCCAGAAACTCTTCGAACAACAGGCCGGCGCGCTGCATGAAAAGGTCGAGGACGCGTTGCTGCGTTCGGCCTATCGCTTCTGCCACTACAATCAGGTGCACACTGCCGCGTTGCTCGGCCTGAGCCGCAATGTGACCCGCACGCGGCTGATCAAGATCGGCGAACTGGCGGTGAACAAGCGGCGGCCCACGGAAAACCTGCAGGGCGAGCGCCTGATCCAGCTGTCGATTTAACCCACCAACTGACAGTGCAAGCCATCGTCGTGACTGCGGGCGATGCTGCTCAGCACCTGGAATGAACCGAAGGTCACGGTTCGCGCCTGATGGGTGCGGATCAACTGCCAGAAATCCTGCTCGCCGGTTTCAAAACTCTGGAACGCCGCCTCCCCCGCCTCGCGGGATCGCCATTGCAGGAAACCCAACACCCGCCGGCCATCGTCGCTGGCCTGGACGCTGGCGCTGACGAAACCGGCGTAACGCTGGGCCAGATGCTCGGTCTGCACAATCAGCGCCGAGACCAGCGCCGGTTGCTGGCCGGGCTCGATTTCGAATTCAATCAATTGGGTAAAGCTGCGGTTTTTCGCTGTGACTTGCATAACGCCCCCACTCGGTCAGGCGAATCTTGCGATTCGAAGGCCTGCAGGGTAAAACCTCGAGTTAACTAGAGGTCAAGGGGCAATTTTCAAATGGTCACAGCGGAAAAATTGCACAGGCAACTCACCGTCGGCGAAGTCGCGGCCCGCAGTGGTGTCGCCGTTACCGCCCTGCATTTCTATGAATCCAAAGGCTTGATCAAAAGCCAGCGCAATGCCGGCAATCAGCGCCGTTATCCACGGGAAGTGCTGCGGCGGGTGGCGCTGATCAAGGTGGCGCAACGGCTGGGCATTCCCCTGGCGGAAATCGGCGAGGCGCTGAAACAGTTGCCGGACAACCGCGCGCCAACGGCGGCGGACTGGAAAGTGTTGTCGGAACAGTGGCGGCGGGAGCTGGATGAACGAATCAATCAATTGATGCTGCTGCGGGATCGGCTGACCGGTTGCATCGGTTGCGGATGCCTGTCGATGGAAGCCTGCCCGCTGCGCAATCAGGGCGATGTGCTGGGCGAGCAAGGGCCGGGAGCGCACTTTCTCGATGTCCCGGATTGACGGTCCCCACGGCATGGGAACCGTCGAATCGATCAATCAGAAGCCCGGTGCAATCTGACCTTTGTAGCGGGTCAGGATGAACTGGCGCACCTCATCGGAGTTCAACGCCTTGGCCAGTTTCTGCAGGCCCGGATCGTTGATGTTGTCGGGACGCGCGACCAGAAACTCGATGTACAGGCTCTTGCCCTTCTCGACGATCAGCGCACTGTTGGTGTCGATCCCGGCTTCCAGCGCGTAGTTGGCAAACACGAAGGCCAGGTCCACCTGGCTGACGGAACGGGCCAGCAACGCGCCTTCCAGTTCACGGATTTTCAGGTGCTTGGGGTTTTCGACGATGTCGCGCTGGGTGGCCAGAGTGTTGCTCGGATCCTTGAGTTTGATCAGCCCCGCCTCGTGCAACAGCACCAAGGCGCGACCAGTGTTCACCGGGTCGTTGGGGATCGACACACTGGCGCCGTCCTTCAGCTCCGAAATGTTCTTGATCTTGGTCGAGTAGGCGCCGAACGGTTCGATGTGCACGCCGACCACCGGCACCAGATCGGTGTGGCGGGTCTTGTTGAAATCATCAAGAAACGGCCGGTACTGGTAGTAGTTGGCGTCGAGGTTTTTCAGCGCCAGTTGCTGGTTGGGCTGGATGAAGTCGGTGAAGACCTTGATGTCCAGATCCACGCCTTCCTTGGCCAGGGTCGGTTTGACGAACTCGAGGATTTCCGCGTGCGGCACCGGGGTGGCACCGACGATCAGTTTTTCGTTGGCGTGAGCGCCGAACGACAGCACGGCAGCCAGAACGGCCAGGGTCTTTTTCATGGTTTGCTCCAAGGCAGATTTGAGTGGCCGTCGTGGGGTGGACGTGGGGCCTTTATGGGATGAACTGTTTTTTCAGCGGCGGCTGTAGTGCGCCACCAGACGGTCGCCGGACATTTGCAGGGCCTGCACCAGAATCAGCAGCAACACCACGGTGACCACCATCACGTCGGTCTGAAAGCGCTGATAGCCGAAGCGGATCGCCAGATCGCCGAGCCCGCCGCCACCGATCACGCCGGCCATTGCCGTGTAATCCACCAGCACGATGGCGGTCACCGTCACCGCCGCCAGCAGCCCGCCGCGGGCTTCCGGCAACAAGGTGTGGCGAATGATCTGCCAGGTGTTGGCGCCCATGGCCTGAGTCGCCTCGACCACGCCGCGATCCACTTCGCGCAACGCGGTTTCCACCAGCCGCGCAAAGAACGGTGTGCAACCGACCACCAGCGGCGGAATGGTCCCGGGCACGCCCAGCGACGTGCCCACCAGCAACGTGGTCAGCGGAATCAGCACGATCAGCAAAATGATGAACGGCAGCGAACGCAGCATGTTCACGATCACCGACAGCACCCGGTACACGCCGACCGTTTCATGCAACTGGCGCTTGCCGGTGAGAAACAGCAGCAGCCCCAGCGGCAAGCCGAGCAACACCGTGAACAGCAGCGCCGCGCCGAGCATGCTCAGGGTGTCGAGACAGGCCTGGGCGATGTCGGCCCAGTAAATATGTTTGAACCACTCAGCCATGATCAGGACCAGTCGTGACGCGGTGGTTTGACGCCGTTGAGCAGCCAGTTGCCGACCACGTGGTATTTCCAGCGCACCGGGTCATGCAGGGTGTGGACCCGGGCGTTGCGCCAGTGGCGGTCGAAGTTGTGCTTCTTCAGGGTCGAACGGGTGCCGCCCAGTTCGAACAGCTTGTTGCTGGCCTCGATGGCGATTTCGGTGGTCAGCACTTTGGCCTTGGCCACAGCGAGGGAGGCCAGCGCGACGTTGTCTTCATCCGGTGCCGGACGCGCAGCGTCGAGCGCCCGACCGGCGCGTTCCAGCAACGCCTCGGCGGCTTCCAGACGGATTTCCAGTGCGCCGATCTGGATGATCGTCAGCGGATCTTCGCTGGCCTTGTCCACCCCGGCGTCGATCCATGGCCGGGCAAACTGACGGACGAACTCAACCGTGTCCCGCAGCGCCGCCCGGGCAATGCCGGCGTCGATGGCGGCAGTGGTCAACTGGGCGAACGGCCCGGCCAGGGTCGGGCTCTCGTAGGAGCGATACGTCGGGAACAGATTGAACGGCACCACGTGAAGATCTTCCGCCAGCACGGTGCCGCTGGACGTGGTGCGCTGGCCGATGCTGTCCCAGTCGTCGACGATCACCAGCCCTTTTGTGCCGCGCTCGACGAAGGCCAACTGGCCCTTCTGTTCCTCATCCAGCGCCAGCACCGCCAGCCAGTGGGCGTAGAGCGAACCGGTGCAGTAGCCCTTGCGGCCGTTGATCACGAAGCCGTCGCCATAACGACGGATCGTGGTCTGGATGTCCTGCACATTCTTGCCGCCGGTTTCCGACAGCGCATTGGCGAAGCGATGACCTTGCAGTGCCAGTTCAAAAAAATGCGCCTGCTGTGCGGGCGTGCCTTGCAGGCGAATATCCTCGAGCAGGCAGTAGTGGTTTTGCGGGATCTGCCCGAGGGACGGATCGGCGGCGGAAATGATCGCGATCACCTGCGCCAGCACCGCACAGGACACCTGCGCGCCGCCGTATTCCTTCGGCACGGTGATGCCCCACAGACCACTGTTGGAATACAGGTCGACGATTTCGGCAGGCACTTCACGGTGGCGGTCGCGCTCGGCGGCGTGCTCCTGCAAAACGGCGGCGACCTGTGCGGCCACGCGCAAGGCTTCGGCGTCGTCGGCGATCCGATGGGCGGCCGGCGGGTTGATCGGATAAACGGCAGATTCAGACATGGATGACTCTCGGTATCGGTGTTGTACCGGGTCATTGCAGCTTCTGTGCCTGACTGGCAGCCCTTGTCTGACGCGGCTTTCAACGGCTATCAACAGATCCTGGCGATAAAAACCCGCGCATTCTGTTGCTTCACTGTCGATGGCTGAACACTGCTCGTCGGCTACTCGTTCATGGCTGCGCGACGGATCTATAGTTGAGCGACCGGCAACCCCGGCGAAGGCAAACCTTCAGTCACTCATAAAAAAAGGGAGTACCGCCATGAGCGTCCAACCCATCCCGGAGGGGTACCACAGCGTGACCCCGTATCTCGGCATCCATAAGGCCGCCGAGGCCATCGATTTCTATAAAAAAGCATTCGGTGCCACCGAAGTCATGCGCCTGAGCATGCCTGACGGTCGCGTCGGCCACTGCGAACTGCGCATCGGCGACAGCGCGATCATGCTGGGTACACCCTGCGACCAGGGACCATTGAGCAACCCGGACAGCGCCGTGTCCGTCGGTCTGCATCTGTACGTGACCGATGTCGACAAATCGTTCCAGCGCGCACTGGATGCCGGGGCGAAGGCAGTGTCCGAGGTCAAGGATCAGTTCTACGGCGATCGCAGCGGTACGTTGAAGGATCCTTACGGGCATCTGTGGTTCCTGGCCACGCGCAAGGAAGACCTGACCCAGGAGCAGATCGAACAGCGGGCGAAGGCAATGTTTCAGCAGGCTCAGTAACGACGATTCTCCATTCCCGCGCCGCGCGCGGGGATGGGTGAACACGATTCATGAACCGTCGAACCACGCTTCACGCCTTGTCATGAACGCCCGGCGATTTCAGGATGCAGGCCAACCGCCTGAATAAAGGATCACCCCCGATGTTTGCCGGATTCGTCAAAGACCAGCGCCACGTCAATGGCGTGGACATCACTTATCGCCTCGGCGGCAGCGGCCCGGGCCTGCTGCTGTTGCACGGGCACCCGCAGACCCACGTCATCTGGCACAAGGTCGCCGAGCAACTGGCCGAGCATTTCACCGTGGTTGCTGCCGACCTGCGCGGTTACGGCGACAGCAGCCGACCACCGGCCGATGAGCGGCACGCCCACTATTCCAAACGGGAAATGGCTCGCGACGGCGTGGAACTGATGAAGGCGCTGGGCTTTACGCAATTTTCGATCCTCGCCCACGACCGTGGCGCCCGGGTCGCCCATCGCCTGGCTCTCGATCACCCTGCTGCCGTGCAGCGCATGGTGCTGCTGGACATCGCGCCGACCCTGGCAATGTACAGCCAGACCAACGAAGCCTTCGCCCGGGCCTACTGGCACTGGTTTTTCCTGATCCGCCCCGCGCCGCTGCCGGAAACCCTGATCGAGGCCGATCCCGAAGGCTATTTGCGCAGCGTCATGGGCAGCCGCAGCGCCGGGCTCAAGCCGTTCACTGACGAAGCGTTCGCTGAGTACCTGCGATGCCTGAGCCTGCCCGGCAGCGCTCGCGGCATCTGCGAGGACTACCGGGCCAGTGCCGCTATCGATCTGGAACACGACCGCGCCGACCTCGATGCCGGCCATCACCTGAGCTTGCCGCTGCTGGTGCTGTGGGGCGCCGAAGGCACGGTCGGTCGTTGCTTCGATCCACTCAGGGAATGGCAGCAGGTGGCCATCGACGTGCGTGGCAAGTCCTTGCCCGCCGGGCATTACCTCGCTGAAGAAGTGCCCGAGCTGTTGCTCGCCGAGGCACTGCCGTTCCTGCGCTGAACCATCCCGCCCATCCGCTCACCACGATTCCACTAGGCGTCGTGGTGAGATTGCAGTCGCGAAACATTTACTTTCATATCCTTCATCGGGATTTGCTTCAGTCATCCGTCTTATAGAGATGCGGGCCAGTCGCGTAGGCAAAAGCCACGACTGGCCCTTCAGGGACTCCCGTGCTGCGAAGCCCGTAGCGCCGAGCCCCCTCACTGAATCAAGACCCGTCATCATGTCGAAGAAATCCCGCTCGAAACTGTGGTTCCTCATACACAGCTGGTTGGCGTTGCCGATCTGGTTTTTTGTTCTGATTGTCTGCGTCACCGGCACCCTGGCAGTCGTCAGCCAGGAAATCGTCTGGCTGGCCAACCCGCAGATGCGCGCCAGCGCACCGTCGGACGACGCACCGCGCCTGAGTTACGACCAGATCCTCGCCGAAATCAAAAAAGCCGAACCGCAGACGCTGGTGCAAAGCATCAGCCGGCCTGACGAGTCGCACTTTGCCCTCGACGTCGAGGTCAGCTACCCCGACGGCCGCTCGCTGACGGTCTACGTCAATCCGTACACCGGGGTCATCCAGGGCACCGCGCCGACCTTTGACTTCAAGGCCTTCACCCGCGCCTTGCACGGCTGGTGGCTGGTGCCGTTCACCAACGGTTTCAGCTGGGGCTGGTATCTGGTGTCGTTCCTCGGGCTGCCGATGCTGGCGTCGCTGGTGACCGGGCTGGTGGTGTACAAGCGCTTCTGGAAGGGCTTTTTCCGTCCGACCCTGCGCTTCAACCACGGCGCGCGAATCTTCTGGGGCGACTTCCATCGCTTGAGCGGTATCTGGTCGATCTGGTTCATCGCGGTGATTTCCATCACCGGGGTCTGGTTTCTGATCCGCGCCCTGCTGTTCGACTTTCAGATTTCGATTTCCAGCGAGCCGATCATTCCGGCCATGTCCCGTGAAAGTGTGCCGATCTCCGCCGACGGCACGCCCCCGCCAAAGATCAGCCTGGATTCGGCCATCGAGATCGCCCAGACAAAAATCCCGGGGCTGGAAGCCAGTTTCGTCAGCCTGCCCGGCAACGCCTACAGCCACATGAGTGTGGGTGGTCGCGGCTGGTATCCGCTGATGTTCCAGACTGCCACGCTCAATCCTTACAACGGTGAGATTGCCGCCTCACGCCTGCTGTCCGACCGGTCGGCCGTAGAATTCGTCACCGAATCCATGCGTCCGTTGCACACCGGCGATTTCGGCGGGATATGGATCAAACTGATCTGGTTCTTCTTTGGTTTGCTGCTGAGCATGATGGTCCTCAGCGGGCTGCTGATCTGGACCAAACGCACCGCACTGGCCACGCTCAACGCCCTCAAGCGTGAAGACAAGAGAAACCGCAAGGCGATACCACGCTCGACTTCCCGACAGGAACCTTCGGAGGTGAGCCCGTGAGCCAGAGCAAAGCAATATCACCCTCGCGCCTGAGCCGGTTCTGGCACAAGTGGCGATTCCACCTCAATGTCCTGCTGTTGCTGATCCCGCTCGGGTTCATGCCCAAGTACTTTGCCGATGCTTCGCTGTTTCGTGGCGACAGTGGACTGGGCGAACGGGAGATCGGCGAGATCCAGGTCGGTCCCTGGAGCCTGCGTCTGGCGGAGCTGCGCAATCAGGCGCCGATCCTGACCGGCCCTGCCGGTTACATGAAGGACTTCAGCGCCGCCCTTTGCGACGACTGCATCGATCACGTCAAGGCGACCTACCTGCGCATCGGCAAACCCCGCAGCCTGCGGGCTGCCGGCGTGATTTTCTTCGGCACGCCGTACCGCATGGGCACCCGGTTGCCGGTGCCGGAAAAGACCGCCGCCGACGCCGAGCTGTGGATCACCATGGAAGGCTGGGACGGCAGCATGCACCAAGCCTCGATTCCGCTGAGCCAGGCCTCACCCGCCACCCTTGCCTGGCTGAACAAACAAGGAGCCAAACCATGAGCCGCCCTTTCCACCCGATCATGAACGCTGCCTTGCTGGCACTGTGCGCCGGCTTCAGCGCCAGCACCCTGGCCCACAACCCGATGTGCGAGTGCAAGGCCATCGATGCCGAGCAGATCAAATGCACCGGCGGTTTCTCCGACGGCAGCGGCGCACCGGGGGTGACCCTCGATGTGATCGGTTACGACGAGACCATCCTGGTGCCGGGCAAGCTGGGTGCCGATTCGACCCTGACCTTCAAGAAACCCGGCGCCGAGTTCTACGTGCTGTTCGACGCCGGCCCCGGCCATGTGGTCGAAATCGACCAAGCGGATATCGAAGCCCCATGACCACGCCGACCACTCAAATCGTGCGCCCCGCCGGCGCCGGCCATGAAACCCTCAATGTGTTGCTGATGTGCCTGTTGATCCTCGCGGTCGCCGGCTCCGTAGTGGCGTGGCGAGGTGTTTCCCATGAACCGGAGCCGGTTTCCGGCCATCAGCTCGACGCCCGTCGCGACCTCGGCGCCAGCGAGCAAGGCATCTACGCGGACCTGCGGGTGACCCTCGACGAAATCCACCTGTTGCGTGAAGAACAGCAAGCGCTGCCAACCCCGCAGAACCTGGCAGACGACGGTTTTGCGCCGTTCGCCCAGGACGCCAGTTCCGTGAGCCGTGGCGGCCATGCCTGGCAATTGCTGGCCAACGCCGCGTACTTCGGCCGCAGCCAGGCACCGGCCGTGGCCGGCTCGTTTCTGATGCGCCTGAACGACGCCGCGCCGGACATCTGGCTCAACCGCGCCGCTGACCTGCAGGCACCGACAGACCTGTCCGACGCGGCACTGACCGCCGCCGGGTGGAAACAGATCGTCGCGCAATTCGATGCCGGGGTGACCCGCGAACATCGTCATTGAACCCTCGCCTTCATTCGAGAGAAGACCGCTTGCCCATGCCTAATTCATCTCAACGCCGCCCCTTCCTGCGCCTGCTGCTGATCGGCCTGTGCGCCTGCCTGCTGAGCCCGCTGGCCAGTGCCGATCCGGCCAAACGCCTGCGCATCGGCATCACCCTGCACCCTTATTACAGCTATGTGGCGAACATCGTCGGCGACAAGGCCGATGTCGTGCCGCTGATTCCCGCCGGTTTCAATCCGCACGCCTACGAGCCCCGGGCCGAAGACATCAAACGCATCAGCGGGCTGGACGTGATCGTGCTCAACGGCGTCGGCCATGACGACTTCGCCGACCGCATGATCGCCGCCAGCGAAACGCCGGACATCAAGACCATCGAAGCCAACGAAAACGTGCCGCTGCTGGCCGCGACCGGGGTCGCGGCACGCGGTGCCGGCAAAGTGGTGAACCCGCACACCTTCCTGTCGATCAGTGCTTCGATTGCCCAGGTCAACAACATCGCCCGGGAGCTGGGCAAGCTCGACCCGGACAACGCCAGGACCTACACCCAGAACGCCCGCGCCTACGGCAAGCGCCTGCGGCAGATGCGCGCCGACGCCCTGGCGAAACTGACCCAGGCGCCGAACGCCGAACTGCGGGTCGCCACCGTTCACGCGGCTTACGACTACCTGCTGCGCGAGTTTGGCCTGGAGGTGACAGCGGTGGTCGAGCCGGCCCACGGCATCGAGCCGAGCCCGAGCCAGTTGAAGAAAACCATCGATCAACTGCGGGAACTGGACGTGAAGGTGATCTTTTCGGAGATGGATTTCCCGTCCACCTACGTCGAGACCATCCAGCGCGAATCCGGTGTGAAGCTGTACCCGCTGTCGCACATTTCCTACGGCGAATACACCGCCGACAAGTACGAAAAGGAAATGACCGGCAACCTCGACACCGTGGTTCGGGCGATTCAGGAGTCAGGCGCATGACGGCACAGGAAAACCTCTCAATCGTCAGTAATGGCCCGACCCTGGAATTTGCCGAGGTCAGCCTGACGCTGGGTCGCACCACGATTCTGGACAAGGTCAGCTTCCAGGTGCAGCCCGGTCACGTGCATGCGCTGGTCGGCCCCAACGGCGGCGGCAAGAGTTCGTTGATCAAGACCCTGCTCGGGCAGATGCCCCATCAGGGCCGGCTCAGCCTGCAATGGCCAGGGGAACCCGGCACCATCGGCTATGTGCCGCAGGCGTTGGAATTCGATCGGGGTCTGCCGATGACCGTCGACGATTTCATGGCCGCCATGTGCCAGCGCCGGCCGGCTTTTCTCGGCCTGAGCAAGCGCTACGCCGGCGCCATCGGTGATGCGCTGGAGCGGGTCGGCATGCAGGACAAGCGCAAGCGCCGGATGGGTGCGCTGTCCGGCGGTGAGCGTCAGCGGGTGCTGCTCGCCCAAGGCCTGATCCCTGCTCCCAAATTGCTGGTGCTGGATGAACCGATGTCGGCCCTCGACGAAGCCGGGATCCAGGTGTTCGAACGCCTGCTCGGCGACTGGCGCGCGGCGGGCATCACCGTGCTGTGGATCGAGCACGACCTGGAAGCCGTCGGGCGTCTGGCCAATCGCGTCACCGGCCTCAACCGCCGGGTGCTGTTCGACGCCACGCCGCAGCAGGCGCTGACCCCGGAACGCCTGCTGACCCTGTTCTCGACCCATCCACGGAGCGCTGCCTGATGAGTTACGAAGCCTTTCGTTTGATGGTGCAGGGCTGGGCGTCGTCCGGATACTTGCCGGAAGCCCTGGCCTACGGTTTTGTGGTCAACGCACTGCTTGCCGGTTTGCTGATCGGCCCCGTGCTGGGTGGCCTCGGCACGCTGGTGGTGGTCAAGCGTTTCGCGTTCTTCTCCGAGGCGGTCGGGCACGCGGCACTGACCGGCGTGGCCATCGGCATTCTGCTCGGCGAGCCCTACACCGGGCCGTACGGCAGCCTGTTCGGTTACTGCCTGCTGTTCGGCATCCTGCTCAATTACCTGCGCAACCGTACTGGCCTTGCACCCGACACTTTGATCGGCGTGTTCCTGTCGGTCTCCCTCGCCTTGGGCGCCAGCCTGCTGCTGATCCTCGCGGGCAAGATCAACGTGCACATCCTGGAGAACGTGCTGTTCGGCTCGGTGCTGACGGTCAACGGCAATGATCTGGCGGTGCTGGCCATCGTCGGTTCGCTGGTGATGGCGCTGGCGTTGCCGCTGTACAACCGCATCATGCTTGCGAGTTTCAACCCGCAACTGGCAGCGGTGCGCGGCGTCGCGGTGAAGACCCTGGATTATCTGTTCGTGATTCTGGTGACCCTGATCACCGTTGCGGCGGTGAAAGTCATCGGCGCAATTCTGGTCGGCGCGCTGCTGGTGATTCCGGCGGCTGCCGCGCGATTGCTCAGCCAGTCACTTAAGGGTTTTTTCTGGTGTTCGGTGCTGATCGCCACGGTCAGTACGCTGTGCGGGATTCTTGCGCCCATCGTGTTCGACCTGCCGATTCCGTCCGGCGCCGCGATCATCCTCGTCGCCGGTATCGGCTTCGCCCTCGCCGCCATTGCCCGGGGCGTCGTCCCCAGTCTGAAAGGGAACCTTGGATAAATGTCTTTTTCATTGCGACAACTTGTCTTGGCCATCGCCCTCAGCGGCGCAGTCTCCAGCCCATTGCTGGCCGCCGAAAAACCCGTGCGCGTTCTGGCCTCGCTGCCGATCACCTATGGTTTGGGCGAAGTGCTGCTCAAGGGCACCGACATCAGCCTCGAACGCGCGGCGCCGGCAAACCTGCCGGGCAGCCGTCAGTCCGCCTACTTCACCGGGCGCGGCGCGCCGGCACTGGACAAACTGGCCAGCGGCGCCGATGCGGTGATCGGCGTGCGCTCGCTGTGGGCTGATGACCCGCTGTACCCGATGGCCCGACGCAGCAACATCCGCATCGTCGAAGTCGATGCCGCCCGCCCGGTGGACGGCGCTCTGCCCGGCATCGCCGTACAACCGGGGCTGAAAGTCGACGGCCTGAACAGCCAGCCGTGGCTGGCCAGCAACAACATGGGGCGCATGGCCGACGTGATGGCGGCGGACCTGGTGCGTCTGGCGCCGAAGGACAAACCGAAGATCGAAGCCAACCTGGCCGCACTGAAACAGCGCCTGCTGAAACTCAGTGCCGACAGCGAGGCACGTCTGGCCAGTGCCGACAATCTGAGCGTGATGAGCCTGAGCGATCACTTCGGCTATCTGATCGGCAGCCTGAATCTGGAATTGGTCGGGCAGGATCCGCGACCGGACGCCGAATGGACGCCGGAAGACCTGAAAAAATTGACAGCAACGCTCAAAGACAACGACGTGGCGGTGGTATTGCACCATCGACAGCCGTCGGATGCGGTGAAAGCGGCGATTGCCGAGTCGGGCAGTCAGCTGCTGGTGCTGAGCACCGATGCGGCGGATCCGGTGGCGGAGCTGGAAAGCAATGTGGATGCGCTGCTCAAAGGCTTGAGCGGCGCGTAACACCGAACCTCCGGACATGAAAAAACCCGCTGACTGTTTCCAGTCCAGCGGGTTTCTTTTTGGCTGAAGACTTACTGTGCAGCCGCTTGCGCTTCCATCTTCTGGCGAAGGCTCAGCGGACGCATGTCGGTCCAGACTTCGTCGATGTAGGCCAGGCATTCCTTCTTCAGGCCGCTCTTGCCCACGGTGCGCCAGCCTTCCGGGATGGCCTTGTAATCCGGCCAGATCGAGTACTGCTCTTCGTGGTTGACCACGACCTGAAAGAGGATGTCCTCGCGGTCGAATACTGACGTCATGCTGTGTCTCCATCGTTGTAGGGGTGGGCTGCACGACGGGTGCAGCCGGGTATGTAGAAGGAACGTTCGGCGCGGCGAAAAATTTACAGGGCGGCGGTCGCGGCGCTCAGAGCACGGCCGAAGATTTCGGCGACGCGGTCGATTTCGGCGGCGGTGATCACCAGCGGCGGCAGGAAGCGCACTACCGCACCATGACGCCCGCCCAGCTCCAGAATCAGCCCGCGCTTGAGGCATTCACGCTGCACCAGCGGCGCCAGACGTGCGAAGGCCGGTGGGTGGCCCAGTGCATCCGGTGCACCGTCCGGATCCACCAGCTCGACACCGAGCATCAGGCCACGACCGCGAATGTCGCCCAGTTGCGGGAAATCACGCTGCAGAATATGCAGATGCTCGCTCAGGCGTTCGCCCATGGCGGCGGCGTGTTCGCAGACCTTGTGCTCGACCAGATAACGCATCACCGCAGAACCGGCAGCCATCGCCATCTGATTGCCACGGAAGGTGCCGGCGTGGGCACCCGGCTGCCAGGTGTCGAGCCAGTCGCGATAGACCACCACCGCCAGCGGCAGGCTGCCACCGATGGCTTTGGACAACACCACCACGTCCGGGGTGATGCCGGCGTGCTCGAAGGCGAACATCTTGCCGGTGCGGGCGAAACCGCTCTGGATCTCGTCGACGATCAGCGCGACGCCGGCCTTTTCGGTGATGCGACGCAGACCGCGCAGCCACTCGATGTCCGCCGGGATCACCCCGCCCTCACCCTGCACCGCCTCGACGATCACCGCCGCCGGCAGTTGCACGCCAGCCTCCGGGTCATTGAGCAGGTTTTCCAGGTAACTCAGGTTGGCCTTCACGCCCGCCGCGCCACCGAGGCCGAACGGGCAACGGTAGTCATACGGGAACGGCATGAACTGCACGCCGTTGCTGAGCAGCGCGCCCAGCGGTTTCTTCGGCCCCAGGCTGCCCATCAGGCTCAACGCGCCCTGGCTCATGCCGTGGTAACCGCCGGAGAACGACAGCACGGTGCTGCGGCCAGTGGCGGTACGCACCAGTTTCAGCGCGGCTTCCACGGCGTCGGTGCCGGTCGGGCCGCAGAACTGGATTTTCGCTTCCTTGGCCAATGCTGGCGGCAGCAACCCGAACAGATCCTGAACGAATTGGTCCTTCACCGGCGTGGTCAGGTCGAGGGTGTGCAGCGGCAACTCATCGGCCAGCACTTGCTGGATGGCCTCGATCACCACCGGGTGGTTGTGCCCCAGCGCCAGGGTGCCGGCACCGGCCAGGCAATCGATGAAGGTGCGGCCTTCAACGTCCTCGACATACAGACCCTTGGCACGCTTCAGCGCCAGGGGAATGCGCCGCGGGTAGCTGCGGGCATTGGATTCCTGCTGGCTCTGACGGGCCAGCAGCGGCGATTCATTGAACTGATACAGCGTTTCCGCCGGCGCGGAGGCGATCCGGGCCGACGACTCTTCGATAAGGCTGGTGGCGACTGACATCTCTCGACCCCTCAATTCGCTATGGATAGTGACCAAAACTGCACACCGCACAGGTGCGCGTTCCGGTCCCGGGGCGCACATGCAGGTTTTCCTGTTCTGGAAACGCACCAGCACGTCGAGGATTTACACCCTTGAGCGAGTTGTCATGCCGACAGCGGCAGCGACTTGTGCATCGGCAGGCTGCGCATGCCGTGGCGAATGAGCGGCGGCGCCGATTCGCGATAACCCAGACGCCGATAAAAGGCTTCACCGGTGCGGGTGCTGGTGAGCACGGAACGGGCGCTGCCACGAGTCAGCAGCCAGCCTTCAAGGTCAGTCATCAGCGCCCGGCCGACGCCCCGGCGAAACCATTCCGGCTGCACATGACACAGCGTGATATCGCCATTGGCCAGCGCCATGCCGACACCCACCGGACGGTCCTGCAATAGCGCAATGTTCAGGTAACGCTGTGGGTCGGCCAGCCAGGCGCTGATGTGTTCCGTCGATTGCTGACGAATCCAGACGTCTACGAGGTGTGGATCGTTACGATGATCGAGTGCACAGCCGACGCGGATCGAACGCTCGACGATGCGGCTGATGATGCCGGTATCGGCCGCAGTGGCCGGACAAATATAGATGGATGCATCCATGGCGCTGTTTCCCTCAATCCATTGAGTCAAAGGCTGCGGCGACAATAGCGGCGCGCCCGGCTAATGACCAATGGAGAGAGGTTACATTTGATGTGCCGGACTCAGGCCGGTTGCAGCGGCATGGTCAGTTCGACCCGCAAGCCATCCGGGCGACTGTCGAAATGCAGGGTACAGGCACAGCGCTGGACAATTGCCTGGACTATCGCCAGCCCGAGCCCGCAGCCGGTGCTCTGGCCGTTGCGCCAGAAGCGTTGGGTCAGGTGTTGCAGATCGTCCGGTGCAATCCCCGGCCCATGATCGCGAACGACGAAACGCACGCGGTTGCCGATGGTTTCCACACTCAGTTCCACGGCACCTTCCGTCGGGGTATGGCGCAGGGCGTTATCGAGCAGATTGCGCAAGGCCGCAATCGACAACACCGCCGGCATTTGCAGCGGTGCGCTGGACAGTTTTTCAGGCAGGTGCATTTTGATCCGCTGCCGCTCGTCGCTGGCGGAGTCCTGAATCGCCAGTCTCGCTACTTGCTCGGCGCTGCACTGCACGCCATCGTCGAACGACAGGCTGCCCTCGACCCGGGCCAGCAACAGCAATTGTTCCAGGGTGCGGTGCAGGCGATCGGCGCCCTCCTCGGCCCGGGCCAGGGACTGATCGCGGGCGCTGCCGTCGGTCATGCGCGCCACTTGCAGGTGGGTCTTGATCGCCGTCAGCGGGCTGCGCAGTTCATGGGCCGCGTCACCGGTCAGGCGACGTTCGCGCTCGATGGTCTTGCCGATGCGCTGGAACAGCTGGTTCTGGGTTTCCAGCAGCGGTTTCAGTTCGCTGGGGAATGACTGCAACTGCAACGGTTCGAGGGAGTCGGCGTTGCGGCGCATCAAGGCTTCGCGCAAGCGATTGAGCGGCGCCAGCCCCTGACCGATCCCCAGCCACAGCAGGCACAGGCAGCCGAGCAGTGCCACGCCCACCGGCACCGAGGCCGCCAGCAGGATCGACATGTTCAGGGCTTCGCGCTCGATCACCCGGTCGGCGGTAGTGATCCGCACATCGCCCCGGGCCAGGGTGAACGTGCGCCAGGGCGCGCCGTCGATCATTTGATCGTGGAAGCCCATTTTCTGCGCTTCCAGTGCCTGTTCCGGATTGTTGTGGCTGCGGGCGAGAATCTCGCCACGCAACGAACTGACCTGACAGGCCATGCCGCCGGGAATGTTCAGTTGTTCGGCACTGAAATGGGTGCCCTCGCCCTTGCTCGGGATCGCCGGCAATTGCTCCAGCAACCCGGCGACCATCCGCGCCGACGCCACCAGCCGCTGGTCGAGGGAAAACATCATCTGATTGCGCAGGTCGCTGAGCATCCAGGCGGCCGCCAGGGCCCAGATCAGCGCGAACGCGGCGCCGAGGGTCAGGCTCAGACGCAGGCGCAGACTCATCACTTGTCAGGTTCTCCACCATCGGCCGGGCCCAGGCGATAACCGAGACCACGCACGGTTTCGACGATGCCTTTGCCCAGTTTGCTGCGCAGGTGATGGATGTGCACGTTGAGGGCGTTGCTCTCCAGTTCATCGCTGAAACCGTAGACGCTGTCCTTCAATTGCTCGGTGGACAGCACCCGGCCACGGTTGTGCAGCAGGGCTTGCAGCAGGGACTGTTCGCGGCGGGACAGGTCCACCGAACGGCCGGCCAGCGTGGTTTCACGGCTGCTCGGGTCGTAGGTCAGCGCGCCGTGTTCGATCAGGTTGACGCTGCGCCCGGCCACCCGACGCAACAGGGTTTGCAGACGGGCGAACAGTTCACGCAAATCGAAAGGCTTGAGCAGGTAATCGTCGGCGCCGGACTGCAAGCCGTCGACCCGGTCGGTCACCGAATCCCGCGCGGTGAGGATCAGTACGGGAATTTCCAGACCTTGCTGGCGCAGTTGCTGCAGCAGTTTGAGGCCGTCCTCATCCGGCAAACCGAGGTCGAGCACCATCACGTCGAATTCGGCGACCTTGAGGATCGCCCGGGCCTTGGAGGCAGTGTTGACGTGTTCGACCGTCAAGCCCTGGGCCGTCAGCCCGGCGACGATGCCGCTGGCGATCAACTCATCGTCTTCGCAAACCAGTACGTGCATGGTGAGTCCCGTAGAAAAATGCCGATTAGGCGGTTGGCCGATTAAGTCGACATTATGCCCCCAACGTCATAGCGACAAGGGAGCCGCACTCAATCTTCGTCTGCACTACATACATACCGCACTTGGGGAATACAGCTCGATAGTCTGGATCGGCAAGTCATATTCCAATCCACTTGAAACAGGTATTCACAATGTACTCTCATGCCAGCACCCTATCGTTCCTGTTCAACCTGCGGAACACCTTGAGCAACTACGTGACCCGAGTTGATGATCAGGCAAAAGAAGCAATCACCCGAGGGATGGCGCTGTACAACCTCGGCGAGTTCAACCAGGCAAAACCCTTTCTCACCATCGGCGCAATCGGGGGCGATCGACTCTCGCAATACGCGATGGGCGAGATAGAAAGGCGCGAAACAAGCAGCGATCCTGAAGAGAAAAAACGATGGTATCAACTCGCTGCAGCCCAGAATCACGTTTACGCTCTGCTGCGACTGGCGGACGTCGAGTCACTGAAAAAAGCCAAAGAACTGGCCCAGGCAGAGGCTGACAAAGGCAACGCCGAAGCCATGCTCCAGTTGTACGAAATTGATCACGATGTAAAAACATTGAAGAAAGCCGCCGACGCAGGTTCCATGGAGGCTACTTACATCCTTGCAGTCAAATACGACACGGATCCAGCCGTGATTCCCGACGCGACAACACGCAGGACAACCGTTGATCTACTGTTGAAAACCGCATCCGATGCCGGCTTTTCCAAAGCGATTCACTGGTATGCGAACCGGCCTTCCGTCAGTCGGAATCTTCCAGTCAGGCGTCAATTGATGGAGAAGCGTGCAGCAATGAGTGACGTCAATGGGGTTCTGGAATTCGGTTACGCCCTGGGGGGTATCTACACCAATGACGACGGGATCGATACCGAATACGGCACCACGCAAGACCTGGTCAAAGGTTATGGGCTGATCTGGCTGGTCATCGAAAGCACACGCGAATTTCGACGCCACTCCGAAGCAAGAAGAAGCCTTGAAGTTATCGCCGAGAGTATGACGCCAGCGCAAATTACCGCCGCTAAGGGCTTCGCAAGACAATGGGAGGCATCCCATCCTCCGATGTCGGAGTTCAGACTGACCTACAGCGACGTTATCTGATCCGATCACGTGCCGATCGCAGTAACAACATTGTGATCGGCACTGAGCCTGTTCCAGGTTCAATGTACGATGAGCAGGCACAAACGCGGTTAATCATCGGTTAATCGCCACCACCCATCGTGTTCATCACTTGCACAGGGACAAGGCTCCACCATGCGTCATATTTTTTTATTGTTTGCACTGTTGATTTCGGGTCTGGCCCAGGCAGGGAACGACCCTTTTGCGACAAAACCGGAATTTCTCCCGGTCGACAAGGCCTTCGTCCTGACCTCCGAACGTCTGGATTCTGGCGAAACCCAACTGTTCTGGCAGATCACCGACGGTTACTACCTGTATCAGAAACGCCTGAAATTCGATGGATTGGCGGCGGAGAACGCCCCGACTCTGCCCGAAGGCGAATCCCACAGCGACGAGTACTTCGGCGAACAGACGGTCTATCGCCAGGGTCTTGAACTGAAAATCCCGGCGGCAGCCAAAGGCCAGATCAAGGTCAGTTATCAGGGCTGCGCCGACGCCGGCCTGTGTTATCCGCCGCAGACCCGGGTGATCGATCTCGGTGGCAAAGCGGCCGCTGCGGCGACGGATGAGGCGCAGGATCAAGCGTTGGCCAGCGGCCTGCAACAGCACTCGCTGGGCTGGAGCCTGCTGGTGTTCTTCGGGCTCGGCCTGTTGCTGGCCTTTGCGCCATGTTCGTTGCCAATGCTGCCGATTCTGGCGGGCATGGTGGTCGGCAGCGGTGCCACGCCGCGTCGCGGTTTCGCCCTGGCCAGCAGCTATGTGATTTGTATGGCGCTGGTTTATGCGGCAATGGGCGTGATCGCCGCGCTGCTGGGAGCAAACCTTCAGGCCTGGTTGCAAAACCCATGGTTGCTCGGGACGTTCGCGGCGGTGTTCGTGATTCTGGCGCTGCCGATGTTCGGCTTCTTTGAACTGCAATTGCCGGTGGCCGTGCGTGATCGGCTGGAGCACGCCTCGCGCAGTCGCAGCGGCGGCAGTCTGGTCGGTGCGGGTGTACTGGGTGCGTTGTCCGGTCTGCTCGTCGGCCCGTGCATGACCGCACCGCTGGCCGGTGCCCTGCTCTACATCGCGCAGAGCGGCAATGCCCTGCACGGCGGCTTGATCCTGTTTGCCCTGGGCATCGGCATCGGCATCCCGCTGTTGGTGCTGGTGACGGTCGGCAATCGCTTCCTGCCGAAACCCGGCGCGTGGATGAACCTGCTCAAGGGCGTCTTCGGCTTCCTGTTCCTCGGCACGGCGGTGTTGATGCTGCGTCCGGTGCTGGACTCGTCGCTGTGGCTCGCGCTGTGCGGCGCGCTGCTGCTGATCGCGGCCTATAGTGCCTGGAAACAGTCCGAAGGCTTCGGCCGGGTGGCCCAGTTGTTCGGAGCCAGCTCGCTGTTGCTGGGACTGTGGGGCAGTTTGCTGGTGGTGGGTGCAGCGGGTGGCAGCGATGATCCGTTTCAACCTTTGCAGGTGTATAGCGTCGGACGCACCGGCACGGCGGCACCGAACGGTCATGAAGCGTTCATTACGATCAAGGACCCAGCGGCCCTGCAACGCGAACTCGACACCGCCAAGGCTCAGGGCCAATGGGTACTGCTCGATTATTACGCCGACTGGTGCACATCGTGCAAAGTCATGGAGAAAAAGGTGTTTGGCCAGGCACGGGTGATGCAGGCCCTGAGCGATGTACGTTTGCTGCGTCTCGACGTCACCGATGACAATGCCGCCAGCCGCGAGCTGCTCGGCCGCTACAAGGTGCCGGGGCCACCGAGTTTTGTGTGGATCGGCACCGACGGTGAAGAGCGCCGCAGCCAGCGCATCACCGGCGAGGTCGATGCCGACACCTTCCTGCAACGCTGGACCACCACCCGAGACGCCCGTTAATGCTGACCTTCACCCTCGGCACCTTTGCCATTGCGCTCAATCACCTGCTGCTGATCAGCGCCCTGGCGCTGGCGACTTTCGTCGGCTGGCGGGTGGCCAAACGCGGTGGCGATAACCCCGAGTCGGCGCTGTTCAGCCTGTTCTTGCTGGGCATGCTCGCGGCGCGCATCGCGTTTGTCGCCGTGTACTGGGGTCACTATCGCAACGATCCGTGGCAGATCATCGACCTGCGCGATGGCGGCTTTCTCGCCTGGCCGGGGGTGATCGTGCTGTTGCTGGCGGCGTTGTATCGCGGCTGGCGCCGGCCGGGTTTGCGTCGACCGCTGGGTTTCGGTGTGGCCAGCGGTGTGGCGTTCTGGGTGCTGGCGACCCTGTCGCTGAACATCTATGAACAAGGCACGCGCCTGCCGGACATCACCCTGCGCAACGCCGCCGGGGAAACCGTGAAACTCGCCGACTATCAGGGTGGCCCGCTGGTGATCAACCTGTGGGCCACCTGGTGCCCGCCATGCCGCCGGGAAATGCCCGTATTGGAAAACGCCCAGCAGCAACGCCCGGACCTGACGTTCCTGTTCGTCAACCAGGCCGAAAGCATGCAAAGCGTCGCGACCTTCCTCGAAACCCAGGGCCTGAGCCTGAACAACGTACTGTTCGACCGCAGCGGTCATCTGGGTCAGGCCGTGGGTTCCATGGCCTTGCCGACTACGCTGTTCTATAGCCCCGACGGTCAATTGCTGGCCAGCCATCTGGGCGAGTTGTCGAACGCCAGCCTGGCCCGGGCTCTGGAAAACTTCGACATCCCCAATCCGACTACAAACGCCGCACCGGCCACCTCTGCAAGGAAACTGCCATGCCCCGCCTCCGCCACCTGCTGACGCTGTCTCTGGGCGCCGCCCTGCTGCACTTGCCGTCGGTGCAGGCCGCTGAAGAATTGCCTGACGCGATCAAGAAGATCGAAGCCAAGGGCGCCAAAATTGTCGGCCAGTTCGACGCGCCCGACGGATTGCGTGGTTACGCCGCGCAATACCAGAACCGTGGCATGGCGCTGTACCTGACGCCGGACGGCAAGCATGTACTGCTGGGCAATCTGTACGACGCCGACGGCAACGACCTGAGCAGCGCACCGCTGCAAAAACTGGTGTACGCGCCGATGGCCAAGGAAGTCTGGGCCAAGTTCGAGGCGAGCAACTGGATTCAGGACGGCAAAAAGGACGCACCGCGCACGGTGTACCTGTTCAGCGACCCGAACTGCCAGTACTGCAACATGTTCTGGGAACAGGCCCGCCCTTGGGTCAAGGCAGGCAAAGTGCAGTTGCGGCACATCATGGTCGGCATCATCCGCGAAGACAGCCCGGCCAAATCCGCTGCGCTGCTGGCGGCAAAGGACCCGGCCAAGGCCCTGGACGATCACGAAAAGGCCGGCAAGGCCAGCACGCTCAAGGCCATGAAGGATATTCCGGCCGCCGTGCAGACCAAACTCGCAGCGAACATGCAGTTGATGGAGGATCTGGAATTGCAGGCGACCCCGGCGATCTTCTACATGGACGACAAGGGTGAACTGCAACAACAGCAAGGCGCGCCGACGCCGGACAAACTGGCGAAGATTCTCGGGCCGATGTAACGCTTGGTTTGCAGGCGCCTGAACGGGCGCCTGCTCGCGAAGAGAGATTCGCTCTAGCGGTTGTGCTCGTTCAGAAAAGTAAACAACACCTCCGTCACAAACCCGGGATTCTCCAGATTGGAGATATGCCCCGCTTCCGGCACCAGCACACACGGGCAGCCGATCAGTTCGGCCATTTCCTGTGCTTCCGACGGTGGCCGGGGTTTGTCCTGATCGCCGCAGACCACCAAGGTCGTTGCTGCATTCAGTTCGCCCAGACGCTGCAGCAGATCGTCCCGGCCAAAGGTGATACGCCCCATCGGCACGATGCTTTGACGCAAGCGCTCGGCGGAATAGCCGGCGAGTTTTGCACGGAAATCCTGATAGAGCGCCGACTCGCGGTCGATGCCTGGACGGAAGAAGATTGGCACCACGATATCCAGCAGTTGCTCGGAGATCTCTCCGCTTTCTTCGATTTGTTTGAACAGCGAGAAGTAATACTGGCGGGTCGGTTCCGGCTCTACACCGACATAGGTGTCCATCAGCGCCAGACCGTTGAGCCGCTGCGGTGCCGACAGCGCCAGGCGCACGCCCCACATGCCGCCGACCGACAACCCGACCAGCGTTACCCGGTCGATCTCCAGATGATCGAGCAAGGCCAGTGCCTGACGGGCGATGTCATCCAGTGATGTGGTGTTTTCAGGCAAGCGCCCGGATTCACCATGGCCCCAGAGGTCCAGCGCAATCACCCGATAGTGCGGCGACAACGCGGCAATCTGCGGTGCCCACATGGCCTGGTCCCACAGGTAACTGCCGGCCAGCAGCACCGCCGGGCCTGTGCCTTGATCAATGTAATGAAGCGCCTGTCCGTCAACCTCGAAGAAAGCCATCGATTCACCTGCACGGTAAAAAAGAGAACCGGCAGACTGAGCTGCCGGTTCTTGATCGTCAACCCTGGAAATGTACGCGAATGTACAGGTTGAATGGTGTTGAACACGCAGGCGCTGAAGACTACAAACCCTCCAGCTCCGCCATCAGATCATTCAACCGATCCACCTTCTCCTCGGTAATGTCACTGGCGGCCAGCCCTTCGATGTATTCGGCCAGTTCCTCCACCGTGCTGCACTCGAACATGGCCCGTAGCGGCACATCCCGTTGCAGGGCTTTCTGCACCCGCGAGGCGATCTGCGTGGCGAGCAGCGAATGGCCGCCGAGTTCGAAGAAGTTGTCGCGTACCCCGACCTTCTCGACCTTCAACACCTCGGCCCAGATATCGGCCAGGGTCTGCTCGAGTTCGCTGCGCGGCGCCAGGTAATCCTGGCTCTGCAACTGGCCGATCTCCAGCGCCGGCAGGGCCTTGCGGTCGAGTTTGCCGTTGGCGTTGAGCGGCAACCGGTCGAGCCACAACCAGTGCAGCGGCACCATGTATTCCGGCAGTTCGGCGCGCAGGCGCTGCTTGATTCGTTCCAGTCGTTCGCTTGGGTTCAGTGCCGTATCGGCGGCCACAAGGTAGCCGACCAGATGCTTGCCATTCACGCCTTCCTGCACACCCACCGCGCCATCGCGGACTTCCGGCTGTTCATGCAGACGCGCTTCGATTTCACCCAGCTCGATCCGGTAACCGCGAATCTTCACCTGATGATCGACCCGGCCGACGTATTCCAGCACGCCGTCACTGCGGCGGCGCGCCAGGTCACCGGTGCGATACAGACGCTCGCCCGGCGCGCCGAACGGGTTCGGTACGAACACCGGCGCGGTGCGCAGCGGATCGCTGACATAACCGCGACCGACACCGGTGCCCGCCACGCACAACTCGCCCACCGCACCCAGCGGCACCAGATCCAGCGCGCCATCGAGCAGGTACAACAAGTTGTTGTCGGTCGGCGTACCGATCGGCAGATAACTGCCGCGAGTCGAGGCCATATCGACGCGGAAGAACGCCACGTCATCCGAACACTCCGCCGGGCCATAGGCGTTGACCAGACCGATCTCCGGATAACGCAGCAGCCATTGGTGCGCCAGTTCCGGCGGCATTGCTTCACCGGTCGGCAGCATCCAACGCAGACCATCGAGGCTCAGGCGATCCGAAGCGAGCATGCCCTGAATCAGCGACGGTACGCTTTCCAGCACGGTGATGCCCTGCTGTTGCACATGCACCAGCAAACCTTGTGGATCGTGGGCGATGGTGTTCGGCACGATGTCCACCCGCGCACCGAACAACGGCGCAGCGAGGAACTGCCAGACCGAAATGTCGAAGCTTTGCGAAGCGGTCTGGGCGATCACATCGGCGTCACTCAGGTTCAGGTACGGCACCTTGCTCAGCTGGTTGTTGAGCATGCCGCGCTGTTCGACCATCACGCCTTTCGGCAACCCGGTGGAGCCCGAGGTGTAAATCACGTAGGCCAGGTTGTCCGGGCCGCTGAAGATGCCCGGATTCGCCGACGACACCGCGCCCGCCTGCACCTCTTCCCACACCAGCAGGCGTGGGCGGTTGGCGCAGCTGAACTCATCCAGCAAGGTCTTCGCCTGCTCACGGCAAGCCTCGGTGCACACCAGTACCGGCGTGCGACTGAGCTCGATGATGCGTTGCAGACGCTGGCTCGGCAGGCCCGGATCCAGCGGCAGGTAACCGGCACCGGCCTTGAAGCTGCCGATGATCATGCCTAGCAGATCCAGATTGCGCTCGCCCAGCAGCGCTACCGGTTGATCCATCTGCACACCGGCCGCGACCAGTGCGTGGCCGAGACGGTTGGCGTTCTGGTTCAGCTCGGCATAGCTCAGTTGCTGATCGAGACAACTGGCGGCGATGCGTTGCGGATGTTGCGCGACCTGCGCTTCAAACAGTTCGACGTAGCTCTGTTCCAGCGGATAGTCGTGCTCACTCTGGTTGCAGCCGTGGAGCAGGAAATCCTGTTCCTCATGGCCCAGCAGCGGCAGGTCGGCCATGTCGCCATGGAAACCGTCGACCAGCGCCAGCAGCAGACGCTTGAACTCGCCGAGCATGCGCTCGATGGTCGACTCGTCGAAATAACGCTGGTCGTAGGACAGGTGCAGACCGAGGTCGTCGCCCGGGTAGCAAACAGCAGTCAGCGGGAAGTTGGTGTGAGTACGGCCCGAATCCGAGGTCGCGTTGAGGCTCTGTGCACGGTCCAGCACCGAGACTTCCACCGGGGCGTTTTCGAACACGAACAGGCTGTCGAACAGCGGCTGGCCTTTCGGCAGTTCGCTCTGCTCCTGGATGTTCACCAGCGGCAGGTATTCGTACTCGCGCAGCTGCATGTTGCTGTCGAGCAGACCGCTCAGCCACTGACGCACACTGGCGCGCTGATCGTCCGCCGGGATCTGCACCCGCAGCGCGATGCTGTTGATGAACAGGCCGACGGTGCGTTGCATCTCCGGCATCTCCACCGGGCGCCCGGCCACGGTCACGCCGAACAGCACGTCGCGATCACCGCTCAGGCGCCGCAGCACCAGTGCCCACGCCGCCTGGGCGAAGGTGTTGATGGTCAGTTGATGGGCCTGGGCCAGCTCACGCAGACGGGCGCCGTCCTCGACATTGAGTCGGGTGTAGCGGTCGCCGACGATCATGCCGCCGCTTTCACCGGCATGTTCACGCAGGAACGGCCGGTCGCTCGGGATCGGCGTGGTGCGCTCGAAGCCTTGCAGGTTCTGCTGCCACCACTGACGCGCCTCGGCCAGGCTCTGGCGTTGCAGCCAGCCGATGTAATCGCGGTAGCGCGGTGGCACTGCCAATTGCGCTTCGCGACCTTCGCCAAGGGCGGTGTAGATCTCGAAGAAATCGTTCATCAGCAGCGAACGACACCAGGCATCGATCAGGATGTGGTGGTTGCTCATCATGAACCAGTAACGCGCCGCGCCGACCTTGATCAGGCGCAGGTGGAACGGTGCCTGATTGAGCAGATCGAAACCGGCCTCGCGCTCGGCCTTGAGCAGCGCTTGCAGTTTCGGCTCCTGCTCGGAGTCAGCGATGGCGCTCCAGTCCAGATACTCGATGGGTGTACGACCCGGGGTGTGGATCACTTGCAGCATGTCTTCGCCGACGTTCCAGCAGAACGACGCACGCAGTGCTTCGTGACGGGCGACCACCGCTTGCCACGCCTGGGCAAAACGCTCGGGGTCAAGTTCGCTGTTGATGCGGTAGCGATCCTGCATGTAGTACAGACCGGTGCCCGGCTCGAGCAAGGTGTGCAGCAGCATGCCTTCCTGCATCGGCGTCAGCGGGTACACGTCTTCGATGTGCGCCGCCGGCACCGGCAGTGCGTCGAGTTGCGCCTGGGTCAGTTTCGCCAGCGGGAAGTCCGACGGCGTCAGGCCACCGGCCTCGTCTTGCAGGCAATGTTCGATCAGGCTCTGCAGCTCGCCGACATAGGCATCGGCCAAGTCGTTGATGGTCTGCGCATCGTAGCGTTCGGCGCTGAAGGTCCAGCGCAGCAGCAATTCCCCGCCGTACACCTGACTGTCGACGCTCAACTCGTTCGGCAACGGTGCGTGCGGATCGTGGGCCGCGCCGACCGACTCATCCAGCGGACGGAACAGCGCATCACTGCCGAAGCTCTGGTCGAACTGGCCGAGGTAGTTGAAGGTGATTGGCGCGTTCGGCAATGCCGCAATGCTTGCACGACTGGCGTCATCGGCCAGATAACGCAGCACGCCATAACCGAGGCCCTTGTGCGGAACGGCACGCAGTTGTTCCTTGATCGCCTTGATCGAAGCGCCCTGCCCTGCGGCTTCTTCGATGTTGTGCGGAGTCAGACGCAGCGGATAGGCGCTGGTGAACCAGCCAACGGTGCGGGTCAGGTCGATCTCGTCGAACAGGGTTTCGCGGCCGTGGCCTTCCAGTTGAATCAGCGCCGATGGCTGGCCGCTCCAGCGGCACAGCACGCGGGCCAGCGCGGTCAGCAACAGGTCGTTGACCTGCGTGCGATAGGCGCTCGGTGCCTGTTGCAGCAGTTGTTTGGTTTTTTCTGCGTCCAGACGCACGCTGACGGTTTGCGCGTGACGATTCTCGCGACCACCATCAGGACGTTCGCACGGCAACTCGGCGTTCGGGCCGGCCAGTTGCGCTTGCCACCAGCTCAGTTCTTCACGCAGGGATTCGCTGCCGGCGTAGGCCTGCAAACGCGCCGCCCAGTCCTTGAAGGCGCTGGTTTTCGCCGGCAGTTTCACTGACTGATCGGCGTCGAGCTGGCGATACACGGTTTGCAGATCATCGAGCAGAACGCGCCACGACACACCGTCGACCACCAGGTGATGAATCGCGATGAACAGCCGTTGCTGACCGTCCGGCCCATCGACCAGCACCGCACGCAGCAGCGGGCCTTGGGCAAGGTCGAGACTGCGCTGGGCGTCGGCGAACAGAGCCGCGCATTTGTCCATCGACGGCACGCGAACCTGCCACAGCACGGCAGCATCGGTGACCGGTTGATGGGTCGCCTGCCATACGCCGTTGGCATCGGTGAAGCGCAGGCGCAAGGCGTCATGCTGCTCGATCACGGCCAGCAACGCCTGTTCCAGACGATGCGGTTCAAGCACAACAGTCGGTTCCAGCAGCAATGCCTGGTTCCAGTGCTGACGCTCGGGAATCTCGGTGTCGAAGAACCAGTGCTGGATCGGCGTCAGACGCGATTCGCCATTCACCAGACCTTGCTCGGCGGTCACGGTTTCACTGCGACTGGCAACAGCGGCCAGGGACTGCACGGTCTGGTGCTGGAACAGGTCACGAGGGCTGAAATGAATGCCCTGCTGCCGTGCCCGGCTGACCACTTGAATCGACAGGATCGAGTCGCCGCCCAGTTCAAAGAAGTTGTCGTTGAGACCGACCTGCTCAACGTTGAGCACCTCGCACCAGATCTGCGCCAGGGTCTGCTCCAGCTCGTTACTTGGGGCTACGTAATCCTGACGATTGAGCTCCGGATCCGGTGCCGGCAAGGCGCGACGGTCGAGCTTGCCGTTGGCGGTCAGCGGCATGCTCGCCAGCAGGATCAAATGCGTCGGCACCATGTAGTCCGGCAGTTGCGTCTTCAGGTGCGCTTTCAGGGCTTCACGCAGTGCAGCCTGCTCGGCTTCGCTTCGCGAAGCGACCTCGGTCACGAGATAGCCGACCAGTTGCTTGCCGTTCGGCGCATCCAGCGCCAGCACCACGGCTTCGCGGATCGAGTCGTGATCGAGCAGGCGGGTTTCGATCTCGCCCAGCTCGATACGGAAACCACGGATCTTCACCTGATGGTCAATCCGACCCAGATACTCCACCAGACCGTCGGCGCGCTGGCGCACCAGGTCACCGGTGCGGTACATGCGCCCGCCATCGGCGGCAAACGGGTCAGCGACAAAACGCTCGGCGCTGATGCCGGCGCGGTCGTGATAACCCTGGGCCAGGCCGGCGCCGCCGACGAACAATTCACCGGTCGCGCCTTGCGGCACCAGCGCCAGGTCGGCGTCGAGAATGTAGGCTACGCGATCACCGATCACGCTGCCGATCGGCACGCTGCCGGCGCCCTCTTCCAACACTTCAGGCGCCAGACTGGCCAGCGGCATGACCACGGTTTCGGTCGGGCCGTAGGCGTTGAAGAACAGGCTCGGCTTGAACGCTGCGCGAATCCGTTGCAGGTGTTCGCCGGTCAGCGCTTCGCCGCCGGTGATGATCATGCGCACTGGCAGGATGTCGTTTTGCGTGGCGAGGAACTGCGCCAACTGGCTGCCGTAGCTCGGGGTGAAACCGAGAATATTGATCCGATGTTCGCGGATCAGGCCGCAGATTTCTTCCGCGTCCCACTGACCTTGCGCACGCAGCACCACCTGCGCGCCGCTGAGCAGCGGCACCAACAGGCGCTCGGTGGCGGCGTCGAAGTTGATTGAATAGAAATGCAGCTCGCAGTCGTCCGGGCGCATGCCAAAGCGCTCGATCACCGCCTGGCAGTGCATGGCGATTTCACCGTGGGACACCACCACGCCTTTCGGCTTGCCGGTGGAACCCGAGGTGTAGATCAGGTACGCCTGATGTTGCGGCAGGCTGATGAAAGGAAGTTCGGTAGCCGGGTAATCGGCCAGCGCGGCGCTGTCGTCTTCCAGGCACCAGCGCTCTACGTTCGACGGCAATTCGCCGAGGGCTTTGAACATCGCGCGGTCGCTGAGCAGCAGGCCGACGCGGCTGTCTTCGATCATGTAATGCAGGCGGTCGAGCGGGTACTCCGGGTCCAGCGGCACATAGGCGCCGCCGGCCTTGAGGATCGCCAGCAGGCCAACGACCATTTCCAGCGAACGCTCCAGCGCCAGGCCGACCCGCACTTGCGGACCGACACCGCGCTCGCGCAGCGCCCAGGCCAGACGATTGGCACGGGCGTCGAGTTCGGCGTAGCTCAGGGTCTGCCCGGCGAAGGTCAGGGCCGGTGCGTCCTTGCGCGCCAGCGCCTGTTCGGCGAACAGGTGATGGATGCACTGGTCGAGACGACGCTCGCCCGGCTCGACGCCAAGGCTGTCGAGCAATTGTTGTTGCTCCGGGGCGTCGAGCAGCGGCAGTTCGCTGAGGCGTTGCTGCGGGTCGGCGATCAATGCTTCCAGCAGATTGCGCCAGTGCCTGGCCATGCGCGCAATCGTCGGCTCATCGAACAGGTCGGTGCTGTACGTCAGGCAGCAACCGAGGCGATGATCGAGGTCGGTGACTTCCAGGTTGAGGTCGAATTTGGTCGCCCGCGCATCATTGGCCAGATACTCGACAGTCATCCCGGCGAGCATGCGGCTCTGCTGGAATTCCCAGCGCTGCACGTTGCACATCACCTGGAACAGCGGGTTGTACGCGGCGCTGCGCGGCGGCTGCAACGCTTCAACCAGATGGTCGAACGGCAGGTCCTGATGAGACTGCCCTTCGATCACGGTGTGACGCACTTGCTCGAACAACTCGCGGACCGACATCTGGCCGTCGAGCTGGCAACGCAGCACTTGAGTGTTAAGGAATGCACCGATCAGCCCTTCGCTTTCCGGACGGATCCGGTTGGCCACCGGCGCGCCGATGCGCAGATCGGTCTGGCCGCTGTAGCGGTAAAGCAAGGTCGCGAGTGCGGCGGTCATGGTCATGAACAGGGTCAGACCGTTCTGCGCGTTGAACGCCCGGATCCGTGCGGCGAGATCGTCGCTCAGGTCGAAACGGAACAGTTCGCCCTGGTGGCTTTGCACCGGTGGACGCGGACGGTCGCCCGGCAATTCCAGCAGCGGATGTTCGCGCCCCAGTTGCGCGGTCCAGTAGTCGAGCTGACGCTGACGCTCGCCGGATTCCAGCCAGTTGCGCTGCCACACGCTGTAGTCGAGGTACTGCACCGGCAGCGGTTCCAGCGGCGAATCGCGGTCATCGACAAACGCTTCGTACAGCGCGCTGAGTTCCCGGGCGAAGATGTCCATCGCCCAGCCTTCGGTGACGATGTGGTGCAGGGTCAGGACGAAGTAATGCTCGTGCTCGGCAGTCTTGACCAGGCAGGCGCGCAGCAGCGGGCCGGTTTCCAGATCGAACGGCAGGTGCGCTTCGTCGTCGGCCAGTTGCTGGACTTTCTGCTCGCGCACGTCGGCGGCGAATTTCGAGAAATCCTTCCAGTCCATGCGCATGCCGGTCTCGGCATGCACCTGCTGGCGGGCCACGCCGTCGATGCTCGGGAACGTGGTGCGCAGGGTTTCGTGGCGCAGGATCAGCGCTTGCAGCGCCGACTCGAAACGCCCGACATCCAGCACGCCACGCAGGCGCGCCATGCCGCCAACGTTGTACGCCGGGCTGTCGGGCTCCATCTGCCAGAGGAACCACATACGCTGCTGGGAATAGGACAGCGGCACCGGTTTGCTGCGGTCGACCTTGTCGATCGGTGGCTGTTTGTTGGTGCGGCCGCTGGCCTGGATCTGGCGGATTTGCTCGGCGAAATCACCCAGTTCGCTGTGTTCGAACAAGGCACGCAGCGGCAGTTCGACGTCGCAGGCCTGACGGGTGCGGGAGATGATTTGGGTGGCCAGCAGCGAGTGACCGCCGAGGGCGAAGAAGTCGTCGCGCAGGCCGACTTGTTTCAGGCCCAGCACTTCACGCCAGATCGCGGCGATCTGTTGTTCCAGCTCGGAGACCGGTTCGACGTGTTCGCGCACCTGCCATTGCGGCTCGGGCAAGGCGCGGCGGTCGAGTTTGCCGCTCGGACTCAGGGGCATGGCGTCGAGGCGCATCAATTGCGCAGGGACCATGTATTCAGGCAGCTCGGTGGCCAGTGCGTTTTTCAGGCGAGCGGTTTGCGCGTCCTGATCTTCCTTGGTGTCGGTGGCGGTGAAGTAGCCGATCAGTTGCGGGCCAGCGACGGTTTCACGCACCAGCACGGCGGCCTGGGCCACACCAACCTGGGCCAGCAGACGCGCTTCGATCTCTTCCGGCTCGACGCGGAAGCCGCGCAGTTTGACCTGCTGATCGAGACGGCCGAGGTATTCGATCACACCGTCGTTGGTCCAGCGCGCGCGGTCACCGGTACGGTACAGACGCGCACCCTGCTCGCCCAGCGGATCGACCACGAAACGTTCGGCGGTCAGCGCCGGGCGGCCGAGATAACCTCGGGCCAGGCCAATGCCGCTGATGCACAGCTCACCCGGCACACCGGCCGGCACTGGATTGAGATCACTGTCGAGCACGCGGCAGACCACGTTGCCCAGCGGACGGCCAATCGGCGAGCGCTCGCCATCGGCCACGGTGCAATGCCAGTGGGTTACGTTAATCGCGGTTTCGGTCGGGCCGTAACGGTTGTGCAGTTGCACCGCCGGCAGTTGCGCCAGTACGCGATTGCGCAGTTCCGCCGGCAGCGCTTCACCACCGGAGAATACGCGACGCAGGCTGGTGCATTCGGCGCTCAAAGGCTCGTCGATGAACAGCGAAAGCAGCGGCGGTACGAAGTGCAGCGTGGTCACGCCATATTCTTGAACAAGCTGCGCGATGCGATGCGGATCGCGGTGTTCACCGGGGCCGGCGATCAGCAGGCGCGCGCCGGTGATCAGCGGCCAGAAGCATTCCCACACCGACACGTCGAAACTGATCGGCGCCTTTTGCATCAGCACGTCGGTGTCGTTCAGGCGATAGGTGTTCTGCATCCATTGCAGGCGCTCGGCCAGCGCCGCGTGCGTGTTGCCCACGCCTTTCGGCTGGCCGGTGGAACCGGAGGTGTAAATCACATAGGCGAGGTTGTCGCCGTGCAGGTGCAGGCCCGGTGCCTGGCTCGGCCAGTTTTCCAGGTGCAGGGTGTCCATGGCAATGACACTGACGCCTTCGCTGGCCGGCAAGCGGTCGAGCAATGCGGTCTGGGTCAGCAGCAGTTCGACACCGCTGTCGCTGAGCATGTAGGCCAGACGCTCGGCCGGGTAATCCGGGTCCAGCGGCACGTAGGCGCCGCCAGCCTTGATGATCGCCAGCAAGCCGATCAACAGTTGCGGTGAACGCTCGGCGGCGATGGCCACGCACACGTCCGGGCCGACACCTTTGTCGCGCAAGTAATGGGCGAGACGGTTGGCCTGGGCGTGCAGTTCAGCGAAGTCGAGACGGCCGCCGTCCCATACCAGCGCGGTGCGATCAGGCGTCTGTCGTGCTTGTTCATTCAGCAATTCCGGCAACCATTGCTGAGCCGGGGTGCACGGGGTGATGCTCCACGCGTTTTGCTGAGTGTGTTCGGTGGCCGTCAGCAGTGGCAGGTCACCGATGGCCTGTTCCGGACGTTCGCAGACAGCACGCAACAGGTTGCTGAAATGCTCGGCCAGACGCTCGATGGTCGCGGCGTCGAACAACTCATCGGCGTAGTCGAAGGACAGCGTCAGACGACCATTACGGTCTTCTTCGCTGTGCAGCTGCAGATCGAACTTGGCCTCGCGGCTGTGCCACGGCAGTTCTTCGGCGAGCAGGCCCGGCAGGCGCTTGAGCGCACTCAGATCGCGTTGCTGGTGGTTGAACATGACCTGGAACAGACCTTGTTCGCGGGCCTGCGGGAAGGCTTCGAGCAGTTGTTCGAACGGCAGATCCTGATTCGCCTGGGCACCGAGCGCCGCCTGACGGGTTTGCGCCAGCAGTTCAGTGAAAGGCAGACGCGAATTGACGTCTGCGTGCAGCACCTGGGTGTTGATGAAGAAGCCGATCAGACCCTGGGTTTCCAGACGCGGGCGGTTGGCGTTGGGCACGCCGATGCGGATGTCACGCTGGCCGCTGTAGCGATGCAACAGGCTCTGGAACGCCGAGAGCAGCAGCATGAATGGCGTGGACTGATGGGCTTGAGCGGTCTGGCGGATGGCGTCGCTGAGGCTGATTCCCAGTCGAACGCTGTGACGTGCGGCGCTGTGCTTTTGCTTGGTCGAGCGCGGATGGTCGGTCGCCAGCTCCAGCGTCGGATGCTCATCACCCAATTGCGCTTTCCAGTACGCCAGTTGCCGCTCGCCCTCTCCTTGCGCCAGCCACTGGCGCTGCCAGCTTCCGTAGTCGGCGTATTGGGTGGGCAGTGGCGCGAGTTCGGCGCGCTGGCCTTGGGAAGCGGCGGCGTACAGGCGCGAGAACTCGTCGATCAATACGCTCAGCGACCAGCCGTCGGCGATGATGTGGTGCAGGGTCACCAGCAACTGGTGATCTTCGTCGTCGAGGCGAACCAGCGTCACCCACAGCAGCGGGCCTTTCTCCAGATCGAACTGGGTGCGGGCTTCGTCTTCGCGGATCTGTTGTGCACGGGCTTCACGTTCGGCGACGGGCAGGTCGCTGATGTCGATCAGTTGCAGGTTGAATTCACCCGCCGCTTCGACCTGTTGCAGGGCCACGCCGTCGCGTTCGAAGAAGCGCGTGCGCAGGGATTCGTGGCGTTCGATCAGTTGTTGGAAACTGGTGCGCAGGGCGTCTTCGTCCAGTTCGCCGCGCAGACGCAAAGCGCCGGGAATGTTGTAGGCGCTGCTGTGCGGGTCGAGTTGCCAGGTGATCCACAGGCGGTTTTGTGCCAGGGATTGCGGCAATGCTTCGGTGCGCGACAACGCGGTGATTTCGCCCTGGGCGCTGCCGCCGTCCTGTTGCTGTTGTGCCACGGCGGCGGCGAATGCGGACAGGGTCGGCGCTTCGAACAGCAGACGCAGGTTCAGCTCGAGGCTCAGTTCTTCGCGGACCTTGGCGATCACTTGGGCGGCGGCAATCGAGTTGCCGCCGAGCAGGAAGAAGTGATCGTCGGCGTTGACCTGTTTGACGTTGAGTTGCTCGGCCCAGATCTTGCCGATCAGCGCTTCCAGTTCAGAGGCGGACGCGGTCGAATCCTGAGCGGTTTCAACCGTGGTCATCGGGAACACCGCGTAGCTGTCGAGACTGCCGTCGGCCAGGCGATTGCGGCAGGCCGAACGTTGCAACTTGCCGCTGGAAGTTTTCGGCAACGCGCCCGGATTGAGCAGCACCACCACGCTCGGCGCTTCCTGATAGGCCTCGGCCACAGCCTGACGGATGGCTTTGATCAGCGCTTCGGGCGGCAGAATCTTCTGCACGCTGCGGCTTATTTCCGCCGCGATGCCGATGCCTTCTTCGCCGTTCTGATTGACCGCGAATGCAGCAACGCGCCCCTTGCGCACCACCTCCACTTCGTTCTCGACTGTTTTCTCGATGTCCTGCGGATAGAGGTTGTGACCGCGCACGATCAGCATGTCTTTCAGGCGACCGGTGATGAACAGTTCGCCGTCGCGGATGAAGCCCAAGTCACCGGTGCGCAGCCAGGTCTGGCCAGCGTGCTGGACGAAAGTCTTGGCAGTCGCCTCGGGATTGCGCCAGTAGCCGTGGGCGATGCTCGGACCTGTTGCCCAGACTTCGCCGACGGCGTTGTCGGCCAGTTCTTCGAGGCTGCCCGGCTCGACGATCAGTACCGCATGATCGGGCTGGCTGATGCCGCAGCTCATGATCGGGCTGCCCTCGCCCGCTTCGGCACGGTTCTGGGCCAGGGCCAGATCATCCACACGTAGCGCCGGAATGCCGGTGCCGCGCGGTGTGCCGGCGACGAACAGGGTCGCTTCCGCCAGACCGTAGGACGCCATGAAACTGCTTTCGCTGAAACCGCACGGGGTGAATTTTTCGGCGAAGCGTTCGAGGGTGTCGAGACGGATAGGCTCGGAGCCGGAATAGGCCACGCGCCAGCGGCTCAGGTCGAGACGTTCCAGCGCCGATTCACTGACCCGCTCGCTGCACAGTCGATAGGCAAAATCCGGCCCGCCGCTGATGGTGCCGCCGTATTGGCTGATCGCTTCGAGCCAGCGCAATGGCCGGCCGAGGAAGTATGCCGGCGACATCAGGATGCACGGCACGCCGCTGAAGATCGGTTGCAGCAGACCGCCGATCAGACCCATGTCGTGGTACAGCGGCAGCCAGCTGACGATCACGTCGTCCGGGTTCACGTCGATACCGAAGCCGTGGCGGATCAACAGTTCGTTGGCCACCAGGTTGCCGTGGCTGACCTGCACGCCTTTGGGCAGCGCCGTCGAACCGGAGGTGTATTGCAGGAAAGCGATGTGGTCTTGCGGCAAGGTCGGTTCGACCCAGCGCTCGGCCAGCGCATTGTCGAGGGTGTCGACGCACAACAGCGGCGGTGCGCCTTCGATTTGCTGTAAGGCGTCACGTAGATCGGCGCTGGTCAGCAACAGGCGCGGTTCGGCGTCGGCAATGATCGACAGCAGGCGCTCCTGATGGTGACGTTTGGCCGATTCCGGCGGATAGGCCGGCACCGCAATCACGCCCGCGTACAGGCAACCGAAGAACGCCGCGACGTAATCCGGGCCACTCGGGAACAGCAATACCGCGCGCTCACCGAATCCAGCCTCGGCCTGCAACGCAGCAGCGATGGTGCGGGCGCGCTGATCGAGTTCGCGATAACTGAGCACCACAGCCTGCTCCTCGGTTTCGGCGAGAAAGCGCAAGGCCAGCCGATCCGGCGTCAGGGCCGCGCGGTGCTGGAGGGCTTGGACCAGGGTGCTGGGGAGTTCGAACGCGTCGGTCATGAGGTTTCCTGCCTGAATTCGGCTTGCTGGTGGAATCGGGTTGGCTGCGGCACGCCCATGAGAGGCATGCGGGACACGGTCTTCGCCGACCGTGCAAGGCATTGGAATGCGGTAGGTTCTGGGCTGCGTACCCGGATCCATTCACCAATGAGAACGGATGACGTCTTGAAATAATTAGTCGGCAGGCTGGATCGCCAATGGGGCTGGGCGCATGGACGAGTGCGGCGGCGTGTCGCAGTTCTCAGATCGCACCGTTATGGATCATTAGTTCTCTTTCTCAATTGACAATCATTATCATTCAACATAATTTGTCGCTCGATGTGTAGGACGGCCCCGTCCCCCAGGCGTCCCACTAACCTATTGGCAGCAAGGTGATTTCCATGACGGAACAAGTATCCACAAGCAGGTGCGATTCACCGCTACTTCAGGCATTCGTCGACAATCGACTGATTCTGGTCAAGATTGCAGCCCGCATTACCGGCTGCCGTTCACGCGCCGAAGATGTGGTGCAGGATGCATTCTTCCGACTGCAATCGGCGCCGCCGATCACGTCGTCGATCAAGGCCCAGCTGAGTTATCTGTTCCAGATCGTGCGCAATCTGGCCATCGATCACTACCGCAAACAGGCGCTGGAGCAGAAGTACGCCGGCCCCGAAGAGGAAGGGTTGAACGTGGTCATTCAAGGTGCCTCGCCGGAAACCTCACACATCAACTTCTCGACCCTGGAACACATCGCCGACGCGCTGACCGAGCTGCCGGTCCGCACCCGCTATGCGTTCGAGATGTACCGTCTGCACGGTGTGCCGCAGAAGGACATCGCCAAGGAGCTCGGCGTTTCGCCGACCCTGGTCAACTTCATGATTCGTGATGCGCTGGTGCACTGCCGCAAGGTGTCGGGCAGCCGCGCTGATGCAGTGTCGGCAAACCGTCGCTGACCTAAAGCAGAGCCCAAAAAAAGATCGCAGCCTTCGTCGAAGGGCTGCGATCTTTTTTGTTTTCAGAGAAATGTCACACCAGCGTGCACCGGTCGAAGAACCGCTCGCGCCCCAGGATCATCAGCGCCGCGCGCTTGTGCGGGAAGTCGAATTCCTTTTCGCAGTGGAAACACTGGTTGTGCATGTGGCCGATCATCTTCGCGTTGTCGGCACGCGGTTCGGCAACCACGCGCTGAGTGCGCGGATCATCCAGAAACAGATAGTGCACCAGTGCTGACAGCCAGCTCGCCACTTTGTGCGGCCCGCGATGGTCTTCCTCACCGACCAGCATGTGAATGCCACGATCGTAGTCATCGGCATCGTAGAACGGCGCGATGCGATCTTCCTTGGCCCAGTAGGCTTCGAAGTAAGCGAACGGCTGATCGTCGAAACACCCGATCAGCGTCAGCGTATGCGGATCGGCGTCGAGCTTGCTCAGGTACTCGCGATGCTGTTCGAGGCTGCCCTCCTCCTGCCAGAAACTGGCGACTCGCGGACTGTTCTGCCAGCGATTGAAACGCGCAAGATCCTGCTCGATTTCCACCGTTCGCAGAGAAATCCACGCACCAAGACGCGCATCGAAACGTCGATAGACCTCACCGCGCGGTTTGACCGGGCGCAGCGGATGACGCTTGCCGTTGCTGATGACCATCTGCTGCGGGTAGCTGCCGGTCAATGAGGTACCCAACCAAGGCTGCGGCAGTTGCCAGAACAGCGTGCGCTCGCAGCGGTATTCACCTGCCACTTCAGTGTCCAACAGCAAACCGCTGAGCAAGGCTTCGGTCGGCTGCTGATCCAGTTGCCAGATCAATTGCTGACGTGCCGGATCCCGGGCAAACAGCCAATAACAGGCCGCCCACAGCGCCTGGCCTGGCGGCAGTGCATAACGTTCATCGACCTGGATCGCCCCCTGGCCTTCACGATCAAGGCGCAGGCGAATCAGCGGCTGCCCGTCCAGGCTGAGGCTCAGACGGCTTTCGGTGGCATCGGCTATCAGTTGACTGCCCGAAGGCAAAGCCAGGGCAGTCAGGTCATTCAGATTGGACATGGTTCGGGCTCACGATAATCGTCGACAGTTCAACGATGGGAACGTGAGCCGAAGCGGGAAATTTAGGCCGTGCGGGGAAAACCGCAGGTCATGGGTGAGGCACCGGCACCACGGCAATCTTGTACGGATCGAAGATCTTCAGCATCTGGCCGTTGTCGCGCAGCCCTTGCAGCAGTTTGCCGAACGCCTCGCCGGTGATCGGCGCTTTCGGGCTGAGAATCGCGTAATGGTGGTAGATCTGGTCGATGCGCTGGGACACCAGCAACTCGTCACGCACCTTGTCGTTGCGCAGCAGGTAATCGAACAGATACGAGCGAGTCACCAACGCAATGTCCGCCCGACCGCGCAGCACCATCAACAGGTTGCTGTCGTGGGAATAGGTCAGTGTCGCGTTGTAAGTTTCAGCGAGGTACTTGGGGTCGGCGTTGAAGTTGGCGAATTCGTAGTGATAGCCGCTGTACAGTGCCAGCCGTTTGCCCTTGAGGTCGGCGAAGTAATTCTGCTGGCGCCCGGGTTCTTTCTGCGCGACGAAAATCTCTGCGTCTTCCAGCCCCATGTCGACCGTGGTGTGGGGAATGTCTTTCCAGCCCCAGTCCGGGTTCTCGAAGATCGCCATGTCCGTGCGACCTTCCTTGAAATCGCCGAACCGTCGCGGAATCGAGGTGGGGACAAGCTCGAAACGATAGTCGCTCTGCGAGTGGTTCAATGCCTCGACCAGTTCCGGCAGCAGACCGGTGTCGGCGCCGTTTTCCGGGCGAATAGTGTAAGGCGGAAAATGCGCCGCGCCCACCCGAACCACTTGCACCGCCTGAGCGGGCAATACCCATAGTGCAGCCAGCGCTGCGAGCATCAGCCCGGCGGCCGTCCGATTTGACGAAGACTTCAAAACACCCCACTCCCCGAAAAAGTACCGTTGCATGCATTCAAGCTAGGCGGTTTCGCCCAGTTAGCCAGTTTCCCGGGCCGATAGAAAGTGATCAGCGTTCTTCGAGCACCAGGATCAGCGCTTCTTCGGCCAGTTGATCGAGGCTCAGACTGCCGCCGGCGCGGAACCAGGTGGTGGTCCAGGACAGCGCGCCCGTGAGAAAACGTCGGGTAATGAACACATCGCCGCGAATGAACCCCGCCTCCTTGGCCTCGCCCAACACCTGCAGCCAAATATCTTCGTAGATATCACGCAACGCCAGCACCCTGGTCTGACCGTCTTCGGACAGCGAGCGCCATTCGTACACCAGTACCGCCATCGCTTCGCCGCTACCGCCCATGATCGACTGCAATTCGCAGCGGATCAGCGCCAATACCCGCTCGCGCACATTGGCCGCATCGGCCAGGGCCGCCCGCATCAGCGCGGTGTTGTAGCGGATGGTTTCTTCCATCACGGCACGCAGGATTTCATCCTTGCTCTTGAAGTGATGAAAAATGCTGCCCGACTGAATGCCCACGGCGCCGGCCAGGTCGCGCACCGTGGTGCGTTCGTAGCCCTTGTTGCGAAACAGGTGGGCCGCCACTTGCAGCAATTTTCCGCGAGCGCTGTCCGGGTCGGTCAACTGGCCTTCGTCGACCAGTTCGCGCATCACCTTCAGGGCTTTTTGCTCGTCCACCCGTTCTCTCCTACAGTCGTTCAGTCGTCTGCGGCCCCGAAACCGCAGGGTTGCGCGGGCAATTTAAGCCGCCGGCCGCGACCAAGCAAGCGCTTGGGCAGAAGATAACTTCGCCTGTTTACAAACCAAGCGCTTGCTTGGTAGCCTCGATGCACTTCTGTCACAGGTTGCTGAGTCGGAGATGAAAATGCCCACCACGGTTCGCATCGGATGCGCCAGCGCATTCTGGGGAGACACCTCGACCGCCGCCGCGCAGCTCGTGGCCGCAGGACAGCTGGATTATCTGGTGTTCGACTACCTGGCCGAGATCACCATGTCGATCATGGCCGGCGCGCGCATGAAGGACCCGCAGGCCGGATTTGCCGGCGATTTCATCGAAGTCCTCACGCCATTGCTGCCACAACTGGCGGAACAGAGGACTCGCGTCATCAGCAATGCCGGCGGGGTCAATCCAAAGGCCTGCGCCGCCGCGCTGCAAGCGGCCTGCGACAAGGCCGGCGTGGCGCTGAAAATCGCCGTGCTGTCGGGCGATGACCTGCAACCGCAATTCAAACAGCTCGCCACCCAAGGCATCACGGAAATGTTCAGCGGCGCCCCGCTGCCGCCGATGTGCGTGTCGACCAACGCCTACCTCGGCGCGCCGGGCATCGTCGAAGCCCTGCGCCTGGGCGCCGACATCGTCATCACCGGCCGGGTGGTCGACAGCGCGGTGGTCAGCGCCGCGCTGGTGCATGAATTCGGCTGGTCGTGGCACGACTACGACAAACTCGCCCAGGCCGCATTGGCCGGGCACATCATCGAATGCGGCGCGCAGTGCACCGGCGGCAATTTCACCGATTGGCGCGACGTGCCGGATTACGAACACATCGGCTTTCCGATCGTCGAGGTCAGCGCCGACGGCCAGTTCATCGTCAGCAAACCCGAAGGCTCAGGTGGACTGGTGACGCCGCTGACCGTCGGCGAACAGATGCTCTACGAAATCGGCGATCCGCAGGCCTATCTATTGCCCGATGTGGTCTGCGATTTCAGTCAGGTCAAACTTCAGCAGCAAGGCAAAAATACAGTCCGGGTCCACGGCGCCAAAGGCCTGCCGCCCAGCGGCAAATACAAGGTCAGCGCGACATACCCGGACGGTTTCCGCTGCACCGCCAGTTGCCTGATCGCCGGTATCGATGCGGTGGAAAAAGCCCGGCGCGTCAGTCAGGCGATCATCGACAAGACCTCGGAAATGCTCGACCAGAAAGGTCTCGGGCCTTACACCGAAACCCATATCGAACTGCTCGGCAGCGAAGCCACCTACGGCCCCCACGGCCAGCGCCGGGACAGCCGCGAAGTGGTGATCAAACTTGCCGTGCGCCACCCGAACAAACAGGCCCTGGTCCTGTTCTCCCGGGAAATCGCCCAGGCCGCCACCGGCATGGCGCCGGGCCTGACCGGCATCGTCGGCGGACGGCCGACGGTGTATCCACTGATCCGGCTGTTCTCGTTCCTGATCGACAAAAGCGCCTGCAGCTTGCAGATCGACATGGCCGGCGAGCGTCATCCGTTCGCCCTGCCCGCCTCCGCCACACTCGACAGTCAGGATCTGCCCCTGCCCCACGAAACGCCCAAACCCCATGGGCGCGCCGACGCGAGCGTGCCATTGGTGAAACTGGCCGTGGCGCGCTCCGGCGACAAGGGCAATCACAGCAACATCGGTGTCATGCCGCGTCGCCCGGAATACCTGCCGTGGATCGCCGAAGCGCTGACACCGGCGGTGGTGGTCGACTGGATGAGTCATGTCCTCGACCCGATTCACGGCCGGGTCGAACGCTGGTATCTGCCGGGTACTCACAGCCTGAATTTCCTGCTGGAAAACGCCCTCGGTGGCGGTGGCGTGGCGAGCCTGCGCATCGACCCGCAGGGCAAAGCCTTCGCCCAGCAATTGCTGGAAATCCAGATCCCGGTGCCGCAGAGCATCGCCGAACAGTTCGACTAGAGGATTGGCACCATGGCGTATGAATCGATTTTCAGGGCCGATCTGTTCAGCGGCCAGACCGTGATCGTCACCGGTGGCGGCAGCGGCATCGGGCGTTGCACCGCCCATGAACTGGCGGCGCTCGGGGCCACCGTGGTGCTGGTCGGACGCAAGCCGGAAAAGCTGCAAACCGTTGCCGCCGAAATTGCCGAGGACGGTGGCCGAGCGTACTGGAAGGCTTGCGATATTCGCGACGAAGAAGCGGTGAAAGCGCTGGTCAGCGAGCTGATCCGCGAACACGGCCCAATCCACGGACTGGTCAATAATGCCGGAGGCCAGTACCCGTCGCCATTGGCCTCGATCAATCAGAAAGGCTTCGAAACCGTGCTGCGCACCAATCTGGTCGGCGGTTTTTTGATGGCCCGGGAAGTGTTCAACCAGTCGATGAGCAAACACGGCGGCAGCATCGTCAACATGCTCGCCGACATGTGGGGCGGCATGCCGGGAATGGGCCACTCGGGCGCTGCGCGTTCGGGCATGGACAACTTCACCAAGACTGCCGCCTTCGAATGGGGTTACGCCGGCGTCCGGGTGAATGCCGTGGCGCCGGGATGGATCGCCTCCAGCGGCATGGACACCTATGAAGGCGCGTTCAAAGCCGTGATCCCGACCCTGCGCGAACACGTGCCACTCAAGCGCATCGGCACCGAATCCGAGGTCAGCGCCGCGATCGTGTTTCTGCTAAGCCCCGCGGCTGCGTTCATCAGCGGCAGTACGTTGCGCATCGATGGCGCGGCCAGCCTGGGCAGTCGCGCATGGCCGTTGCACAAGGCGACCCACAGCGAATCCTTCAACGGATTTCACCGGGCCTATATGCCAGACGTCTTGAAGGACAAGGAGTAAGCCATGCCGGTCATTCAGTCACAGCTCGACCCGCACAGCGAAGCCTTTATCCGCAACCGCGCAGCCATGCTCGCCGCCATCGAGCAAGTCCAGCAGCTCGAACAGAACCTGCTGAACAAGGCTGCCGAAGCCAAACCGAAATTCGACAAACGCGGACAATTGCTGCCCCGTGAACGCCTGAACCTGCTGCTCGACCCCGGCGCGCCGTTCCTCGAACTGGCGAGCCTGGCCGGCTACAAACTCCACGATGACAAGGACGGCAGCTCGGCCGGTGGCGGCCTGATCGCCGGCATCGGTTACGTGTCCGGTGTGCGCGCCTTGATCGTGGCGAACAACAGCGCAATCAAGGGCGGGACGATTTCCCCGTCGGGCCTGAAAAAATCCCTGCGCCTTCAACAGATCGCCCAGGAAAACAAACTGCCGGTGATAACCCTCGCCGAAAGCGGCGGTGCCAACCTCAATTATGCGGCGGAGATTTTCGTCGAAGGCGCACGCAGCTTTGCCAATCAGGCGCGGATGTCTGCCATGGGGCTGCCGCAGATTACTGTGGTGCACGGCTCGGCCACCGCTGGCGGCGCCTATCAGCCGGGGCTGTCGGATTACGTGGTGGTGGTGCGCGGCAAGGCCAAGCTGTTTCTCGCAGGCCCACCCTTGCTCAAGGCAGCGACTGGTGAAGTCGCCACCGACGAAGAACTGGGCGGCGCAGAGATGCACGCGCAAGTCGCCGGCACCGCCGAGTACCTGGCAGAAAACGATGCTGACGGCGTGCGTCAGGTGCGGGAAATCGTCAGCCTGTTGAACTGGAACGAGCAACTGCCGTGGCTGCCCGAACCACAATTCAAAGAGCCGTTGTACCCCATCGACGAACTGCTCGGCCTGATCCCGGACGACCCGAAAAAGCCTTACGACGTACGCGAAATCATTGCTCGGATCACCGACGAATCACGCTTCCTGGAGTTCAAGGGTGAGTTCGATCAGCAGACCGTTTGCGGCCACTTGAAGATTCAGGGCCGCGCCTGTGGCTTCATCGGCAACAACGGCCCGATCACGCCCAACGGCGCGAGCAAGGCCGCGCAGTTCATTCAGCTATGCGACCAGAGCCAGACGCCGCTGTTGTTTTTCCACAACACCACCGGGTTCATGGTTGGCACCGAATCGGAACAGCACGGCGTGATCAAGCACGGCTCGAAACTGATCCAGGCCGTGGCCAATGCGCGGGTGCCGAAACTGACGATCGTAGTCGGCGGCTCCTATGGCGCGGGCAACTACGCGATGTGCGGACGCGGGCTCGATCCGCGCTTCATCTTCGCCTGGCCCAACAGCCGCACGGCGGTGATGGGCGGCGCCCAGGCCGGCAAGGTGCTGCGCATCGTCACCGAAGCCAAGCAGTTGAAAGACGGTCTGGTTCCCGACCCGAAAATGCTCGACATGCTGGAACAGGTCACCGCGCAGAAACTCGACAGCCAGTCCACCGCCCTCTACGGCAGCGCCAACCTGTGGGACGACGGGCTGATCGATCCGCGCGACACCCGCACCCTGCTCGGCTATCTGCTGGACATCTGCCACGAAGCGGGCATCCGCACACTGGCCCCCAACAGCTTCGGCGTCAGCCGGTTCTGATTGCCACGGACTCAAGGAGAACAATAAAAATGATCTTCACCCCGGAACACGAAGCCCTGCGTCGCACCGTCCGCCAGTTCGTCGAGCACGAGATCAACCCCCACGTCGATGAATGGGAAAAGGCCGGGCGCTTTCCGATCCACGAAATTTTCCGCAAGGCCGGCGACCTCGGTTTGCTGGGGATTTCCAAACCGGAAAAATTCGGCGGCATGGGCCTGGATTACAGCTATTCGATCGTCGCCGCCGAAGAGTTCGGCACCATCCACTGCGGCGGCATTCCGATGTCGATCGGCGTGCAGACCGACATGTGTACACCGGCCCTCGCCCGCTTCGGCTCCGATGAATTGCGCGACGAATTCCTGCGCCCGGCGATCACCGGCGAACAGGTCGGTTGCATCGGCGTGTCGGAAGTCGGCGCCGGCTCCGACGTCGCCGGGCTCAAGACCACTGCGCGCAAGGACGGCGACGACTATGTGATCAACGGCAGCAAGATGTGGATCACCAACTCGCCGAGCGCCGACTTCATCTGCCTGCTGGCCAACACCTCGGACGACAAACCGCACGTCAACAAATCGCTGATCATGGTGCCGATGAACACGCCGGGCATCAGCCTCAGTTCGCACCTGGACAAGCTCGGCATGCGCAGCTCGGAAACCGCCCAGGTGTTTTTCGACAATGTGCGTGTGCCCCAACGCAATCGCATCGGCCATGAAGGCGCCGGGTTCATGATGCAGATGCTGCAGTTCCAGGAGGAACGCCTGTTCGGCGCGGCCAACATGATCAAGGGCCTGGAATACTGCGTCGACAGCACCATCGAGTACTGCAAGGAACGCAAAACCTTCGGCAATGCGCTGATCGACAATCAAGTGATCCATTTCCGCCTCGCCGAATTGCAGACCGAAATCGAATGCCTGCGGGCGCTGGTCTATCAGGCCACCGAGCAGTATGTGAAAGGCCAGGACGTCACCCGGCTGGCCTCGATGGCCAAGCTCAAGGCCGGGCGCCTCGGTCGCGAAGTCAGCGACAGTTGCCTGCAATATTGGGGCGGCATGGGCTTCATGTGGGACAACCCGGTGGCCCGCGCCTACCGCGACGTGCGGCTGGTATCGATTGGCGGAGGCGCCGACGAAATCATGCTGGGGATCATCTGCAAACTGATGGGCATCCTGCCGGGGAAAAAGAAATGAGCACCTTGCCCGCTTGCCAGACGTTGTTGCTGGAGCCGCATAACGGCGTGCTGCACATCACCCTCAATCGCCCGGAAAGCCGCAACGCCATGAGCCTGCAAATGGTCGCCGAACTGCGCGCAGTGCTTGCCGCTGTGCGCGATGACCGCGGCGTGCGCGCCCTGGTGCTCAGCGGCGCCGGCGGGCATTTCTGTGCCGGCGGCGACATCAAGGACATGACCAACGCCCGCACCCAGGGCAGCGATGCCTATCGTGAGTTGAATCGGGCTTTCGGGGCGCTGCTGGAAGAAGCACAGCACACACCGCAAGTGTTGATCACCGTGCTGCAGGGCGCGGTGCTCGGTGGCGGATTCGGGCTGGCGTGCGTGAGCGATATCGCGATGGCCGATCATCAGGCGCAATTCGGTCTGCCGGAAACCAGTCTTGGCCTGTTGCCGGCGCAGATCGCGCCGTTTGTGGTGCAGCGCATTGGTCTCACCGAGGCCCGCCGCCTGGCGCTGACCGCCGCCCGCTTCGATGGCCATCAGGCTCGACGGCTGGGGCTGGTGCACTTTGTCGAACAGGATCCGCAGGCACTCGCCGAGCGTCTGGATGAAGTGCTCGATCACGTCTTGTGTTGCGCCCCCGAAGCGAATGCCGTGACGAAAAAGCTGCTGCTGGCCAGTGCCGGCCAGCCATCGAGCGAACTGCTGGATGAAGCGGCGCAGTGGTTCAGCGAAGCGGTGACCGGTGCCGAAGGGATTGAGGGCACCATGGCGTTCGTGCAAAAGCGCAAACCCGGATGGAGCACCTGACCCTGTGGGAGCGGGCTTGCCCGCGATGAGGCCCTTCAATCCACCGCCAACATTCAGGAAAAACCACCATGCCCGACATCCATAAAATCCTGATCGCCAACCGCGGTGAAATCGCCTGCCGCATCCAGCGCACCGCCCAGGCCCTCGGCTATCGCACCGTCGCGGTGTTCAGTGACGCCGACGCCGATGCGCTGCATGTCCAAATGGCGGATGAAGCGGTGAACATCGGCCCGGCGCCGGTTCAACAGTCCTACCTGAACATCCCGGCCATCCTCGACGCCGCCCGGCGTAGCGGTGCCGACGCGATTCATCCCGGTTATGGCTTCCTCTCGGAAAACGCCGAATTCGCCCGGGCCTGCGAACAGGCCGGCCTGACGTTCATCGGCCCCAGCGTCGAAGCCATCGAACTGATGGGCAGCAAACGCCAATCGAAAATCGCCATGCTCGCCGCCGGTGTGCCATGCATCGCCGGCTATCAAGGCGCCGAGCAGGACGACGCGACCCTGACACGGGAAGCCGAGCGCATCGGTTATCCGTTGATGATCAAGGCCAGCGCCGGCGGTGGCGGACGCGGCATGCGGCTGGTGCATCACGCATCTGAATTGGCGGCGCAACTGCGCACGGCTCGCTCGGAAGCCTTGAATGGATTCGGCAGCGACGAACTGATCCTCGAACAGGCCCTGATCGAACCGCGTCATGTCGAGATTCAGCTGTTCGGCGACCGGCACGGCAATCTGATCTACCTCGGCGAACGCGACTGCTCGATCCAGCGTCGCCATCAGAAGGTCATCGAGGAAGCGCCGTGCCCGGTGATGACCGAAGAGTTGCGTCAGGCAATGGGCGAAGCGGCGCTCAAGGCTGGGCGTGCGGTGAACTACGTCGGCGCCGGAACCGTGGAGTTTCTGCTCGACGCCCGCGGCCAGTTCTTCTTTCTGGAGATGAATACCCGGCTGCAGGTCGAACATCCGGTAACCGAAATGATTACAGGGCTGGACCTGGTGGCCTGGCAACTTTTGGTTGCCGAGGGCCAGCCTCTTCCACTGAAGCAAGCGCAGGTGAAACTCGATGGCCACGCCATGGAAGTGCGACTCTATGCCGAGGATCCGGCCCAGGGATTCCTGCCGCAGACCGGGCGTATCGAAGCCTGGGAACCGGCACTGGATCGGGGAGCGCGGGTTGATCACGGGCTGATCGAAGGTCAGTCGATCTCACCGTTCTACGACCCGATGCTCGGCAAACTGATCGCTCATGGCGCGACCCGCGAAGAGGCCCGGCGCAAGCTGTTGTGCGCGGTGCAGGACAGCGTGTTGCTGGGTGTGCAGAGCAATCAGCGGCTGCTGGCCAGTCTGTTGCAGCATCCGCAATTCATCAGCGGCGAATTCAGCACCGGGTTTATCCCGCAACACTTCACCGACCATCCATGCCTGCATCCCCATGCACCGAGTGCGGAAGAACTCGCGATCGCGGCGTTGCTGTTCTATCAATCTGCCGCTGGTTCGCATCGCGCACCGTTGGCCGGTTGGCGCAACAATGCCGGCGCGCCGCTGCACTATCGCCTGGGTCTTGAAGATCAGGAGTGGAGCGTGCAATTACTGGCCGCCCCGGATGGCATCGTTCGGGTTCAAGTCGCTGAACGTACCTTCGAACTGAAGTTCATCGAACACGGCGAACGCTCGATTTCCCTGGACATCGAAGGCCTGCGCCAGCGCCACGCCTATCGCCTGCGCGACGACCAGCTCTGGCTGTGCACCCGCCCCGGCAGCCTGCGTCTGGTGAATCGAACTCACGCCGTGATCGACAGTCAGACCAGCGTCAGCACCGGCACCTTGAAAGCCCCGATGGATGGCGCAATCATCGACGTGCTTGTCAGCGAAGGCAGCCCGGTCAGTAAAGGCCAGCTGCTGGTGGTGCTGGAGGCGATGAAAATGGAGCACCCGCTCAAGGCCGGCATCGATGGCGTGCTCAAGCGGGTGCAGGTCAAGGTCGGCGATCAGGTGAAAAATCGTCAGGTTCTGTTGCAGGTCGAGTAGTCACCGCGCGCATCCGCAAGGTTTGACTACGCTCTGAATAATCAGGACGCGGAAATCAGGAACCCTGCGATGCCCCATTGGCTGGTCATTGATCTGGAAGCCACCACCGATGAAGGTGGCTGGCCGGTTACGGAAATGGAGATCATCGAGATCGGTGCCACCCTGGTGGATCGAACCGGTCGCGAGCAGGATCACTTCCAGCGCTTCGTCAAACCGACGCGTCGGCCACTGCTGACGCCGTTCTGTCGTGAGCTGACACACATCACCCAGGCCAACATCGACGCCGCGCAACCGCTGACCGATGTCTGGCCGGCGTTCGAGCGCTGGCTCGCTCAGCACCAGACACGCCTTGAAGGCTGGGCCAGCTGGGGCGATTACGACCGCAAGCAATTGCTTCAGGAATGGCAGCGCCTGCAACTCGACAGCGCGCTGAGCCGTGTGCCGCACATGAACCTCAAACAGCGCTTTGCCAAGGCCCGACGTCTCGAACGGCCCCTGGGACTCAATGGCGCCCTGCAACTGGCGGGCATGCAGTTCTCCGGTCAGCAGCACCGGGCGCTGGAAGATGCGCGAAATACCGCCCGATTATTGCCGCTGGTGCTGCCGCTCTAGCACAGGTGACGGCGCCAGGCACCTTGTGCATACTGGCCGACCTTTTTGACCCTTTTAAGCCCTTTTCGAGAGGAATCGCCCATGTTTAAAGTCAACGAGTACTTCGACGGCACCGTCAAGTCGATCGCTTTTGGCACTGCCGAAGGCCCTGCGACCATCGGCGTCATGGCCCCGGGCGAATACGAATTCGGCACCAGCCAGCGTGAAATCATGCACGTGGTGTCCGGCGCACTGACCGTCAAACTGCCGGACAGCAGCGACTGGGAAACCTTCGCCGCCGGCAGCCAGTTCAACGTGCCGGCCAACAGCAAGTTCCAGCTGAAAGTGGCCGTCGACACCGCTTACCTGTGCGAATACCGCGGCTGAAACCACGGTTTCCTGCGGCAATAAAAAATGCCCGTGTCCAAGGACACGGGCATTTTTCGTTTCGGGACGGTTATTCGAGGATTTCCACCGGCATGCCGACTTCAAGTCGACCGTTGCTGTCGTTGACCAGGTTCTGACCGAACATTGCACCGTCGGCCTGGGCACGGGTCTTCTGTAGGGTCGCCAGTGGCTCGCGGTCGGCGCTGCGCTCACCGGTTTTCGGGTCGATGGTCGTGAGAATGCAGCGCGAGCACGACTTGACCACGCGGAATTCGACATCGCCAATGCGGATGCGCTTCCAGCCATCCTCGGCATAGGCCTCGCTGCCTTCGATCACCAGATTCGGCCGGAACCGCAGCATTTCCAGCGGACGCCCGACTTCCTGCGACAGATGTTGCAGCGACGCCTCACCAATCAACAGCAGTGGGAAGCCGTCGGCGAAGGCCACCTGGTCGTCATCGTTGCCGTACCCGGCCTGGGTCGTGCGGGCGCGGTCCAGTGGCACTTGCACCAGTCGGGTCGGCTTGCCGATGAATTCGCTGACCCAGCGGGCCGCTTCTTCACCGGCATCCGGCACGCGCAGAGTGTCGCGCCAGATCGTCACGCCGCGCAGTTCGGCTTCGTTGCCGGGCAAGGCGATATCAATTGCCGAATGCCCCGGCGCATCGAGGGTCAGGCCACCGTCAGCATTCCACAGCGCCGACAACTGGCTCATCTTCGCTTCGGCACGCTGAGTCAAAAAGCGCCCGCTGGCCTCGTCCACCAGCATCCAGCGTCGGTCGCCCTCAAGCCCCAGTTTGTCCAGGCCGATCCCTTGCAGGACCTCGGCCTTGCCGGATTTCAGCGGGTAACGATAAAGCGCGCTCAGACGCAGCATGGCCAGCTCCCTGATGGGTGAAAAACGCCACCCTATACGAGCTTTGTCGCCGAATCAAAGGCTGACGCCGGGTCAGCCTCGACAAGTTGATCAGGCCGGCACTTCGTCGAGCATCAGACGCTGGCGCACCACATCGACCAGCTTGTCCGGCTGGAACTTGGAGAGAAAGTTGTCGCAGCCGACCTTCTTCACCATCGAGTCGTTGAAACTGCCGGACAGCGAGGTGTGCAACACCACGTACAGGCCACGCAGACGCGGGTCGTTGCGGATTTCGGTGGTCAGGCGATAGCCGTCCATTTCCGGCATTTCCGCGTCGGTGAAGATCATCAACAACTTGTCGGTCATGTTGACCCCGGTATCGGCCCAGGCCTTGAGCATGTTCAGGGCTTTCAGACCGTCGCTGGCGATGTGCATCTTCACACCCAACTGGCCGAGGGTGTCGCGCAATTGCGACAGCGCCACATTGGAATCGTCCACCAGCAGCACTTCGCGGCCGCGGGCACGTTCCAGGACCGGATCTTCCAGTTTGTCGCGGGACACCTTGGCGTTGTACGGAACGATTTCGGCGAGGACTTTCTCGACGTCGATGATTTCCACCAGTTGATCGTCGACCTTGCTGATGGCGGTCAGGTAGTGCTGGCGACCGGCGCTGGTCGGCGGTGGCAGGATGGCTTCCCAGTTCATGTTCACGATACGATCTACACCACCGACCAGGAAGGCCTGCACCGAACGGTTGTATTCAGTAACGATGATCGTGCTGTTGGGACCCGGCACCAGCGGGCGCATGCCGATCGCCTGGGACAGGTCGATCACCGGCAGGGTCTGGCCGCGCAGGTTGACCACACCACAGACAAACGGGTGACGCTGAGGCATCAGGGTCAGCTTCGGCAATTGCAGCACTTCCTGAACCTTGAACACGTTGATCGCGAACAATTGGCGCCCGGCCAGTCGAAACATGAGAATTTCCAGGCGATTCTCACCCACCAGTTGCGTGCGTTGGTCTACCGTATCGAGAATGCCGGCCATCAATGACTCCTGGGCTTTTTCTGGTGAATTCATTAAAGGGGGTTATCGGCGGATTCCGGCCAATCTTGATCCCCATACAAATCACCTACAAAATGCCATGAGAAAGCATTGATGTCACATTAACATCATGCTTTACTGGCCCCGTGATTTCATCTGCTACATTCTCTGCGGCGCGACCACGGTTTGCGCGGCAGGTTCCCGTGCCTAAGGGATTCCCCTAGTAACAATCAGGCCCAACCTGATGTTCGCAATATCCAATAGCCATTAATGTGACGCCATTCTCATTGCATGAACGGAGTCAGGCTTTTGTGTGCGATCGCAGGTCAGTGGAACCCCATCCTCTCGAAACCCCCGGCACCAGCCTTCTCGGCACTGCGGGGCGCGATCTCACGACGGTTCATGATCGTCGACACACACGACATTCGCTCATCAGACATGACGTTGTGGAGATAAGCATGCCGAACGACCGTAAAGAGTGGGCGCAGCGGTTCCCCGAATTTCTTGTCGAGGCTGAAACGCTCCTGGCCAAGTCCGAAGAGTGCCTGAGTCATTTGCAACTGATCAGCAATGACAAGGACGCAATCGATTGCATGCTCAGCACCCTGCTCAAACTGGCGAACAAGGCCGATGCCCTGGCACTGGTGGCAGTCTCCGAGTTCTGCCTGCACCTGCACGGTTTGCTCACTCAGACGCAAGATCATGTCGACCTGCATGCCCAGGCACTCGACGCCCTGAAAGATTGCTTCACCCTGATGGCCTGGCAACTTGAGCTGGTCGACCAGAGCACCGGCCAGCTAAGCCTGGACGAAAGCGAGCAGACGTCCCTCATCGAAGCGTTCGCCTTCCAGGTCGGACAGAGCCAGTTTCAACCGCCGCTCAGTGCCAAGCCCTTGTCCCTCGTGTCTTACTCGGAGCGGCAAGCGTAATCGAGTGCACGCCGGGATCGCTGGAGCCTGTTAGTTCGAGCCATCGAATGTCGCAATTGAATAACTCATGCCTGCCAGCGACATCTCCAAATAAATAATTACGCTTCAACATGCAGACTGCCTACCGTTGAAGTCAGGGTTTACCTGTGTATAAAAATTGAAGACTTCAGGTGTCACCGATAATTATCGACTCCAATAAATCAACTTTTTCCATTATGGAACTCGCGTCCAACATGGCGTATTTCCTGACTCTTTGGACATATAGGGCAAACGCGACCAACGGTATGTTAAGTGGTATTATGCCGCGCGTTAGTTGCTTTCACTTAATGGCACAGTGACTTCAATGATCGGTCTGCTCCGAAGTTGGCAGTCAATTATCGATCACTGAACCGTATTGAAACCAACAACCTGAATCACAGATTTTCAGACAGAGACCGCCAGTCACTCTGACCGGTCTGCCCGCAGCGAACATCCATTGGCTCCATCCGCTATGTACGCCAGCCTCAAGTCAATCGCCACATGGCCACCCTCCCGAGAAAACGCGCGCAGGTTCACGCTCACGCTTTGCATTGGCGCGGCTTTGGGCAGTCTGCTGACTTATTGCCTGTCCGCACCGTTGTCATTTGGCCTGCTGCTGCTCAACATGGCAGCCGCCGCTTGCGTCTTTACCCAGCATCGCCTGTCGCGCAAGTCGATCAAGTTCCAGCCCCAGGAGCTGGCCGATCGATTGCTCGAAGTCCAGGAAAACGAACGTCATCGCCTCAGCCGCGAACTGCACGACGATATCGGCCAGTTGCTGACCGCCGCCAAGTTGCAGAGCGAATGGCTCAAACGGCGTCTGCCCGAGGACCTGCAGGAACAATGTTCGGCACTCTGCGACACCCTTGAGGAAACCCTCAATAAAGTCCGCGACGTTTCGGCCATTCTCAACCCACGTCAACTGACCAGCCTCGGACTGGAAGCCAGTCTGCGCGCGCATTTGCTCAAGACACTGGCCAATACTTCGGTTCACTGGAGCCTGGACTGTCAGCAGCGTTTGAACGGCATCCCCGAAGAAATGGCTGTCGCCGCCTTCCGCATCACTCAGGAAGCCGTGACCAACATCCTGCGACATGCGCAGGCCAAGAACCTGCTGATCCGCGTGCAACGCCTGCCCCAAGGCTTGACCCTGCTGATCAGCGATGACGGTCTGGGATTTGCCCCGGCCGCCAATCCCGGTCGTGAAGGACAACGAGGCATGGCCGGAATGGCCGAACGGATCGAGCAGCTGGGCGGCAGCCTGAGCGTGACGAGCGAACCGGGCAAAGGCACTCAAATCGAAGCACTATTCCCCTGGGCGCCCCGTGCACTCGAGCGGGCCAGTACGAATAAGGTTATGCGTTGACTTGTAACTTACTTCTGGTGGATGACCACTCGCTGATCAGAGCCGGCGTGCGCGCTCTGGTGCTGGATATTCCCGGTTACGCGGTAATCGGCGAGGCCAATGACGGCTCGCAACTGCTCGAGATGGTCGAGCAGTTGAACCCCGATATCGTCTTGCTGGATATTTCCATGAGAGAAACCGGCGGCCTGGAGGCGTTGCAGCGGCTCAGACGGGTTCGTCCGCACAGCAAAGTGCTGATTCTGTCGATGCACACCGACCCTGCGCTGATCATGCAGGCACTGGAATCCGGTGCCCATGGCTATCTGCTCAAGGACACCACGGCCACTGAACTCGAACACGCACTGGAAGCCCTGCGCAACAACGAACGCTACCTCAGCCCGGCCATCGCCCACACGGTGATCAACCAGGCCCTGACACGCAATCAGAAGTTGCAACCGGAAGTCGCCGATTCGCACAACCTGACGGCTCGCCAGCTGGAAATCCTGCGCCTGATCGTTCGCGGCAAGTCCACCCGTGAGATCGCCAATGGTTTGGGCCTGAGCATCAAGACTGTGGAAACCCACCGCTCGCAGATCATGAAACGCCTGCAGATCTACGATGTGGCGGGGCTGGTACTGTTTGCCGTACGGGAGCAGATCATCAGTCTGGACGACTGACCCGCCTCGTCCTGCCCAACAGCGGCGAGTTCTCCGGCAAATGCACACGCAATGCCGCCGGACGCGCCGCAAATCGCAAACTGTCTCCCTCCAGCGGCTCGCCATCAAGATTGATGCAGAGCCCTTCGGCAACCTTGATTTCAACCCACGGCAAACGCGTGCGGACAAACATGTTGTCGAGACCGAATCCGTCGCTGAGCAGGTTTTTCAGCGTACCGACCAACTCCTGTGGTGCCGGCAGAATACTGATATCCAGCAGGCCGTCATCCGCCAGAGCCTCCGGGCACAACACATGTCCTCCGCCCGCCTGGCGGCCATTACCGATACCCAGCGCGAGCAGTTCACCGCTCCAGTGAAAGTCCGGCCCCTGCAATTCGCCATAGGCGGCGTGCAACTCACTGAATCGCGATAGCCCCGTAAACAGATAGGCCGCGCCGCCCAGCACCTTTTTCAGATCCTCCGAGGTATTGGCAGTGACCTGACTGCCAAACCCGCCCGTGGCCATGTTCAGGAATATTTGCCCGCCCACTTCACCCAGATCGATGTCATGGGCAGGTGCATCAAGCAACTCAAGCGCCTCGGCGGCCTCCAAAGGTATACCGGCCGCGCGGGAAAAATCGTTGGCGGTTCCCAGTGGCAGCAGCACCAGACTGGTCTCTCCCGGGTGAGCCGCCAGGGCCTCGGCGATGTCGCGCAAGGTGCCATCGCCACCGCCGGCGATGATCTGCCTGTATCCACCAGTCAGCGCCTCTTCGACCAGACGCTGGGCATCACCGGCCTCCCAGGTCAGACGTACCGCCAATTCCCAGCCTTGCTTGCGTTTGTGCTCAACGGCGGCGCGAACCGCTTCATTAAGTGCCTGCTTGCCATGCAGAATCAGCAATGCCCTGCGCTCATCCATATTGGCCACTCCCCGTTATTAACTCAGTTCGGGACATCTTGACCTTCACAGCACGCAAAAGAGCCACCGCAATCCCAAGTATTTCCAGCGACGCGGCTCATTCGTCCTACAAGGCGGTATTTTTTCGTACGGAATGTAAGGAATCGGCTCAATTGACCAGTCCTGACCATTCGTACACCGTGTGTCTGAGGCAGCAATTTTCAACCCGATAACACAAGGATGTGCAGGTAATGAGTCAAAACATCATCAGGACTTTCGATCATTCGAGTAGCAGTTTCTGCCGGCAGAAACTCATGGCAGCAGGCGGAATTTCCCATGCACAGTCATGAAGCAAGAATGACAGCGAGTCAGGCTGCCCCCCTCTCCAACAGTTGCGCCAGTCATCAACCCGAATTCAAGAGCAGCGCCAAAAGCACTGGAGAAAAAATCATGGAACCTCGTGTCGCCGAGCTGGAAACCTATCTCAAATATATCCGTCGTGATATGGACGAAGTAAAAGGAGACGTCAAAGCCATCAAACACCGTCTCGCCTACTCCGCAGGCGCCACGGCGGTGGTCCTTGGATTGTTGGGCTGGGTTGCCAATAGTCGCTTCGACCAGCTCGTGACACTGATCAGCCGATGACTTACAGAAATGCAGGCCCGTACCGAGCCTGCATTTCAATGATCAACCGAGAAGGTCACTCAGGGGAATGAAGGGCACCATGTCTCCCTGAGCCAGGGTACGCCCCTCCTGCACCTCTACCAGCCCATCAGCCCAGGCGGCGCTACGCAGAACGCCTGAACTCTGGTTTCGGTAGATAGTTGCCTGCCCCTGCTCCAGACGCCCCCGCAGGAATTCACGCCGATTGCCCGCCTGGGGCCAGACGAATCCAGCCGGGACTGGAAACTTGAGAGGCTCGACATCTTGCACACCCTGACGACGCAGCAGATAAGGCTTGGTCAGCAAGGCAAAAGTCACCAGGGTCGACGCAGGGTTGCCGGGCAGACCGATGACCGGAACCCCCCGGAAATGACCAACAGTCAAAGGCTTCCCGGGCTTGATGGCCAGCTTCCACAGCGTCAGCTCACCTTCTTCCCTCAGCGCGACGCCGAGGAAATCCGCTTCCCCAACCGATACGCCTCCGGTCGACAGTATCAAGTCGGCCTCTTCGAGCTCACCAAGACGCGCTCGAGTGGTGGACAAGTCATCCGGAAGAATCCCGGCATCCAGCACCTCACAGCCCAAACGTTGCAACCAACTGCACAGCACCACCCGGTTACTGTTGTAAATCTGTCCCGGGCCCAGTGCCATTCCCGGTTCAACCAGCTCATCGCCGGTGGACAGCACTGCCACGCGAGGCTTACGGATCACATCAAGGCCGGCGCAGCCCAAAGACGCAGCCAACCCCAGCTCGATCGGACCGAGCCGGGTTCCAGCGGACAGGATCAATTCGCCCACCGTGGTTTCCTGCCCCTGCGGGCGAACGTTCTGCCCGGACACCATGGGCTCAGTGAACCGAACTCGCTCGTCGGCCTCGATCACGGCGTTTTCCTGCATCTCGACGCAATCGGCGCCCGGCGGAACGGGTGCCCCCGTGAAGATACGGGCGCAGGTCCCCGGTTCCAGAGGTTCAGGCGCCTGGCCGGCAAAAATCTTCTGACTGACCGGCATCGGCTCACCAGTCCAGTCGGCCAGGTTCAAGGCATACCCGTCCATAGCACTGTTGGGCCATGGCGGCAGGTCCAGTGTCGAAACCAGATCCTGCGCCAGCACCCGCCCCTCGAGCTGCGCCAATGGCAGATACTCGGACTCGACGATACGCGAGGCGTCAGCCATTTCCAGCAGACGCGCCAAGGCCACCTCGACCGGCATCAGGCTGCCGGTCTTGCCAGGCTTACCCGCGGGATTCACAAGGAGCCGCCTGTTTCAGATGAGGGACGAAATTGCACGGGCGATGCCGCGAATCCAGCTGCTCGGCCAGGATGCCATCCCAACCGGTGCGCACCGCGTTGGTCGAGCCTGGCAGGCAGCAAACCAGCGTACCGTTGGCCAGTCCAGCCAGTGCACGGGATTGGACAGTGGAAGTACCGATATCGGCCACCGAAATCTGCCGGAACAACTCACCAAAACCATCGACTTGCTTGTCGAGCAGGCACGCGACGGCTTCGGGTGTACTGTCGCGACCGGTGAAGCCTGTGCCCCCGGTGATCAACACCACTTGCACAATGTCCTCGGCAATCCAGTGGGCAACTTGCGCGCGGATTTTGTACAGGTCATCTTTGAGCAATACCCGCTCCGCCAGGTTGTGACCGGCAGCGGTCAAACGGTCGACGAAGACCTGGCCGGAGGTATCGGTTTCCAGAGTACGGGTGTCGCTGACCGTCAATACCGCGATATTGAGCGGTGCAAAAGGTACATCAGCCTTGGCTTTCATAGGCTCATCCAGTTGTAGGAGAAACAGCCCGGTGTTATATCACAGCGCCCCATTTTTTCGCCGAACCTGCGGAGAGCTGCCATGACTTCGAATACGCAACTGTCCCCCTGCTCCGTCCTGCTGCTGGCCGGCGGGCGTGGTCAACGCATGGGTGGCCAGGACAAGGGGCTGATTGAATGGCACGGGGAACCGCTGATCGCTCATTTGCAGCGCAAGGTTCGCCCGTTGACCGACGATCTGATCATTTCCTGCAACCGCAATCGCGAACGCTATGCGCCCTTCGCCGATCAATTGGTGACGGACGACCAAGAAGACTTTCCCGGACCATTGGCCGGCATCCGTGCCGGTTTGCGAGCCGCTCGCCATTCCCATCTGCTGGTGTTGCCGTGCGACGTACCGCGAATCGATCTTCCCCTGTTACAGAGCATGCGCGAAACCGCCAGCCTGAATCCTGAAAATCCGCTGATGCTGCGTCACGACGAGCACTGGGAACCGTTGCTTTGTGTGATTCCGGTGGCGCTTCTGCCCGCATTCGAAGAGGCCTGGCACGAGGGAGAACGCAGCCCAGGCAGGCTCATGCGCAGCCTTGGCGCCCAGGCCCTGATTTGCCCGGACAACGACCCACGGCTGGCCAATCTCAATACCCCGGAACTGTTAAGCTCTCATAACACTGTGTCAGACTGACCGCATTCAAGGAACTCTCACGCCTTGCATACGTCTACAGCTCAGTAACCAAAAGAATTCCCTTCGGAGACAAACACATGACTCAACGGACTCTCGCCACTTTCATGCTCGCACTGGGCCTGGCCACCCTCGCCGGTTGCGCTTCGCCAACGGTGATCACCTTGAATGACGGTCGCGAAATCCAGGCCGTCGACTCGCCTAAATACGACAAGGATTCGGGCTTCTACGAATTCGAACAACTGGACGGCAAGCAGACTCGCATCAACAAAGATCAGGTTCGCACCGTTAAAGAACTGTAAGCGACGCCAGATACAGAAAAGCCCGCATTTGCGGGCTTTTTCGTGGGCGGTAGAAAGTGGACGGTGCGACAGATCACCAGTCCAGCGTGATCCGGCTTTCAAAATCACGCACCTGCCCCGAAACCGGATCAATGAACCGCAAACCCTGCGCCAGCAGCTTGAGCGGTTTGGTGTAATCGTCCTCGACGTCCTTCAACACCTCGGGATAGAACGGATCATTGCAGATGCTCGCGCCGAGCGCCGTCATGTGCACCCGCAACTGGTGTTTCTTGCCGGTCACCGGATACAGGCCGTAACGCCAGAGGTCGCCGTTTCTTTCCCGCACTTCCACTGCCGTTTCGGTATTGCTGACACCGGGACCTTCCTGCATGCGGAAAAAAGGCTCGCCATCAACCAAGCGGCTCTTGTGTACCAACGGAAAATCCAGCCCCGGCAATGCAGCAGCGATGGCTTCGTAGCGTTTTTCGATTTGCCGTGTCGGGAACAATGACTGGTACGCCGAACGCGTCTGCGGATTGGCCGAAAAAATCACCAACCCGGCGGTGTGCCGGTCGATTCGGTGCAACGGCACCAGGTGCGGGTTGTCCAGACGACGAATCAGCCGGCGCAGTAGTGTTTGTTCCACATACTCCCCCGCTGGCGTTACCGGCAGGAAATGGGGTTTGTCTGCCACGACCAAATGTTCGTCCGCGTAGAGAATCGACTCGACCACCGGAATCGGCTTTTCATCCGGCACTTCGCGAAAGTAATGGATGCGCAGGCCTTCCTTGTACGGCAGGTCCAGCGCAATCGGCTGGCCTTCGCCATCCAGTACCCGGCCTCGAGCAATCCGGTCCAGCCACTGATCGCGTCCGATGGCACTGAAGTGATCACACAGACAATCGAACACTGTCCGCCAGTCTCCCGGGGGCAGGTAAAGCGTGCTGGCCTGATTCTGTGCGGCGGAAAATGTTGGTGTGCTGGACATACGGAGAACTCGAACCCTCAAAGCAGAGCGGCATTATCCAACACCGGACGCAGCAGACCTAGCGCAGAATCAGGCGGGAATCGATTTGAGGGCCGCGGCCTCGGTGAACTCCTTCAGCCAGCGCAGTACATCGACAGCCTCCCAGCGACCCGGGTCGTACAAGGCGTACAACAGTCCCTGATAACCCACCACATCCAGTTGTTTGTGATAGCCGGCGCGCTGGAACAACGCCTCGATCTCGGCAAAACAGGTATTGAAATGCAACTTGTTGAAAGGCGTCTTGCCCTCCGTGACCAGACCGTCAAGACGCAATTCGCGGACGGCATCGTGCACCACATCAACCGACATCCGGTTCACGCTGCTTTTCAACTGTTCGACATTGACCACGATTCATCCCTCAGACGTCCTGGCTGCCTTGCCCGTTGCCCCGGAAGGACACAACACGGCGAGCCCACTCAATTACTGTATGCGCATACAGTAACCGAATGAGCTCGAAAGTGCCAAGGATCGATGGCCGTCGCGATGAATGGCCAAGTCGGAACAACGTCGAGGGACAGGGCTAACGCAGAAATGCCACAACCTGATCGGCACTGAACGGCCAGCCCAGCTCCGCTCCGGTATCGGTCCGGCGCAGCACAGGAATCCGCAGGCTGTAGGCCTCGAACCAGGACTCGTCGCCGGCAATGTCCACCAGTTCCACCAGCAGTCCATGCTCTACAAACGGCATCAGCTCGGCTTCAGCGACTTCACACAGATGGCACCCCAGGGTGCCGAACAACTGGCATTCAGGAAGCATGCGCGTTCAATCCGAAAATTTGATTGGCCATTGTAGGCCTGGCCTGTGAACCCGTCGACCCATCAGAACCCTCAAGCCATCGAGCGGGTCTGTCCTCGCAAAACCCTGACTCAAATCAGCCCGTACAAAGGCGTTTTACACCATGCTCCGGTGTTTTTTGCCTCTACGCTTGAAGAGCCTGACCCTGCCACCGGAGTGTTTTGTGTTTGCCAATCTGTTGATCATTCTTGCCTCGTCTCTGGTGATGATTGCCCTGTTTCGCCGCCTGCGCCTGCCACCGGTGCTGGGCTATCTGTGCGTCGGGCTGATGGTCGGACCGAAAGCGTTCGACTGGATCAACGAGAGCGAGCACCTGCCGGACCTCGCCGAACTGGGCGTGGTGTTTCTGCTGTTTTCTCTGGGGCTGGAATTCTCCCTGTCGAAAATGATTGCCCTGCGTCAGGTGGTTTTTCGTCTGGGCAGCCAACAGGTGCTGGTCAGCACAACGCTGCTGGGAAGTGTGCTGATGCTGCTGGGCATGCCTCTCACCCCGGCGCTGCTGCTCGGCGCGGGTCTTTCGCTTTCATCCACGGCTATCGTCACCAAGGAACTGGGCAGCCTCGGCGAAATCTTCAGCAGCCATGGGCAGAACGCGGTCGGGGTTCTGTTGTTTCAGGATGTGGTAGCCGTGTTGTTACTGACACTGGTACCCGTCTTCGCCGGCAGCAGCGATCAAGCCTGGTATTGGGCGTTGCCGCTGACACTGCTCAAGACTGTCGTGCTGTTCATCGGCTTGCTGCTGGCCAGTCGCTGGCTGTTGCCACGCCTTTTTCAGGAGGTGGCGGCATCGCGCTCGGCCGAACTGTTCGTGCTGTTGGCGCTGGTGATCGTGTTGCTCACGGCGTGGCTGACTCACCTGCTCGGCCTGTCCCCTGCCCTCGGTGCCTTCCTGGCCGGCATGCTACTGGGTGAGAGTCATTATCGGCATCAGATCGAAGCCGATATCCGGCCGTTCCGCGACATCCTGCTCGGCCTGTTTTTCGTCAGCATCGGCATGCTGATCGACCTGCAATTGTTCGCCAGCCACAGCCTATTGATACTCGCCATGACACTGGGCTTGCTGGTGATCAAGGGTTCAGTGGTGGCGCTGCTGGTGAAATGGCGCGGCAACGACAATGAAACCGCGTGGCGCAGCGGCCTGGCACTGGCTCAGGGCGGCGAGTTCTGTTTCGCCCTGATGGCGCAGATGCAGCAGAACCAACTGATGCCCGCCGAGCTCGGCGCGCTGCTCCTCGCTGCAACGTTCTGCTCGATGCTGCTTACGCCGCTGATGCTACGTGCAGCACCGCGCATCGCCGCCGCCCTGCACCGTAAACCCAATCAGGAAGCGCAGATCGAGGAAATCAGCGCCCTCAATGCCGGCCTCGACCAGCATGTGGTGATCTGCGGCTACGGGCGTGTCGGTCAGTCGATCGGACGCTTCATGCGCAATGCCGGGCAACCTTACATCGCCCTGGACAACGACCCCGTACGTATTCAGGAGGCAGCCACCGTCGAACGCGACGTGCATTACGGCGACTCTGCGCGTGGCGACCTGCTGACTGCGGTCGGTTTGCTGCGCGCAAGGTTGCTGGTGATTGCCGTGGATAAAAGCGATGTGGCGTTGCGGGTGCTCAAGGAGGCCCGACGACTCAACCCGAAAGTGCCGATTCTGGTGCGCACCCGCGACGACAGCCAGTGGGCCGAGCTGAAAGCTGCCGGCGCCAGCGAAGTGGTGCCGGAGCTGCTGGAATCAAGCCTGATGCTTGCCTCTCACGCCTTGATTCTGCTCGGTCTGCCGGCACACCAGGTGCAGGAGAAAGTCGATCGGGTGCGCATCGACCGCTATCGCCTGCTGCATGGCTTCTACCCGGGTGCCGAAGATGAAGAGACCTAGTCCTGACTCACCGCGCCGATCTTGTGCAACGACAGGTCCGCACCGTAATACTCCTGTTCCTGACTCAGGCGCAGACCATGCAGGGCCTTGATCAAGCCGTATACGGCGAAGCCGCCGACCAGTGCTACCACCACGCCCAACGCCGTACCGATCAACTGGCTGATCAGGCTGACACCACCCAGCCCGCCCAACGCGGTCGAGCCGAAGATCCCGCAGGCGATGCCGCCCCACACGCCACACAAGCCGTGCAACGGCCAGACACCCAGCACGTCGTCGATCCGCCATTTGACCTGCGCCGCCGTGAAGCACCAGACAAACAGGGCACCGGCAATCGCACCGGTGACCAGTGCGCCCACCGGATGCATCAGGTCGGAGCCTGCACACACCGCCACCAGACCGGCCAACGGACCGTTGTGCAGAAAACCCGGGTCATTGCGCCCGACGATCAACGCCGCCACTGTACCGCCCACCATCGCCATCAACGAATTGACCGCCACCAGGCCACTGACGCCCTGCAGGGTTTGCGCGCTCATCACGTTGAAGCCGAACCAGCCGACGATCAGGATCCACGAGCCCAACGCCAGAAACGGAATGCTCGACGGTGCGAACGCCACCAGCCGGCCATCGCGGTAGCGGCCGTTGCGCGGTCCCAGCAACAGCACCGCTGCCAGCGCCAGCCAGCCGCCCATGGCGTGCACCACCACGGAGCCGGCGAAATCATGGAACGGGGCGCCGAATCGAGCCGCCAGCCAGGCTTGCAGACCATAGTTGCCGTTCCAGATCATCCCCTCGAAAAACGGATAGATGAATGCCACGATCAACGCCGTCGCGCACAGCTGCGGAGCGAACCGTGCCCGCTCGGCAATGCCGCCGGAAATGATCGCCGGGATCGCCGCCGCAAAGGTCAGCAGGAAGAAAAACTTCACCAGCCCGTAACCATGATCGGCGCTGAGCACCGCCGCCGGTTGCAGGAACGTCACCCCGTACGAAATCCAATAGCCTATAAAGAAATAGGCCAGGGTGGACACGGCGAAGTCGCTGAGAATTTTCGACAGAGCGTTGACCTGATTCTTCTGGCGAACCGTTCCGACCTCCAGAAAGGCGAAACCGGCGTGCATGGCCAGCACCATGACCGCACCGATCAGAATGAACAACGTGTTGGAACTATGAACGAGCGTATCCACAGCGCTTTGCAGATTTTCCATGAAGAGGCAGACCCAAGGCTGAAAAAGGCACCAAAGCGGTTCATGCAGACATTTCATGCACCAAGTTGCGACCGCGCAGTCACTAACCCGAGGGGTCGGTGAACCGCTTTGGCGCACGAGGTCGATGTCCTGAGCTGAACCCGTGTCATCCGGGCTATGATTTCCCGGCTTCGCGCCCGGCAACAGCGCACTGCTACCGGGGGACGCACCACGACACAGCAAAAGATGTACCAGTCATTTGTACTGAACCTTCACGCAAGGCTCATACTCGAAAGTTTCAGAAGCCGCTTCAGACAGCCACTTACGGAGATTCCCAATGGCCAGCACCAAGGCAAAGACTGCTCAAGAAATCCTGATGAACGACTTCCAGACCCTGGTCAGCGACACCGAACGGTTGCTGGAACACACCGCCACGCTGGCCGGTGATCAGGCTGATGAATTGCGCGAACAGATCCACGAAAGTCTGCTGCGCGCGCGGGAAACCCTGAAGCTGACCGAAGACACCCTGCGCGAGCGCGGTCAGGCTGCGGTCACCGCCACCGAAGATTATGTGTCGGCCAATCCGTGGCAATCGGTGGGCATCGCCGCCGGTGTGGGCTTTCTGATTGGCCTGCTGGCCACGCGGCGCTGATCATGTCGATCGGTGAATCCGGCCCGACTGCGGGCACTGCCTCTTCCACACGGCGCCTGGGTGCAGCCGTCCTCGGTCTTTTGCACAGTCACGTCGAGTTGTTCGGCATCGAGCTGCAGGAGCAGAAAGCACGCACTGTCAGCCTGTTGCTGTTCGCAGGCCTCGCGCTGGTGTTTGCACTGCTGTTGCTGGTCGGCCTGTCGACCCTCGTCCTGATCGTGTTCTGGGACACGTATCGGCTCGCCGCAATCATCGGCCTGTGCGTGTTCTACACCCTGGCCGCGATCTTCTGCGGGCTGCGCCTGAAGGCTGCGATCTTCGATGAATCCTCGCCCTTCCATGGCACCCTGGAAGAACTGGCCAACGACCGGGAGCGCCTGCTGCCATGAGCCTGCCTGAACTTCCACACAACAGCTCGCGCCAGGAAATGCGCAAGGCCCTGATCCGCCTGCGCATGGAAATGCATCGTCAGGAAATCCGCCACGAAACCGGCCAGGTGCTGCAGCCCTTGCAACGCATGCGCGGCATGACGCAAAACCTGCAGGACGGTTTCGGCATCAAGCATGCGCCGTTGTGGGGCGTAGCCGCCGTGACACTGCTGGGATTCCTGACCGGCAAAGGTGCGAAAAGCGGTGGCATCGGCGGCCTGAGCCGGTTGATCCGCCTCGGTACCAGCCTCGCACCGCTGATCAAACTGGTCATGCAGAACTCGGGCAAACGCTGAGTTCCACATCTGGCTGCATTCTTGCACTGCTGGCGGGATTGAATCTCTTCACCCGGAGATTCAATCCCGCTCGCCTATCCGGCCGGCAGGATCCGACCAGAACAACAATGACCAAGGAGGCCCCGTGATCGACGGGCAACCGCTCGCCTGCTTTCAGCCTTTCATCGATACCGCCACCGGACGCATTGCAGGCGTCGAGGCTCTGGGTCGATTGCGCCAGGCGCAAGGGCAACTGACATCGGTCGGGCCGCTGTTCGCCGCCCCACGAACGCCCGCTACCGCCTTGCGCCGCCTCGACCGGCAGATTCGTGACAATGCGCTGAGCCGATTTCACGAAGCGCCGCCGGACTGGTTTCTCAGCCTGAACATGTCACCGCGCTGGATCAGCCGTCTGCGCGCCGACCAGGCGCTACCCAGCCTGAAACAACTCGCCCGGCATGGCGTCGACCCACAGCGGATTGTCTTCGAGATCACTGAACTGGGCGGCAACAGTCAGCGTCTTTCTGAAGTGGTTGCACGCTATCGCGATGCCGGGGCGCGGATCGCCATCGACGATTTCGGTGCCGGCTATTCACAGCTGGATCGCGTGCTGGCCTTGCAGCCGGACATCCTCAAGCTCGACATGCGCCTGTTTCAGGCCGCCGCGCTCGGCGGGCCCAGCAGCGATGTGGTCAAGGCACTGGCGCAGATGGCCGAAAGGACTGGTTGCTGGATCATCGCCGAGGGCGTGGAGACCGAAGCGCAGCTGAGTTTCGCACTGGAATGTGGCTCGCGTTACGTGCAGGGTTTTCTGTTCGCCCGGGCGCAGGAGGCTTTCTTTGCGTCGGATGCTTTCGTCCAGCGCTTCGCTGAACTGCGCCAGGCCTATGTGAAGCAGAAACTCGCCGAGCGCGGCAAGTTGATGTCCATGCGCCGACAGCTTGGCGAGTTGATGACGATTCTGCAGAACTGGGCGCAAACCCACGCGCCGCTCAGTGCCTTGCCGCAACTGGACGCCTTCCCGTGGTTGCTGCGTTTTTATCAGTGCGACCGTCAGGGCACGCAACTGACGCCGAATCTGGAATGGCGGCAAAGCGGCTGGGTCGCCGACAACCGTTATCTGGGTCACAACTGGTCGTGGCGCCCCTACTTCTACCATCTGCTGGCCGAAGGCTGGGAAGAACGCCGGTTGACGCTTTCCAACACCTACCGCGATGCCACCAGCAACCAGTACTGCCTGACCGCCGGGCAGTTTTTCGACAATGGTGAACGCCTGCTGTTGATCGACATTGACGCCGCCGGACTGTAGTTGCGCTTGCAGACACTCGCCCGAACCGGGAAGCTAGGGCACCAGTCACCCGACGGAGAGAATCAGCCTTGGATTGGCAAACCCTGCTCAACCGCGAACGTCTCGGCAAGCCGCTGCACAGCCCGCAGGAACTCGGCCGCAGCCCGTTCCACAAAGACCATGACCGCATCATTTTCTCTGGCGCCTTCCGCCGCCTGGGCCGCAAGACCCAGGTGCATCCCGTGTCGAGCAACGACCACATCCACACGCGCCTGACCCACTCGCTGGAAGTCAGTTGCGTCGGCCGGTCGCTGGGCATGCGAGTGGGCGAAACCCTGCGCCGCGCCCTGCCCGAGTGGTGCGAACCGAGCGATCTGGGCATGGTCGTGCAGTCCGCCTGCCTGGCCCATGACATCGGCAACCCGCCCTTCGGCCATTCCGGCGAAGACGCCATCCGCCATTGGTTCCAGCAGGCCGCCGGGCGCGGCTGGCTGGATGCGATGAGTGACGCCGAGCGTGGGGACTTCCTGAACTTCGAGGGCAATGCCCAGGGTTTCCGGGTTCTCACACAACTGGAATATCACCAGTTCGACGGTGGCACCCGGTTGACCTACGCGACCCTCGGCACCTACCTCAAATACCCGTGGACCGCCCGCCACGCCGACTCTCTGGGTTACAAGAAACACAAGTTCGGCTGCTATCAGAGCGAGTTGCCATTGCTGGAGCAGATCGCCCACAAACTCGGCCTGCCGCAACTCGAAGAACAGCGCTGGGCGCGTCATCCGCTGGTTTACCTGATGGAGGCTGCGGATGACATCTGCTACGCGCTGATCGATCTGGAAGACGGACTGGAGATGGATCTGCTGGACTACGCCGAAGTCGAGTCGCTGCTGCTGGGTCTGGTCGGCGACGATCTGCCGGAAACCTACCGACAGCTGGGCCCGCAGGATTCGCGCCGGCGCAAACTGGCGATCCTGCGGGGCAAGGCCATCGAACACCTGACCAACGCCGCCGCCCGGGCCTTTGTCGAACAACAGGACGCGCTCTTGGCGGGAACGCTGCATGGGGACCTTGTGGAGCACATGCACGGCCCGGCCAAACGTTGCGTGCTGAATGCCAAGGACATCGCCCGCAAGAAAATCTTTCAGGACAAGCGCAAGACCCTGCATGAGATCGGCGCCTACACGACACTGGAGATTCTGCTCAACGCGTTCTGCGGTGCGGCCCTCGAACAGCACAACGGGCGTACACCGTCGTTCAAGAGCCGCAGAATCCTCGACTTGCTGGGCAACAATGCACCAGACCCGCACGGCCCGTTGCACGCATCGTTCCTGCGCATGATCGACTTCATCGCAGGCATGACCGACAGCTATGCCAGCGACATGGCCCTGGAAATGACAGGGCGCTCCAGTCATTGATACTTCGTCGCCCACCCGGTCAGGCATTGACCGGACGGGCGACTGATGGATATTCCAATCCTTTCCTTATATCCAGGTTCGACGCTCGCGACGTATCGCCAACAAAAAACTGAAACTCATTGATGACTTACATACATTAAACAAACAGACTTTTCAGCCACTCCTGCCCCCTCCATCGAACAAGTTCAATACGCGAAGCCATCCGCTACCTACGTCAAAACTAGTTCACACGTAGTCCCATTCCTCTTTATTTGTAGGACTGATCCTAGATTGCCACCAAGGTCCTACCGGCTCATGCGACCGCTCTTTCATCTGAGCTAAGGTGCGCCCTTTATTAGTGTTCGCATGGGACTTTGTTATGAACTCCGTTTTTATTGTCGACGATCACCCGGTTATCCGTCTTGCCGTTCGAATGCTATTGGAACATGAAGGTTACAAGGTCGTCGGTGAAACCGATAACGGGGTCGATGCCATGCAAATGGTTCGCGAATGCGCCCCCGACCTGATCATCCTCGACATCAGTATTCCAAAGCTGGACGGCCTGGAAGTCCTTGCCCGTTTCAACGCAATGAGTTCCCCGTTCAAGACGCTGGTTCTGACCGCACAGTGCCCGACGCTGTTCGGCATTCGTTGCATGCAGTCCGGCGCATCGGGTTATGTCTGCAAACAGGAAGACCTCAGCGAACTGGTCAGTGCCATCAAGGCAGTCCTTTCCGGATACAACTATTTCCCCAGCCAGGCCCTGAACCCTGTTCGAAATGATGATGTGCGCTACGCAGAACTGGAACTTTTCAAATCCGTCAATGACCGGGAATTGATGGTATTGCAACTATTCGCCCAAGGCCGAACAAACAAGGAAATTGCCAAAGGCATGTTCCTCAGCAACAAGACCGTCAGTACTTATAAAAAACGTCTGATGCAGAAACTCAAAGCCAGATCCCTTGTAGAACTTATTGAAATGGCCAAACGCAACGCACTCGTGTGAGAGACGACATGCCCAGTCGCTTGAAAAACTGCCTGATTGTATTGAGTGCATGCCTTGGGTTAAGTGCTCATGCAGCAGCCGCCCCCGTCATCTCGCAAGACCTGGCCCTGCTCAGTCGCTCGACCGACAAGCCGCTTCCAGTCCTGCTTGAACATGCGCAACGGGACTGGTTGCACAATCGCAATGAGTTGGTTCTGGGCACATCGGCTCCCGACTATCCACCCTTTGACATGACGGCCAGCGGCCGCGATTACGAAGGGTTCACGGCCGATTACGCCGGACTGATCGGTCAGGCAACCCGCCTGCCGGTCAGGGTCAAGCGCTTTGCCACACGGGACGCGGCGATCCGGGCATTGCTCGACGGCAGCATCGACATGCTTGGCACGTCCAACGGGCTGGAGGCGGAAAACGCCAACGTCGTACTGTCCAGCCCTTACGCCATCGATCAACCGGTACTGGTCACCCGCACGGGTGAAACCCGGTCTCTGAGCGAAGGTCTGGCCGGATTGCGGCTGAGCATGCTGTATCACTATCTGCCGCTGGACGAAGTCAAGGCGCTGTATCCCAAAGCCCTCATCACCTCCTATCCGTCTTACCAGAATGCAATCAACGCCGTCGCCTTCGATCAGGCGGACGTGTTTCTGGGCGACACCATTTCCACTCACTACATGATCAGCAAGGGGTATCTGAACAACATCCGCATGGCCAATTTCGGCAAGCACGAAGCCCACGGTTTCAGCTTTGCCGTGCGTCGCGACAATCCTCAACTGCTGGGTATCATCGATAACGTGCTCAAGGCTGTCCCGGGCAGCGAGCGGGAAACCATCGCCAAACGCTGGAGTGCCGGCAGCGATACCTTGCTGACCGACCAGAAACTGCAACTGACCCACCGCGAAGAACAGTGGCTGAAGAAACACCCGGTGGTGAGCGTGGTCGTCAACGAGGCCTTTGCCCCCCTGAGCTTCTTTGACACCGATGGCAACTTTCGCGGCATCAGCGCCGACCTGCTGGAACTCATCCGGTTGCGCACCGGCCTGCGCTTCGAAATCCGCCGCAGCCGCAGCGACGCCGAGATGATCAAACAGATCGAAAACCATCAGGCCGACCTGATCGCCGCCCTGCTGCCGACCGCCCAACGCGAGGAAACCCTGAAGTTCAGCCGCCCCTACCTTGAAAACTCCTATGTCCTGCTGACCCGCAAGGCTGCCGACAGTCCGACCCACCTGGGTCAGCTCAAGCGCAAGCGCCTGGCCATCGCCCAGGGCAACCCGATGATCGAGTACCTGCGCAACGAGTTTCCACACATCCAGTTGATCGAGACCCCGGACACTTTCAGTGCCGTGGCATTACTTGACGAGGGCCAGGTCGAAGGCGCCGTGAACTCGCTGGTGATCGCCAACTACTTCATCGCTTCGCACATCTTCGAACACCCCTTGCAGATCACGACCACCATCGGCACCCGCCAGGCAGCCTTTTCCCTGGCAACCGCCAGAGACAACACCGAACTGGGCTCGATCATCGACAAGACCCTGATGAGCATATCGCCCGAAGAACTGGGCATCATCAATGGTCGATGGAGGGGTTATTCAAGCCTTTCGCAAGGCACCTGGCACCAATACCGGCGCCTGTTCTATCAGGTGATCGGGGCGGCCGGCCTGCTGTTGCTGCTGTCGATGCTCTGGAATGCCTACATGCGTCGCCAGATCAAACAGCGCCAGGCCGCCGAACGCGCCTTGAACGATCAACTGGAGTTCATGCGCTCCCTCGTCAACGGCACGCCTCATCCGATCTATGTGCGTGATCGGCAAGGATTGTTGCAAAGCTGTAACGACAGTTACCTCGAAGCCTTCAAGGCCAGACGCGAAGACGTCATCGGCAAGAATGTGATGGAAGGTGTTCTGAACAACGCTTTCGAAGCCAGGGCCTTTCAGGCCGACTACCAGCAGGTCGTGAACGAGGGCAGACCGCTGGTCCTCGACCGGCCGTTGCAAATCGGCAACCGGCGCATGACGATCTATCACTGGATCCTGCCGTACCGCGACTCCAGCGGCGATGTTCAGGGGATCATCGGCGGCTGGATCGACATCAGTGAACGTCATGAGCTGCTTGACGAGCTTCGTGCCGCCAAGGAACAGGCCGATGATGCCAACCGTGCCAAGAGCACTTTCCTGGCGACCATGAGCCACGAAATCCGTACGCCGATGAACGCGGTCATCGGCATGCTCGAACTGACACTCAAGCGCATGGACAACGTGCATCCGGACCGCTCCAGCATCGAAACCGCCTACAGCTCGGCCAAGGATCTGCTGGGTCTGATCGGTGACATTCTGGATATTGCCTGAGCCTGAGCCCCGAACGGGTCAATCTCATCGATACCATCGCGTCGGTGGTCCGGATCTTCGATGGCCTGGCCCGGCAGAAACGGCTGGCACTGGTGGTGAACGTCTCCCCGCCCGAACTGAACATCGACGTACATCTGGATCCCTTGCGCTTCAAGCAGGTGCTGTCGAACCTGATCAGCAATGCCATCAAATTCACCGAAAAAGGCCAGATCAGGATCTCGCTGGAACTGCTGGACAGCGATGTTCCCGCTTGCTCGCAGGTGCAACTGACGGTTCAGGACAGTGGCATCGGTATTACTGCCGAAGATCAACGGCGGCTGTTCGAACCCTTCACCCAGGCCAGCCATGGCAGGAACCGGGCAATCAGCGGCACAGGACTGGGGCTGGTCATCAGCCGCAGTCTGTGCGAAATGATGGGAGGCCAACTGCAATTGAGCAGCCAGCCCGGGATCGGCACACAAGTGAGGGTATCGCTGCCACTGGCAATCATGCCCGCTGAAGTGAAAAGCCGGAAACACGAACCACAGATCCAGACCGCCCTCACACCCCTCAACGTTCTGGTGGTCGACGATCACCCGGCCAATCGCCTGCTGATGTGCCAGCAACTCGAGTTCCTTGGACACCACTTCAGCATTGCCGAGGAAGGCCAGAGCGCACTGGAACAATGGAAAAACGGCGCATTCGATCTGGTCATCGCCGATTGCAACATGCCCGTCATGAACGGCTATGAACTGACCCGCGCGATCCGGCGCCACGAAGAACTCACACAACGCCCGGCCTGCACCGTGCTGGGGTTTACCGCCAACGCCCAACCGGAAGAGGTGCTTCGCTGCAAGCGGGCCGGCATGAACGAGTGCCTGTTCAAACCACTGAGCCTGAGTGTCTTGAGCCAGTGGGTCGCCAGTGTCCAGCCAATCCTCGATGCACCTGTGCTCCATACCTCTGCGTTCAACCTGCAGGGGCTCTATGCGCTGACCGGAGGCAACCCCGCCCAGACCAGGCGACTGTTGACCGAGCTTCTGAAAAGCAGTCGGATTGACCGCCGGGATCTACAGGCCTTGTCCCCCGGACGGGATCACCAGGCGCTGGCCGAGATGGCGCACAGGATCAAAGGCGCTGCACGCATTGCCCAGGCATCGCGCCTGATCAACAGTTGCGACGCACTCGAACAGGCTTGTCTGCAAGCATTGCCGGTTGAGGAGATCGAACGCCGGTGCAAGGCGAGCAACTTCGCCATTCTCGAACTGGAGAAGGCGTTGGAGCAGCAACTGACGTTGACCGACCACAGCAGAATGACCGGGCCTTAACTATGCTTGGACGCTGAGCAGTGTGTTTATCAACTCGGAGAGTCCGCAATGCCCAGCCCACTGCGCCCGGATCAACGCCGGTTTCCCCTGCACGTGCATATCAGCGTCATGTTCACCTTTCTGCTGTTGCTCACCGGGGTCGTGCTGGGACTGTTCAACTACCGGCAGACCACACAGATCATTCTGTCGAGCAGCGAAAAACTGTTCGAGCGCATCGAGCAGGATGTGCGCGTCGATCTGCAATCGACCTATGCGCCGATCCGGCACTTGCTGAGCCTGCTCGCGGACAACCCCGGGACTCAGGCCTACGCCCTTGAACAACGCCTGACCCTGCTCAAACCGTTCAGCCAGTCACTGGCGGACAACCCTGATCTGGCCTCGTTGTATCTGGGTTACGACAACGGTGATTTCTTCATGGTGCGGCCGTTGCGCACCACCTCACTGAAAACCTTGCTCAAGGCGCCGGACGCAGCGGCCTATCAGGTCTGGAGCATCGAGCATGACGCCAATGGCGGCGTCCGGTCACAGTCGCTGTTCTTCGATCAGGCGTTGTCGGCGGTCGGTCGTCACGACAATCCGGACGATGCCTACGACCCGCGCAGCCGGGGCTGGTACATCGGCGCACAAAAACAGAACGAGCAGATCACCACCGAACCCTACGTGTTCTTTTCCACCCACAATGTCGGCACCACCCTCGCCCGGCGCAGCGGTGAGCATGCAGTGATCGCTGCCGACCTGACCCTCGACGCGCTGTCGGCGACCCTGACCAAACACGTGGTGACGCCAGCGACAGAAATCGTCCTCTTCGACGCCGAAGGCAACGCCGTAGCGTACCCTGACAGCAGCCGGCTGATCGTCGATGACCGTACCGCGCGCCTGGCCAAGGCAGCCGACCTGAGCCCGAGCCTGCATGCCCTGCTGTCTGCCGATCATCAGGGCAAACGCCTGAATGCTGACGGGCGACGCTGGATCGTCGCCCGCAGCAGCTTGCAGGAAGGTGGTCCGAAAGGTTTGCAGATGGCCTTGCTGGTGCCGGAGGACGAGTTGCTGGTCGATGCCTATCGCATGCGTTGGCAGGGTGCGCTGATCACCCTCGCCACCCTGCTGTTGTGCCTGCCACTGGGATGGTTGATCTCGCGGATTCTGGTCAAGCCGCTGCATGCACTGGTCAAGGAAGCCGACGCCATCCGCAGTTTCGATTTCAACTTTCCCGTGACCCGTCGCTCACCGGTGCTGGAGGTCGATCAGTTGAGCCTGTCGATGGCGCGGATGAAGGACACTCTGGCCAGCTTCTTTCGCATCACTGACAGTCTGACCGCCGAAACCCGGTTCTCACCACTGCTGCAACGGGTGTTGTTCGAAACGGTGCAGATTGCCCAGGCCCAGGCGGGGCTGATCTACCTGCGGGAAAGTGATGGCAACCGCATGGAACCTTACGGGCTGGTGGTCGACGACACCTCACAGACGCTGGCCGCCTTCGATATCCAGGGACACAACCTCGACGCCACCCAGGGCCCCAGATGGTTTGAGCAACTGTCGAAGGCCGACAACGTGGTGAGCAGCCTCGGCTTCGAACAGGCGGCCGACTTGCAAAAAGTACTGCTGGCCATGGAAACGCCGCGCGTACACCTGATCGGGATCCGTCTGCATAACCGGCACAACGAAACAATCGGTCTGCTGGTATTGCTGATCAGCGACAGCGGCACCCCGGCCGACCTTGAAAAACTGCGCCCCGACCGCATCGCCTTCCTGCAAGCGGTGTCCGGCGCGGCGGCGGTGAGCATCGAGAGCCAACGCCTGCAAGCACGGCAGAAACAGCTGCTGGATGCGTTCATTCAACTGCTCGCCGGCGCCATCGATGCCAAGAGTCCGTACACCGGCGGCCATTGCCAGCGCGTGCCGGAACTGACCCTGATGCTCGCCCACGCTGCGGCAGCGAGCGAAGCCCCGGCCTTCAGCGACTACCAGCCCAGTGAGGATGAATGGGAAGCCTTGCACATTGCCGCGTGGCTGCACGATTGCGGCAAGGTCACGACGCCGGAATACGTCGTCGACAAAGCCACCAAACTGGAAACCCTGAACGATCGCATCCATGAAATCCGCACCCGCTTCGAAGTGCTCAAGCGCGATGCCTGGATCAGCTACTGGCAAGCTCTGGCATCGGGCGGGGACGAACGACAACTGGCCAGCCTGCGCGACACGACGCTGGCGTCTCTGGATGACGATTTCAGTTTCGTCGCCCGCTGCAACCTGGGCAGTGAGGCCATGGCCGACACCGACCTTCAGCGTCTTGAGGGCATTGCGCAGCGCACCTGGACCCGCACGCTGGATGATCGGCTGGGCGTGTCCTGGGAGGAAAACCGGCGTCAGGCACGCACACCGGCACCGACCCTGCCGGTCAGCGAAAAGTTACTGTCCGACAAGCCCGAACACCTGATCGAACGCGCCGACAGCGAGCTGATTCCGGAGGACAACCCATGGGGGTTCAAACTCGATGTCCCGCGCTACAAATACAATCGCGGCGAGCTGTACAACCTGAGCATTCCTCGCGGCACGCTGACACGCGAGGAGCGTTACATCATCAACCACCACATGGTGCAGACGATCCTGATGCTCAGCCATCTGCCCTTCCCCGGGCATCTGAACAACGTGGCGGAAATCGCCGGCGGCCATCACGAAAAAATGGACGGCACCGGTTACCCGAAACGCTTGAAACGCGAAGAGATGAGCCTGCCGGCACGGATGATGGCGATTGCCGACATCTTCGAAGCGCTGACCGCCGCCGACCGCCCGTACAAAAAGGCCAAGACTCTCAGCGAGGCGCTGGGAATCATGGCCACCATGTGTCGCGAGGCACATATCGATGCCGAGCTGTTCGGGTTGTTCATCCGCGAAGGCGTTTACCTGCAATACGCCAGTCGGTTCCTCGAACCGCAACAGATCGATGCGGTCGATCCCGCCGGCGTGCTGCGCAAGGCCGGCCTTGCAGCGTGATCAGCAGTCGGTCAGGCGCAGGAAGATCGCCGCCAGTCGTTCGATTCCGGCCTGATCGTCTGCGCCGAAACGCGAAAGCTTCGGGCTGTCGAGGTCGAGAACGCCGATCAGGCGACCGTCCTTGACCAACGGCACCACCAGTTCGCTGTTCGACGCGCTGTCACAGGCGATGTGGCCGGGGAACGCGTGAACGTCTTCGACCCGTTGTGTCTGCAGGCTGGCCGCCGCCGCGCCACACACACCGCGACCGAACGGAATGCGTACGCAGGCGATCTGACCCTGGAACGGGCCAAGCACCAGTTCTTCATTGCGATTGAGGTAGAAGCCGGCCCAGTTCAGGTCATCGAGCTGGTTGAACAGGAACGCCGAAAACTGCGCAGCATTGGCGATGAAATCGCGCTCATCCGCCAGCAGCGACTCCAGTTGTGCGGCCAACATGCCATAGCCTTCGAGGCCCTGGCCGCTCTGTTGCAAATCAATCATGCCTTGTGCTCCAGCAATTTCAGTCCCACCCAGTAACGGGCGAATTGGTACGCGCAACGTCCGTTGCGGTTGCCACGGCCGGTTGCCCAGCGCACGGCGAGAATGTCCAGTTGTTCGTCGCGCTGCCAGGTCAGGCCGGCCTTGGCGGCCAGTTGCCCGATCCAGTGTTCGACGACATTGAGAAAATGTTCCTGTGTAAACGGATAGAACGACAGCCACAGGCCAAAGCGATCCGACAGGGCGATCTTGTCTTCCACCGCTTCGCTCGGATGCAGCTCGCCGTCGACGCGCTTCCAGTTTTCGTTGTCGCTTTCCTTTTCCGGCACCAGATGGCGACGGTTTGAGGTGGCGTACAGCAACACGTTGTCCGGCGCCTGCTCCAGCGAGCCATCCAGCACGCTCTTCAGCACGCGGTAATCGCCTTCGCCGGATTCGAACGACAGGTCATCGCAGAACAGCACGAAACGCTGCGGCAGCTTGGCGATCTGCTCCACCACACGTGGCAGGTCGGCCAGGTGATCGCGCTCGATCTCGATCAGGCGCAGGCCGGCCTTGGCGTGTTCGGCCAGCAACGCACGCACCAGCGAGGATTTACCGGTACCGCGTGACCCCCAGAGCAGCGCATGGTTGGCCGGCATGCCGTCGAGGAACTGCTGGGTATTTCGACCCAGTTGCTCCAGTTGCCGATCGACACCGATCAAGTCCGACAGACGCATGTCGAGGCTGACTTCCAGCGGCAGCAGATAGCCGCTGCGACCATCGCGCTGCCAGCGTGCAGCCAGGCAAGTGCCCCAGTCGATGACCGGGCGTGGCGCCGGCAGCAGCGGTTCGATCCGCGCCAGAACCGACTCGGCGCGCTCAAGAAAAGCATTCAATCGGGAATCCACGTCTTCTCCTCGGGCTGGTTCACAGTAATGATGGCGATACAGCGACGACCGATAGCGTTCGACACCCGGCCCGGCCCTTGTTACAAGGCGATGCGGGAACTCCGGTATCCATGCATGATCGACTATGCTTGAGCAGCGAAGGGAAACGTAAGTGGTTCAACACCCCATGGATATCAAATTCACCCACCGGCTGTCTTACAAGCAAGCCAGGCTTACCGTGCTGGTCGGGTTCATTCTGGGCACGCTGCTCAGTCTGCTGCAAATCGGCATCGATTATGCCAGTGAAGACGCCTCCATCAACCGTGAAATCCTGTCTTTGCTGGAAATCAGCCATAACCCGGCCTCGCGCATCGCCTACAACATCGATGCCGAGCTGGCCCAGGAACTCACGCTGGGCCTGTTGCGCTCGCCGGCCATCATTTCCGCGCAACTGACCGACAACAATCAGACAGTGCTGGCCAGCGTCAAACGCCCGGAACTGCAAAGCGGCTATCGGTTGATCAGCGACTTTCTGTTCGGCGCCAAACGCGAGTTCGAAGACCGGCTCTATCTCGACCACTTGCCCAACGAATCCCTCGGTACGTTAAGCCTGGAAGTGGACACCTATGCCTTCGGCAGCCGCTTCCTGCGCCGGGCCGAAATCACGCTGCTCAACGGGTTTGCCCGCAGCCTGATCCTGACCGGCATCCTGCTGGCGCTGTTCTACGTGATGCTGACCAAGCCGCTGGTGCGGGTGATCCGCGAACTCAGCGGACGCGATCCGCGCAGCGCCGAACCGACCACACTGGAATGCCCCGGCGGACACGCCAACGACGAGATCGGTGTGCTGGTGAAGGTCGCCAACCAGCAGTTCGAGAACATCGCCACGGAAATCCAGCAACGGCGCACCGCAGAAAACCGTCTCACCGACTACCTCGCCCAACTCGAAGACATCGTGTCGGCACGCACCGCTGAACTGAAAGCAATCAACGCCCGCCTCAGCCAGTCCAACGAGGAACTGGAGGTCGCCCGCAGCACGGCGCTGGACATGGCCGAGGCACGCTCGGCGTTCCTCGCCAACATGAGCCACGAGATTCGCACTCCGCTCAACGGCCTGCTGGGCATGATCGCGCTGTCCCTCGACGGCCCGCTCAATGGCGAACAACAGCAGCAACTGTCCATTGCCCATGACTCAGGCAAGGTGCTGGTGGAGTTGCTCAACGATATTCTTGATCTGTCGAAATTCGATGCCGGGCAACTGGAGCTCGAGCACATCCCCTTCGACCTCGGTTCGCTCGTTGAAGACACCGCCAACCTGCTGTCACAGAATGCGGCGCCAAGCGTCGAGCTGACGTGTCTGATCGATCCGCACTTCCCGGCGCTGGTGCTCGGCGACCCGACCCGTGTCAGGCAGATTGTCAGCAACCTGCTGTCCAACGCCCTGAAGTTCACCCGCTTCGGCCGGGTCGATGTGCGTTTGTCGACCTGGAAGGACGGCGTGCGCATCGAAGTCTGCGATACCGGCATCGGCATTGCCCAGGAAGCCCAGGTGAAGATTTTCCAGCCGTTCACCCAGGCCGGGGCCGGTATCACTCGCCAGTACGGCGGCACCGGACTGGGCCTGGCGCTGACCTACAACCTGTGCGAAGCCATGGAGGGACGCCTGACGATCAGCTCCGAAGTCGGTTTCGGCAGCCAGTTCTGTGCCGAACTGCCGCTGCCCTGCCACACCCGCGCGGTCATTCCGGCACAACTGCATGGCAGCGTGCTTGCCATCACCACAGCGGCCAGCGGACTCTCAGAACTGCTGAGCAGTCTGTTGCCGGTCTGGGGCCTGTCGTACGAGCAGCGCACGATTGAAGCGTCACTGCTCGGCCCGTCACCGGACATCATCATCACGGATTGCCCCGAATGCCTGTTCGGCCTGCGGCCGACCATGACCGCACCAATTCTGCTGGTGACCGCCTACGGCAGCTTCCTGCCGGGCGAAGAGGCCGCCGCCCTCGCCCCATTGCAACAGCAGGCTCGCCCTTTGGCGCGCAATGCGCTGTATCAGAATCTGCGCAGAACCCTGCAACCGGACATCACCACCATCGACCGCGGGCGGCTTGAAAGCGTGCCTTCACAGCGTCGCGGGCGGGTGTTGCTGGTGGAAGACAATCCGGTCAACCAACTGGTGGCCAAAGGCATGCTCAGTAAACTTGGTTGCGAAGTGGTAGTGGCGGCCCATGGCGCAGAAGCACTGGATCAACTGGAACACCATGAATTCGATCTGGTGTTGATGGACTGCAACATGCCAGTGATGGACGGTTACGAAGCGAGCCGGCAGATCCGGCAGAGCGGTCGCTGGCCGCACTTGCCGATCGTGGCGTTGACGGCCAACGCCATGTCCGAGGAGCGTGAGCGCTGCCGGGCAGCGGGCATGAGCGACTACCTGGCCAAGCCCTTCCGCCGCGAAGAACTGGCCGCACTGCTGGATCAGTGGATACCGACTACGACAGCGCTTTGATTTGCCCCAGCAGATGATCAAGCCCGGTGCGCAGCTCGTTGAGCCGATCCAGGTCCACGCCGCTGTCACACAACAGGCGATCCTTCAACGGCCCGACCTGCTCGCGCAGCGCCTGCCCCCGAGGCGTGAGACTCAAGTGAACCTCACGCTCGTCCCGCGCCGAACGCTGGCGCTGCACCAGTTGCAGTTGCTCCAGACGCTTGAGCAGCGGCGTCAGCGTCCCGGAGTCCAGCGCCAGACGCTCGCCCAGCGCCTTGACCGTCGGTTGCTCAGGCGCCGCTTCCTGCCATTCCCACAACACCAGCATCGCCAGATATTGCGGGTAGGTCAGGCCAAGCTGATCCAGCATCGGCTTGTAGGCACGAATCACCGCCCGGGACGCGGCATACAGCTTGAAGCACAACTGACTGTCGAGCTTCAGCGCATCGGTGGACAGTTCATTCATTTGAGCAGGGCTTCGATCTCGCGGCTAAGGTCCTGCGGCTTGGTGGCCGGGGCGAAGCGCTTGACCAACTGGCCGTCCTTGCCGATCAGGAATTTGGTGAAGTTCCACTTGATGCCCTGGGAACCCAGTACGCCCGGTGCGCGTTTCTTCAGTTGCACGAACAGCGGATGCGCACCGGTGCCGTTGACTTCAATCTTCTTGAACAGCGGGAAGCTGACGCCGTAATTGAGCTCACAGAATTCGCTGATCGCCCCCTCGTTGCCGGGTTCCTGCTTACCGAACTGGTTGCACGGAAAGCCCAACACTACCAACCCCTGATCCTTGTATGTCTGCCACAGCTCTTCAAGGCCCTTGTACTGCGGGGTGAAACCACACTTGCTGGCAGTGTTGACCACCAGCACCGCCTTGCCGGCGAAATCGGCCAGGGTCTTTTGCTCGCCCTTGATGGTGGTGCACGGGATGGTCAGCAGGTTATCGCTCATGGTGCGCACTCTGAAAAGTTGAGAAGCTGCAAAAATAGCGAGCAATTGAATTGTGTGCAATTTAATTATCCGAAAGGCGATCCAAAGATCGCCCGCATCGGTTATTCGCGCGGCATCAGGTCCAGGCACACCGAGTTGATGCAGTAACGCAGACCGGTCGGCGGCGGGCCGTCGGGGAATACGTGGCCGAGGTGCGCGTCGCAACGGGCGCATTTCACTTCGGTGCGGATCATGCCGTGGCTGGTGTCACGGATTTCGGTCATCGCGCTCTCGCCGATCGGCGCGTAGAAGCTGGGCCAGCCGCAACCGGAGTCGAATTTGGTCCTGGAATCGAACAGCGGCTCATTGCAGCAGACGCAGTGATAGACGCCGTCGGTCTTGGTGGCGTTGTACTTGCCAGAGAACGGTCGCTCGGTAGCACTGAGACGACACACGTTGTATTGCTCCGGGTCGAGCATCGCGCGCCATTCTTCCAGGGTCTTTTCTATCTTTTCCATCATCACACCTCAGCGGCTGAAAAAGCCCGATCTGTACCTTTTCCACGGATCGGGCGGCACGTATGATTGCGCCTCGTCACACGCCAGTCTGGCAGCGGGATCCTGCGCATTCAAACGGATTGTTGGAAACCGCCGCTCAAGACGTTTGCCTGTGTGAAGACGCAGGATTCCCAGCACGGTTGTCCATTCGCCGCCTGGATCGTTCATTTTCGGGATCACATCGCCATGCAGTTCAGCAAATCGAACAAGCTCGCCAACGTCTGCTACGACATTCGCGGCCCGGTGCTCAAGCACGCCAAACGCCTGGAAGAGGAAGGCCATCGCATCCTCAAGCTGAACATCGGCAACCCGGCGCCCTTTGGTTTCGAAGCGCCGGACGAAATCCTCCAGGATGTGATCCGCAACCTGCCGACCGCCCAGGGCTACAGCGACTCCAAAGGCCTGTTCAGCGCGCGCAAGGCCGTGATGCAGTACTACCAGCAGAAGCAGGTCGAAGGTGTCGGTATCGAAGACATCTACCTGGGCAACGGCGTGTCCGAGCTGATCGTAATGTCGCTGCAGGCGCTGCTCAACAACGGCGACGAAGTGCTGGTCCCGGCACCTGACTATCCGCTTTGGACCGCCGCCGTTAGCCTGGCCGGCGGCAACGCCGTGCACTACCTGTGCGACGAAGGCGCCGACTGGTTCCCGGACCTGGCCGACATGAAGGCCAAGATCACCCCGAACACCAAGGCCATGGTGATCATCAACCCGAATAACCCGACCGGCGCAGTGTATTCGAAGGAAGTGTTGCTGGGCATGCTGGAACTGGCCCGCCAGCACAACCTGGTGGTGTTCTCCGACGAGATCTACGACAAGATTCTTTACGACGATGCCGTGCACATCTGCACCGCTTCGCTGGCGCCGGACCTGCTGTGCCTGACCTTCAACGGTCTGTCGAAGTCGTATCGCGTGGCGGGCTTCCGTTCCGGCTGGATCGCCATTTCCGGGCCGAAACACAACGCCCACAGCTACATCGAAGGCATCGATATGCTGGCCAACATGCGCCTGTGTGCCAACGTGCCGAGCCAGCACGCGATCCAGACCGCCCTCGGCGGCTATCAGAGCATCAACGACCTGGTCCTGCCGCAAGGTCGCCTGCTGGAACAGCGCAACCGCACCTGGGAATTGCTCAACGACATTCCCGGCGTGAGCTGCGTGAAGCCGATGGGTGCCCTGTATGCATTCCCGAAGATCGACCCGAAAATCTGCCCGATTCACAACGACGAGAAATTCGTCCTCGACCTGCTGCTGTCCGAAAAACTGCTGGTGGTTCAGGGCACGGCCTTCAACTGGCCTTGGCCGGATCACTTCCGCGTCGTGACCCTGCCCCGTGTCGATGACCTGGACATGGCCATCGGGCGCATCGGCAACTTCCTCAAGTCCTACCGCCAGTAACCGGCCATCCGTGCGCAACGAGCCTTTCGTTGCGCACTGTCTGATTCAGCAACACTTCTGCTCTGCCCCTCCTCCAGCACCTTCTACACTTGCGACTCATACAAATCATGCGTGCCTGACGCAATGAGACCGGGTGGCCCGTGCCTGTCATCCATACCGGATCCGGTAGTGGGAAATCTCCCATGCCTGGCGAATCCGGTGTAGGACACAGTTTGAAATAGTCACTCGGTTGAATCACCCGGTGCCGCGCCTTATATACCCCGCAGTACGCTACATCTTTAGCTTGAGGAGATTTCTACAACCATGATGCGCATCCTGCTGTTTTTGGCCACTAACCTGGCGGTCGTGCTGATAGCCAGCATCACCCTGAGCCTGTTCGGCTTCAACGGGTTCATGGCGGCCAACGGGGTTGACCTCAACCTCAGTCAGCTGCTGGTCTTCTGTGCCGTCTTTGGTTTCGCCGGTTCGCTGTTCTCGCTGTTCATCTCCAAGTGGATGGCGAAGATGAGCACGAGCACCCAGATCATCACCCAGCCGCGCACCCGTCACGAGCAATGGCTGATGCAAACCGTCGAGCAACTGTCCCGCGAAGCCGGGATCAAGATGCCCGAAGTCGGGATTTTCCCGGCCTACGAAGCGAACGCGTTCGCCACCGGCTGGAACAAGAACGACGCGCTGGTCGCGGTGAGCCAGGGCTTGCTCGAGCGCTTCAAGGAAGACGAAGTGAGGGCCGTGCTGGCCCACGAGATCGGCCACGTGGCCAACGGTGACATGGTCACCCTGGCGCTGATCCAGGGCGTGGTGAACACCTTCGTGATGTTCTTCGCGCGGATCATCGGCAACTTCGTCGACAAGGTGATCTTCAAGAATGAAGAAGGCCAGGGTACGGCCTACTACATCGCAACCATTTTCGCCGAACTGGTGCTGGGCATTCTGGCCAGCGCGATCGTGATGTGGTTCTCGCGCAAACGCGAGTTCCGAGCCGACGATGCCGGTGCACGCCTGGCCGGTACGGGCGCGATGATCAACGCATTGCAACGCCTGCGCGCCGAACAGGGTCTGCCGGTGCACATGCCTGATACCCTGAACGCCTTTGGCATCAACGGTGGCATCAAACAGGGTCTGGCCCGTATGTTCATGAGCCACCCGCCGCTGGAAGAGCGTATCGACGCCCTGCGTCGTCGCGGCTGATCAGCCTTGCTCAAATAGAAAGGCCCGCTGATGCGGGCCTTTTTTGTGCCTGTTACTGACCGGTGAGACGGTACACCCGTTCTTCCAGCCGCGTCACTCCTGCCTGCAGGAACTTCCCGCTTTCGCTCAGCACGTCCTGTTCCTCCAGCGCCTGCACCTGCCAGCTGCCGCCGAACAGATGCCGCACCTCGGCATCTGTCACCGCAAACGGCGGCCCGGGCATCTGAGCCTGATCGTAATCCAGCGTGATCAGCAACCCACGCAGGCCAGTCGGCAGGATATTCTGCAAATGTGCCGCATAGCGCTCGCGCATCGGCGCCGGCAAGGCAATCAGCGCCGCGCGGTCATACAGCGCCGTGCAATCGGCCACATCGCTCGCGGACAAGGCGAAGAAATCCCCGCACCTCAACTCGATCGCCCCGGCCAGATAGACTTTGAAGCCACCCTCTTCGCTGATTTGTGGCTGTAGTTGCTGCTCGCGAAAGAAATCCTCGACAGCCTTCTCGGACAGCTCGACACCGAGAACCCGATACCCCTGACCGGCCAACCACAGCAGATCCAGGCTTTTCCCGCACAACGGCACCAGCACCCGCGACTGCGCCGGGATTGCCAGATCGGGCCAATGCCGCTGCAAATACGGGTTCACCTCAGGCTGATGAAAGCCAATCTGGTTCGATTCCCACTTCTTGTGCCAAAACTCCGGCTGCATGCTTCCTCCTAAGAATTCGATCAAAAAGCGTTAAAACTTATATTGGAATTAGATCAATGATCTGACTGAAGATGAGCCATCTTAACGCTCAGGAACCCTTCCATGTTTCCCAGCCTGTTTATCTCTCACGGCTCGCCCATGCTGGCGCTGGAGCCCGGCGCCAGCGGCCCGGCCCTGGCGCGACTGGCCGCCGAACTGCCACGCCCTAAAGCCATCGTCATCGTTTCCGCCCACTGGGAAAGCCATGAGCTGCTGGTCAGCAGCCATCCGCAACCGGAAACCTGGCACGACTTCGGCGGTTTCCCCCGTGCGCTGTTTGAAGTGCAATATCCCGCTCCGGGCGATCCGCAACTGGCCGGCGAGGTCGCCGACCTGCTGAGCGCCAATAACCTGCCGGCACGCCTCGACCCGCAACGCCCTTTCGACCATGGCGTTTGGGTGCCGCTGTCGCTGATGTATCCGCAAGCCGATATTCCGGTGGTTCAGGTGTCCCTGCCCAGCCGTGGCGGCCCGGCGTTGCAGACCCGTGTCGGCAAGGCGCTGGCCAGCCTGCGCGAACACGGCATTCTGTTGATCGGCTCCGGGAGCATTACCCACAATTTGCGGGAACTGGACTGGCACGCCGGCCCGGAAAGCGTCGAGCCGTGGGCCCGGGACTTCCGTGACTGGATGATCGACAGGCTGGCGGCCAATGATGAAGCCGCCCTGCACGATTACCGCCAGCAAGCGCCGAACGCCGTTCGTAGCCATCCAAGTGACGAACACCTGCTTCCGCTGTACTTCGCCCGCGGCGCCGGCAGCGAGTTCAGCATTGCGCACCTAGGGTTCACCATGGGCGCGCTGGGCATGGACATCTATCGCTTCGGCTGAAGCCCAAATCGCAGGCAAAAAAAATCCCCGAACCAGTCGGGGATTTTTTATGTTCGATCAATCAGCCCAAAGGCAGATCAATCTTCGCGGTAGCGACGCAGCTTCAACTGCTTGCCGGCAACGCGAGTGTCCTTCAGCTTGGTCAGGAGCTTGTCCAGACCATCTTCCGGCAGCTCGACGAGGCTGAAGCTGTCACGCACCTGGATACGACCGATGGCTTCACGTGCCAGACCACCTTCGTTGAGGATGGCGCCCAGCAGGTTTTTCGCCGCGATACCGTCACGCGCGCCCAGCGCGGTACGGCAACGGGCACGGCCTTCGCCCAGCGGCATCGGAGCACGACGCTCGCGGTCACCACGGTCCGGACGATCACCGGAACGCTCAGGACGGTCGCCACGTGGAGCGCTGTTCGGCACCAGTGGACGTTCCTTCTCGATCGCGGCCAGGTTCAGCGCCTGACCATTGGTGGCCTTGCGCAGCAGAGCGGCAGCCAGGGCACGCGGGGTGCAACCGATGTCGGCGGTCAGGCGATCCAGCAGATCACCGTGAGTCGATTCGGCGTCAGCCACCAGCGGCGACAGGCTGTTGGTCAGTTTCTTGATGCGGGCATCGAGAACGGCCTGGGCGTCCGGCAGACGTACTTCGGCAACTTTCTGACCGGTTACACGCTCGATAACCTGCAGCATGCGGCGCTCACGTGGAGTCACCAGCAGCAGCGCGCGGCCTTCGCGACCGGCACGGCCGGTACGGCCGATACGGTGCACGTAGGATTCCGGATCGTACGGCATGTCCACGTTGAATACGTGGGTGATGCGCGGTACGTCCAGACCACGGGCGGCAACGTCGGTCGCCACAACGATGTCCAGACGGCCATCTTTCAGCGAGTCGATGACGCGCTCACGCTGGTTCTGGGCGATGTCGCCGTTCAACGCGGCGGCTTTGTAGCCTTTGGCGTCGAGGGCACTGGCCAGATCCAGGGTCGCTTGCTTGGTGCGCACGAACATGATCAGAGCGTCGAAGTCTTCCACTTCCAGCAAGCTGAGAACGGCAGAAGTCTTCTGGTCAGCGTGAACCAACAGGTGAGCCTGTTCGATCGCGGTAACGGTCTGGGTCTTGCTCTGGATCTTCACGTGCTTTGGATCGCGCAGGTGACGCTCGGCGATGGCACGGATCGATTGCGGCAGGGTCGCCGAGAACAATACAGTCTGACGGGTTTCCGGCATGGCCTTGAAGATGACTTCGAGGTCGTCCATGAAGCCCAGTTTGAGCATTTCGTCTGCTTCGTCGAGAACCAGGTGGTTCACGGTCTGCAGCACTTTTTCGTCGCGACGCAGGTGGTCGCACAGACGGCCCGGAGTGGCGACAACGATCTGTGCGCCATTACGGATTGCTTTCAATTGTGGGCCCATCGGCGCGCCGCCGTAGACAGCCACAACAGTTACGCCCGGCATTTGCTTGGCGTAGGTTTCGAAAGCGGTTGCAACTTGTAGCGCCAACTCACGAGTTGGGGCCAGGATCAGAGCTTGCGGCTCGCGCTTGGACGGATCAATGCGGTGCAGGATAGGCAGGGCAAAGGCAGCGGTTTTACCGGTACCGGTTTGCGCCTGACCAATCATATCGTGACCGGCGAGGATGATCGGGATCGACTGCTGCTGAATGGCCGAAGGCTCTTCATAGCCGGTAGCGACTACTGCAGCGACAATATTGGGATGAAGTTCAAGAGCGGCGAAGCCGCCGATTTCCTGGGTCATGGGTCTGCCTCTAAGTGCATCCGCAAAGACCCATGCTCCAAAGCTGCACATGCCGTGTTGAGACTCAAGAGTCGCCCTGGCAGCTTTGTCGGCGGGGATTTGCGAAAACGAATGAATGAAAAAGAATCGTCAAGGAAGAGCCCGCAGTGCGGACGTGCAGCCGAAGCTGACTTCGGGGAATTGCGCTACCTAAACGCGGCCCGGTTAAAGGCCGGCGCGCACTATACCGGAATTTGCCCAAAAAGGGAGCTTTTTTTATCGGTGAAATACAGTTGTCACCGCTGTGTAACGGGGTTTTGCGGATAATCGGGCAAAGGTCTATTTTTCAAAGACCCCGGCCCTGCGGGCGATGGCGCTTAAACGATTCACCGATGTGCGGCATCTGGTCGCTGCACCCTTTCTTCCCGTCCGAGGAAACACCCATGAATCAGCCCTGCCCCGGCCGCGTCAGCCGTGCGCGCCACGGTCACGTCCATTTGATTGGTCTGGACCGAGCAACCAAGCGCAATGCTTTCGATCTAGATCTGCTCAACGACCTGGCCCTGGCCTACGGCGAATTCGAGGCCGACAGCGACGCGCGAGTGGCGGTGGTGTTCGGCCATGGTGAGCATTTCACCGCCGGACTTGATCTGGTCAACGCCAGTTCCGCACTCGCCCAGGGCTGGCAGGTGCCGACCGGCGGCTGCGATCCCTGGGGCGTCTTCGTCGGACCGCGGGTCAGCAAACCGGTGATTGTCGCCGCGCAAGGCTATTGCCTGACCATCGGCATCGAGCTGATGCTCGCCGCCGACATCAACCTGTGCGCCAGCAACACTCGGTTCGCCCAGATGGAAGTGCAGCGCGGGATCTTTCCGTTCGGCGGTGCAACGCTGCGCTTTCATCAAATCGCCGGCTGGGGCAATGCCATGCGCTGGCTGCTGACCGGCGACGAGTTCGATGCCCATGAGGCATTACGCCTTGGGCTGGTGCAGGAGGTCATGGCCAGCGAAGACTTGCTGCCGCGCGCCATCGAACTGGCGGAACGGATTGCCCGACAGGCGCCATTGGGTGTGCAGGCGACGCTGATGTCGGCGCGTCAGGCGCGCTATGAAGGCGAGACCGCAGCGGCGCAGAGCTTGCCGCCGCTGGTGAAGAAATTGCTGGCAACCGAGGATGCCAAGGAAGGTGTTCGGTCACTGGTGGAGCGCAGACCTGGCGACTTCAAAGGCTTTTAAAACTCAAGTCGCCGGACGGATGCAATTGATCAACGACTGCAACGAATAACCCAGCTTCGGCGCCAGCGCTTCAGCTCGCGCGGTGAGTGCCTGCATGTCCAGCACCTGATCGAGATCCGCCGGCACGATCAGAATCACGTTGCCCTCCTTCACCGGCAGTTCCCAGTAATGCCGGTGATAGAGCCCGCGCAACAGCGCCGCCCCCAATGGCTTGCCGTCATCGGTGGCCCACTGGTTGATCACCAGCCAGCCACCGGGATTCAGACGTTTCTGACAGTCGCCAAGGAAATTCCACGCAAGGTGCGCGGCACCCGGGCCGACATCGGTGTAAAGGTCGACGAAGATCAGATCCGCCGGTTCGGCCGTCGGCAGCAGTTCGATTGCATCGCCAACGCGAATGTACAGCCGTGGATCGTCATCCAGCCCGAGATATTCAATGGCCAGACGCGGCACATCGGGGCGCAGCTCGATGGCTTCGACATCTTCCAGTGGCAGGAACTTGAGACAGGCCTGGGTCAGCGTACCGGCGCCCAACCCGAGAAACAACGCGCTCTCCGGTTGCTCATGGCACAGCGCGCCAATCAGCATCGCCCGGGTGTAGTCGTACTCCAGCCAGCTCGGGTCGGCGGTAAACACGCAGCTTTGCTCGATGGCATCGCCGAACTCCAGAAAGCGGTAGTCGGCCACTTCCAGCACGCGAATCACGCCGAACTCATCCTGTACCTCGGCGAGCAACAGCTCGACGCGCTCCTCAGTCATTTCGTCTCCTGGTGGTCACCGGGCGCGGTGACGCGATGGCACCGCTATGGTGCCGTGGCAAAGCGGCGATTGTCGGCGATGCGGCGGGAGCAGGTCACGCACTAATTGCTGCTAACATGGCCGTCCGTGCGTAGAACCTTAGAGACCGTGATGAGCCAACCCTGGAGCCCTGACAGCTGGCGCGCCTTGCCGATCCAGCAACAACCCCGATACCCCGACGCCGCGCACCTGCGCCAGGTCGAGCAGACGCTGGCCAGTTATCCGCCGCTGGTGTTTGCCGGCGAAGCGCGGGAGCTGCGTCGTCAGTTTGCCGAAGTCACCCAGGGCCGGGCGTTTCTGCTGCAAGGCGGCGACTGCGCGGAAAGCTTCGCCGAGTTCTCCGCCGCGAAGATCCGCGACACCTTTAAAGTGTTGCTGCAAATGGCGATCGTCATGACCTTCGCCGCCGGCTGCCCGGTGGTCAAGGTCGGGCGCATGGCCGGCCAGTTCGCCAAGCCGCGCTCGGCCAACGACGAGACCATCGACGGCGTGACCCTGCCGGCTTACCGGGGCGACATCGTCAACGGCATCGGTTTCGACTCGGCCAGCCGCGTACCGGATCCGGAGCGTCTGCTGCAGTCCTATCACCAGTCCACCGCCACCCTCAACCTGCTGCGCGCCTTCGCCCAGGGCGGTTTTGCCGACCTGCATCAAGTGCACAAGTGGAACCTCGATTTCATCGCCAACTCGGCGCTGGCCGAAAAGTACAGCCACCTCGCCGACCGCATCGATGAAACACTGGCTTTCATGCGCGCCTGCGGCATGGACAGCTCGCCGCAGCTGCGCGAGACCAGTTTCTTCACGGCCCACGAAGCGCTGCTGCTGAACTACGAAGAAGCCTTCGTGCGCCGCGACAGCCTGACCAACGATTACTACGATTGCTCGGCGCACATGCTGTGGATCGGCGACCGCACCCGCCAGCTCGACGGCGCCCACGTCGAATTCCTGCGTGGCGTGAACAACCCGATCGGGGTGAAAGTCGGCCCGAGCATGAACCCCGATGATCTGATCCGACTGATCGACGTGCTCAACCCGGACAACGATCCGGGCCGCCTCAACCTGATCGCACGGATGGGCGCGAACAAGGTCGGCGATCACCTGCCGGCGCTGATCCGCGCAGTGCAGCGTGAAGGCAAGCAGGTGCTGTGGAGTTCCGACCCGATGCACGGCAACACCATCAAGGCCAGCAGCGGCTACAAGACCCGCGATTTCGCGCAGATCCTTGGCGAAGTGAAGCAGTTCTTCCAGGTCCACGAAGCGGAAGGCAGCTACGCCGGTGGCATCCACATCGAGATGACCGGGCAGAACGTCACCGAATGCATCGGTGGCGCGCGGCCGATCACCGAAGATGGCTTGTCGGATCGCTATCACACCCACTGCGACCCACGGATGAACGCCGATCAGTCGCTGGAACTGGCGTTTCTGATTGCCGAGACGCTGAAGCAAGTTCGCCGTTAAACCGCATCGCCCCTATCGCTAGCAGGCTAGCTCCCACTTGATTTTGTGTACGACACAGATTCAATGTGGGAGCCAGCTTGCTGGCGATGAGGCCAGTTCAATCACCGCCGATCTGAACCATAGCCATCCGGAGCCGACCCGCACTTTCGCGCTGGCAATTGAGCTGCACCTGCCCAAGCCCCAGCCAATCCGCCATCTGCCGCAGGTTCAGCGCCAAGGCCAGCATCCCCGCCTCGTCCAGTCCCGTTTCTTCCTCGTGCACCGCATGCACTGCGAGGCGCCCCGCCGCCCGCTCGGCGCGCAGATCGACCCGCGCAGCAATCCGTTCGTTGTGCAGGAACGGCAGCACGTAATAGCCGTAAACACGTTTGTCCTGCGGCGTATAAATCTCCAGCCGATAGCGGAAATCGAACAGCCGCTCGGTCCGGCTGCGCTCCCAGATCAGTGAATCGAACGGCGACAGCAATGCACTGGCCTCGACCTTGCGCGGGATTTTCGGCTCGGGCAGGCAATAGGCGATCTGGCGCCAACCGGCGACTTCACAGGTCAGCAGTTGCCCGTCCTCGACCAATTCGGCCAGACGCGGGCGGGCATCAGCAGGGTTCAGGCGGAAATAATCGCGCAGGTCTTTTTCCGTGCCTACGCCCAACGCCTCAGCCGCATGCAACAGCAAACCGCGCTGCGCCTCGGCCTCATCGGGCAATGGTTGTTGCAGCACGGAGGTTGGGATCACTCGCTCCGGCAGGTCATAAAGCCTTTCAAAGCCGCGCCGCCCGGCGACGGTCACTTCGCCAGCGGCAAACAGCCACTCCAGCGCATGTTTTTCCGCGCTCCAGTCCCACCAGGGGCCGGCCTTTTCCTCGCGGGTCGACAGACTGCCGGCGCCCAGTGCGCCCTGCTCCTCGACCGACGCCAATACCCGGCGAATGGTGTCCTGTTGCTCACGGCCGAAACGTGCCAGTTGCTGATAGATATCCTCACCGCGCCTGGCCCGCTGCATCCGCCAGCCCATCAACGGGTACATCGACAGCGGCAGCAACGACGCTTCATGGCCCCAGTATTCGAACAGCGAACGGCGTCGCCCCGAACTCCAGGCAGCCTGGTCGAGCAAGTCAGCAGAATAGGAACCGAGACGGGAAAACAGCGGCAGGTAGTGCGAGCGCACCACGGCATTGACGGAGTCGATCTGCAACAGGCCGAGGCGTTCGATCAGCCGGTTGACGTGCAGGGCTTTGACAGCCGGCGGCTGGCGCCCGTGAAACCCTTGGGCAGCCAGTGCCAGACGTCGAGCCTGTTTAAGGGAAAAGGACAAAGTCGCGGGCATGTGTACCTCCATGTCTGCTCGCAACCTACCTCACTACAAAGTGGTTTGTGTAGCGATGGCCTCATCATTTATGCATCGGATCGTCCCAGAACGGCCGAATCGCTTCATGTTCGACATCGGCACGGCTGACCCCGATGTCCTTCAAAGCCTCGTCGCTCAGACTGGCGAGCAGTTCGCGTTCACGGTGAAGTTCGTACCAGCGGCTAAACTTGTGCAGCAAATCGGAAATCAGATGGACCGGCACTCTTTCATCGCTCACATACAGTTTTTGACCTTTCATCGTGTTGCCTCCTTTTTGGGATGGCTCAAGTCTCGCGCCGGGGCTACGATCAATCCAACGAATGTTTCTGATGGCATGCATCACGGAGATTCATCAATTGTCGGCGTACCCCAGTATCGATACCGATGTGCTGCGCACCTTTGTCGCGATTGCCGATCAGGGCGGTTTCACCCGCGCGGGCGAAATGGTCAACCGCACCCAATCGGCGGTGAGCATGCAGATGAAGCGTCTGGAAGAGGACGTGTTGCAGCGCCAGTTGTTCGAGCGTGACGGGCGTCAGGTGCGCCTGACCGCTGAAGGCCAGGTGTTGCTCGGCTACGCGCGGCGCATCCTGAAATTGCACAGCGAAGTGTTCAACACCCTGCGTGAACCGCACATGGTCGGCACGGTGCGGATCGGCACGCCGGACGATTACGTAATGCGGTTTCTGCCGGGGATCCTGTCGCGCTTCGCTCAGTTCTATCCGTTGATCCAGATTGAAGTGCACTGCGAGTCGACCCGACAGTTGCTGCAACGCACGGACCTGGATCTGTCGATCGTCACCCGCGAGCCAGGCAACGAGATTGGCCAACTGCTGCGCAAGGAGCGCTTCGTCTGGGCCGAGGCGCAGAACTTCAGCGCCCACGAGCAGACGCCGTTGCCGCTGGCGATGTTCAACAGTGATTGCTTCTGCCGCCTGTGGGCCTGCAATGCGCTGGACGCCATGGGCCGCGAGTACCGGATTGCCTACAACAGCACCAGCCTGTCAGCGCTGATGGCGGTGGTGAGCGCGGGTCTGGCGATCACCGCGCAACTGGAAAGCCTGATCACCCCGGACCTGCGGATTCTCGGGGCTGCCGAGGATCTGCCGCTGTTGCCCGAGGCCAGCATCATGCTGATCCGCAACCTGAACAATCCGTCGCCGATCACCGAATGCCTGGCCGAACACATCGTCGAAGGCTTCAAACTTTAAAGGCGAGCATCACCGCGCACAGCACCAGGAAGCCGCAGAACAGTCCGCGCAGGAGCTTTTCCGGCATTGCGTGGGCCACTTTCACGCCCCAACTGATGCTGGCCAGACCGCCGAGGGCCAGCGGCAGGCCGATCATCCAGTCCACTTCGTGGTGCACCGCGTAGGTCACCAGCGTGACACCGGTGCTCGGCAATGCCAGCGCCAGCGACAAACCTTGAGCGACCACCTGAGTGGTGCCGAACAGGCTGGTCAGCACCGGTGTCGCCACCACTGCCCCGCCGACACCGAACAAACCGCCCATGGTGCCGGACGCCGCGCCGAGCACGCCCAGCCACGGCCATGAATAACGCATCTCTGACGTCGCAGCCGGACGCGCGCCGAACATGCGCACCAGGTTGTAGGCCGACAACGCCACAAGGAACGCGACAAAACCGATGCGCATGGTTTGCGCGTCAATGCCCACGGCCCAGATCGAGCCGATCCACGCAAAACAGAATCCCATCACCGCTAGCGGCAAAGCGTGCCGGAGTTCGATGCGGTTGCGCTGGTGATAACGCCACAGCGCCAGCATCACGTTCGGCACCACCATCACCAGCGCCGTGCCTTGGGCGATCTGTTGATCGAGGCCGAACCACACGCCCAGCAGCGGAATGGCAATCAAGCCGCCACCGATGCCGAATATCCCACCCAGGGTGCCAAGGGCGGCGCCAAACAACAGGTACAGCAAAAACTCGATCACAGCAGAATTCCTCATACGTCAGGCGACCCATCCTACGCAGTCACCGCTGGCACGGAAACGCACAGCAACGCACAATGGCTTTGCCAAATTCGCATAAGCACTGAGCCGATTCATGAACCCCAATCAATTGACCGAACAACTCGGACTGTTCCTCGACGTGCTGGAGAGCGGCAGTTTTTCCGCCGCCTCACGTCGACATCCGCTCACGCCTTCGGCTGTTGCCCGACGCATCGACAGCCTGGAAAGCGCCGTCGGCAGTCAGTTGTTCATTCGCAGCACTCACGCAGTCCGCGCCACACCGGCCGGCCTGGCGTTTGCCGAACGGGCCCGGCGAATCGTTGCCGAACTGCAATTGGCCCGCGCCGAAGCGGTGTCACTGAGCAGCGCGCCGGAAGGCTTGATTCGGGTGGATGCGCCGGCAGCGTTCGGGCGACGACATCTGGCGCCGGTGATTGCCGATTTTCTGGTGCTGTATCCGGGCCTGGACGTACAACTGCATCTGATCGACAGCTTCGTCGACATGGATGGCTCGAACCTGGGCAAGGTCGATCTGGTGTTGCGCGCCGGACAGATGGCCGACACTCGGCTGGTCGCCACACCGCTGGCGAGCATGGTGCGCATCGCCTGCGCCAGCCCCGACTACCTCAAGCGTCGGGGCGTGCCGAGCGAGCCGGCGCAATTGGGCGAACATGACGGCCTCGATTGGGATGGCCTTGCCCCGCCCTTCGCCTGGCGATTCGAACACGACGGGCAAATGCAACTGCACCGTCCGGCAAGAATCCGCATGAGCGCCAACAACGCCGAGGCCTTGGTCTGCGGCGCGCTCGCGGGACTCGGGATCGCGCATCTGCCGACCTGGCTGGCCAGCGAATACCTGTTGCGTGGCGAGTTGCTGCCGCTGTTCTGTGAAAACGGCCTGCCGAAACCGGAGAGCACCGGCATCTACGCGCTGCGGCTGGAACAACAGGCCAGCTCCCGCAGCCGCCTGCTGCTGGAATACCTCAAGACCCGTTTCAGCCCCGTGCCACCGTGGGATCTGGCACTGCAACGAGAACTTGGCCGGCACTGACCCATTCGCCATCGGGCACAATTGTCTGGCGCATTAAACAATCGAGCGCTAGATTCATCTGCATCACCGTTCAAGGCACCGACATGACCACCGACCGCAACACCACCGACCACTGCGAAGAACTGCTGCTCGACAATCAGGCCTGCTTCGCCCTGCATTCCACCTCGCTGATGATGACCAAGGTCTATAAGCCCTTGCTGCAAGCGCTTGGCCTGACCTATCCGCAGTATCTGGCGATGATGGTGCTGTGGGAGAAGGATGGTTTGACCGTCGGAGAAATCAGCACGCGCCTGCTGACCGATCCGGGTTCGCTGACCCCGCTGCTCAAGCGTCTGGAAGGTGAAGGACTGCTCAGCCGAACCCGCAGCCGAGAGGATGAACGGGTGGTGATCGTTGAACTGACTGCACAGGGCCGCGCGTTGAAAGACAAGGCCCGAACCGTTCCGCAATGCATTCTGGGGGCCAGTGGCTTCACGCTGGAACGACTGCAAAACCTGCAAGCCGAATTGCAGGCCTTGCGTGGTCATCTGCAGGACAGCCTGACCTAAGCCTCCTCCTCTTCCCTGCAGGAGCAGCCTCGCACCTGCAGGGAAATCGCATTTTTCTCTGTTTCACCCCCTCCCCCGAAATTTTTTTCTCTCGTTTTTCTCTCAAAAAAGCCTTTCATATCAGAAGCTTGAGATCTCATCCCGAGCTGATCCACGTCTCGCTTCCGTGCTTTCGCAAAAAATTATCTTGCGCACTAAACATTGGCGAAGTACATTTACTTCGAACCTAGTTAGCGCGCAAACAATTAGCGCAACAAATCACACATTCGACGAGGCTCACACCATGCAAACTCTCTACACCGCAATCGCAACCTCCACCGGCGGCCGTGACGGTCGTGCGATCTCCAGCGACAACATCCTCGACGTCAAACTGGCCACTCCGAAAGAACTCGGTGGTGCCGGCGGCGCGGCCACCAACCCTGAGCAGCTGTTCGCTGCCGGCTACTCGGCCTGCTTCATCGGTGCGCTGAAATTCGTCGCCAGCCAGACCAAACGCAAAATCCCGGACGACGCGTCGATCACCGCTCACGTCGGCATCGGTCAGATTCCTGGTGGTTTCGGTCTGGACATCGACCTGCATATCGCCCTGCCGGGCCTGGAACAGGCTGACGCGCAAAGCCTGGTCGACGCGGCCCACCAGGTCTGCCCGTACTCCAACGCCACTCGTGGCAATGTCGATGTACGCCTGCATGTGACCGTGTAACTGCCCTGCAGCAAAAATCGCAGGCACAAAAAAGCCCGACTCAATGGTCGGGCTTTTTCTTTCCTTAAAAAGCAGTGCTTATTTGGCACGGCCTTTGTAGGAACCGCCTTCGCGGGTATCGATCTCGATCATGTCGCCGATTTCGATGAAGTCAGCAACCGACAGCTCGGTACCGTTCTTCAGTTTGGCAGGCTTCATCACCTTGCCGGAAGTGTCACCGCGAGCGGAACCTTCGGTGTAGTCAACCTGACGCACGATAGTGGTCGGCAGCTCTACGGAAACCAGACGCTCTTCGAAGAACACGGCTTCGCAAACGTCGGTCATGCCTTCTTCAACGAAAGGCAGAACGCTTTCGATGTCTTCGGCGTTCAGTTCGTACATGGTGTAGTCGGTGGTGTCCATGAACGTGTAGGTGTCGCCGCTGATGAAGGACAGGGTCGCTTCTTTGCGGTCGAGGATCACGTCGTCCAGCTTGTCGTCCGCACCGTAAACGGTTTCGGTCTTGTAACCGGTCAGCAGGTTCTTCAGCTTGGTCTTCATGATCGCGCTGTTACGGCCCGATTTGGTGAATTCAGCTTTCTGAACCAGCCAAGGATCGTTGTCGATACGGATCACGGTACCGGGTTTGAGTTCTTTACCAGTTTTCATTGCGAATATCCGAATTTGGATGGGATTTACAAAAATCTAGGCCGCGTATCATATCCAATTTCGGTAAAACTGTACCAGCGCCGTCGCAAGATCGGCCTGCAAGGCCTGTTCCAGACACCACGCTTCGGCATTTTCCTGCAGTTCTGACCAGTGTTTACGGGCCTCAAGCCAGTGCTCGCCGATAGGCTGCCCGGCACTCCAGGCCCGCCAAAGACCGTTCATCGCCTCGGCAGCGGCGGGCGAAAGGTCTTTTTCGTAGAGCGCGAGGAAGGCATCGAGCTTGTCCAGATGGATATCTTCGTCCTGCTGATAGATGTGCCACAGCATCGGACGACCGGCCCACTGCGCACGGACAAACGAGTCCTCGCCGCGCACCGCATTGAAATCGCAACACCACAGCAGTTGATCGTATTGATCCTGGCGGACGAACGGCAGCACCTGCACGGTCAGCGCCTGGCGCACATTGAAGTCGCCGACCGACAGCGACTCGACACCGAGCCAGCGCGCGACATCACCGAGAATCCGCCCTTCCGGCACCAGCAGATGAGTCGGTGTCGAATCAGCCGCGAGCACATCCAGCCAACTGGCGAGCCCGGCATTCTCGTAGGCGAACAGCGAAATCAGTTGCGCACCGGGCGCAGGAACGACCCCCAGGGCTTGCAGGAATTGTCGCTGCGACTCGGGATCCTGCTGAAACCGCCGACGCCGATCCAGCAATCCGCTTTCACGCAACAATCCCCCCGTGCCGGCCTGGAACCCCGGGAAGAAAAAGATCTTCTGCACGGACTTGTACTTCACCGAAGGCAGACCGTGGCAGCCAACCACCCAGTCCTCGGCGCTGAGATAGTCGAGGTTCATCCACAATGGCGGCTTTTCCCGCTCGGCCATGGCGTCCATATAGGCGCTCGGCAACTGGCAGGCGAACGCGGCGATGACCACGTCGGCGGAGTCCGTTTCCGGCCATTCTGTCGGCCAGTGCCGGACTTCGACACCCTGCTGCCATTGCGCATCGAGATGGATATCGAGTTCCGGGCAAATACGCTCGAACGCACGCAGATCATCGACCCAAAGCCGCACCGCCAGCGCATGCTCGGCCGCCAGTTGCCGGGCCAGACGCCAGGTCACGCCGATGTCGCCATAGTTGTCGACCACGGTACAAAAGATGTCCCAGCGGGTTTTCGGCTGCGGCATTCAAGACTCCCGTTGGCAAAAGCGCCGATTGTCCGCATAAATGTCCGCGTGCAGAAGAGCCGACGACAATTAATCTTCGTGCGACAATCGCCACTTGCCCGCAATCATCCGCCAGGAGGCAGCCATGCCCTACCGCCCAACCCCGCGTCGTCCCTTGCCTGTTCAGCTTAGCGCGCTGCAATTGACCGGCAGCATTGCCCTGGGTCTGTGGCTGGGTTTCCTGGCCATTGCGCTGACGTGCTGGCTCGCTTCGATGCTGTTCAGCCGCCAACTGCAACCGGTGGCGGATGCAGTACAACAACTGAGCAAGCCTGCGGCAGTCGCCCAGCCGCAGCCAGAGACCGAGCCGCAAAACCGCCTGTTCGAGCAGTACGAAGAAAACCTGCGCAAGAACGAACAGCAGGATCGCCTGGATCAGGCCCGCAGCAGCACGCGCAACCAGTCGAACCCTAAATGCCAGTTCTGGCTCCAGCAGGATCAGACGGCCCCAAGCGAAAAGAGCCGCGCCAACGTCCTGCAATTCTGCGATTGATCATGAACAAGCACGCCGTCCACCAACTGATTCTCGACAAACTGCGCGTCGACCTCGATATCGCCGAACGCGCGGCACAAACCGCTTACGAAACCGCGACTCACGAAGAGAACATCGCCGAAAACAAGTACGACACCCTGGGGCTTGAGGCGTCGTACCTGGCGGCAGGGCAAGCGAAACGGGTCGAGGAGATCCGCCAGTCACTGGCGGTCTGCCAGAACCTGACGCTAAGGACCTATGACGATCAACGCGGGATTGAAATCGGCGCCCTGCTCGGTCTGGAAGACGAAAAGGGTCGCGAGCAATGGCTGTTCCTGGCGCCGGATGCGGCGGGCCTGAAAGTCGACGTGGTCGGTCAGCCGGTCACCGTGATCACCCCACGCTCGCCGCTGGGCAAAAGCCTTATGGGCAAGTTCGAGGGTGATGAGGTGGAGATTCTGGTGGCGGGCACCCGGCAACAGTTCGCTGTCACCGAGGTGCTGTAGACAGGGGCTTGTGACAGGGGCTTAGTGAACCGGCAGTTCGACGCCTTCGAACAGTTCTTCCAGCTCCTGCTTGTTGTGGCACTGAATGGCCTTGGCCATGACTTCGCGGGTCAGGTGCGGCGCGAACTTCTCGATGAAGTCGCACATGAAGCCACGCAGGAAAGTGCCGCGACGGAAACCGATCTTGGTCACGCTGGACTCGAACAGTTCGCTGGCATCGAGTACCACCAGATCGTTGTCGAGTTTGGTATCGACCGCCATTTTCGCCACGATGCCGACACCCAGACCCAGGCGCACGTAGGTTTTGATCACGTCGGCGTCGGCAGCGGTGAACACCACTTTCGGCGTCAGGCCGCGATGACTGAAGGCTTCGTCGAGTTTCGAACGGCCGGTGAAACCGAACACGTAGGTCACGATCGGGTATTCGGCCAGCGCTTCAAGGGTCAACTTCGGCAGCTTGGTCAGCGGGTGGCCCTGAGGCACGACCACGCAGCGGTTCCAGCGGTAGCACGGCATCATCACCAGATCGCCGAACAGCTCCAGCGCTTCGGTGGCGATGGCGAAATCCACGGTGCCGTCAGCGGCCATCTCGGCGATCTGCATCGGCGAACCCTGGTGCATGTGCAGCGCCACGTCCGGGTATTGCTTGATGAAATTGCTGATCACCGGCGGCAGTGCATAACGTGCCTGGGTGTGCGTGGTGGCGATCGACAGGGTGCCTTTTTTCTCGTTGGAGAATTCCTGGGCGATCTGTTTGATGCTTTCGACCTTGCGCAGAATCTCACCGGCGGTGGTGATGATGCGCTCGCCGGCCGGCGTGACGCGGGTCAGGTGCTTGCCACTTCGGGCGAACACTTCGACGCCCAGTTCGTCTTCCAGCAGACGGATTTGCTTACTGATGCCCGGTTGCGAGGTGTAGAGACTTTGGGCTGTAGCGGAAACGTTGAGGTCGTGGTGCGCCACTTCCCAGATGTAGCGCAATTGTTGAAGCTTCATATGAATCCCTCAAAGCAGGTAGACGCCACGGGCATCAGCGACGGTATATAACTATATTAATGGTTTGAAGAATAAATCTAGAACTTTTTTATCAAAACGCCATTATTACCGTCTCAGCGATCCTCCCGACGCCGACGCTCCACCAGCGGCACCATGTAAACCGGCACCTTGGACAATTGCAGCAATCGCGTCGCCGTGCGCCCCAACGGTGTTTCCGCCCCGACCCCGTGGCTGTGACTTCCTACGATCAGCAAATCGACGGAGAGTTTCTGGACCTGGTCGAGAATCACCTGCGACGGATCGCCCTGCAGCACCCGCACCGCGCGAATCCGTAGCAGATCCTGCTCGCCCTCGTCCCCCAGCTCTTCGCGAAAACTGTCGAGCACCCGTTGCTCGATATTGGCAATGACGGTTTTCAGACCCTGACTGTGAAATTCGTTCAACGCCTGTTCGTCGAGATAGCTCTGCAACACCGATTCGGCAAACAGCCCCATGGGCTCCACCGCGTGCACCACATACAAGTCGGCATTGAATGTTCGCGCCATCGCCAGGGCATGCTGCATCACTAACGGTGCGTACAGGCCGAGGTCAGTGGCATACAGCATCGAACGAATCATATGACCTCCTCGCAAGCCAACATGGCGGAGATTTGATTCAGCTTAGCAGTGCCTTGGCGAGTACGACGTGCGACGCAACGTCTTGAACCACGAGGGCTTTAGACAACCGGTTCGTTGCTGATGCCGTGGGGGACATGGCCGGTGGCGACCACCTCCCGGGCCAGCTCGCAGTGACCGGCCTGATCGTCGAAAAACACGTCCGCAGCGAACGCTTCAAGGAACGCCGACTTGGTCAGGCCGCCCAGAAACAGCGACTCGTCCAGACGGATGTCCCACTCACGCAAGGTGCGGATCACCCGTTCGTGAGCCGGAGCCGAACGCGCGGTGACCAGTGCGGTGCGGATCGGGCAGTTATCGTCCGGGAACTCACGCTGCAACAGATTGAGCGCTGCGAGGAAGCCCTTGAACGGCCCGCCACGCAACGGTTCGCGAGCGGATTCACGTTCCTTGGCCTGAAAGGCTTCGAGGCCGCCGGACTGATAGACCCGCTCCGACTCATCGGAAAACAGCACCGCGTCGCCGTCGAAGGCGATGCGCAATTCATCGCTGGCCGCACGGCTGGCGCCACCGGAAAGAATGGTCGCCGCCGCAAAACCGTTGTCCAGCGCCGAGCGCACGTCTTCAGCGTGGGTGGAAAGAAACAGGTCGCAGCCAAAGGCCTTGAGATAAGGATAAGGACTGCGCCCGCCGACAAACGCCGCACGGGAAATCGCCAGGCCGTAGTGATCGATCGAGTTGAACACCCGCAGACCGGTGTCGGCACTGTTGCGCGACACCAGAATCACCTCGACCCGGGCACGGCCGAGGCGACTGTTGAGGTTGAGCAGTTTTTCCACCAGCGGGAAGGCATCGCCCGGCGCGAGGATTTCGTCTTCGTGCTCGATCTGATATTGCCGATAGGCTTCGACGCCGCTCGACAGGTAGACCTTGTGACTCTCGCTCAGGTCGAACAGGGCACGGGACGAAATCGCCAGCACCAGTTTGTCATCAATGTTCTTGGCCATGCCTTCCCCCAGATCCCCTCAAAGAATCGACTCAGGTGTTACGCCGGTCGATGAAACGCAAATGGCGATACAACGCCTCGATTCGCGGCAGCTCGCAACCTGCCGCTTTTGCCGCCGCCAAAGGTCGAGCGTAGATGGCGTCCAGTTCCAGCGGTCGCTTGTGCAGAAAATCGTGGTACATGCTCGGCCAGTAGTCGGGCATTTTCTCGGTCATCATGAACAGGTACTCGGCGTAACCGGGCGGCATGTCATGGCCACAGGCCTTGGCGCCCTGCACCACTTCGGCCATCAGCGCCTGGATCTGCGCGCGGCTGTCGGCATCGGCCATCAGCGGCGTGGTACTCGCCCCGAGCAACACCGAAAGACCATTGTAGGGAATGTTCCAGACCAGTTTCTGCCAGCGCGCCTGGTGCAGGTTCGGCATGGCCTGGGAGTCGATGCCGGCGGCACGGAACAGACCGACGCCCTCCTCGACGATCGCCAAGCGCGCCGCATCATCGGCTGCCGGACCGCTGTGATAACCGACGTTCACCGCCCCCAGCGCCTGATGGGTGATGTGGCCCGGACCTTCCCGATGAACGCAGATCAGGCACAGGCCGCCCAGCAAGTGCAGGGAATCGGGCAGCAACGCCCGCAGGCTGTCTTCGACGTCGAGGCCGTTCTGCAGCACCAGCACTTTCGCGTCGGGTTTCGCCGCTTGAATGATCGACGGCGCCAGGCCGGCATTGCTGGTGGTTTTGGCACCGACCAGTAACCAGTCGCAGGGCGGCATGTCTTCAGCCGATGAATAGGCCTGCACCGGATTCAATGTCAGTGTGCCGTGAACCGCGCTGTCCACCTGCAATCCGCGCTCGGCGACCGCGGAAAACTCGCTGCGCAGCAAAAAGTGCACATCGAATCCGGCCCGGGCCAGCATCAAGCCGTAGAACCCTCCGATTGCACCGGTGCCGATAATCCCTACCACCGGCTTCTTGACTACTGCCCCCATCACGGCAACTCCTCTGCAATTCGACCCAGCGCCTGCGCCACGGCTGCGTTCAGCTCAGCGGCATTCAGACGCGTGTGTACTGCCCCAAAGAACTCGCCGTCGCGCACCACGAACAGCGCCGGCAAATGAAAGACCTGATAACGCTCGACCAGACCGCCGTTGTCACCGGCATCGATCCAGCACAGGCGATCGACTGCCAGATCAAGCCCCGGCAGGACCTCGCGGGCATAACGGCAACTGGCGCAGCCGATGCTGGTGAAAATCACTAGCGAAACGCCGCTCATCGCCAGCAGCCGTTGGTCGGCGTCGAAATCGGTCAGTTCGGATTCGAACACTATACTGGGGGAAACAATGTCAGATGGCCGACACAGGGAGTCTGTGCTCATGGGACGGTTTATTCCTCATCCGGATGATGTGCCCGTCGAATTAACGTTGCTCAAACCTGAGTGTATTTCGCGGCAACAGCTGCACACTATCAGCCTCGGCGGCATCGCTTGCAATTACCACCGCGCCTGGCGCCATGGCACCGCGCTGCAGGTGCGAATGCCGACACTCAATGCCGACATCTGTTATCCGGGCTACGTGGCCTGGTGCCTGCGACGCAAGAAAGGCTATCTGGTGGGCATCGCCTTCACTGACGAACAGACCCTGTTCAGCGCCCGAATGGGTGAGCAGGTGTGTCAGATCGAACGCTATTGCCGGCTCAACGACGCCCACGACGACCTCCAGGATATTCAGGCCCTGGCCCTGCAATGGGTCGAACAACACGCCGACGAGTTCTCCCACGACACCGTTCGCAAGGCTTTTGCGCAGCCAGTACTGGACTGAACAGTGACTTGCCCATTGTCGACAGGCGCCTGACGCGCTAAGGTTCGGCTCCCCGACGCGCTTAAATCTGCTGTGCTCCGCCGCGCGGGGATCGCTGGCGGCCGGCACCCGTGACCTGACGAGTAAACGATGGCTGATTTACCGATCAACGACCTGAACGTCGCTTCCAACGAGACCCTGATCACTCCCGATCAGCTCAAGCGTGATATCCCTCTGAGCGACGCTGCCCTGCGCACCGTCACCAAGGGTCGCGAAGTCATCCGCAATATTCTCGATGGCACCGACCACCGTCTGTTCGTGGTCATCGGGCCTTGCTCGATCCACGACATCAAGGCTGCCCACGAATACGCCGACCGCCTGAAGGTGCTGGCGGCGGAAGTGTCGGACACCTTGTATCTGGTCATGCGCGTGTACTTCGAAAAACCGCGGACCACCGTCGGCTGGAAAGGCCTGATCAACGACCCGTACCTGGATGACTCGTTCAAGATCCAGGACGGCCTGCACATCGGTCGCCAGTTGCTGCTGGACCTGGCCGAGAAAGGCCTGCCGACCGCGACCGAAGCCCTTGATCCGATCTCCCCGCAGTACCTGCAGGATCTGATCAGCTGGTCGGCCATCGGCGCCCGCACCACCGAATCCCAGACCCACCGTGAAATGGCTTCCGGCCTGTCCTCGGCAGTCGGCTTCAAGAACGGCACTGACGGTGGTCTGACCGTGGCGATCAACGCTTTGCAGTCGGTCTCCAGCCCGCACCGTTTCCTGGGCATCAACCAGGAAGGTGGCGTGTCGATCGTCACCACCAAGGGCAACGCCTACGGTCACGTGGTGCTGCGCGGCGGCAACGGCAAGCCGAACTATGATTCGGTCAGCGTCGCCCTGTGCGAACAGGCGCTGAACAAGGCCAAGATCAAGCCGAACATCATGGTCGATTGCAGCCACGCCAACTCCAACAAGGATCCGGCCCTGCAACCGCTGGTGATGGAGAACGTCGCCAACCAGATCCTCGAAGGCAACCAGTCGATCATCGGCCTGATGGTCGAGAGTCACCTGAACTGGGGCTGCCAGGCGATTCCGAAAGACCTCGCCGACCTGCAATACGGCGTTTCGATCACCGATGCCTGCATCGACTGGTCGGCCACCGAAAACACCTTGCGCAGCATGCACGCCAAGCTCAAGGATGTACTGCCGAAACGTCAGCGCGGCTGACAGCCGTTTCGCAGGCATAAAAAAACGCCGGGCATTGCCCGGCGTTTTTGTGTGTGCGGTGTGAGGTCAGTCAGATCTTGGCCGTGCGCCGCTGATGACGCTCCATGTAGCGCTCCACGTAGGAGCACGACGGGATGACCGTGTAGCCCATTTCATCGGCGTACTGAAGTGCCCGCTCGGTCAGGGCCGCCGCAATGCCTCGGCCACGCAATGCGTTGGGCACGAAGGTGCGGTAGATATCCAGGGTCTGTTTCCCCAGATCCATATAGGTCAGGTAGGCACGATGACCGTCCACATTGGTCTCGAACTGATGACCAGCCTGGTCATGGTGGATGGACAACGCCTCGCTCATCACTACTCCTCGCGGGTCTCGAATGCTGACCCCTACCTTACCGATGTTTTCCCGGCGAAGGAACATCTACGCCACCCCGTGCCTGATGGACACCGAGAAGAACCGCACCGATCTCGCGCAACCCGAGCACGTATCAAATAGTAGGCACCAATGACGAAAATGCTCAAGGCGCACTCGTCATCAGGCTGATTGACGGGGCAGTTCCGGTGGACTCAGGACCGCTTCGGGAGAACCTTGTCCCGAACCGAAAGGCTGAACATCGCCGGATGTTGAGACTTAAGACGTGCCTGGTTTTTTTAAGTCACCTGAACATGGACAAAGATATGCGAGCTGTCACGCAAAATCGGAACAAAAGTGTAGACGAACCCATATAGGCAGACTCTAGCCACTACCTGCAAAACAGCACCCGACAACGGGAACTTTTTCTCAATAACTCGCTCACGACGGGCGTTACAGCTGAATATTTTTTATACAGCCCGGTTAAAAGTTGCTCGAAAAAGAATCAACGCCTACAATTTTTTTTGCTTCTTGCCTTACGTCAGTTTACTTACTACAAGTAATGGGTAGTATGTACGCCGGCTATTTCCTCAATCGGAGGAGACAGCCACTTAATTGAAAGTCCTTGAAGGGGAACACGATGAACAACGTTCTGAAATTCTCTGCTCTGGCTCTGGCCGCAGTTCTGGCTACCGGTTGCAGCAGCGCATCGAAAGAAACCGAAGCACGTCTGACCGCTACTGAAGACGCAGCTGCTCGCTCCCAGGCTCGTGCAGACGAAGCTTACCGTAAAGCTGATGAAGCTCTGGCTGCTGCTCAAAAAGCACAACAGACTGCTGACGAAGCTAACGAGCGTGCTCTGCGCATGCTGGAAAAAGCTAGCCGCAAGTAATAGTCCTTCGGGATTGTTATCAAGCCGACCCGTTTTTCGGGTCGGCTTTTTTTTGCCTGAAATTTTCTTCATGCAATAAAAAAAACCGCCGACGCTCACGCATCGGCGGGTTCTGTTTTCCGGCTTACTGTTGCAGGTCGATCGGTGTGCTGGAAACGATCGGCGCCGAGGTGTTCGGTGTGCCGATTTCAGTTGGCAGGCCATCTTCCGCCGCCACCACATCACGCACCACATCCCAGTTCATGCGCAGGTTGTTGGTGATGTCTTCACGCTTGAGCATCGCGTTGATCACGGCGGTGTGCTTGTCGACCACCGACGGGTTGCCCTTGTCGTCGATCGGCGTGTGCGCTTCCAGGTAGATCTTGCCGCCACTGCGACCGAACTTGTACGCGTCGTTGAGGATTCGCACCGAAGTCCCCACCGGCACCATGCTGGCCATTTCCAGCACGTTGTTGTTGAACATGCGGAAGCAGCCGTGGCTGGTGCGCATGCCAATACCGAACTTCTTGTTCGAACCGTGGATCAGGTAGCCCGGCGTGCCCAGGGTGAACTTGAACGGCCCCAGCGGGTTGTCCGGGCCGGCTGGCACCACGTTCGGCAGCGGATCACCATCGGCGGCGTGTTCGGCCTTGATCGAGGCTGGCGGTGTCCAGGTCGGATTCGGCGTCTTGGCGGTGATCGTGGTGTGGGCGATTGGCGAGCCCCAGCCTTCGCGACCGATACCCAGCGGGAAGGTGTACACCACGTTCCGGCCTTTCGGGTAGTAATAGAGACGGTATTCGGCGAGGTTGATCACGATGCCTTCACGCGGGCCTGGCGGCAGGATGAAGCGGGTCGGCAGGACCACTTCGGTGCCGGCGCCCGGCAACCAGGCATCGACGCCCGGGTTGGCCGCGACCATTTCCGAATAACCCAGATCGTAGGTGGTGCCCAGATCGGCAAAGGTATCTTCGTACTTGGCCTTGATCACCTGCACCTGGCCGATGATGTCTTCACCAGGTGGTGGCAGGGGAAACTCCAGGGCGGCAACGGGGCCGGCCACACACAGGGCGGCAAGAGACAGGCAGCGGGTGACGGCAGGGAAACGCGGCAACATCCGGAGAATCCTTCGCAAGATCGACAAGGGTATAAGAACGCGATTGTACACCGCGCCCAGGGAATTCGGGGAGATGCGCCGATGGGCTGGCAGAAGTCTTCATAATTGAAGCGGCCGCCAGCCCGGACGGCGTTCGACAGATGCGTGTGCTTAAAGCTCGAAACGCAGTTCAGGCCAGATTGGCGAGGTGCCACGCTTCTGCGATTCGAGAATCGCCCGGCACAACGAGCACAGGCGCTGATCCTGGAACACCCGGCGATCCACGCTCGACCAGCGCGGTTGCGCCGGCAGCAGACTGCCGCACAGGGTCCGGTCGGCCGAGCCACCGAGTTCCAGCTGACGGGTCACCAGATGCACCCGCACTTCCTGGCAGGCGAACAGATCCAGCTGTTCGTCAGGCTCGATCAGTTGGTAGGCAAACAGGGACCAGGCAGAACGCGACATCGGGGGCTCCATTTAGGGGGGCGCCACATTAGCCGAAAGCCTGCCGCTAGAAAAGCCTCATAACAGCGGTTTTAGCGTCGGCCAGACATTTTCCAGCAACTTGCCCTGGGCCCCGGCTGCCGGGTGCAGACCGTCGGCCTGCATCAAGTCCGGGTGCCCGCCCACGCCCTCGAGGAAAAACGGCACCAGCGGGATCTTTTTCTCCTCGGCCAGCTTGCCGTAGACCTGGGCAAAGGCATCGGTGTAGCGCTTGCCGTAATTGGGCGGCAGTTGCATGCCGAGCAACAGCACCCTGGCACCGCTTTGACGGGAGCTGTCGATCATCGAAGCAAGATTTTGTTGCAATTGCGTCGGCGGCATTCCGCGCAGGCCATCGTTGCCCCCCAACTCGAGGATCACCAGCTCCGGCTTGTGCTCTGCAAGCAGCGCCGGCAGCCGCGCCTGGCCTCCTGCACTGGTGTCGCCGCTGATGGAGGCGTTGACCACTTTATCGTCAAAACCTTCGGACTTGAGCCGCTGCTCGAGCAACGACACCCACCCCAACCGGGTATCCAGTCCGAAACCGGCGCTGATACTATCGCCAACGATCAGGACTGTACCCGCCGCTGCGTTCTGGGCCATGCACATCAAGGCCAGGCCAGCACTCAAAAACCACACACGCATCGGATTCTCCATGGGCGCAAGCATTCTCACCGCGAAGAACCTTAGCAAAGTGGTTCCCAGCGCGGAAGGTGAACTGACCATCCTGCACGAACTCAGCCTGGAACTGAACAAGGGCGACAGCCTGGCCATCGTCGGCGCGTCCGGCTCCGGCAAATCCACCCTGCTCGGCCTGCTCGCCGGCCTCGATCTGCCAAGCAGCGGCGAAGTCGTTCTGGCCGGACAGTCCCTGAGCAATCTCGACGAAGACCAGCGCGCGCGCATTCGTGCCGAACACGTGGGTTTCGTGTTTCAGTCGTTCCAGCTGCTCGACAGTCTCAATGCGCTGGAAAACGTCATGCTGCCGCTGGAGCTCGATGGCCGCAAAGACGCCCGCGGTCGCGCCACGGAATTGTTGCAACGAGTTGGCCTCGGCCAGCGCCTGACGCACTCGCCGCGCCAGCTCTCCGGTGGTGAACAACAGCGCGTCGCCATCGCCCGGGCCTTTGCCGCCGAGCCGGACGTGCTGTTCGCCGACGAACCCACCGGCAACCTCGACAGCCACACTGGCGAGCGCATCAGCGACCTGCTGTTCGAATTGAACAAGGAACGCGGTACCACCCTGGTGCTGGTGACCCACGACGAACGCCTGGCCCATCGCTGCCGGCGCCTGATCCGACTTGAAGCCGGCCTGCTGGTCGCCCCCCTGGAGCCTTGATGGCACGTCTGCCGCTGTTGCGCCTGTTCAGCCTTGCCCTGCGCCAGCTCTTGCGCGATGCCCGCGCCGGGGAGTTGCGGGTGCTGTTCTTCGCCTTGCTGGTGGCGGTTGCCGCCAGTACCGCCATCGGCTACTTCGGTGCCCGCCTGAATGGTGCGATGACGTTGCGCGCTACCGAGTTTCTCGGCGCGGACCTGGTGCTCGAAGGCAGCTCCCCCGCACGGCCGGAACAAATCAGGAGCGGCACCGAGCTGCACCTCGACCATGCGCAAATCGTCGAATTCTCCAGCGTCATCGCCACCGACAACGGCATTCAGCTGTCGAGCATCAAGGCCGTCGACCGTGCCTATCCGCTGCGTGGCGAACTGAAAAGTGCCCCGGCACCGTTGGCTGCCGAAGCGTCGGGCGGCGAACCGCAACCGGGAGAAGCCTGGGTCGAATCGCGCCTGCTCACGGCGCTGGACCTGAAGATCGGCGACAGCATCGACGTCGGCATGAAGACGCTGAAGCTCACCAGAGTGCTGACTTACGAACCGGATCGCGCCGGCAACTTCTATAGTCTGACGCCACGGGTGTTGATCAACCTCGAAGACCTCGCCGCGACCGGCGTGGTCCAGCCCGGCAGCCGGGTGAGCTATCGCGAACTGTGGCGCGGCGAACCGAACACGCTGGAAACCTATCGCCAGCTGATCAAGCCAGACCTTGCCGCCAACCAGCGGATTCAGGATGCCCGCGACGGCAACCGGCAGATTGGCGGCGCACTGGGCAAGGCCGAGCGTTATCTGAACATGGCCAGTCTGGTTGCCGTGCTGTTGGCCGGTGTGGCCGTGGCGCTGTCGGCGAATCGCTTCGCCAGTCGCCGTTTCGATGCCAGCGCCCTGCTCCGTTGCCTGGGATTGTCACGCCGGGAAACCATGGTGTTGTTCAGCCTGCAACTGGCGGTACTCGGCTTGTTCGCCAGCCTCAGCGGCGCCTTGCTTGGCTGGCTTGCTCAGTTGGGGTTGTTTGCGCTGCTGCATGATCTGCTACCGACCGACGTACCGCCGGGTGGCTTGCTTCCGGCGCTGGCGGGGATCGGCACCGGGCTGGTGGCGCTGGCCGGTTTTGCTCTGCCGCCGCTCGCCGCCCTCGGCCGTGTGCCGCCGTTGCGAGTGCTGCGACGCGACATGCTGCCAATTCCGTCGAGCACCTGGATGGTCTACGGCGCTGCACTCGGTGCGCTCGGGTTGATCATGTGGCGCCTGAGCCTGGATCTGCTGTTGACGTTTGCCTTGCTCGGCGGTGGCGTAGTCGCTGCACTGGTCCTGGGTGGTTTGCTGTTGCTGCTGCTCAACAGTCTGCGTCGCCTGCTGGCTCGCGCCTCCCTGCCGTGGCGTCTCGGTTTGGGCCAGTTGCTGCGTCACCCGCTCGCGGCGGCCGGGCAGTCCCTGGCATTCGGTCTGATCCTGCTGTCCATGGCGTTGATTGCACTGCTGCGCGGTGAATTGCTCGACACCTGGCAAAACCAGCTGCCGAAAAACGCCCCCAACTATTTCGCCCTGAACATCCTGCCGGCGGACAAACAGGCCTTCACCGATCACCTGATCAATGTCTCGGCCCAGGCTGCGCCGTTGTACCCGGTGGTGCCGGGACGGCTGATCAGCATCAACGGCGAGGCGGTGCAGCAGATCGTCAGCAAGGATTCGGCCGGCGACCGGGCGATCCAGCGTGACCTGAGCCTGACCTGGGCCGCTGACTTGCCGGCGGGTAACAAGATCACCGCGGGTTCATGGTGGAGCGGACAACCCTCGGACGAGATTCCCGGGGTCTCGGTGGAAAGCAAGGTCGCCGAAAGCCTCAAGCTCAAACTCGGTGATCATCTGGTGTTCACCGTTGGCGGAGTCAATCGCGAAGCGAAGGTCACCAGCCTGCGAGAGATCAACTGGGACAACTTCCAGCCGAACTTCTTCATGATCTTCCAGCCCGGCACGTTGAAAGATCTACCGGCGACCTACCTGACCAGCTTCTATCTGGCGCCCGGTCACGACCAGCAGATCGTCGAGCTGTCGCGAGCCTTCCCGGCGGTGACCATCCTGCAGGTCGAAGCCTTGCTCGAACAGCTGCGCAGCATCCTCGCCCAGGTCACCCTGGCGGTGGAGTACGTGTTGTTGTTTGTGCTGGCGGCCGGGATGGCGGTGTTGTTTTCCGGGTTGCAGGCGACGCTGGATGAACGCATTCGCCAGGGTGCTTTATTGCGTGCGCTAGGGGCGGAACGGCAGTTGCTGGTCAAGGCGCGGCGGATCGAGTTCGGTTTGCTTGGCGCAGTCAGTGGATTGCTGGCGGCCATTGGTACGGAAGTGGTGAGCCTGGTGTTGTATCGCTTCGCGTTCGACCTGCCCTGGCACCCGCATCCATGGTTGCTGGTGCTGCCGTTGATAGGCGCCGTCCTGATCGGTGGCGCCGGCGTGTTCGGCACCCGTCGGGCTCTGAATGCGAGCCCGCTGACAGTGCTGCGCGAGGGTTGATAGACTCCAGCCCTCAATACCACAAGAAGTTGCCATGAGCCGTTATCGCCCTCCCCGTACCGCCGGCACCGCGCTGATCACCCCCGAAGGTGAAGCGCGGATGCGCGCCGAATTCCATGAGTTGTGGCACGTACGCCGGCCACAGGTGACGCAGTCGGTCAGCGAGGCGGCGGCTCAGGGCGACCGCTCGGAGAATGCCGAGTACACCTACGGCAAGAAGATGCTGCGCGAGATCGACAGTCGCGTTCGCTTTCTCACCAAGCGCCTTGAGGCGCTGAAAGTGGTCAGCGAAAAACCAAGCGATCCGAACAAGGTTTACTTCGGCGCCTGGGTGACCATCGAGGATGAAGATGGCAAACAGTCGCGCTACCGCATCGTCGGCCCGGATGAGTTGGATCTGAAGCTGGGCCTGATCAGCATCGACTCACCGCTGGCCCGCGCCCTGATCGGCAAGGCGCTGGACGCCGAAGTCCGGGTCCAGACGCCAACCGGCGAGCAATTCGTTTACATCGTGGCGATCGACTACCCCTGAGGCTCAGCGCCGGGCAATCAGACCCTGACGGGCAACGCGGGTCAGCTGATGGATCATTTCCGGCGCGTCTTCAGCGCTGGGCGACTGGATCACCGCCAGGTCGAAACTGTCATCGGCAAAACGCGCCAGCGACTCGCCGTCTTCAACGAACTGGATCAGGAATGCGGCAGGACCGCCGCTGCGACGTGGCCAGCCATCGAGATAACGCAACAGCGTCGGCTGGTGTTTACCGCCAAGCAGGATTTTTGGATTGCGCTGGGTGACATGTGCCGTGATCGGCGCGGGACGTGCTGGAGGGCGAAGTGCATTCATCGTGTCGTGTCTCTGCCTCAAAAGTCTGCATGGCAGGTGAGAGGCAACACCGAACCAGCGCTTTAGCGGTATTTCGAAGCCCTGTTCCGGCTTCTGACGGCAACTGAAGAATAGTCACCTGGCGCCCCGCAAGTAGCTGTTTAAATCGGCGCATGAGCGGCATCCTAGAGAACGTGACCAGCCAGTGTCAAGAATCAGCCGCAACAAAAAAGGCCCGCACAATGCGGGCCTTTTGCTTGAACCAGAGCGGTCAACCGGCGATGGCGCGATCCACCGAGAGCTTGCCGGCGCCTTCGATCATTACCGCGAGGCTGCCACCGAGCAGAGCCAGGGCAAACTCGTAACCGTTGTTGGCCATGAACAGACCGTTGCTGATGTGCACGGTGAAGATCGCCACCAGCGACAGGAAGGTCAGACCGAGTGCCGCCGGGCGCACCAGCAGACCGATGATCAATGCCAGACCGGCGAAGAATTCAGTACCGCCTGCCAGAGTCGCCATCAGATAGCCGGGGGTCAGACCGATGCTTTCCATGTATTGCGCAGTGCCCGCCAGGCCGTAGCCACCAAACAGGCCGAAGAGTTTCTGCGAACCGTGGGCAGCGAAGATCACGCCGACGGCAATGCGCAGGATGGTCAGACCGTAGCCGGCGCGGGTGAACAGGACCTTGTTGATCAGAGAGCTCATGTTTGTATTCCTTGTTGGAGAAGTGCTTGTTGGTTGGCCGCCATATTAATCAGTTAAATTTATGTTAAAAGCGCAAATATTCCGCCATAACAATCAATTTATTTGATCATTTGCGTGAGACAACTTTCTGTCCCCGGGGCTCCAACGACTCACGCTCCCGGTCGAACGCCAAGTAATACTTGTTCACACTATTAACATAGCTGACGGCGCCCATCCCCACCTGCTCCATCGCGATGCGCTCGACCTGAAAGAACCACTGATTCGGGTTAAGCCCGCGGCGCCGGGCCTCGGCGCGCATGCCCTGCACGCGCTCCGGGCCGATGTTGTAGGCGGCCAGGGTGAACGCCATGCGCTCGCGCTCGTTGAGCTTGGGGCTGTTGAAGAACTTGCGGCGGATCATCGCCAGGTACTTGGCCCCGGCCTGCACATTCGCATCGAGATTCTGGATGTTATTGACGCCGACCCGCTGCGCGGCGGATGGCGTGATCTGCATCAGCCCGGTCGGCCCACCGCCACCGCGTGCACTGGGTTGCAGTGCCGATTCCTTGAACGCCAGCGCGGCCAGGTTCAGCCAATCCATGTTCTGCGCTTCGGCATGCTTTTGCAGGGTTGGGCGCAGTTTTTCCAGGCGCTGACGGTCAGCCTTGGCCAATGGATAGTGGACTTGATACAGACGACGGTAGATTCGTAGAAACGCTGCGTCTTCGTTCGACGGCGTCTTGTAGCCGGTCAGGAAGCGGTCGATGCTCGCGCGCAGCATCGAGGCATCGCGCCGCACGAACCAGTATTCCTCGCCCGGTTCGCTGATCATCAACTGCCGGTCGAAGCGCAACTTGGGCAAGATCTTGCCCCAGCGCTCGGCAATCGGTTGCTCGACGATGGTCAGGTGGAAGATCCCGCCCTGGACCATTTCCAGCACGTCTTCGACCGCCAGGGTTGGATCGACCCATTCGATCTTGATCGGCGCCAGTTTGTGCAGCGCCAGTTTCTGGTTGAGCTGACTGACCGCCTCCCCCGCCGCACTGCCGGTGGGCAGGGCCAGGGTTTTGCCGGCCAGTTGCTCGACCTTGGTGTAGCGCTTCTCGCCCTTGATGCCGACCAGCACCAGCGGCACATTGCTGGCGATCGGCTCGCTGCTGGCGACCGCGTGGCCCGGTTGCAGGTCGAGCAGTTCGCCGGGGGCCACCAGATCACCTTCGCCACGCTGCAGCGCGCCGAGCAATTGATCCTTGGCTTTGGGAATGATCTTGAGGGAAATTTCCCGGCCGTCGCGAGCGTGGCCATTGAGGTACTGCTCGAAGGCGCGCAAACGGTGATATTCGACGCCGATGGTCTGGCCCTGGACTTCGCCGGAGCTGTTACGGCTCTGGTTGACCAATACGCGCAGCACGCGGCTGTTGCGGATCTCGGTCAGGTCGCGGACCTTGGCGGCCGGCACGGCTTGCAGCGGCCCGGGCAGGCGCGCGACCGCTGTCATCGGCAGCAGCAACGAACCACACAGCAGGAGCAAAACCGAGGGACGAACCATCCACTCTCCGGAAAGAATACGGGGCGTTTTTGCCGCTGAACGGTCGCAAAACACCGACGAAAACAGAGCGCCTGGAGCGCTGATAAAGTGCGAGAGACTGGCACAGTGATGGCAGCCGCGCCACCCCGTGTTGCCTCGCGGCCTCAACAGACAGCCATAAGCCGTTGTAGTTCTTGGTTTTTCTTTTAAATCTACTGCTCTGATATGCTTTCCGGCCTTCGGCCCGAGGTAGCACCATGCAACTCATCGATATCGGCGTCAACCTGACCAACCCCAGTTTCGCCGACAAACACCAGGCCGTACTCGACCGCGCCTACGCTGCCGGGGTCTGCCAACTGGTACTGACCGGCACCAGCGTCGAGGGCAGCGAACAGGCACTGGAACTGTGCCGGCAACTGGATCCGGACGGCCAGCGACTGTTCGCCACCGCCGGTATTCACCCGCATTCGGCCAGTGACTGGAACGCTGACAGCGCACGGCATCTGCGCGCTCTGCTGAAGGAATCGAACGTGGTGGCGGTGGGTGAATGCGGGCTGGATTTCAACCGCGATTTCTCCCCGCGCCCGCAGCAGGAAAAAGTCCTCGAAGAACACTTGGCCCTGGCCGTGGAACTGCAACTGCCGGTGTTCCTGCACGAACGTGACGCCAGCCAGCGCTTGCTGGAAATCCTCCGTGATTTCCGCGATCAGTTGCCTGCCGCCGTGGTGCATTGCTTCACTGGCGAGCAAAAGGCGTTGTTCAGCTACCTCGATCTGGATCTGCACATCGGCATCACCGGCTGGATCTGCGACGAGCGGCGCGGCACCCACTTGCATCCGCTGGTGAAGGAGATCAAACGCGGTCGCCTGATGCTGGAAAGCGATGCACCATATCTGCTGCCGCGCACACTGCGACCGAAGCCTAAGAACGGGCGCAACGAGCCTGCGTATCTGACCGAAGTGTTGCGTGAAGTAGCGTTGCATCGGGGCGAAACCGAGGAAGATCTCGCAGCCCATACCACCGCATGCGCCCGAGCTTTTTACAGACTGCCCGCCCTGCCCTGAGCCAAGGCAGATGCATCACTTGTTGACGCATATCAAGATCCGGACACCTGCGTAGCGGCACAATAATGGCACCTTGCCAAAACTGTTTCCGCTATCAGAGAAGACCTCCATGGGTGCCTGGCTTAGCAATATCTCGCTGAAATACAAATTCTGGGCGGTCAACGCGGTCGCCTTTGTCACCACCCTGTTGCTGGTGCTGTACGCGGTGCAGCTGGAACAACAGGCACGCAGCCATGCCGCGCAGGCCTCCGCACAGGCCCAGGCGCAGCTGCTCAAAGCCTGGCCGGCCGGACAGGCGCTGCCCAAATCCGATCAAGTGCTGACGTTCAAACGCGGTGAAGCGCCGCGCCTCAACGATCAGCCACTGCTGGAAATCACTGACAGCAACGGCTGGATCGAAATCAGTCACCTGCCGTTGTTCGGCGAAAACCCGCTGCTCGGCGCCGAAGTCTTCAGCCGCGCCGATGGCCAGCAGGTCGCCGTGATTGCCTACGCCCCCAGCCTCAGCCAGGTGTTCAGCGAACGCTTCGCCAACTACGCGGTGGCGGTGTTCATCCTGATGCTGGCGATGCTCGGTGCTTCGCAGCTGCTGATCCGCTTCCTGCTCAGCCAGCTCAACACGCTCAAGGACGTGATGCTGCACGTGGAAAAAACCGGTGATCTTTCGGCCCGGGTGCCGCTGGCCTGCAAGGACGAAGTCGGTCAGATGGCCAATGCCTTCAACGCGATGCAGGCCGGCTACCAGCGCGTGGTCACCACCGTGGCCAACACCGCACGACAACTGGACGTCGGCGCGGCACGGCTGGCATCGAGCATGAACGAGGTGCGCCACGGCATGCTCGGCCAGCAAAGCGAAACCGATCAGGCCGCCACGGCGATCAACGAAATGACCGCCACCGTCTACCACATCGCCCAGCACGCCGGCGCCACGCGCGATCTGTCGCAGACCGCCGATGGTCTGGCCGGCAGCGGTCAGCAAGTCGTCACCCGCGTCCAGCATTCGATTGCCGGCCTGTCCAGCGGCGTGCAACAGACTGCCGAGATGATCCAGCGTCTGGCCGAAGACAGTCAGAAGATCAACGGCGTGGTCAGCGTGATCCACAGCATCGCCGAACAGACCAATCTGCTGGCCCTCAATGCCGCCATTGAAGCGGCCCGTGCCGGGGAAATGGGTCGCGGGTTCGCGGTGGTCGCCGACGAGGTACGCAACCTCGCCAAACGTGTGCAGACCTCCACCGATGAAATCACCACCATGGTCTCGGCGCTGCAGGCCGGCACCCGCGATGCGGTGGATTTCATGCAGGAGAGTTCGTACAAGGCCGACGACTGCGTGCAGCAGGCCCAGGAGGCCGGCGAAGCGCTGGCAGAAATCACCGGCGCGGTGGCGCAGATGCGCGAGAGCAATACGCAGATTGCGGTAGCGGCGGAACAGCAGAGCCAGGTGGCCGAAGAGATGAACCGCGCGGTGGTGAGCATTCGTGATGTGACCGAAAACACCGTGCAGCAGACCGTGGATTCGGCGACCACCAGTAACGAGTTGGCGACGCTGGCCGGGGAACTGAACAAGGCAATCGGTCAGTTGAAGCTCTAGGGGGCAACATCAGGGACAGTCATTGTCCCTATCACTGCAATAGCCAACCTTGATTCGCCGCCCTGCCCGCCCGGGCCTATTCTTCAACCATGAATTCGAACATGGATTGAGGAACAGCAACATGGGCAAACGTCACCCCAACCTTCCCGCGTGGCAATGGCGCGCGTACCCGGCCAATCACCAGCACCCGACCAATCTGGTGCTGCACTTGATTGCCGTGCCGCTGTTCATCGTCGCGTTTCTGTTGATCGTCTCGGGCGTGTTCAGCCTGAGTCTGGCGAGTGTGGCCATCGGTGTGATCGGCATCGTCGCGGCGCTGGGTCTGCAGCGCCACGGCCACAGCCTGGAGGCGCAAGCCTCCGAGCCGTTCAGTGATCGCAAGGACGCGGTATCGCGCCTGCTGGTCGAGCAGTTTCTGACCTTCCCGCGCTTTCTGCTCAGCGGCGGCTGGTACCGCGCCTGGCGTGAACGCCACCGCCGGCATTGAGTCAGGCGAAGATCGTCACCGTCTGCCGGCTCATGGCGATCAGCTCGCCTTGCGCGCTCCACAGTTTGGCGGCGACATGACCATAACCGTCGGCGGCGTACTCGATGTCCGCCAGATACTGGCACCAGTCCAGCGTGCTCAAATCGTGTAAAGGCTGAACGAATTCGATGGTCCAGGTCAGCGTGCTGCCCGGCGCCGGTTTCTTCAGATACGGCAACAGCGCAGGTGGCCAGGCATCGACCAGCGCCAGCAGATGCGCCTCGTTGACCGGCTCCTCCTTCACATCCCCACGCAAGCGCACCCATCCGCCCATCAGCCGCGATTGAATGCCGGTGAACGGCATGCCGCCGACACTCCAGCGCATCGCCAGATGACGCATGAACTCCGGGGTCACGCCTTTGATGTACGGCAGCTCCTGGCACTCGTCCCAGTGTTTCATCTCCGGTGCCGGATAGGCTGCAACCGCCACTTCCGACGGGCGCGAAGCACCGAAGCTGCCTTGTACCATCGTCACCACCTGGCCGTTCTGTACGGCGCGTCCCAGCACCTGAATGACCGCTTTGCCTTCGCGCAATACCTCGACCTCGAAGCTCACCGGTACTTCAGGCTCGACCGGCCCGACGAAGGTGATCGCCAGCGAACGCACCGGCCGTTCGGCTGGCACCCGAGTGCGCATGACTTCAAATTGCAGCGCGGCAACCAACCCGCCAAAACTGGCCCGACCCTGGCCCCACTCGGCCGGAATGGTGACCTCCGGTTGACGGCGGACAGCATCGATCAGATCGCAGAAGCGCATGGGAACCTCGGACACGAAAAAGGGAATGACCGGATCTTAACCAGCGCGGCAGAGCGGCGCAGCGTCCATTCCGGTCAAAGAGACTGACAGATAAGACAGCCGCGCCAAGCTGTAGAGGGTTTCAGGATTTGAAGCAGGCGGCGCTGAGTTTCTCCAGCACCCGGTCAGCCTTGCTTTCAGCCTTGATCATGGTGGCTTGCCAGGTGGCGACGCAGGGTTGCAGATCCGCTTCCTGCTCGGCTTTCGCCAGCCATTGCCAGCAATCGTGCCAGTCACCCAACGCACCCTGTGCGGACTTCAGGCGCTCCAACGCGGGTTTTGGCAGGCGATCGAGTTCGGGATAAGCCTCGATGCCGTAGCGCACACGCTTGATCAGCAGGCGCAGGCGATGGCGGTCGTGGGCCGGATCGTGCAGCGCCACGTCGAGGTTCTTCCATTGTTTGCCCAGGCGTTTTTCGATGCGCTTGTCCAGGTCATCGAGCAATCCCTGACGCTGGGATGCCCGCAGGAAACGCGGAAACGCATCGAGGATCATCAGCAGCGAAGCCACTTCCGCACTGGCCGCCAATGCCGGATAAGCCTCGGCCATCTGTGCCATGCGCCGCTGCGCGGCCTCAGGCTGGCCATGTTCGAGCAGGTACGCCGCCAGCACCTCGCGATCGCGCCAAGGCGTGGTCACTTGCCCGACACCGGCCGCCGCGACTTCCAGTTGCTCGACACCGGGCAAACCGCGCAATGGCCGCAACAGGCTGCGCAAGCGGCGCACGGTGGTTCGCAGATCATGCAGCGCCTCAGGGTCGGTCCGGGCGGTCAAACGTGCCTGACAGGCCAGCAGCCTGACTTCCAGGCTCAGGACATGAGCCACCAACCGGTCGACCAACGCAGACATTACTTGCTCCTGTATTCAATGGCGCTGCATGAGTGTGTACCTGCGCAAGGCACCTGCACTTGCGCTACGTCAGCAGCTTAGCGCCCGGCGCGGGATTCGCGAATGTAGAAACGCGCCTTCTCGGCTTTGTTGCTGCAACCTTCGAAACCCTCGAATTGCTGTTGGGTCTTGGCCGCCGTCAGCAGCGACAGGGCCTTGGAGTAACTCACCGTTCCGGCAAAACCCTCGGCCTTGGCCAGATCCAGCTCATGCCACGCCGCATCGAGCTGGCTGCCGCAGCTGTCGCGGTAGGCCGTCTTGCCGGCGCAACCGGCCAATGCCAGGGCAATCAAGGGCACACAGATCCAGGCTTTCATCACTTACACCTCAAAGATAGGTCAACAGTCGTGCAATTAAGACGTTCGGGCGGTGAAAAAGTGCCTTGTGCCCCGTGAATCCACCGCACGGCAAAAGATAGCGTCAGCGGGTCATGAAGTATCGAAATAACGACGCCAGCGCCACCCCGAACGACCCTGACGATTGTAGCCCGGCCCTCGATGGGTGCATTGTGGAAACCTGTCGGGGAGGAAGTCTGATGAAAAAGCGTGTCGCACTGGTGCTGGGCTCCGGTGGCGCCCGGGGCTATGCCCATATCGGGGTCATCGAGGAGATCGAACGGCGTGGTTACGACATCGCCTGCATTGCCGGTTGTTCGATGGGGGCGGTGGTCGGCGGCATCTACGCGGCCGGTAAACTCGACGAGTACCGACGCTGGATCGAAGGCCTGGATTACCTCGATGTGCTGCGGCTGGTGGACGTGAGTTTCCGCCTCGGCGCGATCCGTGGTGAAAAGGTCTTCGGCCAGATCCGCAAGATCGTTGGCGAAATCAACATCGAGGAGCTGCGCATCCCTTACACGGCGGTCGCCGCCGACCTCACCAACCAGCAGGAAATCTGGTTTCAGGAAGGCTGCCTGCATCAGGCGATGCGTGCCTCGGCGGCGATTCCCAGCCTGTTCACCCCGGTGATGCAGGGCAACCGCATGCTGGTGGATGGCGGCATTCTCAATCCGTTGCCGATCGTGCCGGTGGTGTCGAGCCACTGCGATCTGATCATCGCGGTCAATCTCAACTCGACCAACCAGCGCCATTACAAACTTCCGGTGATTCAACGCCCGGCGGCGTTTCGTAGCCGCTTCGACAATCTGATCAGTTCACTCGGTTCGAAGATGCCGTTCCGCCGCACACAAGCCGAGCAACTGCTGCGACTGGAACAGGAAGCGTTGCGCGCCGAGGCCGCCGAGATCAATCCGTGGGTCGAAGGTGCGGAGCCCGAAACCCAGCAACCGGCTGCCGCCCCCGAGCGCGACGGTGCACCGAAGTCCGCCACCGGTTCGTTCATCGTCGATAACGTCGGGCCGGCGTCGTTGCTGGATCTGATCAACCAGAGTTTCGAGGTGATGCAGACCTCGCTGGCGCAATACAAGATCGCCGGGTATCCGCCGGACATCCTGATCAACGTGCCGAAGCGGGTCTGCCGGTTCTTCGAGTTCTACAAGGCGCCGGAGCTGATCGCACTGGGTCGGGAGATCGCCCGGGATACGCTGGATCGCTACGAAAGCGAGCAGAGCTAAAGACTGCTCTCGTTCAACAATCGATAGCCGACACCGGCCTCGGTCACGATGAATCGTGGCCGGGTCGGATCGTCCGCCAATTTCTGCCGCAGATGGCCAACGACGATGCGCAGATAGTGACTGTCCTCGGTGTGGGTCGGCCCCCAGATATCCTTGAGCAGTTGTTGCTGGGTAATCACCCGCCCCGGATGCCGCGCCAGTTGCGCGAGCACGGCGTATTCCTTGCGGGTCAGGGCAACTTCGACGCCGTCGAGCAGCACCCGGCGATAGGCCAGATCCACCGTCAGCGGGCCGAAGGCCAGCGCTGCCTGTTGCGCTTCGCCGGTCGGCGCCTGGCGCAACAATGCGCGGACCCGGGCGAGAAACTCCTGAATGCCGAACGGTTTGGTCACGTAGTCATTGGCGCCGCCATCCAGCGCCTGGACTTTCTGCCCTTCGCTGGCGCGCACCGACAGCACCAGCACCGGCGCCGTGGCCCACTCGCGAAACTCGCGCAGCACTTGCTGGCCGTCCATGTCCGGCAGGCCGAGGTCGAGCACCAGCAGGTCGGGCTTGTTCAGCGCCGCCTGAGCCAGGCCCTCGGCACCGGTGCCGGCCTCCAGCACTTTGTAGCCTTGCGAGGCGAGGCTGATGCGCAGGAACTTGCGGATCTGCGGTTCATCGTCGATGACCAAAATGGTCGCGGTCTGAGTCATGAGTTCACATCAACACAAAAGATTGGCAAGAGAGTAGCGCAGGCGGATTCAGGCTTCACCGTCCATCCCCGGTTGCGTCTGCAAAGGCAGGTGCAGGGTGATGCAGGTGCCGCGTCCGTCGATACCGTCGCCGACACTGATCCGCCCGCCATGGGCGCCGACCATGCCCTGACAGATCGCCAGCCCCAGGCCCGTGCCCTGCCCGCCACGATCACCCCGGGCGGCGGTGTAGAACATGTCGAAAATCTTCGCTCGTTCATCGACCGGAATCCCCGGCCCTTCATCGCTGACCGAAAAAAACACCTCGCTGTCATCCGCTCCGGCGCGCAGTTGCAGACGGCCGTGGGACGGCGAGAATCGCGCAGCGTTTTCCAGCACATTGACCAGCGCCTGTTCGATCAACGCGGCATGGACGAACAGCAGCGGCAATTCGGCCGGTACATCGGTACTGACTTGCAACGACGACAACACCGCGCGCAGACGATTGAGCGCACTGCCGACGATGTCCGCCGGCGACACCCAGTCCCGCGCCAGCTTCAGGGCACCATGCCCGAGGCGGGTCATGTCCAGCAGGTTCTGGATGTAACGGTCGAGACGCTCGGCTTCATCGCGGGTGCCTTCGAGCAACTCGCGGCGATCCTCCAGCGGGATCGCTTCACCGAGAGCCAGCAAGCTGTCGATGCTGCCACGCATCGAGGTCAGCGGCGTGCGCAGATCGTGAGACACCGAGGCCAGCAAGGCACTGCGCAGTTGTTCGGTTTCACCGTGCAGACGCGCGGCTTCCAGGTCATCGGCCAGCTGCGCCCGGGCCAGTGCCTGAGCCAGTGGCTGGCTCAACGCGGTCAGCAAGCGGCGACGTTGACCACTCAAGGTCTGGCCTTCTTTGGCACACACACCGAGCAGTGCGAGCGGCCCGTCTTCCACCGACAGCGGCCACCACCACCAACGCCCGAACGGCAAGGTGCCGGTGCCCATGCCCGCCGGTTGATCGTGTTGCCAGGCCCAGTCGGCGGCGGCGCGTTCCGCTTCGGTGAATTGCAACGGCCCGCCGGTCTCGACTTTCCAGCCGCCCTGGCCATCGCGATTGAGCAGGCACAATTGCAGATCGCTCCAGCCATTGAGGTGCTGCGCGGCGGCGCTGACCACGGCCTGACGGTCGGTGGCGGCAGTCAGTTTGCGCGACAGGTCGAGCAGCTCGGTGGTCTCTTCCTGGGTATCGCGCAACGCCTGCAATTGCCGACGCTGACGCGCCGCCAGATTGCCGGTGAGCGCCGCCATCAGCAGGAAGAACAGCAAGGTCAGCACGTCTTCTTCGCGCTGGATGGCGAAGGAAAAATTCGGCGGAATGAACAGAAAGTCATAGGTCAGAAACGACAACGCCGCACAGGCCAGCGAAGGCCCGAGACTGCTGCGCACCGCCACCAGCAACACCGCCGCGAGGAACACCAGCGAGATGTTCGGCAGCGGTAATACGCTGGACACCGCCCACGCCAGCGCACTGGCCAGAATGGTCGCCACCAGCGCCAGCGCATAGTCGAACCACACCAGCGTCGGCGCCGTCCGCAGGCGTGGCGCGTGCTGCTCGTGATCGCTGTCCAGCACGTTGATTTCCAGGCCGTGGGACTGACGCAACAGGCGCGCCGCCAGTCCACCACCGAACAGGCGCCGGCGCAGGCTCGGCCGCGACTGGCCGACCAGCACCAGACTGGCCCGGCGCTCGGTAGCGTGCTGGATCAGGGTCTTCGCCACTTCGCCGGCTCGCAGCAGCACCACTTCGCCGCCAAGCCGTTCGGCCAGTTGCTGGGCACCTTGCAGGCGCAGACGCGATTGCTCATCGCGCACGCTGCCGTTGTCGACGTGCACCAGGCTCCACGGCAAATGCCGGCGTTGGGCCACACGACTGGCATGGCGCACCAATCGTTCGGCATCGGCATTGCCATCGACGCCGACCAGCAAGCGACCGCGCACCGCCGGCGCGGCCTGACCGAGCTTGCGGTAGCCCTGGGCCAGATCGTTGTCGACCTGCGCCGCAGCGGTCTGCATCGCCAGCTCCCGCAAAGCGGTGAGGTTGGTCTGGGTGAAAAACGCATCGATCGCGGCCCGGGCCTGCTCCGGTACGTAGACCTTGCCTTCGCGCAAGCGCTCGAGCAGTTCCCGGGGCGGCAGGTCAATCAGCAGCAGTTCGTAGGCTTCCTGCAAGACCCAATCCGGCAGGGTTTCACGCACCTGCACACCGGTGATGCCACGCACCTGATCGTTGAGGCTTTCCAGGTGCTGGACGTTGACCGTGGTGTAGACGTCGATGCCGGCGGCGAGCAGTTCCTGAATGTCCTGCCAGCGTTTGGCGTGGCGACTGCCGGGGGCGTTGCTGTGGGCGAGTTCGTCGACCAGCACAAGCTTCGGTTTTGCTGCGAGCAGACCGTCGAGGTCCATTTCCTCCAGCGTCACGCCGCGATATTCGGACCGCACCAGCGGCAGTTGCGGCAAGCCGCCGAGCAATGCTTCGGTTTCGGCGCGGCCGTGGGTTTCGACCACACCGGCGATGACTTTCACGCCCTGGCGCAGCTGGCTATGGGCGGCCTGCAGCATGGCGAAGGTCTTGCCCACGCCCGGCGCGGCGCCGAGAAAAACCTTGAGCCGGCCGCGTCCGTCGCGGGGCAGTTCTGCTAACAGCGCGTCGGCGCGGCCGGAGTCACTCATGCTTGAAGCTCTCTTCCTGAAGGATTCATTACAGCTTTTCCAGCGCCATGTTCAACGCCAGCACATTCACCACCGGCGGGCCCACCAGCGGCTGTTCGATGTGCGCGTCGAGCAACTGCTGCAAGGTCGCCACCGGCAAGTTGCGCGCGTGGGCGACACGCGCCAGTTGATAGGCAATCGCCGCTGGTGGCAAGTGCGGATCGAGACCGCTGCCGGAGGTGGTCAGCAACGCCAGCGGCACCGGGCCCTGACCGGGCACCAGCAGCTTGTTGGCATCATCGATCACCCGAGTGGCCAGCGCCGGATTGCTCGGTGCCAGGTTGCTCGCGCTGCTCGACACGGTGGCAAAGGCTCCGGCCGACGGACGTGGATGAAACCACGCATCGCCGACAAAATCCTGAGCGATCAGCGACGAGCCACGCACCTTGCCTTCAGCATCGCGCACCAGACTGCCATTGGCCTGCTCGGGGAAGGCGACCTGGGCAACGCCGGTGACGACCAGTGGATAGGCAACGCCGGTGACCAGGGTCATCAGCACCAGCAGGCTCAGGGCCGGACGTAACATTGTGGACATTTCGGAATCCTCGAATTCGTGCTTGAAGCGGTGTGCCCGGCACACCGCTGTTCAGGTTCAAACCAGGTGCAACGCCGTCAGCAGCATGTCGATCGCCTTGATCCCCACGAACGGCACCAGAATCCCGCCCAGGCCATAGATCAGCAGATTGCGTCGCAGCAGCGCCGCCGCACTCGCGGCCTGCACCCGCACGCCGCGCAGGGCCAGCGGGATCAGCACGACAATGATCAAAGCGTTAAAGACGATGGCCGAGAGGATCGCGCTCTGTGGGCTGCTCAAATGCATGATGTTCAGCACGCCCAGTTGCGGGTAGATCGCAGCGAACAGTGCCGGCAGGATCGCGAAGTACTTGGCCACGTCGTTGGCGATGGAAAAGGTCGTCAGCGCACCACGGGTCACCAGCAATTCCTTGCCGATCTGCACCACGTCCAGCAGCTTGGTCGGATCGCTGTCGAGGTCGACCATGTTGGCCGCTTCGCGTGCTGCCTGAGTGCCGTCGTTCATCGCCATGCCGACGTCAGCCTGGGCCAGCGCCGGGGCATCGTTGGCACCGTCGCCGCACATCGCGACCAGACGACCGTCATTCTGCTCGTGGCGGATGCGCGCCAGTTTTTTCTCCGGTGTCGCTTCGGCCAGCACATCGTCGACGCCCGCTTCAGCGGCAATCGCGGCGGCGGTCAGCGGGTTGTCGCCGGTGACCATCACCGTGCGAATCCCCAGTTTGCGCAGCTCGGCGAAACGCTCGCGGATGCCCGGCTTGACCACGTCTTTCAGGTGGATCGCGCCGAGCAGTTTGCCGTCGGCGCAGACCAGCAATGGCGTGCCACCGCTCTGGGCAATCTTGTCAATTTCACGGGATAGCGCCGGGGCCAGATCCTTGCGTTGTTGACCGAGGAACGCCAGCAGCGAATCCACCGCGCCCTTGCGGAATACACGGCCCTGATAGTCGACGCCTGACAAGCGGGTTTCCGCGCTGAACGGCACGGCAGTCAGGGTTTCAGGGGCTGGTTCCGGCTGCGGATTGGAGCCGCGCAGGTACTCGACGATAGACTTGCCTTCAGCCGTTTCATCGGCCAGCGAGGCGAACAGCGCGCCTTCGGCCAGTTCTCGGGCATTCACACCCGGCGCGGCATACACCGCACTGCAACGACGGTTGCCGAAGGTGATGGTACCGGTCTTATCCAGCAGCAACACGTGCACATCACCCGCCGCTTCCACTGCACGACCGGACTTGGCGATCACGTTCAGACGCACCAGACGATCCATCCCGGCGATACCGATGGCCGACAGCAGGCCGCCGATGGTGGTCGGAATCAGCGTGACCAACAACGCCACCAGGAACACCAGCGGCAGGCTGCCGTTGGCAAAGTGGGCGAACGGTTGCAGGGTCACGACCACCAGCAGGAAGATCAGGGTCAGGCCGATCAGCAGGATGTCCAGCGCCACTTCGTTCGGGGTCTTCTGGCGTTTGGCGCCTTCGACCAGCGCGATCATGCGGTCCAGAGTCGACTCGCCGGGGTTGGCGGTGATCTTCACCAGCAGCCAGTCGGACACCAGTCGCGTATTGCCGGTGACGGCGGAACGGTCGCCGCCGGACTCGCGGATGACCGGAGCGGACTCACCGGTGATCGCCGCTTCGTTGACCGCCGCGATGCCTTCGATGACTTCACCGTCACCGGGGATCATTTCCCCGGCTTCGACGCGCACCACATCGCCCTTGCGCAGGCTGGCGGCGGGCACCACCTGAAAGCTGCCGTTGGCCAGTTTGCGCCGGGCGCTCAGCCCTTCGCTGCCGGCCTTGAGGCTGTCGGCGCGGGCCTTGCCACGACCTTCGGCCAGCGCTTCGGCGAAGTTGGCGAACAGCACGGTGAACCACAACCACAGGGCGATTTGCGCCGCGACAAAAGTCGGTACGACGTTGTCCGGGATGAAGCACAGCACGGTGGTGAAAATCGCGGTCAGTTCGACCACCAGCATCACCGGCGAACGCACCAGCTGGCGCGGATCGAGCTTGACGAACGCTTGCACCAGCGCCGGACGCCACAGGGCGCTGATCGCGGTTTTGGGCGCTTCTGCCGACTTGGCAGCTACCGCAGGTTTTGAAGCTGGAACATGCATATTCATGATGGATTCCTTAGAAGCCCATGCTCAGGTGTTCGGCAATCGGGCCGAGCGCCAGGGTCGGCAAGAAGGTCAGGCCGCCCACCAGCAAAATGGTCACGGTCAACAGGGTCACGAACAGCGGGCCGTGGGTCGGGAAGCTGTTCTGGCCGACCGGTGCGGTTTTCTTCATCGCCAGGCTGCCGGCCAGGACCAGTACCGGGAGGATGTAACCGAAGCGACCGATCAACATGCCCAAGCCCAGCATCAGGTTGTGGAACGGGGTATTGGCACTCAGGCCACCGAACGCCGAACCGTTGTTGGCACTGGCCGAGGTGTAGGCGTACAGCAACTGGCTGAAACCATGGGGGCCGGGGTTGCTGATGGTCGCCGCCGGGCCAGGCAATGCAGCGGCAATCGCCCCCAGCACCAGCACGCCGACCGGCATCACCAGCAGGGTCACGACCAGCAATTGCACTTCGCGGGCCTGGAGTTTCTTGCCGAGGTATTCCGGGGTGCGGCCGATCATCAGGCCGGCGAGGAACACCGCGATCAGCACGTTCAGCAACATGCCGTAGAGCCCGGCACCGACGCCACCGAAGATCACTTCGCCGACCATCATGTTGACCAGCGCGACCATGCCGCTGAGCGGGTTGAGGCTGTCATGCATGCCGTTGACCGAACCGTTCGACGCTGCAGTGGTGGTCACCGACCAGAGCACGGTGGCGGTAGTGCCGAAGCGCGATTCCTTGCCCTCCAGCGGCGCGGTCTGTTCGACGGCCACGTTGTTCAGGGCCGGGTTCGGCTGATACTCGGCCCACATCGAAGTAGCGCCGCCGATCAGGAACAGCGCGAGCATGCAGCCGATGATGGCGCGGCTCTGACGCAGATCCTTCACGTAGTGGCCGAAGGTGAACACCAGCGCCACCGGGATCAGGATGATCGAGGTGACTTCGAACAGGTTGCTCCACGCAGTCGGGTTCTCAAACGGATGCGCCGAGTTGACGCCAAAGAAACCACCGCCGTTGGTGCCCAGTTGCTTGATTGCAATCTGGCTGGCCGCAGGACCCAGCGGGATCACCTGATCCACGCCTTGCAGAGTCACCGCATTCACGTATTGCGCGAAGGTCTGCGGCACGCCCTGCCACACCAGATACAGCGCCAGCAGCAGGCACAGCGGCAGCAGGCCGTAGAGGGTGGCGCGGGTCATGTCGGCCCAGAAGTTGCCCAGGGTCTTGGTTGATTTGCGACCGATGCCACGGCACAAGGCGACCAGCACGGCGAGGCCGGTGGCGGCGCTGACAAAGTTCTGTACGGTGAGGCCGACCATCTGGCTCAGGTAGCTGAGGGTCGCTTCACCGCTGTAGGACTGCCAGTTGGTGTTGGTCATGAAACTGACGGCGGTGTTGAACGCCTGGGTCCACTCCTGGCCCGGCAGGTTTTGCGGGTTCAGCGGCAGGTGATCCTGGAACAACAGAATCGCGAACAGCAACAGGAAACCCGCGAGGTTGAACGCCAGCAGCGCCAGCGTGTACTTCTGCCAGCTCTGTTCGGCCTGCGGATCGACCCCGGCAATGCGGTAACAGCCGCGCTCGACCGGGCCGAGAATCGGCGTCAGCCAGGTGCGCTGACCTTCCATCACCTTGTAGTAGAAGCGCCCGAGGAACGGCGCCGGCAGCAACACCAACGCGAAAAACGCGAGGATCTGCCAATAGTCATAACTGTGCATAGCCGCTCCTAGTTCCGGTCCGCGCGCAACAGCGCAACCAACAGATAAATGAACAGCCCCACTGCCAGCAGCAGGGACACCCCGTCCAGAACGCTCATGGAAGATCTCCGTGTTACGGCTTATTGCCGCGTGTGGAGGCATTGTCGGAAAGGAGGCTGTAAAGGAACGAGACCGAGGGTGCGGGCGGGGCATAAAGAATGCGTAAAGAGTCGGTTTACGCGGGCGTTACAGCGGAGTTTTGCGTCGTGTGGACGGGCCTCTTCGTCGGATCGCCGCCCGGACCAAGCCCGCTCCCACATTTTGAAATGCGCGCGTCCAGACACCGCTGGCACCTGTGGGAGCGAGCTTGCTCGCGATAGCGGCATTCCAGACAACATCGCACCCAAGTGGCGCACAGAAATGTGGCTATCGAGTCGCGAACATCCCCGATACGACAGCTTTCAGCCCATTGCGACCCGCCAATACAAAATGGCACGCCCACTGCACACGCCCTCCCCCGAGCTTTCCAAACCGTTCAGGGAGCAAACGCATGAACACACAACTCAAACCCACGCTGGGCACGTTGCATCTGTGGGGCATCGCGGTGGGGCTGGTGATTTCCGGGGAGTACTTCGGCTGGAGTTACGGCTGGGGCGTCGCGGGAACCCTGGGTTTCCTGGTGACCTCGTTCATGGTCGCGACCATGTACACCTGCTTCATTTTCAGCTTCACCGAACTGACCACGGCGATCCCCCACGCGGGCGGGCCGTTTGCCTACAGTCGCCGGGCTTTCGGTGAAAAAGGCGGATTGATCGCAGGCCTGGCGACGCTGATCGAATTTGTCTTCGCTCCGCCGGCGATTGCGCTGGCGATTGGTGCCTATTTGAACGTGCAGTTTCCGGCCCTCGATCCGAAACACGCAGCGGTCGGCGCGTATATCGTCTTCATGGGGCTGAACATCCTCGGTGTGAAACTGGCAGCGACCTTCGAGTTGATCGTCTGCGTGCTGGCCGTCGCCGAGTTGCTGGTGTTCATGGGCGTGGTCGCCCCGGCCTTCAGCTTCAGCAACTTCGCCCTCAATGGCTGGGCCGGCGCGGACGTGTTCGGCGCACCGGCGATTGCCGGGATGTTCGCGGCGATCCCGTTTGCGATCTGGTTCTTCCTCGCCATCGAAGGCGCGGCCATGGCGGCAGAAGAAGCCAAGGACCCGAAACGCACGATTCCCAAGGCTTACATCAGCGGCATCTTGACCCTGGTGCTGTTGGCGATGGGCGTGATGTTCTTCGCCGGCGGCGTCGGCGACTGGCGCACCCTGTCGAACATCAACGACCCGTTGCCACAGGCGATGAAAGCGGTGGTCGGCGACAACTCCGGCTGGCTCCACATGCTGGTCTGGATCGGCCTGTTCGGGCTGGTGGCGAGTTTCCACGGGATCATTCTTGGCTACTCGCGGCAGTTCTTCGCCCTCGCCCGCGCCGGTTACCTGCCCGCCTCGCTGGCGAAACTGTCGCGCTTCCAGACCCCGCACCGGGCGATCATCGCCGGTGGAGTCATCGGCATTGCCGCCATTTACAGCGACGGCCTGATCAATCTCGGCGGCATGACACTCACTGCCGCAATGATCACCATGGCCGTGTTCGGCGCCATCGTGATGTACATCATGAGCATGCTCAGTCTTTTCAAGCTGCGCAAAAGCGAACCGAATCTGGAGCGGACTTTCCGCGCGCCGTGCTACCCATTGATCCCGTTCATTGCGCTGGTGCTGGCGATCGTGTGCCTGGTGGCAATGGCCTGGTTCAACGCACTGATCGGGCTGACTTTCCTGGGCTTCATGGCCGTCGGCTTCGGCTACTTTTTGCTCACCGGGCAATTGCGCGCGAACGCTCCGGCGGACGCCATGCTGACCGGGCTTTAACCGCACCGGGCATAACCGGCCTAGAATGGAACCACTGCGATTTCCCATCGCTCAAACGTGGTAAGCAGCATCGCCGGCGAAATCCTCGCCCGGCGACCTGCCATTAAGGAGAGCCGCTATGCCCTGGTATGCCTGGTTGATTCTGGTCGTTGCAATCGGCTCGATCGTGGGGGGTCTGATGATGCTGCGCGACACCGCCAACAAGGTCGAACTGACCGAAGAACAACGTCAACGCGTTGCCGAGCGCAATGCCGAAGCGGACATCAAGGACGCGCAGGACCGCTGAACGAAAAACCCCGCCTTGAATCGGCGGGGTTTGTTTTTTGTTGCGGTTACTTTTCCCATTCGGCCCTGGCAATGTGCAAGCCATGCAGGCCTTTGTACGCCGCGCGTTCCGGTGAACTCCAGCCTTCGAGCAGCGACTCGTCCAGCCGATAGATTTCCACACCCAGCGGACGGCACACGCTCAACGGATCCTGCGCATCCGGCCCCCACATCGCCAGCGACAGATCACCACCGGGGCACGTCGACAGCGCACACAGCAAATCGATTTCCGCGAAGAATTCCAGATAATCGCCCTTCTGCGCCGGGCAGGCCTTCATGAAATACAGGTCATCGTGATTCAGGCCCGTGCACTGAAAGATGTTCAACACGTCGTGCACGTCGAATTCGGTCAGACCGTGGGGTAACACGGCGCGGGTCAGGTTTGAATGGCAATGATGATGGAAGTCTTCGCCGGTGAGCATCTTGTTCACGTAGGGATCACAGCGCGTACCGAGCAAGTCATGCAGGCGCCCGCCGTGTTCATCGATGCCGTAATCGGCCAGGCTGTCATCGGTGATGGTCACCATGGGACGCAAAAAAGGCAGGTTCGACCAGAGACGATCATGAGTGGTGACATGGGCGCCCTGCAGTTGTCGGGTGCGCGCCGCCCACATCCGTTCACGCGGATCGTGGGCATTCCACACATTGAAGTCGCCCACCTGAGGCCCCACTGGTGTGGTGACACGAAACACATGGCCCGCCGGAACATGCCAGGCGCGGCCGGTGCGGATCGGCACTTCGAATTGCTCGATCAGGGTCCGCGCATCCTTGCTGTCGCGAATCCGCTCGTAGAACGGTGCATTGACCTGCAAGGCCGAGCCCTTACTGACTTGATAGGCGGCCGGATAGTCTTTGTACATGGTTCTCCTGCTCCTTCGGTGATGGCAACTTTGTGAGCTGCAACCACTATCCGTGCCAACCGTTGATGGCTGTTACGAACATGTTGGATTCACTGGCAGGCTTTTTAGAAGTAGAAGTACAGTCACCATTCAATTTGCATTGGTTAAGATGGCGGTCTTGTTGCGGAGAGTTTAAATGCGTTACTCGCAAGATCATAAAGCCCAGACCCATCAGCGCATTATCAAGGAAGCATCAGAGCGCTTTCGCAAGGACGGCATCGGTGCGACCGGTCTGCAACCTTTGATGAGAGCACTGGGGCTGACCCATGGCGGCTTTTATTCGCATTTCAAATCCAAGGACGACCTGGTCGAGAAAGCCCTGCAAGCCGCCGGCGAGCAGGTCGCAGGCTTGTGCGAAGAGTTGTTCGCCCAGGAAAAACCGCTGGAAGCCTTCATCGATACGTATCTCTCCGAGTGGCACCAGACCTCTCCGCATGAAGGCTGCCCGCTGCTGACCATTTCTTCGGAACTGGGATTGCGCGGACAACCGAGCCCGACCAGCGATCTCGTGCTCAAGGCCCGTCTGGATCAGATCCAGAACACCCTCGAAGGCGAGAACGCGGCCGAGCGCAGCATCGTCATCATGGCGACACTGGCGGGCGCGCTCCTGCTCTCACGCAGCGTCGCGGATGCCGGGTTTGCGCAGCAGATCCTCGACGTCACCCGCGAACACCTCAAGCGCTCCGAAGACTAAGCCTGCCAGCGCTTGAACAGCACGCTGGCATTGACCCCACCGAAACCGAAGCCGTTGGACAGCGCGTATTCGATCGGCATTGACCGCGACTGACCGTGGACGATGTCCACGCCTTCACTGGCCGGGTCGGGATTGTCCAGGTTGAGGGTCGGCGGAACGGTCTGGTCGCGGATAGCCAGCAACGTGAAGATGGCTTCAAGGCCTCCCGCCGCACCGAGCAGATGCCCGGTCGCGGATTTGGTCGAGGTCACGGCGATTGAGTTTTGCGCTCCAAACACTGACTTGATCGCCGCGAGTTCACCGAGGTCGCCAACCGGCGTCGAGGTCGCATGGGCATTCAGATGCTGCACCTGATCCGGCGCGATACCGGCCTGAGCCAGCGCCAGCGTCATGGCTCGTCGAGCTCCGCTGCCGTCTTCCGGCCCGGCAGTCAGGTGATAGGCGTCGGCACTGGTGCCGTAGCCGACCAGTTCAGCCAATGGTTTGGCACCACGGGCCAATGCGTGATCCAGCGATTCGATCACCAGCAACCCGGCACCCTCGCCCATCACAAAACCGTCACGCCCGCTGTCGAACGGACGCGAAGCACGCTCGGGCGTGTCGTTGTAGCCACTGGAGAGCGCCCGCGCCGCTGCAAATCCGGCAAGGCTCACACGGTCGATGCAGGCTTCCGCACCGCCACACACGGCAATGTCGGCCTCACCGGCACGAATCAGCCGAGCGGCGTCACCGATCGCCTGCACGCCAGCGGCACACGCGGTGACCGGCGCACCTAGCGGGCCCTTCAGACCGTGCTGGATCGAGACATGGCCCGCCGCGAGGTTGACCAGAAACGAAGGGATGGTGAACGGCGACAAGCGACGCGGACCACGGCTGTCGGTGGTGCGCACAGCATCGGCGATTGCACCGAAGCCACCGACACCGGAGCCAATGATGGTCGCCGTACGTTCCTGAGCACGGGGATCGGTCGGATACCAGCCTGCCTGTTCAAGCGCCTGCCGGGCCGCCTCCATCGCGAACAGAATGAAGCGATCCATTTTCTTCTGTTCTTTAGGTGGCGTGGCAAGATCCGGATCGAAACCGGCTTCAGCGTCCTCTTCCATCGTCGGTACTACGCCACCGACCCTCGTCGGCAGATCCGCAACGACCGCCTCCGGCAGGTTTCGCAATCCCGAACGCCCGGCCAGCAAACGCTGCCAGACGATTTCGACATCACTGCCCAGGGGCGACACCAGGCCCATACCCGTGACAACTACTCGACGCTGATCCATATCGGGTTGACCTCTCACGACTCAAAAGTCATTTACTTGTATCGGCTGGCCGCCGAGCTGTGGGACAGATTGGGTGCCATCACATGACGTGCAGCAACGAAGGCTTGCCATTCACCGGCATCGGGCAGCGAAGGAATCGTCACGAGTTCGCCCTGGTCCAGCCCCGACAGCGCCGCATCCACCATCTCGCCCGCCTCCATGACCATCTCCGCCGGAATACCGCTGGCATCAAAACCGGAACGCGCCCAGATTTCGGTGCGGGTCACACCCGGCAATACCGCTTGCACCTTGACCCCGGTGCCTTCGAGTTCCGTATTCAGCGATTGAGTGAGGCTCAACACGTAGGCCTTGCTGGCACTGTAGGTGGCATTGAAACGCTCGGGGAACAAAGCGACCACTGACGCGATATTGATGATCGTGCCGCGCCCGGCTTTGGTGAATGCTGCTGCAGCTGCAGAGGCCAGCCGGGTAAGGGTCGTGACATTCAGTTGAATCAGGTTTTCCAATTGGTCCGGGTCGGCATTGGCCAGCAATCCGTTCACTGCCACCCCCGCATTGTTGACCAAAAGACTGATGCCGGAGTCGCTGCGCAGACGCTGCTCAAGCTTGAGCACGTCTTCCCTTTGTGTCAGATCGGCTTTCAGCACTTCGACCTGGACGCCATGTTTGTCTCGCAATTTGCTGGCAGCAGCTTCCAGGCGCTCCTGGTCGCGAGCCACCAGTAACAGATCAAAACCACGTGCCGCCAACCGCTCGGCATACACCGCTCCAATGCCGGAAGACGCGCCTGTGACAAGCGCCGTACCTTGGGATTTCGGGGAATTCATGACGATACTCCTGGGATGCGTGAGGAATGAGCAGCTTTTGAAAGCACGATTGCTTTCGCGATGACCGAAATTATTATAGGCATAATCTCAGCACAATATGATAGCCGTAATTTCCCATATCCCGACGGAAAGGCACCCTGCCCCCTCGCAATCCTTCAAGGCCGGGAAGCAAAAAGGGCCGGTCAATGACCGGCCCCTTGGCGTTGAACAACCAGCTTAGTTCACTTCCAGCTTGTCGCGATTGCGATCCAGGATCGCCTTGCCGATGCCTTTCACTTCGAGCAACTCATCCACGGATGCAAACGGCCCGTTTATTTCACGATATGCAACAATCGCCTTGGCCTTGGCCTCTCCAACACCCGCCAGCTCTTTTTGAAGGGTGGCGGCATCAGCCCCGTTGAGATCGATTTTCTGGACGTCGGAAGTGGCTGACGAATCCATCACCAGAGGGGCCTTGCTCGTATCGGACGGCGCCACAGGCGCAGCGATTGCGGCAATCGAGGCGCTGGTCAGCAGGGCAAAAATCAGGGAGTAGAAATAACCGGTACGCATAAGTGACGCTCCATCATCAATTGAGAAAGCAGCTTTTCCGAAGCTGCTCCTCAAACTTAGGCGATGATCGGAACAAGTCAAAAATGCGTCCGTTACAGGATGTGAAACAATCAGGGCTCAAGGCGGCGCTGCTGGTGGATCCAGTCGACAATCTCGCCATCAGGTGTGTAGCCACTGACCGTCTCGCGAAGCAGCTGACGAACTCGGGAATAGTCATCCTGTTCAACTGCCGCAAGCAGTTCTGTCAGGCGCCCCTTCAGTACGTCCCAGGGGATGTAGTCTTCGTTCGCGCTCATGATCATAGGGTGATGGGTCGCAGCCACATTATCGCCGATCAACAGTTCTTCGTAGAGTTTCTCCCCCGGCCGAAGGCCGGTAAATTCGATGGCGATATCTCCCTGGAGGTTCTTGTCCGAGCGAATGCTGAATCCGGATAGATGGATCATTTTCTCTGCCAGCTCGACAATCTTCACTGGTTCACCCATGTCCAGTACGAATACGTCGCCCCCCTGCCCCATGGAACCTGCCTGGATGACCAGCTGAGCTGCTTCCGGGATGGTCATGAAGTAGCGAGTTATCTTAGGGTGTGTGACCGTCAGGGGGCCACCGGACTTGATCTGACTGTGGAACAGAGGGATGACCGAACCGGAAGAGCCCAGAACATTTCCGAAGCGAACCATCGTGAAACGGGTTTTGTTGACTCGCGATACATTAGCCTTGTCCCCGAACAGTACAGGGGCAATCTCACGGCTTAGCGCCTGCAGCGTCAGCTCCGCCAAACGCTTGGTGCTGCCCATGACATTGGTCGGACGAACAGCCTTGTCAGTTGATATCAGCACAAAATTGGCAACGCCTGTCTGCAATGCAGCCTGTGCGGTATTCAAGGTTCCTATCACATTGTTCAAGACGCCTTCAGCAATATTGTGTTCTACCATCGGAACATGTTTATAGGCGGCAGCGTGATATACCGTGTCCACCTTCCAGGTTTTCATCACATCCAGAAGTTTGTCCTGATGCCGGATGGAACCGAGAATAGGCAGCAGTCGAACGGACAACGACTCTCGGTTGAAGCGTTTTTCCAGTTCGCTGAGAATGCTGTACAGATTGAACTCACTGTGCTCAAACAATATGAGCGTAGCGGGCCCAAGCGAGAAGATCTGCCGGCAAAGCTCTGCACCGATAGACCCCCCGGCTCCAGTGACCATGACCGTTTTGCCCTTGATGCAACGCTCAAGCAAATCGGGATGAGCCGGGACCGAGTCTCGCCCCAGCAAGTCCGCGACATCCACTTCCTGGATATCCTCGACCTTTACACGGCCACTGGCCAGATCAGTGAAGTTCGGCACACTTCGGATGTGCAATGGAAAGCCCTCAAGAAAGTTGAGAATCTCCCTTCGCCGCGCCCGAGTCGAAGACGGCAACGCCAGCAGGATTTCCTGGGCTCCCGTGACATCGATCATTTGTTGTATGTGTTTAGGCTTGTAAACCTGCAGACCGGATATCGAACGATCCGCGATGCTGGAGTCATCGTCGATAAACGCAACCGGACGCATCACTCGCCCCATGCGTAAGGCTGCGAGTAACTGGTTACCCGCGACTCCAGCACCGTAAATGGCAACTTTGGTCAGACCGTCGTCACGATTGGTGAACGGTATACGTTGCGCCGCCGTGAACCAGTCCCCCATGAAATACTGGCGCATGCAGAGCCGCAATCCGCCGATGATCACCAGGCTCAACCACCAGTAATTGAAAATGATCGAGCGCGGAACGACAGCTTCATGATTGCTGTACCAGTAGACGACGAGTGCCAGGATGAGGGATGACAGGCTGACGGCCTTGACGATTGCAACCAGTGCATCATTGCCGAAATAACGCATGACGGCACGATACATGCCGATGCGGATGAAGAGAGGAATGGCGATGAGCGGTGCACAGATGAACAACCAGAAATGGGCTCTCAGCGGGTTGTACATATCGTCGATGCCAAGACGGACGATAAAGGCCAGCCACAGCGCAACCCAGACCAAGACCACATCAGTGGCGACCTGTACCAGCCTTTTTTGCCTGCGAGGCAATCCCAGTAACACTCTGCGCACTTTATCCATTCACCCTTCTGAGCACGTAGCCCTCTCCTTTAAGCAGTCGTTGATCGGCATTGTAACCGCAATGACAACAAGATCACCCACCACGTACGCACGCGGGCCCACCACTTACTGTTTGAGTAAGCATTTATCCGAAAATGCGCCGTATTCATGAGCCGGCATGTCTCTAACCGAAGCTTATGACCGAAGCGAAAACCGAGCCAGCTGCGCTTCAGCGTGAGGAAATTTCTTTGGTGTTCGCCCCTGAGCATGGGATGATAGGCGAATCATCGCCCATAGAGTCAGAGATATTAGCCCCTAGAAAGCACAGCACGACAATCCGACACAAGATCTTTTTCGAATCGCTCACGTCGGTCATGGTGACGAACTCACCGAGCGCGCGCTCGCATGTAATCAGCAGCAAAATGCATGCCTTATGGGCTCTACGCGCAGCATGGACGCGGCGACCATCAAAAATCTGGATATTCAGCGGGATGAGAAAAGTAACATCATCCTTCAGCCAACATTACAAACATCGACTGTTTTGACCCCGGTGATTCAAATGCTCAACAACTCAATAAATGCTGCCTTGGCGGACATAGGGACGGCGGTAAAGCGCTATTCTCTGGTTGGCATGCTCGGTTGGCAAGATGTACGCCAACGCTATAGACGCTCTGCTGTTGGACCATTTTGGCTGACCATCAGCATGGGCATCATGATCGGCACTATTGGCTTGGTATTTGGCCAGATATTCAACTCTCCAATGAAAGACTTTCTGCCCTTTCTCGCTGCGGGCATGATTTTGTGGAGCTTCATTGCTACCTGCCTGACAGAGGGATGCACCAGCCTCATCGTTGCAGAAAGCATTATCAAACAACTACCCATTCCATTATTTGTACACATCCTGCGTACACTCTGGCGCAACACCCTGATTCTCGCGCACAACATTGTAATTTTCCCACTTGTACTTCTGGCAGTTCAAAAGCCGTTGGGCTTCGAGGCGCTCTTGAGTATTCCGGGCTTTGCCCTGCTCGCCCTGAACCTGGCATGGGCAAGTTTGATTTTAAGCATCTTCTGCGCGCGATACCGTGATCTTCCACAAATCATTGCAAGCTTTTTGCAAGTTGCATTTTATTTGACGCCTATCATGTGGCTTCCTTCGCTGATCTCAGGTCGCTCAGGAACTTACTTGCTAGACTTCAACCCTATTTATCATCTTATTCAAATTGTCAGGGCTCCTTTGCTCGGACAAGATGTCAGCGCGTTGAGCTGGTGGGTAGCAGGCGGCATGGCACTGTTTGGATGGAGCATTGCCATCATCATTTATGGCAGCTACAAACGCCGCATTGCATATTGGATCTGAGAAGAAAACTATTATGGCATCTATTGAATTTCAACAAGCCTGCGTTGACTTCCCCATCTACAACGCAAACGGTCGCTCCCTGAAAAAACGGCTTATTGAAGTCGCAACCGGCGGCAAGATAAGCGCCAACGAAAAAGGACGCGTCACCGTAAGGGCATTGGAAAACCTTACTTTTTCTCTCAGTGATGGAGATCGGGTCGGACTGCTCGGCCACAACGGCGCAGGCAAGAGTACATTGCTCAGACTGCTGAGCGGCGTTTATGCCCCCTCCGCCGGCACCGCTAAAATCGAGGGTGAAGTTGCTTCCCTGATCGATATCTCCCTGGGGATAGACCCTGAAGCTACCGGCAGGGAAAATATCTTCATGCGTGGCATCTTGCTAGGCATGACAAAAGGCGACATTACAGAGAAACTCGACGAGATAATCGAGTTTTCCGAACTGGGCGACTTTATCGACATGCCCGTTCGCACCTACTCTTCGGGCATGCATCTGCGCCTGGCCTTTGCGGTCTCTACCACAATCCGCCCACAGATCCTGATCATGGACGAATGGCTATCGGTAGGGGATGAAGGCTTCAAGCACAAAGCCGAAGCACGCATGAATGAGTTGGTCGAAGCGACCAACATTCTGGTGATTGCAAGCCACTCTCGTGAACTGGTGATGCATACCTGCAATCGGGTCATCTGGCTGGAGCACGGCAAAATCAAGATGGATGCCGATCCTGCGACCGTGACTCGAGCGTATTTCGGCGAATGATGTTTTCGGGCGCCCGTCCTTGCCTGATGAGCTGATGAACCCACTATCAACTCGATCAGACCGGGCGGCGCCCGCAAGACTCTCATTGCGCTGGCCGCTCACCATGAGCACCCGGTTTCAGTTCTGCGCGACAAAGAACCACACCGACACACGACCCACAGATACCCGGATTCCAGACGCTTCTCTGGAGCGCGCAACGGCATCCACACGACCGCCCCTTCCCCAAAATCATGCCTGGACGAGCATCAATCAAAGCTTTGTACTTGCAGCGTCGCCACCACCACCGTAACCTTCCCGCCTGCAAAAACATTCCAGGCAGATGCAATTTCCTGAAGCATCGCTACATGTCAATTTCGAGAAAATGCACTAGAACGAAATGCGGCAATTGCGCCACTGAGTTCCTACATTAGAACACCTTCTAATTCTCGATCCACCTACATGAACAAGCGATCAGGACAAGGTTTCAAGTACAGTCAACTCAAGCGCTGAATACATTTGCCTTATCTTGGCTGCGAAAGTCAAAAGCGTTCGATTTGTAATTTTCATCCCAGTCAGAAACAGTCTGACCTCCGTTTTTCAGGGAAGTATTATGGTGACGACCCCACCTCCTCTTGTCGTTGATCTGGATGGCACGCTGCTGCGCTCCGATCTTCTGCTAGAAACCGGCATGGCGTTCATTCGCAAGCAGCCATTGCAAATGTTCAAACCCCTGTGCTGGCTGCTCAAAGGCAAGGCTGCGCTGAAGGAGGGGTTCGCCACCGCTACCCGGATTGACGTCACCTCTTTACCGTACGATCCAGCGGTCATCGAATTGATCGAAGCCGAGCGGCTTACCGGACGCAAAGTTGTTTTGGCTACCGCAAGCCATTACTCGCTGGCAGAACGCATTGCAGACCACCTTCAATTGTTTGACCAGGTTTTAGCCTCCGATGCCAATCGCAATCTGTCAGCGCATCGCAAGCGCGATCTGCTGGTCGAGCACTATGGCCAAAACGGCTTTGACTATGCGGGCAACTCACTTGATGACATTCCGGTATGGGCCGCCGCACGACACGCTTACGTGGTCAACCCCGAGGCAGGCGTGGAACGGCGCGCACGCGCCCAAGGCAATGTGGAGCACCTTATAAATTCCAACCAGTCCCGGCCCAAGGACTGGATGAAAGCACTGCGGCTTCATCAATGGATGAAAAATGCACTGATCTTTGTACCGCTGCTGGCGGCGCATCAATTAACCAATCCCCTATTGCTCTTGCAGGGAATTCTGGCCTTTGTGCTGTTCGGCTTATGCGCTTCCAGCGTCTACGTGCTCAATGATCTTCTTGATCTGGAAGATGATCGCCATCACAAGAGCAAGCGCAATCGCCCCTTCGCATCGGGCCGGCTGTCCATCAGGTCAGGCCTGATTATTTTCCCCCTGTTGCTGATGGCCTCTTTTGCAGGTGCAGCGCTGTTACTGCCCTGGCAGTTTTGCGCAGTGCTCCTGGCTTACTACGTACTGACACTGGCCTATTCGTTATCTCTGAAACGGAAAATGGCGGTCGACGTCATTGCGCTAGCCCTTCTGTATACAGTACGCATCATTGCCGGGGCGGCCGCCTTCAGTTTGCCACTGACTTTCTGGATTCTGGCATTCTCGATGTTCATGTTCCTCAGTCTGGCTCTGGTGAAGCGCTATGCCGAACTCTATGAGGCACGCAGAAAAGGTAAAACCGAGAAAACCCGGGGCCGGGGTTACTATCCTGCGGATCTGGAAATGATCTCCTCACTGGGCGCCTCTTCCGGCTACCTGGCGGTCATGGTTCTGGCCCTGTACATCCACGATCAGGCCACTGCAAATCTCTATGCCTACCCACAAGTGATCTGGGTCGCCTGTCCATTGCTGCTGTTCTGGATTACTCGGGTCTGGATGCTTACCCATCGAGGTGAAATGCATGATGACCCTGTGGTATTCGCCATCCGCGACCGCGTCAGTCTGCTAGTCGGGATAATGTTTGGACTCGTGTTCTGGATAGCTGCATGAGCGCACCTCTTTATTCCTGGGGCAGGTACCCGGATAGACCTCAGACAGCCGTTTCCTGCAGCTGGCGAAGCGAGATCCCTGCGAGTCTTCGGCAATTAGCTGCCGATCACGGCAACACCCTTGCATATGGCAATGGGCGTAGCTATGGAGACAGCTGCCTGGCTGCGAGTGACCAGGTGCTGCACATGCGCTCACTCGATCGTTTCATCCAGACCGACTGGCAGCGCGGCATCGTCATTGCGGAGGCCGGCGTAACCCTCGGCGAGATTCTGGCCATCGCGATCCCTCAGGGCTGGTTCCTTCCTGTCACTCCGGGAACGCAATTCGCGACCCTCGGGGGAGCGATAGCCAACGACGTTCACGGAAAGAACCATCATTTGCGTGGCACTTTCGGCAATCATGTGCGCCACTTCGGGTTGCTGCGTCATGATCAGGAACTGCTGACCTGCTCCGCGAGCGAAAACGTCGAACTGTTTGCCGCCACCATTGGAGGATTGGGGCTGACCGGCGTGATCACCTGGGCGGAAATCCAGCTGATGCCAATCCAGTCCAGCCAGATTGACAGTACATTGGTGCGCTTCAACAATTTGAGCGAGTTTTTCTCTCTGTCTGCCGAACTGGATCATCAACATGAATACAGCGTCGCGTGGATCGATTGCCTGGCCAAGGGCGCCAACACCGGACGCGGAGTGTTCATCGTCGGCGACCACGCCCGATATGGGACTCTGGAAGTTTGCGAGCGCTCTAAAAAGCAAGTACCGCTTACCCCACCCGTGTCACTGATCAACAATCTGTCCCTGCACGCCTTCAATGAGGCCTATTGGCGAGTACACCCGATCCAGCGCACGCGAAAACGCGTCAGCTATGATCCGTTTTTCTACCCTCTGGACAGCATCCTGCACTGGAACCGCATCTACGGACGCAAAGGTTTCCAGCAATACCAGTGCGTCATCCCTGACATCGACGCCGAAAAAGCCATGCAAGAGTTGCTGGTCGCCATCGCCGATTCCGGGCAAGGCTCGTTCCTTGCCGTGCTCAAACGCTGTGGTGACATCAAGTCGCCGGGCCTGTTGTCCTTCCCCCAGGCAGGCACCTCACTCGCCTTGGACTTCCCCCAGAAGGCCGCTCTCATGCCACTGTTCAAGCGTCTGGATGCCATTGTGAGTGACGCGGGCGGTCGCCTGTATCCGGCCAAGGATGCGCACATGAGCGGGAATGAATTTCGCAAGGCCTATCCAGAGTGGGAAAAGCTGGAAGAGCTGCGTGACCCAACATTGATGTCCCATTTCTGGAAACGAGTAATCGCATGAAACGAGTTTTGATCATTGGAGCTACCTCGGCCATCGCCACGGCTTGTGCCCGCCTCTGGGCCGAGCAAGGTGCGACATTCTTTCTGGTGGCCCGCGACCAGGAAAAACTGGAGCAAACCGCTGCTGATCTTCGAGCTCGCGGCGCCCAGGGGGTAACGCTCCACGCCATGGATGCGACCGATCTCACCTCGCATGCAGCAATGCTGAGCAGTTGCCTGAGTGAATTGCGGCAGATCGATGTTGCCTTGATTGCCCACGGCACTCTCCCGGACCAAAAAGCCTGTGAACAGGACGTCAACGTGGCCTTGAGGGAATTTGCCATCAACGGTACCTCGGTAATTGCCCTGCTTACCCTGCTGGCCAATCAGTTCGAGGAGCAACGTTGCGGCAGTCTTGCCGTCATTTCCTCGGTAGCCGGTGACCGTGGTCGCCCTTCCAACTACTTGTACGGCACGGCGAAAGCGGCCGTATCGACGTTTTGCGAGGGCTTGCGTGCACGCCTTTACAAGGTCGGCGTCAATGTCACCACGATCAAACCGGGCTTTGTCGATACCCCGATGACTCAAGGCCTGAACTTGCCACCGCTGCTTTTGGCCACCCCCGAGAAGGTTGCCCGTCGTATCGTTGACGGCATCGAAAGCAAAGCTGCAACACTCTATGCACCCGGCTTCTGGGCTTTGATCATGCTTATCATCCGGTGCATTCCTCAAGCAGTATTCAAGAGACTCAGCTTGTGATCGTGCAAACTCACTTGTCTGGCTGGAAGTACCGTGCGCTTATTCTCTCCGTCGTGTTGTCGGCGATAGGCTATCTCGGTTTTTCAATGTGGGGCGGCTGGGATGCAGTTGCAAATTCGGTAAAAGAGGTTGGCATGTTCGGGGTAGTCATTGCCCTGCTGATGTCTTCTTTCAATTATTTATTGAGATTCTTCAGGTGGCAGATTTACCTCAAGGTACTCGGGCATGCCATTCCCTGGAAACCCAGCCTGAAGATCTATCTGGCCGGATTTGCACTGACTACAACCCCAGGAAAAGCCGGGGAAGCATTGAGAGGTGTTCTGCTGAAACCGTGGGGGATGCCATACGGAAAAAGTTTTGCGGCCTTCTTTAGTGAAAGACTATCAGACCTCATTGGCATTGTATTACTGAGCTTCTTGGGCCTTACTTTGTATCCTGATGCGCGACCGATAATTATTTTTGGCGCGATCGGTATCGCAATAGTCCTACTCATACTTTCACAACAAAAAATCCATAGCTGGGCCGAGCAGCTCATCGATCAAAAAGAAGGCAGACTGGCAAAAATAAGCGGCCACCTGATTGATATATTCAAAGAAGCCCAGCGTTGCCACAAAGTTGATGTTCTGGCTCTCACCACGCTGCTTGCAGTTGTTTCATGGGGTGCGGAGGCTGTCGCTTTCTATTGGATTCTTACCTGGATGGGAGCGGACATCACCCTGCAATTTGCAATGTTCGTGTATGCGCTTGCAATGCTTGCAGGCGCAATAAGTTTCATGCCTGGTGGCTTGGGTGGCGCCGAGGCGGTAATGGTCACGTTGCTGATATGGAATGGCATGCATAACGCAGATGCTGTGGCTGCGACAGTACTGATACGACTCGCAACACTGTGGTATGCCGTTGGCATCGGCTCGGTTTGCTTGAGCATCGCCAAGAAAGACTCAGCACCAGCCCTTCCCCCTCAAAGCTAATACTATTGGATTTAATAGACTTACAAGCATTCAGCAATGCCGAAACAGCATATATGACAACGAGGTAAAAATGCTGACCCCTGGAAGCAACACTACACAAATTGGAATAACTCCCGCCGAGAGTTTCGTACGAACCAAAGGCCACTTGCTTTTTGCACTGGTGGCGTTTTTTGTTTACGTATACGGGCTGCAAGCAGGCTGGGGTGGAGCGACCGCCGATGATGGGTCATTCTTCTTGCGCTATGCAGAGAACATGACGCATGGACAATTCTGGGTCTGGAATCTGGGTGAATCTCCAATTTGGGGGGCGTCATCCCCTCTTTATCCGCTTTACCTGGCACTCCTGATAAAACTGGGAGTATCTCCGATTGTTGCGCTAGTCGGCGGCGGTGCCTTGATGGGCTGTTTGGCCCTTACCTTCGCTGGCTGGGTATTGGTACAACGATTCGGCTATGTGGCTGGCATATTGTTTGTGGCAGCGACCTCGTCCGACGGACTCTTCATGTGGTACGCCGGAACTGCCGGGCTGGAATCGCCGCTGACCATTACTGTCTTTACCTATGCCTTATGGGCACTGCTACGGAGCAATAACTGGGTTCACGTGGGTGTTGCAGCAGGTCTGCTCACTGTACAAAAGCTCGATTTGATCCCTGCTGCTTTCTTTCTGATATGCGCCTGGAGCGTGCTGACTCGCTCTATCCCGGTAAAAACGATAGCCATCGCCGCTGCCATTGCCGTTACCTGGTACGGTTTTGCCTGGATTTACTTTGGACTGCCTGTACCAAACTCATTCATCACCAAAACCTTTTTTCAGAATGTCGAGTCATATATTACCTGGCAGTGGTTCGGTAAATACCTGCTCGTTGAAAACAATCACTACTGGTTTGCAATTCTTGCACTGCCGGCGCTACTGGGCTTGAACAAGAAATCCCTGCCTCTGTTCATCTTTCTGGGAGGTTTGATTCTTACCCATCTGACAGCCTATAGCCTGAAATTCCCTCTCGAGCGCTACGACTGGTACGCAACACCCGCTCTCTACAGCCTGTTCATTTTGGGATCGCTGGGCGCCCAAACCATTTGGAACATCAGCTCTAAATACTCTTTTGTTATCAAGCTGGCACTTATCCTCCTTCTTGGTTACATAGTCACGCAGTCATATATTATCGGCAAGCAATCGACCGCCGGCGTTAAAACATATTTAAATCTTGAAAAAGATCGAACAGATGCCGGTAAATGGATCAATGAAAACACGCCTAAAAACTTCAAACTACAGTCACCTTGGGGTAGCCCAGCATTCTTTGGGCACCGGTATACAATAGACAGTTCCTTTCTGAACCGTCATTACGAAAGCAACAATCTGGTTGACACCTATTTCCCGGAAATCATCATCAGCGACATAAGAAAGCTAGGGGACAAATATACCCTTGTAAAAATATTCAACAGCGCAACAAAAGTCGGTATAAATTACCCGTTCGGGGTTCACATCAGAAACGACGTATTGTCACAAGTAACAAACATTGACCGCACACTTAAAATATGTGCAGACAATGGAACTTGCGCCTCTATCGACACTCCTTTGATCGATCTTATTACCAAACCAGTACTGGGAGACAAGTATGGAATTCTGCGCGCTGATGCGTTCCCGAATACTATATTCGCACACCCAGGAGAAACCCAGCCTACGACATTTGAGCTCGACCCGAACACATTCAAAAAGTGGGGTGTTACATCACTTACATTGACCGCCTCCATATCTCCGAACGTTCCCAAAGAGATACTTGCGCGCGGCGGAGCGGTTGCCGGATTTACGGTCTACCACCAGAATGACATCATCGCCGAACGCAAGGTTATTAGAGCGGGAGAGCCTTTCGCCGTTAGTTTCCCATTAGCGAAAGACGGAAATTACCGAGTCGTACTGGACAACAACAACGTCGTCGACACGAATTGGGTCCTGATCAAACTAGAACAAAACAAGTAATGCGGTAGCGCCATACCCTGCGAGAAGTGAATATTTTCGCAGGGTATTTTTTTGCGTTTTTTTGACAAACACGCTACAGCCGACATTGGCAGAGCCCACCGTACGTCGCACACCAAACATATCAAGAGTATCGGAAGCTGATTACCCAGGAAGCACAGGGATAGCGGCAATATTGATGAGACCACATACCTGTTCCGATCTCATCACTGGTGTCAGCGGCATTCAGTCCGATAAAATGTATCCATGCAAACCCGACAGCTCGAAAATTCAACACAAGGTCTGACATGCCCGTAAAAAACATACACGGCAGCAATAGATTGATTCCGCTTGAAGCTTATAGGGGAATCGCTGCCTTTATTGTACTGATCCATCATTTCTTCCTGGCATTCTCCCCGTACACCACAGGTCTATTGCCAGACGTCAGAAACGCAGACAGCTTGATAGGCCAACCTTTTTTTGCTCTTTTTAATGGCACTGGCGCTGTTGGATTTTTTTTCACACTCTCCGGGTTTGTTTTGTGCTGGTCTTATTTCAACCATGAAAACCCACAAAAACTGCTTCTGGCCTTTCTTAAAAGATTCCCGCGACTGGTTGCGATCGTCACAATAACAACGATTGCAAGTTACTGCCTGTTCAGACTGAATCTGTACTATTTTCGCGAGGCCGCCGCACTTAGCTCAAGCCCATGGCTGGCCGCGTTTGCCTTCGGGTTAACCCCCGATTTTGAGCCAAACTTCCTGAGTGCGCTGTTCCAAGGTGCGACTACTTTCTTTACAGGAGCGGCGAATTACAACACAAACCTCTGGACCATGAAGCCAGAGTTTTTTGGCAGCATGGTAGTCTATATGCTTGCATGCTTTATCTCCGTGATCCTGGGGTATCGCCATTTGGTTTATGCCTTGGCAATCCTTTCAATCTCGGCCTTGTTTTATAACGATCTTGTTTTTCCATTTGTAGTCGGGGCGTTTCTTTCTGCCTATCTAGCCAAGAATAAAATTCATATTTCATTCCTGACCTCTATCGGCCTTATCATCCTGGGCCTATACCTTCTCGGATATATGATCCCGGAAAAATCATACACTTGGTTCTCTATAATACCGACCTCACTAAAGCCACATTCGCAGACACTGTTCCACACACTAGGATCGGCCTGCATAATTTTTGCGACAATGACCAATCAAAAATTATTCATGAGTCTGAATGGAAAGCTATTGGCCAGTATCGGAAAAATCAGCTTCCCGCTCTACCTTGTCCACACATTAATTATTTGCTCGCTATCCAGCTATGCCTATTTCAAGTTAACAAGTCACGGTGTCAACAACCAGACAAGCCTGATGATCGTGCTTGCTGTTACCGCTCTCTCATCAGTCATGTTGGCTGTTCCGCTAGCTAAGTTTGACGACTGGTGGGTAAAACGAGTCGATACCGTCGCACGGAAGCTTTTAATCAAAAAGCCAGTTGACTGAACATCGCGACAATTCCAGAACTCCAAAAAAAACCCGCCTTCAAGAGGCGGGTTTTTATTAGCTTTTGAGTGACACGCTGACTACTTCAACCAACGGAATCATCAACCCCTGCTTTACTTGGACAGCGCCTTCCTCATCCATGCACAAGTCTTGGCAACACCATCCTCAAGGGAAGTTCTCGGCTGCCAATCGAGCTCCTGCTGGGCCAGCGAGTTATCCAGAATACTCGTAGGGACATCAAATGCACGACCTGGCGAATAGTTACGCGCAATGGATTTCCCGGTAACCCCTTCGATCACGCCAATCAATTCGTTAAGGCTGGTGCCCGACGCGGAACTGATATTGAACACTGAATGTTCACCATCATACGTGACCGCTTTTGCAAAAGCCGTGGCAACGTCGCCTACATAGATATAGTCACGGGTAACACTGCCGTCACCCCAAATATCCAATGGTTTATCCTGCAGCGCTCGACTCAGGAAGACGCCGACCGCACCTTGAGCGGTTTCTACGCGCTGGCGCTCGCCATAAGGATTGGTGACCCGCAGGATATTGGCTTTGATACCGTGCAGGTTCTGGTAAATCAGCAGGTACTTCTCGATTGCCAGCTTCGTGACGCCGTAGGAAACCTGCGGGTCTGTCGGATGGGATTCATCAATCGGCAGATACTTGGGCGAACCGTAAACCGTCCCCCCGGAAGAGATGAAGACGATCTTGCCTACTTTCTTGGCGACCATCGCATTGAGCATCTGCAAGGTCGCGACCAGATTGGTCTGGACGTCGTAGATTGGATCATCGTTGGAGGTCTTGGGAAGCGTCGTGGAAACCAGATGCAGGACTACGTCGACACCCTCCACTGCTTCGGTGACTTCACTGGAACTCATGAGATCACCGGTGACCCACTCAACCGATTCCTCAGCCGTAAACTCACGATAAGGAGGTACACGCGGCCGCTCAAAAATGCGCAACTGGTGTCCATCTTTAAGCAGCTGATCCGCGATTGCCGCTCCGATAAACCCACCGCCACCAAAGATTACAATTTTCATCGAGTCACACCCAATACATTGGTTACCGCGCAGCGCTGACTCGGGCCGGCAAGAGACAGGGGAATGAGCCGCTCCATTGCATGCAGAGCGACATCGTCTTCAACCGAAGCGCGATCGTCAGGGAGTTGAACCGCGAGATCCCACAGCGCCTCCAGCTGATCAGCACGCGCCCAGAACATCGCCGCGACTGGGAAGTACAGGTACTCCCTTAATGGCTCGATTTCAATATTTTTTGCCCAGTGCTGCACAATCGGTCGAAGGCTGCCCATGCTTTCCGCATTGGGATCGTCCGGAAACACGATACTGAGCGTTGCATCATCGTGCATTCTGGAAATGATGCGATCCATCATGGCACCAGACTTGCCGCCCAGCAGGTTTTCCAGAAGGAAGTTGTAACCTGCCTCGACTTCAGAATCGTCGTCAGCATCTTCGCTTGCCTGGGTGTGCAGATGCCCGATGAAGTCGTATTGCTGAGAGATTTTCCTACCCAATGTACCGAAAAACGGTCCGATATCAGCTTTATCTTCCGGCACAGTCAGCACCTCGACCAACCGTCCTGCATAACCGGACAACTGGCGGGAGATCTCGGTGCGCAGATCATCGCTTGGCGAACTGATGAACAGATCAGGTAAAAACTTGTTGTGCTTCAATCTGCCGAGTACTTCACCCAACAATTTTGGATGAGATACATGAAGATGAAGCGCTACCGTCACGCGCGGTATGGCTTTCGTCCGCTCTTCAGGGGTGATGACGGGAGCGAGCCAAGGCCCCTGCGGGCGACCCTTGCGTATAAAGTCTGCAAGCGGATCCACCTTGAGCGATTCATGCTGCTCTTTGTAGATGCCCGGGTGGAAACCTGGAAAAGGTTTACGCTGATCGACGCCACAAGCCCAAGCGCGTACATATTCGCGAATGACTTCGTCCTGAGTCCGCTCAGGGCGCTCAGACAGGCTCACGAAATCGGAGCGCAGTACATTTGCCTGGGCAATCTGCGCAACATCATCGGCCTCTTGTTTCGCCTTGTCGATCAACGTGCCGGCCAACTGGTCCAGCTGTTCTACGTAGGCATCCATGTTGAAGCGTCTGGACGCCATTTCCCGCGAGCGGGAAACCACTTGCTGATAGAGCTGAGGGTCGCTGGAGAGATTCAGCAACTTCTCCGCCATATCGGCTGTATCCAGATAGCCCGCAACGCAGGTATCTCCCAGTTGTTCCTCGGAGAGGATGTCCGCAATCCCGGTCGTACTTTCAAAACAAACGACTGGCAAACCCACACAGAGCGCATCAATGGAAACGTTCGGCAACGGATCCAGACGGGACGTCATCAACAAGACATCAGCCTGCTCGTAGACGAAATCAAGCTCCGACGTGTCCTTCAGAAACGTAATGTGCTCTTCGATGCCTGCCCGCTGGATCTGATCCGCAAGGTAAACCGAGTAGCCTACATCTTTGTCAGGGTCGAAACCGTGCCCGATCCAGACAAACCGGAAGCTGCGAGCGGGATTGGCACGCAGGATCCGGCTCGCACACTCGATGAAATAATCTACCCCCTTGCGCAACTGAACTGAGCCAGCGCCTATGACGAGGAAGGCATCGGCAGGTACAGACGATGGACGCAGAGCATTCATCAATCGCTTTATTTCAGCATTGCGCGCTTTTTCATCAAGTGCGGCAAATGGGAGTTCGCAACGCCCTTGCGGCATGATGTGAGCGATTGTCTCGTCCAGATCAGGGTATTCGTCCAGCGCACTCTGCAGAGTCAGTTTTGCAGAGAAAACCGAAGAGGTGGACCAGAACAGAGCCTGGCGGAAAGCATCCCGCGGCCGGGTGTATGAAGCAAACTCGTGAAGCAGGCTGACGCTCGGGATAAAATGCCGGGCAAGCGACGAAAGCACGAAACGGGATTCGATACTGTTGACCAAGGCATACTTGAACTGGCAGCGAAGGAACAGCTTGTCGAGAATCATCTGAGTGGCGATCGGATAATGGCGCATCTCACATGGCCCGGCGACTACAGCGCCGGCTTCGCGAAACGCCTCGACCAAAGCGCCTCCTCCGAGCAGCAAAGCGACTACGTTGTAGCGTTTGCTCAGTATACGAACCAGATTAAGGCTGAGGATCGGAGCCCCGGTTCGAGAGGCTTCATGGCTCACAACCAGAACAGTTTCGCGCGCGGGATCAAAGTCCTCTTCCGGGGAGCCGATGAACTTGAGCTCCGGCAACACCGCAATACGCCCTTCATCTCGACCAAACTGAAAAAAGTGTTGGCTAGGGTCGATACCGGCGGCGGCGATATCGGGATAATTCCGTAGATAGAATTCCCAATTGTAGTTGGCAGTGTCGGACTTATCGGAACCTTCGGTGCCAGGCGCCGGGACCACCGCGCTGCGCCCTTCATGCCGACCGTAGAGAAAATAATGGTCGCGCGGATCGATGCCGGAGGCTGCAACATCGGGATACTGGTGCAAATAGTAATCCCAGTCATAGTTAGCCTTGCCAACCACTGGCTCGTTCGCACCGGACCTCAGGATGTAATAAGCGCGTCGCAGTCGTCTCGCAATGGTTTTCAAAGTGTTCAGGCTCAAGCTACTAGTTCCTTAATCGTTCGTACGGGCACTGACGTGCATCTTCCGTTTCGCTTCAGCGAAAACTACGCGGACGGGCGTGATCATATTTCCGACACCATGCACCGACGCTGCACCAGATCACCATCCACTTCCCGGAACGGTTGATGGCTGCAAAAAAATCCGCTGGCCAGTTTATGCTTTTCCAACATTCGACGAAAGTTGAGAATCCTGGATTCGTCGGCGATCCGACTCAGGCGTGGTGGGGGTACGAAGACATGCCTGCAGGGGGACATTCAGGTGGCCACCATGCATCCAGACTGGCCCTGAATCGAGGAACGGCCGTTGGCTGCGAAAGGAGTCAAGCACTGAACGCTTCCCTCGCCTTTCACAACCAACACCAAGGGTTTCATCATCCCTCTCTCAAAGTGAGTGATCCATTTCCCGCGGACTAGGATGCACGCCCTGCGTCTTGTGCAATGCGCTGAGTGGCACTTCTGACCGCCATTTCATAGGCATTATGCAAAAGAGCATGGCGGTCGGCACGAACGCCGGAATCAGCTGGCGTGCGGAAAAGCGACGTGGTCTTTCCGATATAACGGAAGTTGGCCTCGTAGCCGTAGCAGAGCCACAAGTTCCAGTCCTCAAGCTGATCCAGATCGAGATCGAACCCGCCCCAACGCTGATAGAGTTCTTTCTTGAACATGATGGATTGAATGGGAATAAAGTTATGGCGTTGCATAACGCTATAATCCCACTCCTGGCGAAACACAGGGGGCGTGTAAAAAAGCTCTTCAACGTAATGACTTTTATCATCATTGACACGAGTAGCCACTTCAAAAGCCAGGCTGTATGCAGCGTCAAGATCAGGTTCGGCGCTCAAGCATTGCATAAGCGTTTCGACATGATCTGAAAACAACAGATCATCGTCATCCAGAAACATAAAATACTCGCCCTGGGCAATGGCCATTGCAGCATTACCCACACCGGAGCGACCGATTTTTTCATTGGCCAAAAATTTTACAGCGACATTTGAAGGCGCGTATGTGGACGCCGCTTCCACGATCTCCAACTGAGTATTCCCACCATCCTCGGCAACGATTAGCTCAATATTGGGGTACGTTTGATTAAACACGCTCTGCATGGCCTGCTTCAGGAAAACACCACGCCCTCTGTAGGTACGAGTAATCACTGTAACCTTGGGTGCCGGGCTCGCAGAATCAAAAGGTTTCGCCTTCCAGAATGCGCCATCGCGGACCAGCTCATAGTCATAACCGCGAAACGGAAAATTAGCCGCAACCGGTCCTTTTCCGCGTATGAAATGAGGGAAATTCTTAAATAATTTTGGCAAATTCCGCAGGAGCATTTTTTTTGCCCCCGGAAATTGCGAGGGGTATACAAAAAGAATGGCGTACAACACCAACGCTACGAAGCGGTCGACATTCGATCCATACCGCAACCGTATATAGGTATTGCCCAATACACTCCCCGCAAACTGCAGTGGCTTGACCTCACCAGCCTCTTCGTAGGTATGGTGAATCACCGCCGCACTGGGCAAGTACTTCAGTACATAGCCGTAAGAGCGCAATCTATAGGAAAACTCCACATCTTCGCCATACATGAAAATGGCGTGATCATAACCACCGCAACGCACATACGCGTCACGTCGCAGCAGAACACACGCGTGCGACGACCAGTTGGCTTCCAGGGTGACCGGGTCATAGTATTTCGGATGCTCAAACGGTACCTGCCGAAACTCCCAGCTGGCGGATGCAGGGTTACGGTCATTTACGGCAGCTGTAACTGCCTTTACGATCGAACAAGGCAGGAACTCAAGGTCGAGATTCACAACCAGGCAATAATCCGATTGCCCCTTGCGAATCGCGCGATCGTGCCCCATACCGAAGCCCAGATTCGCCTGCTGAATGACTTCGGTACTGGCAAACGCACTTCCATATGAATTCAAATAAGCATTGAATAATTCGACCGTATCATCAGTAGAGCCGTTATCAACAACTTTAAAATGAATACTTGAGAGCGGATAATCCTGCGCAGCCAGAGAATCAAGAAACTTCTTCACCCAGCGAGAACTATTATAAGAAACAACCGAAACATCGATAGGAGGAAAGACGGTCAACGCCGGGGACGCAGCCAATTCCGAAAGATCGGAAAACCGATTATCAGACAGTGCATTCAACGACTTGATATTATCATTCGATAACGTCTTGTCACGGATGCCTCGCATCAGCTTCATTTTTCTATAACTATAAAACGACCAGACAAACTTCAAAAAAGGAACTCTCAAGTATACAGCCCGAGCATAACCCCTAACTGTAACCATGTCTCCGCGAAACACTGCTCGCAAGATATTGGAGCAGATTGAAGCACCACGCCGAAGGACACGAAGTGGCCTGGTGAGTGCCCGCACGACTGGTCTATCAGAAGCTTTACACTTTTTATCCATTGGTCTGTAACTCAATATCAATCATAGAAGTCCCCACTAACCCTGTTAACGCGTTGCCGCCACGGGACCTGAATCAATTACATTCCGCACCTGTTGAAATGCGCCTTGCTGTCTGGCATTCGAAATGGAGCAATGCCAGATAAAAAACTGTCTCTCGAACTCGTCAATACTTCTGCCGGTTCATTCAGAGGGCGCGAATCATAGCATCATCTTCGCCACCGATATGGTTTGCTGCCGATCGTCAAGCCCTGGATTTTGGCTTCTCACGCACGCCTGCACCTAAAGCGCACGCGATCAGTATCAAGGGCAAATAAGCCACTGGTAATCCTATGGCACCGGAAAGCCGTCCGGTTCCCACAGCGACAGCCAAGGGCGTCAGCCAGAACAGGTTTATGGCAGCGACTGCAAATACCACTACTTTGTGGCTTCCATACCGCCGGGCTGCGTATTGATAGGCATGGCTTCGATGAGCCTCATAAACCTTCTCGCCACTGAGCAGACGCCTGCCCAGCGTCCAGGTAGCGTCGACGACAAAAACGCCCAGCAGAATCAACCAGCTCCACAGAAAATCACCAGATTTCCATGCGGCATCAACAGCCATTACACCTAAAACAAGTCCCAGGAAACCACTTCCCGCATCCCCCATGAATATCCGTGCAGGTGGAAAATTCCAGCACAGAAAACCGCTGACGGATGCGGCCAATAGCAGCGTTACCCACATTGATTCGACGTGCCCGGTCAAACCATAAATCAGGCAACTGCCGAGACAGACGCTGATGGCCTCGACACTGGCCAGACCATCAATACCATCCATGAAGTTGTAAAGATTCAACATCCAGACCAGATAAACCAACGCCAGGACAGTGCCAGCCACTCCCAGATCGATGGTCACCCCTCCGAAAGGAATGGGAGCCAGGCCGCCCAGCCAGAACAATGCCAATGCAGCGGCGGCAAAATGCCCCAGCAACCGCCAACGTGCCGCAATATGATTATGGTCATCGGCAAAACCGATCGCCGCAACCAGCAGTCCCCCGGCCAACAGGCCATACATCAACTCAGAACTCATCATCCCGAGCAACTTTAACGCAGGCAGTGCAATCAGGAACGCGAAAACAATGGCTACACCGCCACCGCGAGGAGTAGGAATGGTGTGGGAACTTCGCTCATTCGGGATATCGACCAGCTTATTCCCCAACGCATATCGGCGAAGCGTTAATGTCAGTACCCAAGACAGCAAAAAAACCGATAACAGCAGCCACCAAAATTTCATTTCGTTTGCTCATCCAGATAATAGCGAGCGGTTTGAAGCATGGCTTTATCCACAGTAACAGGAGGAGTCCACCCCAACACATCGCGGTTCTTTTCAATATTGACCTGAAGCGAGCCACAGATACGCTGAGCCACCGCCTGCCTGCCAAGCGCAGATGCAACCAGAGCCAGCAACCACTGTGGCACTGGCATCAGCAACGGTTTTTTCCCTAACGCCCGTGCCAGGTACCTCAACAGTTGCGTAGTAGAAAGATCCTCTCCATCGCTCACCAGGAAAGTCTGATTGGCCGCCGCCGGATGTTCGATGCAGGTCACAATCAGATCGACCAGATTTCCAATGGCAACGAGACTACGTCTATTGCCTATCGCACCCAGCGGCAGAGGCAGACCTTTGTTGAGCCATCGCATCATGCTCAGGAAATTGGCCTTCACCCCCGGACCATAAACCAGAGGTGGGCGAATGATGACCACTTCCATACCGGTCTCAATACTTAGCTCTTTCAAACCTTCTTCAGCTTCATACTTGGACACCCCGTAAGGGTCGACCGGCGCTGGAACGCTATCGGCCGTGAACGGATGTCCAACAGCAGTGCTTTCGCCATTCACCTTGATTGAACTGATGAAAATAAAGCGCTTCACCCCTGACTTGGCAGCGTGTCGCGCCAATCTCAATGTTCCATCGACATTGATACGGCGAAACATCGCCAATGCGTCAGTCGCCGTCTCGTTCATGACATGCACCCTTGCGGCCGCATGAACGACCGCTTGCACACCATCGAGCGACGGTATGACGTCGGGCTCACTCAGATCAAGTGAAACAACCGGACATTGCCCCCCCAGACGGGTCGCACCTCGTGCAGCTGCTATCGGTAGAAACTCTCCGTCCAGCAACAACCTGCGAACGAGAGCCTCACCAACAAATCCGCCCGCTCCCGTCACAACCACTCTCGAGGACTTCATCCGGATTTTTTCCCTGAAAACGCAAAGATCCAGCAGACAAAAAAGAAAAGGACTTTATCCCGAAATCGTCGCCGACACTTCCAGGCATCAAAAGAGAGTTTTATGAGCTGGCCCCGCTTCAAAGGTAACCACGACTTTACAAATGGATTGTCAGCTTGTCCGATCAGCAAAGCGATCATCCGAACCTGACTAAACCACCAACCGTCGTGAATAGTCTTGTAGCGGGAGAGCAAAGAGCTCAGACCTTTGTTCGCTCCCACTTGATTATTCGCGTGTTGGCGATAGTCCATAGTAGGTATTGGGTCAATAAACCATCGAAAGCCATGGCTACGGGCAAAGGCGTAGCAATACCAGTCATGCAGACGGACATCCTGCACCTTTTCCCAGTCGGCGATCACCGAAGCTTTCAATGCTGAAGCAAAGCGCTTATTGAATACATAAGTGCATCCCGGCCCCGCAGCCTCGAATAAATAATCCCAGGCAACTTGAGACTGAGCCTTATCCAACAAATGAGTCCTGCCATCATCCCAAAAAGCCGTGACATTACTGGAGAAGCAATCAGCCTGGCGAGAATCAATTGCAGAGGTGGCTCGTTGCAGCTTGTCCGTATGCCAGATGTCGTCCTGGTCGGCCAAAGCGATGAAGTCATAAGAAGAGAAATCAACATCACGAATCAGACGAAAGAAGTTTCGCGACGCGCCTCCAAACTTTCCGGCTGCCGGGAGGATAAAAATCTGAGGGTGCGCTGCAGCATAGGCCTCGCACCAGGTCTCGGTACCATCAGTAGAAGGATCAATACTTATATGAACTGAGACATCAACGCCTGATTGGCAAAGGATCGAGGCAAGCTGTTCCTCGATCCACTGTGTACCGTTGTAGGCAGCCAGTAAAACCGCAACCTTTGGAAGTCTAACTGGCATGCCATTCCTGCTTGCACTAATTGACACTAGGGGGTTCGAGTAGATCGGCTTGGATCAACGAGCACTCAAGTCCAGCAACTTTTGCAAGTACTGGCCATAACCCGTTTTCTTCAAGGCTTCTGCCTGCGCCCCCAATTGCTCGGCCGTAATCCAGCCGTTGTTGTAAGCAATTTCTTCCAGGCAAGCCACTTTCAGGCCTTGACGCTGTTCGATGGTATGCACGAAGTGACTGGCTTCCAGCAAAGAATCATGAGTACCTGTGTCCAGCCAGGCAAAACCACGCCCCAGCATTTCAACATTCAGCGTCTTGCGCTCCAGATAAGCACGGTTAACGTCTGTGATCTCCAGCTCACCGCGCTCGGACGGTTTGATGCTTTTGGCGATCTCGACAACATCGTTGTCATAGAAGTACAGACCAGTCACCGCATAATTCGATTTTGGCTTGACTGGCTTTTCCTCGATGCTCAGCGCTCGACCGGTTTTATCGAATTCGACGACGCCGAAACGCTCCGGATCGGAAACGTGGTAACCAAATACCGTTGCGCCCTGCTTTTGCGAGCTGGCGGAGCGGAGGTTGTCCGAGAAGTGCTGACCATAGAAGATGTTGTCGCCCAGAATCAGACAGCAAGGATCCTTACCAATGAACTCCTCACCAATGATGAAAGCTTGTGCCAGACCATCCGGGCTAGGTTGTTCAGCATAAGTGAGCTTGACGCCATACTGGCTACCGTCACCCAGCAACTTGCGGAAACATGGCAAGTCCTCAGGCGTGGAAATAATCAGGACCTCGCGCATACCTGCAAGCATCAGCACGGACAGCGGGTAGAAGATCATCGGCTTGTCGTAGATCGGCAGCATTTGCTTGGATACGCCGAGAGTCAACGGATGCAGGCGCGTGCCCGAGCCGCCGGCGAGAATGATGCCTTTACGATTTGTCGTGGTCATTTATTAAGAACTTCCCTAAGCATTCGGGTTACACCACTTTGCCAATCCGGCAAGTGCAGAGAAAAATTGTCGCGCAACTTCTGAGTATTCAAACGAGAATTCAAAGGACGGCGCGCAGGTGTTGGATAAGCAGCAGTATCGATCGGATCAATCGTTTTCACGGTAAGCGCTTCACCGCAAGCCTTCGCAAAATCGATCACATGACAAGCATAGCCATGCCATGACACTTCTCCGGCAGCGGCCAGGTGATAGACGCCCCCCAACTCGGGAGAGCGCAAGACTTGCCGCACAGCCAATGCCGTCACGTCTGCGATCAGATCTGCACCTGTCGGTGCACCGACCTGATCAGCAATGACGCTAAGGGTTTCTCGGTCTTTTGCCAGGCGCAGCATTGTCTTCGCAAAGTTATTGCCACGAGCACCATAGACCCAGCTTGTCCGGAAAATCAGATGATTGCAGCCGGTAGATATTATCGCTCGTTCGCCAGCCAGCTTGCTGATACCGTAGTGATTCACTGGCGAGAGGGCATCTGACTCGCACCACGGCGTGCAGCCTTCACCACTGAATACGTAGTCGGTTGAGTAGTGGATCAGCCAGGCACCCAGTGCCGCAGCCTCTTCGGCCATGGCTTGAACAGCCTGACCATTCACACGATCAGCCAACTCTTTTTCGGACTCGGCTTTATCTACTGCCGTGTAAGCGGCTGCGTTCACGATGATATCTGGCTGGATCTGACGGATCGTTTCACGTAAAGCGTCCACGTCGGTCAAATCACCGCTCAGCCCATCAACCGGATGCCGATCAAGGGCAATCAATTGGCCCAGTGGCGCAAGGGAGCGCTGCAGCTCCCAGCCCACTTGGCCATTTTTTCCAAGCAGGAGAATCTTCATGCCTTGCTTGAACGACCGGCGTAGTTCTGGTCGATCCATTGCTGGTAACTTCCGCTCTTGACGTGAGATACCCACTCAGTATTGTTCAGGTACCACTCCACCGTCTTGCGAATGCCGGTTTCGAAGGTTTCTTCCGGTGTCCACCCCAGCTCACGTTGGATTTTGCTCGCATCGATGGCGTAGCGCTGATCATGGCCCGGGCGATCCTGAACGTAAGTAATCAGACTCGCGTGCGGACGATGCGCAGAATCAGGACGCAGCTCATCGAGCAGCGCACAGAGCGTTTTTACAACTTCAATATTTTGCTTTTCGTTATGACCGCCGATGTTATAGGTCTCTCCAATAACGCCTTCTGTCACAACTTTATACAGTGCCCGAGCATGATCCTCGACATACAACCAATCACGAACCTGATTGCCTTTGCCGTAAACAGGCAGCGGCTTGCCTTCCAGCGCATTGAGAATGATCAGCGGGATCAATTTCTCAGGGAAGTGGCAAGGACCATAGTTATTCGAGCAGTTGGTGACCAGCGTCGGCAGGCCATACGTACGAGCCCAGGCACGAACCAGGTGGTCGGAACTGGCCTTACTGGCCGAGTACGGGGAGCTCGGCTGATACGGAGTGGTTTCCGTGAAAAGATCTTCCGGCCCCTCAAGATCGCCGTAAACCTCATCCGTCGAAATATGGTGGAAGCGGAAAGCGGCCTTACGGGCATCATCCAGTGCAGCCCAGTAATGACGCGCAGCTTCAAGCAAGGTGTAAGTGCCGATGATGTTGGTCTGAATGAACTCGGAAGGACCGGAGATAGAGCGATCAACATGGGACTCTGCCGCCAGATGCATGATTGCATCCGGTTGATGCTCGCGCAGGATGCGGTCGATCTGGTCACGATCACAGATATCGACACGCTCGAACGCATAACGCGGGCTTGCGCTGACTTCGGCCAACGACTCAAGGTTACCCGCATAAGTCAACTTATCGACGTTGATCACTGCGTCGGTTGTATTGGAGATGATATGACGAATGACTGCCGAGCCGATAAAGCCGGCGCCGCCGGTTACTAGAATTTTCACGCGAAACCATACCCTTGAGTTGCTGACAGGGCCGCCAACCGAGCACTGTCTAATCCATGAATGCAAAAGCCATCAATTCAGCCGGGGCTTTTGACAGAGTCAGTCTTTACCGATGTGGGAATATGCCACTATCGAACAAGCGCAGCATTTTACAGCTTAATGAGCGTTTTACTAATGGATATAGACAAGCTGTGGCTAAAGATTAGTCCGCTTTTCGCTTAATGTCGCATTCAGGCAAGGCGCTTGCGGGAAGCTCTGGACGATCGTCCCAGAAACCAGCCGAAAACCGGGCCAATCAGCATGCCGACGAGCAGCGCACCCACCGCAACTACTGACACGGGAAGTTGCGGACCCGCCCAACCCAGAAACAACAGGGAAACCGATTGCTGATTTTCGAGAACGAACGCAAGGATCGCCAATACGAGCATCAGGATTAAGACGGAAATCAAAATGCGCTTGAAATTATTCATGAGCGGCTCCTCGCGTAGCGACCATCATCAAGCGCCCTCCTCCTCTTCTTCATTCACGCGATCACGCAACTCTTTTCCTGGCTTGAAATGCGGAACAAACTTTCCATCAAGGCTGACAGATTGGCCGGTTTTCGGGTTGCGACCCACTCTCGGCGCACGATAGTGCAAGGAGAAGCTGCCAAAACCACGGATCTCGATGCGATCACCCGTAGCCAGACATTGTGACATTTGCTCAAGCATGGTCTTGATGGCCAACTCCACATCCTTGGATGAGAGCAGCCCTTGATGGGTGACAATTCGTTCGATCAACTCCGACTTCGTCATATTTTTCCCTTCTTTTTCAAGCAGCTAGATCAGCGCTTGAAAGGTTTTAGCACGCCCGGAAGATTTTGAACAGCCCAGGACTTGACATATCTTTCGCCTCGACGAAACGCCCATTTTCAGGGCATCGGATCGCGAGCCCGTCAATGCTCATTCACCGACAAATCACCAACATGGTTCGGGTAACGTAACCGGCAGGATTGAAGCCAAAGGGAAACTCACCCTCATCCCGGGCATCATCAGACCGTGTGATCACCTTATAACCCGCACCCTTGCATTCCTTGGCCGCGCGCTTCTGACACTTCTCCCAGCCAGAACCCAAACCGGAGCAGTCAACCTCGATGCCACTGACGCCACGCACCGCATGAGTCTTGGCGCTCGTAGTGCAGCCCGCCAACATCAAGATACCCATCAGGACTATAAACTTGCTCATTCACTTCCTTATGCCAGGCACTTGCCCGACTACTGCTATCTTCAGACTAAGCCTAGACGCGAATAGACGATTGATCCGATTAAAGAAACAGACCGCAGCACAAAGGGAATGGTTTCACCAGGACAACACAGAGCATGACGCCACACCAAATCGCAGGCACAAAAAAGGGCGACCGAAGTCGCCCTTTTTCATGATCAGACAGAACTCAGTTCTGTTTGGCCATTGCTTGACGCAGCAGTGCCGCCATGGTGGTGTCAGCTGCTTCGCCTTCCGGAGCTGCTTTCAGGCTCTGGATGGCTTCTTTCTCTTCAGCATCGTCTTTCGATTTGATCGACAGCTGGATTACGCGGCTCTTACGATCAACGCTGATGATCTTGGCTTCTACTTGCTGGCCTTCTTTCAGAACGTTGCGCGCGTCTTCAACGCGGTCACGGCTGATTTCGGAGGCTTTCAGAGTCGCTTCGATATCGTCGGCCAGAACGATGATGGCGCCTTTGGCGTCAACTTCTTTCACGGTGCCAGTAACGATTGCGCCTTTGTCGTTAACCGAGACGTACTCGGAGAACGGATCGCTTTCCAGTTGCTTGATACCCAGGGAGATACGCTCACGCTCCGGGTCAACCGACAGGATAACGGTGTCCAGCTCGTCGCCCTTCTTGAAACGACGTACGGCTTCTTCGCCCACTTCGTTCCAGGAGATGTCGGACAGGTGAACCAGACCGTCGATGCCGCCGTCCAGACCAATGAAGATACCGAAATCGGTGATCGACTTGATGGTGCCGGAGATCTTGTCGCCCTTGTTGAACTGGCCAGAGAAGTCTTCCCATGGGTTCGACTTGCACTGCTTGATGCCCAGGGAGATACGACGACGCTCTTCGTCGATGTCCAGAACCATGACTTCCACTTCGTCGCCGACTTGTACGACTTTCGAAGGGTGGATGTTCTTGTTGGTCCAGTCCATTTCCGAAACGTGTACCAGACCTTCAACGCCTTCTTCCAGCTCAGCGAAGCAGCCGTAGTCGGTCAGGTTGGTTACACGAGCGGTAACGCGAGTGCTTTCTGGGTAACGGGCTTTGATAGCAACCCATGGATCTTCGCCCAGTTGCTTCAGGCCCAGGGAAACACGATTGCGCTCGCGATCGTACTTCAGAACCTTGACGTCGATCTCGTCACCAACGTTGACGATTTCGGAAGGGTGCTTGATACGCTTCCACGCCATGTCGGTGATGTGCAGCAGGCCGTCCACGCCGCCCAGGTCGACGAATGCGCCGTAGTCGGTGAGGTTTTTGACGATACCTTTGACTTGCTGGCCTTCCTGCAGGGATTCCAGCAGAGCTTCACGCTCGGCGGAGTTCTCGGCTTCCAGGACGCTGCGACGGGAAACGACAACGTTGTTGCGCTTCTGGTCCAGCTTGATGACCTTGAATTCCAGCTCTTTGCCTTCCAGGTGCGTGGTGTCGCGCACTGGACGGACGTCAACCAGGGAACCTGGCAGGAACGCACGGATGCCGTTAACGTCGACAGTGAAGCCGCCTTTAACCTTACCGTTGATAACGCCCTTGACCACTTCCTCAGCTGCGAAGGCTGCTTCCAGAACGATCCAGCATTCAGCGCGCTTGGCTTTTTCACGGGACAGCTTGGTTTCACCGAAACCGTCTTCAACCGAGTCCAGAGCAACGTGAACTTCGTCACCGACGTTGATGTTCAGTTCGCCAGCGTCGTTGTAGAACTGCTCCAGAGGGATCAGTGCTTCGGACTTCAGGCCAGCGTGAACGGTTACCCAGCGAGCTTGGTAATCGATATCAACGATAACACCGGTGATGATGGAGCCTGCCTGAAGGTTCAGGGTCTTTAGGCTTTCTTCAAAGAGTTCCGCAAAGCTTTCGCTCATTTTAATTCCTGTTGATTAGGGCGAAAAATACGCCCGTCTCCACATCCCAGACGATGCGGGTCAGTTTCATTTAAAGGAAGCCACCGCAGGACTATGACTGGTCCCCTGCGGCCTTCCTGGTCACCCGGCGATATCGCGAATGGCGATCTCGCTCATGATGCGTTCCAGCACCTGATCGATGGACAACTCCGTGGAATCCAGCTGTATGGCGTCGGCCGCCGGCTTGAGCGGGGCCACCGTTCGCTGGGTATCGCGCTCATCACGCGCACGGATCTCATCTAGCAGACTCGACAGACTAACACCCTCGACTTTGCCCTTCAACTGCAAATATCGACGGCGCGCCCGCTCCTCGGCACTCGCAGTCAGGAAAATCTTCAGCGGTGCATTCGGAAACACCACCGTTCCCATGTCACGACCATCGGCTACCAGGCCCGGTACTTCCTGGAAAGCGCGCTGACGCTGCAGCAGCGCCTCGCGCACAGCCGGCAATGCCGCCACCTGGGAAGCGCCGGACCCGACGCTCTCGGTGCGAATGACATCGCTGACTTCATCACCTTCCAGAATGATGCGCTGCAACTGACCGTCGGTCGCCGCGATGAACTGCACATCCAGATGAGCGGCCAGCTTCTTCAGCAGCTCTTCATTGGTCAGGTCGACACCATGGTTGTGCGCAGCAAACGCCAGCAGGCGATACAGCGCGCCGGAGTCCAGCAGATTCCAGCCCAGACGCTTGGCCAGAATCCCGGCTACGGTGCCTTTGCCCGAGCCGCTTGGCCCATCGATGGTGATGACCGGAGCAATGTTGTTCACGACTGAGCCTCTTGCGCCACACGAATGCCGACCTGCGCGCACAGCGCCAGGAAGTTCGGGAACGATGTCGCGACATTGGCGCAATCATGGATGCGGATCGGTGCAGTGGCGCGCAACGAGGCCACGCTGAAAGCCATCGCGATGCGGTGATCGCCATGACCATGCACTTCGCCGCCGCCGATCTGGCCGCCGTCGATGATGATGCCGTCCGGGGTCGGTTCGCATTTGACGCCCAGCGCCAGCAAACCGTCCGCCATGACCTGGATACGATCCGATTCCTTGACCCGCAGCTCTTCGGCGCCAGTCAGAACGGTGCGCCCTTCGGCACAGGCTGCCGCCACGAACAGCACCGGGAACTCGTCGATGGCCAGAGGGACCAGCGCTTCCGGAATCTCGATACCTTTGAGTTTAGCTGCTCGCACGCGCAGGTCGGCAACCGGCTCGCCACCCACTTCACGCTGGTTTTCCAGGGTGATGTCGGCACCCATCAGGCGCAGGATGTCGATCACACCAGTACGGGTCGGGTTGATGCCGACATGCTCGAGCACCAGTTCCGAACCTTCGGCAATCGACGCCGCCACCAGGAAGAACGCCGACGACGAGATGTCGCCCGGCACTTCGATGTGGGTTGCAGTCAGCTTGCCGCCGGACTCGACCGATGCAGTGGCACCATTGACGCTTACCGAATAGCCAAAGCCGCGCAGCATGCGCTCGGTATGATCACGGGTCGGTGCTGGTTCGGTGACAGTGGTCTTGCCTTCGGCATACAGACCCGCCAGCAGCAGGCAGGATTTCACCTGGGCACTGGCCATCGGCATGGTGTAGGTCAGGCCTTTGAGCTTGTGGCCACCACGGATGGTCATCGGCGGACGACCGTCGGCAGCGGTTTCGATCACGGCGCCCATTTCCCGCAGCGGGTTGGCGACGCGATTCATCGGACGCTTGGACAGCGAAGCGTCACCGGTCAGGGTGCTGTCGAAGTCCTGCGCGGCCAGCAGGCCGGACAGCAGGCGCATCGAAGTGCCGGAGTTGCCCAGATAGATCGGGCCCGGCGCAGGCTTCAGGCCGTGCAGGCCTACACCATGGATGGTCACGCGGCCGTGATGCGGGCCTTCGATGACCACGCCCATGTCGCGGAATGCCTGCAAGGTCGCCAGGGCGTCTTCACCCTCGAGGAAGCCTTCGACTTCGGTGACGCCTTCAGCCAGGGAGCCGAGCATGATCGAACGGTGGGAAATCGATTTGTCACCCGGTACGCGAATCCGACCGGACAGGCGGCCACCAGGTTGAGCCAGGAAGATCAGATCGTTGGAATTCATAGCGTCCACATAGGCCCTGCGGGCCAGGATTTTACTGAAATGCTCGCGGGCAACCCGGGCGCGCGTGAAGACGCCCAACAATTGGTGCCCATCCCCTGCATCGACCGCGTCGCGCAAGGCGTCGAGGTCGCTGCGAAATGTATCGAGTGTGCGCAGGACAGCCTCGCGGTTGGCGAGAAAGATGTCATGCCACATGACCGGGTCGCTTCCGGCGATTCTTGTGAAATCACGGAAACCGCCCGCAGCGTAACGGAAGATCTCAAGGTTTTCATTGCGCTTGGCCAGCGAATCGACCAGACCGAAAGCCAGCAGGTGCGGCAGATGACTGGTCGCCGCCAGTACTTCATCGTGACGCTCGACCTGCATGTGCTCGACGTCGGCACCGAGTTCGCGCCACAGGCGATCAACCACCGCCAGCGCAGCCGGATCGGTCTGCTCCAGCGGAGTCAGAATCACTTTATGACGGCGGAACAGCTCGGCATTGGAGGCTTCCACCCCGCTCTGCTCGGAGCCGGCAATCGGATGGCCCGGCACGAAGCGCGCCGGCATGCCGCCGAACGCCTCGGTCGCCGCACGCACCACATTACCCTTGGCACTGCCGACATCCGTCAGGATCGCCTGCCCCAGATCCATACCAGCCAAGCGGGCCAGCACTTTTTCCATGGCCAGGATCGGCACCGCCAACTGGATCACGTCTGCGCCCTGGCAGGCAGCCACCAGATCGTCTTCACAGCGATCCACCACGCCCAACTCGACCGCCAGCTTGCGCGATTGCGGGTCGAGATCGACCCCGACCACTTCGCGGCACACGCCGCTTTCACGCAAGCCCTTGGCAAACGAACCACCGATCAACCCCAGACCGACCACCACCAGGCGCCCGATCATAGGTGCAGCAGATTGCAGCGCAGTGACATCACCCACGAGCCAGAACCTTGCGCAGCGCTTCGAGGAAGCGGCTGTTTTCCGCCGGCAGACCGATGGTCACCCGCAGATGGTTCGGCATGCCGTAGTTGGCCACCGGACGTACGATCACGCCTTCGCGCAGCAGGCCCTGGAACACCGGAGCCGCCACTTGTCCGAGGTCGACGCAGATAAAGTTGCCCTTGGATGGAATCCAGCTCAGGCCCAGCTCGCGAAAACCCGCTTCCAGCTGTTGCATGCCGGACTCGTTGAGCTGTCGGCTTTGCACCAGATATTCCTCGTCCTTCAGCGCCGCACACGCCGCAGCCAAGGCCAGGCTGTTGACGTTGAACGGCTGACGTACGCGGTTCAGCACGTCTGCCACCACCGGAGTCGAGAGGCCGTAACCAACCCGCAGCGCCGCCAGACCGTAGGCCTTGGAGAAGGTGCGCGAGACCAGCAGGTTCGGGTAAGCCGCGAGGAAATCCAGACCATCCGGTAGATCGCTGCCTTCGGCGTATTCAATGTAAGCCTCGTCCAGCACCACCAGCACGTGCTCCGGCACGTCCTGCAGGAACTCGTCCAGCGCTTCGGCGCCGAACCAGGTGCCGGTCGGATTGTTCGGGTTGGCGATGAACACGACGCGCGTGTTGGCGTCGATGGCCGCCAGCATCGCCGGCAGATCATGCCCCCAATCCTTGGCCGGAACGACTTTGGCCTGGGCGCCGACCGCCTGGGTCGCGATCGGATAGACCGCGAACGCGTGCTCGCTGAACACCGCATTCAGGCCCGGCGCCAGGTAGGCGCGCGCCACCAGCTCGAGAATGTCGTTGGAGCCGTTGCCCAGGGTCACCTGGTTCAGCTCGACGCGGCACTGCTCGGCCAGCAGGGACTTCAAGGCAAAACCGTTGCCGTCCGGATAACGGGTCAGCTCGTCCAGCGCTTCGCGGATTGCGGCCAGCGCTTTCGGGCTCGCGCCCAGCGGGTTTTCGTTGCTCGCCAGTTTGACGATGCTTGCCGGATCCAGGTCCAGCTCGCGCGCCAGTTCGTCCACGGGCTTGCCCGGTACGTATGGCGAAAGTTGTTGCACGCCCGGCTGTGCCAGAGCGAGGAAGTTGCCACTCATTTGCTACCGCCCCTTAAAGAACTGCTTTCGGGTAGGAACCCAGCACCTTGAGTGCTACTGCTTCCTGACTGATCTTTTCCAGTACACCTTTGATCAGCGGATCACGGTGATGGCCGACGAAGTCGATGAAGAACACGTAGGTCCATTTACCACTGCGCGACGGACGGGTTTCGATCCGGGTCAGGTCGATCCCGTTGTCATGAAACGGCACCAGCAGCTCATGGAGCGCGCCGGGCTTGTTGCTCATGGACACAATGATCGACGTCTTGTCATCGCCGGTCGGCGGCACTTCCTGGTTACCGATCATCAGGAAGCGCGTGGAGTTGTCCGGACGATCCTCGATCTTCTCGGCCAGACGGGTCAGGCCATACAGCCCGGCCGCCATGTCACCGGCAATCGCCGCCGAGTTCCACTCACCTTTGACCCGCTTCGCCGCTTCGGCATTGCTGGACACCGCCACGCGCTCGACATTCGGATAATGGGCGTCCAGCCACTTGCGGCACTGGGCCAGCGACTGAGCGTGGGAATAGATGCGGCTGATGCTGTCGGTCTTGGTGTTTTCACCGACCAGCAGGTGATGGTGAATTCGCAACTCGACCTCGCCGCAAATCACCATGTCGTGTTCAAGGAAGCTGTCGAGGGTGTGGTTGACCGCGCCTTCGGTGGAGTTCTCCACCGGCACCACACCAAAATTCACCGCACCGGCCGCCACTTCACGGAACACTTCATCGATCGCCGCCATCGGCTTGCTGATCACCGCATGACCGAAGTGCTTCATGGCTGCCGCTTGAGTGAAGGTGCCTTCCGGACCGAGATAGGCCACTTTCAGCGGATTCTCGAGGGCCAGGCACGAGGACATGATTTCGCGGAACAGCCGCGCCATCTCTTCGTTGCCCAGTGGCCCCTTGTTGCGCTCCATCACGCGCTTGAGGACCTGCGCCTCACGCTCGGGACGATAGAACACCGGCTGCTCGCCTTCGGCCAGACTGGCCATCTTGACCCGGGCAACCTCTTCGGCACAGCGAGCACGATCACTGATCAGCTGGAGGATCTTCTCATCAAGGTTATCGATGCGAACGCGCAGCGCCTTGAGTTCCTGCTCGGACATCAGGAATGCTCCTTCTCGAACTCAGCCATGTAGCCAACCAGCGCTTCAACCGCATCCAGACCCAGGGCGTTGTAGATCGAGGCACGCATGCCGCCGACCGAACGGTGGCCCTTGAGGTTGAGCAGACCGCGGGCGTCGGCGCCAGCCAGGAAAGCCTTGTCCAGACGCTCGTCAGCCAGACGGAACGGCACGTTCATCCAGGAGCGGGCATTGACGCTGATCGGGTTGGTGTAGAAGTCGCTGTTGTCGATGAAGCCGTACAGGCGATCTTTCTTCGCCTTGTTGCGCTGCTCCATCGCGGCGACGCCGCCCTGCTCCTTCAGCCACTCGAAGACCAGGCCCGAGAGGTACCAGGAATAGGTGGCCGGGGTGTTGTACATCGAACCGTTGTCGGCCGAGATCTTGTAGTCGAGCATGGTCGGGCACGAACTGCGGGCACGGCCCAGCAGGTCTTCACGGACGATCACTACGACCAGACCGCTCGGGCCGATGTTCTTCTGCGCACCGGCGTAGATCAGGCCGTACTGCGACACATCGATCGGGCGCGAGAGGATATCGGAGGACATGTCGACCACCAGCGGAACGTCACCGGCCTCGGGCACCCAGTCAAACTGCAGGCCGCCGATGGTTTCGTTGGACGCATAGTGCAGATAGGCCGCACCCGGGGTCAGCTTCCATTCGTTCTGACCAGGAATGGCCAGGTAGTCATAAGGCTTGGCGCTGGCGGCAACGTTGATGTTGCCGAAGCGACGCGCTTCCTCGATGGCTTTCTTCGACCAGATGCCGGTCTCGACATAGTCGGCAGTGCCGTTCTCGGGCAACAGGTTCAGCGGGATCTCGGCGAACTGCTGGCTCGCGCCGCCCTGCAGGAACAGCACTTTGTAGTTGGAGGGGATGGACAGCAGGTCGCGCAGGTCCTGTTCGGCTTTTTCGGCGATGGCCACGTAGTCGTCGCTACGATGGCTCATCTCCATGACCGACAGACCCTTGCCGTGCCAGTCGAGCATCTCGGACTGGGCACGCAACAGGACAGCTTCAGGCAGCGCAGCGGGACCTGCGCAGAAGTTAAAGGCTCGTTTGCTCACATCCACTCTCGCTATGCAATCACGGTAGCGGACAGAGCAAACACTCTGCCCTGCTACGATTTGGTTAGTCTTGCGACTCTTCTTCGTCTGCGGCGTCCGCCTGCAGGTTGTCGACCGCATCGTCCGGTTCGGCGCCGATCACGCCTTCTTCCAGCTCGACACCTTCTTCACCTTCAAACTCTTCACCCTCGACTTCCGACGGCTCCTGGACCCGCTCCAGACCGACCAGGGTTTCATCCTTGGCCAGTTTGATCAGGGTCACACCCTGGGTGTTACGGCCCAGGCTGGAGACTTCGTCGACACGGGTACGCACCAGCGTGCCCTGGTCGGAAATCAGCATGATTTCTTCACCGTCCTGCACCTGAACCGCGCCGACCAGACGGCCGTTACGCTCGTTGCTGACCATGGCGATAACGCCCTGACCGCCACGCTTGTACTCAGGGAACTCGGTAATCGCCGTGCGCTTGCCGTAGCCACGCTCGGAAGCCGTCAGGATCTGGCTGCCCTCTTCCGGGATCAGCATGGAAATCAGCTTCTGCCCTTCCGGCAGACGCATGCCACGCACACCGCGAGCGGTACGACCCATGGCACGGACTTCGGATTCCTTGAAGCGAGTCACCTTGCCGCCGTCGGAGAACAGCATGATTTCCTGCTCGCCATCGGTGATGGCAGCGGAGATCAGGATGTCGCCTTCGTCCAGCTCCAGCGCGATCAGACCGACGCTGCGCTGACGGCTGAAGGCCACCAACGGGGTCTTCTTGACGGTACCGTTGGCGGTCGACATGAAGATGAACGGTGCCTTCTTGCGGTCGGCAGCCTTGATGCGCGCGCGGCGCTCTTCTTCGGTTTCGTTGCTGTTTTCGATGTCTTCTACATCTGCCTCGGCGCCTTCGGCTTCTTCTTCATCAGCCTGACGCTTCATGGCTTCGAGATCGACCGGCAGCATGGTGGTGATGTATTCACCGTCATCCAGCGGCAGCAGGTTGACCAGCGGACGACCACGGGCGGCGCGGGACGCTTCCGGAATCTCGTAGGTCTTGAGCCAGTACACCTTGCCCTTGCTGGAGAACAGCAACAGCGTGGTGTGGCTGTTGGCGACCAGCAGGTGAGCGATGTAGTCCTCATCCTTCACGCCGGTCGCCGACTTGCCTTTACCGCCACGACGCTGGGCCTGGTACGCAGCCAGCGGCTGGGTCTTGGCATAACCGCCGTGGGAGATGGTCACGACGCGCTCTTCTTCCGGGATCATGTCGCCCAGGGTCAGGTCGAGGCGTGCATCGAGAATCTCGGTGCGGCGCACGTCGCCGTATTCGGCGCGGATCACTTCCAGCTCTTCGCGGATCACTTCCATCAGGCGCGTGGCGCTGTTGAGGATGCGGATCAGCTCGCCGATCTGGTTGAGGATCTCTTGATACTCGGCCAGCAGCTTTTCGTGTTCCAGGCCGGTCAGGCGGTGCAGACGCAGTTCCAGAATGGCTTGCGCCTGTTCCGGCGACAGGAAGTACTTGCCGTCGCGCAGACCGTATTGCGGGTCGAGGTTTTCCGGACGGCACGAATCGGCACCGGCGCGCTCGACCATGGTCATCACCGCACTGGATTCCCACGGCGTGCTGACCAGCGCTTCTTTCGCTTCCGACGGAGTCGGCGAGGCCTTGATCAGCGCGATTACCGGGTCGATGTTCGACAGGGCGACGGCCTGACCTTCGAGGATGTGACCACGCTCGCGGGCCTTGCGCAGTTCGAACACGGTGCGACGGGTAACGACTTCGCGACGGTGACGGACGAAGGCTTCCAGCAGATCCTTGAGGTTCAGGATCCGCGGACGACCATCGATCAGCGCAACGATGTTGATGCCGAATACCGACTGCAGCTGGGTCTGGGCGTAGAGGTTGTTGAGGATCACCTCAGGCACTTCGCCGCGACGCAACTCAATCACGACGCGCATACCGTCCTTGTCGGACTCGTCGCGCAGTTCGGTGATGCCTTCGAGTTTTTTCTCTTTTACCAGCTCGGCGATCTTCTCGATCAGACGCGCCTTGTTCAGTTGGTAAGGCAGTTCGGTGATGACGATCTGCTGACGGCCACCGACCTTGTCGATGTCTTCGATGATCGAGCGGGCGCGCATGTAAATGCGGCCACGGCCGGTGCGGTAGGCTTCGATGATGCCGGCGCGACCGTTGATGATCGCGGCGGTCGGGAAGTCCGGACCGGGGATGTATTGCATCAGTTCATCGACGGTCAGCTCGGGGTTGTCGATGAGCGCCAGGCAACCGTCGATGACTTCACCGAGGTTGTGCGGCGGAATGTTGGTCGCCATGCCCACGGCGATACCGCTGGAACCGTTGACCAGCAGGTTCGGCACGCGGGTCGGCATGACCGCCGGGATCAGTTCGGTGCCGTCGTAGTTCGGCACCCAGTCCACGGTTTCCTTGTGCAGGTCGGCCAGCAGCTCGTGCGCCAGCTTGGTCATGCGCACTTCGGTGTATCGCATGGCCGCGGCGTTGTCGCCGTCCACCGAACCGAAGTTGCCCTGACCGTCCACCAGCAGATAACGCAGCGAGAATGGCTGCGCCATACGAACGATGGTGTCGTACACCGCGGTATCACCGTGCGGGTGATACTTACCGATCACGTCACCGACGACACGGGCAGATTTCTTGTACGGCTTGTTGAAGTCGTTGCCCAGCTCGCTCATCGCGAACAGCACGCGACGGTGCACGGGCTTCAAGCCATCGCGCGCATCCGGCAGTGCACGGCCGACGATCACGCTCATCGCGTAATCGAGATAGGACTGTTTCAGCTCGTCTTCGATATTGACCGGGAGGATTTCTTTGGCCAGTTCGCCCATGAGAAGCCTGATTCCTTTTTCTGGTGAAACTTCGCCATATCCATAGGGGACGCACGAAGCTCGTCGATGCAGGCCGAGTGCCATGCGCCGACTTACGACAAATCGACAAGTTGACCCTGGATTTGCGCAGTGAAGACAACCCCGCGGGACTGCCTCGGAAAACGCCGGATGTTATCACAAGAGCCGCCACGCACCTATCCCCCAGATGCGCATGGAGCATAGTTAGATGACCGATGACAGGCTTAACGGGGACGAGAGAGGCTCAGAGCTTCTCCGAATGCAAATTTCGAGACGAAATTGCGGATGTTTATTGACTTTCAGGGCCTCATCGCTGGCAAGCCAGCTACCACAAGATCCGTGCCGGGCACAAAACCTGTGGAAACCAGCCTGCTGGCGATAGCGATTTAGTGGGTGCAGAACACCTTTAATGCAAGCGCTTGCGGCACATCAGCTGGGCCATTTTCGCGGTGTCCGGTCGTTCGACAATGCCCTTTTCGGTGATGATCGCATCGATCAGGTCCGCCGGCGTCACGTCGAACACCGGATTGAACGCCTCCACGTCCGCCCCGACACGCTTGCCGCCGACTTCCAGCAGTTCGGCACCGTCGCGCTCTTCGATCGGGATGTCATCACCGCTGGCCAGATTCATGTCGATGGTCGAACTCGGCGCCACCACCATGAAGCGCACGCCGTGGTGCATGGCGTTGACCGCCAGTTGATAGGTGCCGATCTTGTTCGCCACGTCACCGTTGGCGGTGATCCGGTCGGCGCCGACGATGACCCAGGTCACGCCTTTGGTTTTCATGATGTGCGCAGCGGCGGAGTCGGCATTGAGCGTTACCGGAATGCCTTCGTTGGCCAGTTCCCACGCGGTCAGGCGCGAGCCTTGCAGCCACGGCCGGGTTTCGTCGGCGTAGACGCGCTCGACCATGCCCTCGATGAACGCGGCGCGGATCACCCCGAGCGCCGTGCCGAAACCGCCGGTGGCCAGGGCGCCGGTATTGCAGTGAGTCAGAATGGCCTGGGCATTGCCCTGATGCTTGCGGATCAGGTCGACACCAAGCTGGGCCATGGTCAGGTTGGCTTCGCGATCGCTTTCATGAATGGCGATGGCCTCTGCTTCGAGCGCTTCCAGCGGATCGGCGTTGTCCTTCAGGCGATCCAGCCGGTCGTGCATGCGGTTCAACGCCCAGAACAGATTGACCGCCGTCGGGCGTGAATCGGCCAGCAGCATGAAATCCTCTTCCAGCGCGGCATACCAGTCGCCACCTTCGGCAATCCGGGCACGAGCCGCCAACACGATGCCATAAGCCGCACTGATGCCGATGGCCGGCGCACCGCGCACCACCATCGAGCGAATCGCTTCGGCCACGCCGGCGGCGCTGGTGTAGGCGATCCAGTTTTCCTCGAACGGCAAAACGCGCTGATCCAGCAGGTGGAGCGCGCCATCACGCCAATCGATGGCCTTCACTTTCTCCGCAGCCAACAGTCGATCGCGCATCCCTCACCCCGCACTCATGAACAAAAGCCGCCGATTATAGCGATCCCCCCGCGAAGACGCTCGGGTATACTTCGCCATCCTTTACAAAAGCACTGGAACCGACCCTCGATGCCGAAACCTGCCATTGCGCTCGACTTATTATTGCTGCCGACCTGGCTGGTACCCGTCGAACCCGCAGGCGTTGTGCTCAAGGAGCATGGCCTGGGCATCCGCGACGGTCGCATCGTGTTCATCGGCCCGCGCGCCGAAGCATTGAAGTGTAACGCCGCCGAAGTCCGCGAATTGCCGGACATGCTGCTCGCCCCCGGCCTGATCAATGCTCATGGCCATGCCGCCATGACTCTGTTCCGCGGCCTCGCCGACGATCTGCCGTTGATGACCTGGCTGGAAAACCACATCTGGCCGGCCGAGGGCAAATGGGTCGATGAAGATTTCGTGCGTGACGGCACCGACCTGGCCATCGCCGAGCAGATAAAAGGTGGCATCACCTGTTTTTCGGACATGTATTTCTTCCCGAAGGTTGCCAGCGAGCGCGTGCACAACAGCGGAATTCGTGCGCAGATCGCCATTCCGATCCTCGATTTCCCGATTCCGGGCGCCGCCAGCGCCGATGAAGCCATTCGTCAGGGCGTCGAACTGTTCGGCGACCTGAAGCACCACGAGCGCATCAAGATCACTTTCGGCCCTCATGCACCCTACACCGTTGGTGATGAGAACCTGGAAAAAATCCGCGTGATCGCCGAAGAGCTGGACGCCTCGATTCACATGCACGTCCACGAGACCGCCTTCGAAGTGCAGCAAGCGGTCGAACAGCGCGGCGAACGTCCGCTGGCCCGCCTCAGCCGACTGGGCCTGCTCGGCCCGCGCTTCCAGGCCGTGCACATGACCCAGATCAGCGATGACGACCTGGCGTTGCTGGTAGAAAGCAACACCAGCGTGATCCACTGCCCGGAGTCGAACCTGAAACTGGCCAGCGGCTTCTGCCCCGTTGAGCGCCTGTGGCAGGCCGGGGTCAACGTGGCGGTCGGTACCGATGGCGCGGCGAGCAACAATGATCTGGACCTGTTGGGCGAAACCCGCACCGCTGCGTTGCTGGCCAAGGCTGTCGCCGGCTCGGCCACCGCGCTGGACGCCCATCGGGCGCTGCGCATGGCCACGCTGAACGGCGCGCGGGCCTTGGGGATCGAAGCCGAGACCGGCTCCCTGGAACTCGGCAAGGCTGCGGACATTGTCGCATTCGACCTGTCCGGCCTGGCCCAGCAACCGGTCTATGACCCGGTCTCGCAACTTATTTACGCCACCGGCCGGGACTGCGTGAAACATCTGTGGGTCGCCGGCAAGCAGCTGCTCGACGACCGGCGCCTGACGCGCCTGGACGAACAACAGCTCGGCGAAACCGCCCGGGCCTGGGGCCGACGCATCAGCGGCCACACCGAATCGTAAACACCCCGGGGCAAACTCCGGGGCTACAGCCTTTTTCAAGTTTTAGAGGATTGAATCATGAGCAACGTCGACCACGCCGAAATCGCCAAATTCGAAGCACTGGCCCATCGCTGGTGGGACCGCGAAAGCGAGTTCAAACCACTGCACGACATCAACCCGCTGCGGGTCAACTGGATTGACGAGCGCGTCAACCTGGCCGGCAAGAAAGTCCTCGACGTCGGTTGCGGCGGCGGCATCCTCAGCGAAGCAATGGCCCAGCGCGGCGCGACCGTGACCGGCATCGACATGGGCGAAGCGCCGCTGGCGGTCGCACAACTGCATCAGCTGGAATCCGGCGTGAACGTCGAATACCGCCAGATCACCGCCGAAGCCCTGGCGGAAGAAATGCCCGAGCAGTTCGACGTCGTCACCTGCCTGGAAATGCTCGAACACGTACCGGATCCATCCTCGGTGATCCGCGCCTGCTTCCGCATGGTCAAGCCCGGCGGCCAGGTGTTCTTCTCCACCATCAACCGCAACCCGAAGGCTTACCTGTTCGCCATCGTCGGCGCCGAATACATCATGAAGCTGCTGCCGCGCGGCACCCACGACTTCAAGAAATTCATCCGCCCGTCCGAGCTCGGCGCCTGGAGCCGCATGGCCGGTCTCACCGTCAAGGACATCATCGGCCTGACCTACAACCCGCTGACCAAGCACTACAAGCTGGCGGCGGACGTTGACGTCAACTACATGATCCAGACCCTGCGCGAGGAATAAGCCGATGGCCATCAGAGCAGTCCTTTTCGACATGGACGGCACCCTGCTCGACACCGCGCCGGATTTCATCGCGATTTGCCAGGCGATGCGCGCGGATCGCGGTTTGCCGCCGATGAACGACAAGCATATCCGCGACGAAATTTCCGGCGGCGCCAAGGCCATGGTCGCGGTGACGTTCTCGATGGACCCGGAGTCGCCGGGCTTCGAGGAATTGCGCCTGGAGTTCCTTGAGCGTTATCTGGCGGGCTGTGCCGTGCACAGCAAGTTGTTCGATGGCATGGGCGAGCTGCTGGCCGACATCGAGAAAGCCAATCTGGTCTGGGGCGTGGTCACCAACAAGCCGCTGCGCTTCGCCGAGCCGATCATGCAGCAACTGGGGCTGGCCGAGCGTTCGGCCTTGCTGATCTGCCCGGATCATGTGAAGAACAGCAAACCGGATCCCGAGATGCTTGAGCTTGCCTGCAAGATGCTTGATCTGGATCCGTCGACCGTTCTGTTTGTGGGCGATGATCTGCGCGATATCGAATCCGGCCGTGACGCCGGCACCAAGACTGCCGCCGTGACCTATGGCTACATTCACCCGGACGACAACCCGCGACACTGGGGCGCGGACGTGGTGGTGGATCATCCGCAGGAGTTACGCAAGGTGATCGATAACGCGCTGTGCAGTTGCTGATTCGTGCCCGCTCGATTCCCATGCCGGTCGTGGGAACGATCAGAAGTTAATGGATTAGAGGTTTTTTATGTTTGATTACACCGCTCGCCCCGAATTGCTCAAGGATCGGGTCATTCTGGTCACCGGTGCCGGTCGTGGCATCGGTGCGGCCGCCGCCAAGACCTACGCGGCCCACGGTGCAACCGTGCTGCTGCTGGGCAAGACCGAAGCCAACCTGACCCAGGTCTACGACGAGATCGAAGCGGCCGGGCATCCGCAGCCTGCCGTGATTCCGTTCAATCTGGAAACCGCCCTGCCCCATCAATACGATGAGCTGGCAGCGATGATCGAAACCGAGTTCGGCCACCTCGACGGCCTGCTGCACAACGCCTCGATCATTGGCCCGCGCACGCCGATCGAGCAGTTGTCCGGTGAAAATTTCATGCGCGTCATGCAGGTCAACGTCAATGCGATGTTCATGCTGACCAGCACCCTGCTGCCGCTGCTCAAACTGTCGCAGGACGCCTCGGTGGTATTCACCTCCAGCAGCGTCGGGCGCAAGGGCCGTGCTTACTGGGGCGCCTATGGTGTGTCGAAGTTCGCCACTGAAGGCCTGATGCAGACTCTGGCCGACGAAGTCGACGGCGTGGCACCGGTACGCTCCAACAGCATCAACCCGGGCGGCACCCGCACCAGCATGCGCGCCCAGGCGTATCCGGGGGAAAACCCGCTGAACAACCCGACGCCGGAAGAGATCATGCCGGTCTATCTGTACCTGATGGGTCCGGACAGCACAGGCATCAACGGCCAGGCATTCAACGCCCAGTAATGCCATACGTCGCTTTTGTTGCCGCGGCGGATTCCCGTCGCGGCATACATTTGCCGCTTTGCGCAGGCCCGTTTCAGTCAAATTACCACCACTCCATTCCACTCTATAAATTCAACTCTTTGATTCACAAAGGTTTTAATTAAACCTGAACTGAGTGGCACGACTTTCGCTCTACATTCCCTCAAAGCACGCCGAGTGAAGGCAGTCGGGCAAGGCCTGATTTCGATAGCTGACTAATCGTCATCGGGCAGACTAAACTTGTGCCAAATGTCCTACGGGACTGATGGATCAGTATGACGCGCAGCCCATAGCCGCTCTCACCCAGCCTGTAAGACAGACTTACTGCTTAGGGGCTCACGCCATATGAAATCACCCTCCCAGACCACTGCAATTGACTTCGACAGTGCCAAATTGCAACGCCTGGGCTTTGGTCAGCTGCCTCCGCTGCTGCAGCGACCTGTCAGCCTGGCGCAATTGCGCCAGCAAATGAGCCTGCAACTGCAAACCAGCCTTGAGCCTCAACGCATCCTGGGTCTGTTCTTCCGCGAAGTTCAGCGCCTGGTACCGCTCGACGCCTTGAGCTATGTGCACAGTGGCAGTGACTTGCGCCTGGAGTTCGGTGCCCGCGGTCATCACTCGGCCAGCTACAGCCTCAGCCACGACGGCGAGCACATGGGCGAGCTGGTGTTCCGCCGCAACCAGCGCTTCAGCGAGCAGGAACTGGGCAATCTGGAATCACTCCTGTCGTCCCTGCTGTACCCGATGCGCAACGCGCTGCTCTACCGCGTTGCGACGCAGACGGCCTTGCGCGATCCATTGACCGGCGCCGGCAACCGTATCGCCATGGAGCAGACCCTGCAGCGGGAAATCGAGATGTCCCGTCGCCACCTGCAACCGCTGTCACTGCTGATGCTGGACATTGATCACTTCAAGCAGGTCAACGACATTCATGGTCACACGGCCGGCGATGAAGTGCTTAAAGCTGTCGCAGCCTCGATCAAGGACCAGTTGCGCAACGTCGACATGGTGTTTCGTTATGGCGGGGAAGAGTTTTTGATTCTGCTGTCCAACACCAGCCGCGAAGCCGCCGCGATGGTCGGCGAACGCCTGCGGTATGCAGCGCAGGCCCAGGACTATTACGCCGATGGCCAGTTGATCGAACTGACCGTGAGCCTTGGCTGCTCGACCCTGCTGCCGGGCGAGTCCGCCGACAGCCTGCTGCGTCGCGCCGACAGCGCGTTGTACGTGGCCAAACGTGAGGGGCGCAATCGCCTGACTATGGCCGGCTGAACCTTTATCAGGCCAATAAAAAACGGGAGCACATGGGCTCCCGTTTTTCATTGAGGTCGTCGGACTAGCTCTCGACCAGCGCCCGTCGCTCGCGCCCGACCAGCACCCGCTCTGTCAACTCCAACTGCATGCAGCGCTCAAGGAACAGGTACATGTAGTCGTAGCTCTTGCACACAGCCTGGCGCAGCTCGGTCTGCAAGGCCCGGCTCGGGTTCATGCCGGCCAGGGTGCAGATGATTTCCAGCGCCTCCCAGGGGTGGGCGTCATCGTACTGGGCGTGCATCTTCAGCCACTTCATCGCCCGCTTTCGGTCTTCTTCAGGGAAAGCGGCGGCGTACACACCGGTCGAACAGACCAGCGCCGACCACTCCCCGGTCGCGCCCTCGATTGCATAGTTGGTGGCCGCGATGGCCACGATCAACGAATCCGCCGAACTGGTGTGCCAGCACCAATGACTCAGCGCATGCAGCTCGGGCGGTACTTGCTGGGCTTGCAGGTCTTCCAGGCTTACGCCATGGGCACGACTCCAGTGCACCCAGTAATCGGCATGGTTGAGTTCGACACGGATGTTGCGCATCAACCAGCGCCGCGCCATGTCTTCACCCGGGTGACGGGCGAATTTGGTTTTAGTGAGATTCTGCGCCATGTACAAAGCGAATTGCTCAACAACGGGCCAGCCCCCGATCAGGTACTGGCGCATGGTTTTGGCGCTGAGCTTGTTATCACGCATGCGCAGGTAAAGTTCATGTTCGACAACCCGGCGTTTGCTCTCGCTGCAATCCTGGATCAACTGTTGTGCCCAGGCAGGATAACTTGCAGCTTCCATGAGTGGTCCGGTTCGGTTGAATGTGTCGATCACTGTTCGGCTCCTTTTGATTTGTGATTGTAAGGATCGGCAAGAGACTTCAACGGAACGTGCCAGGCGCCTTGAACAACAGCGGCTGCGGTCTGGCGGGCCGACTTTGCAAACTGTCGCAGGTAAACAACTGCGGGCGTTCGATGACATAACCCTGAGCGTAATCCACGCCGATTTCAAGCAATGCCTGCTCGATCTGGGCTGTTTCGACAAACTCCGCAATTGTCTGCTTACCCATGACATGCCCGATGTGGTTGATCACTTCGACCATAGCGCGGTTAATCGGGTCGTCCAGCATATCCTTTACGAAACTCCCGTCGATCTTCAGGAAGTCTACAGGCAAATGTTTCAAATAAGCGAATGAAGACATTCCGGCGCAAAAATCATCCAGCGAGAAATAACAACCCAAGCCTTTGAGTTCATTAATAAATCGGATGGCACTGCCAAGATTTGCAATGGCGCTGGTTTCTGTAATTTCAAAACAAATCATTTCAGGAGGAACGGAATAGTTATCAAACTGTTCCCGCAGAAAGTGCAAGAACGCGTCATCTCCGATAGTAATGCCTGAAAGATTAATCGCACACATTGCCAGAGGCCGTTCGCACTCTTCGTTAATACATTGAGCAATGACCTTAAATACATTCTGCACAACCCAGCGATCCAGCGAAGTCATCAAACCGTAACGCTCGGCTGCCGGTATGAAGCTGTCCGGGAGAATCATCCGCCCCGCTTCGTCATGCAGACGCAGCAGAATTTCGATGTGCCCGCCGGTACCGCCGGCAACCGAACCCAACGGAGCAATTTCCTGGGCATAGAGACAGAAACGGTTTTCCTCCAGGGCCATGTGCAGGCGCTGCACCCAGGCCATCTCGCCGAAACGCAGGGATAGCTCCGAATCGTCGGCATGGTAGACCTGCACCCGGTTGCGGCCCTTTTCCTTGGCCATGTAGCAGGCCATGTCGGCCGCCCGCAGCGAGGCTTCGAGGGTGGTCGGGGTTTGCGCGACGTGCACCAGACCAATGCTGACAGTGGTCAGGAATGGCCGTCCCTTCCACACGAAATGCAGGTTCTGCACCGTCTGACGCAGCCCCTCGGCGATCTTCTCGGCTGCCTCCGGCGCGCAGTTCTCCAGCAGGATGCCGAACTCATCGCCCCCCAGCCGCGCCAGCGTGTCGCCCTCGCGCAGACCGGATTGCAGCAACGCGCAGATATGCCGCAGCAACTCGTCACCCGCCGCATGCCCGCAGGTGTCGTTGACCAGTTTGAACTGGTCCAGATCAAGAAACATCAGCGCATGCCGCCCGGGCTGCCGGGTCAGGTTGTGTAACGCCTGTTCGAGGCGATATTCGAACTCGCGGCGGTTGGCCAGACCGGTCAACGCATCATGGGTCGCCTGCCACGACAGATTGGCAATGTATTGCCGCTCCTGGGTCATGTCATGCAGCACCAGCACCGTCCCGCTGACCTTGCCCGCATTGCGGATCGGCGCTCCCACCAGCGTCACCGATACCGTGCTGCCATCCAGGCGCTGAATCAGCTTGGAATGCTCGCTGCCACCGCTGAGTTGCCCGCTCAGAATGTGTTCGATCAGGGTCAGCCCTTCGGTCTGGGCGTTGTCATCCAGCAAATTGAACAGCGCCGCCAGCGGCAGACCGGCAGCCTGTTCGGCCTTCCAATGAGTCAAGGCCTCGGCCGCCGGGTTCATGTATTCGATTGCACCGCTCACATCCGTGGTAATCACCCCGTCACCAATCGATTGCAGGGTGATATGGGCCCGGTCCTTTTCCAGCTGCAGGGCTTCGGCAAAGGCATGCCGCTGTTTGAGCAGTTTGCGGGTGCGCAACAGCGCCAGGACGATCAGGCCCAGCGCCGTGGCGAGGTTGGTGAACAACAGCAAACGCAGGATTACCCGCGAGCCTTCGCCCAGGGCATCGCTGAACGCCTTGGCGGCGGGTGTCACACCATCGTTGATCGCAAAGATCCGGTCCTTCCAGCGCCGGATATCGGCATCGGTGGCGGCATTGGCCGTGATCCGCCGGTGCATCTCCTGCGCCACGTCATCGAGCTCCACCAGATAGGCGTCGCCCAGCGTCCAGCGGTCGATGGCGGTTTCCAGATAACTGAAGTGACGAAAATTGAGGTACAGCCAGATCAGGCTGGAGACATCGTCCGGGTGGTTGCCGCCCTTGAGGATGCCCTCGCGGGCCGCCTGCAGGTCGGGTGGTTGCTTGTCCAGGGCCAGACGCAGCTGATGGCCACCCTGAGGCACGGCGATCGCATTCTGATATTTGAGGTAAATCGCCTCGTCACGGCTGTCGGCATACAGGTTGAGGTAATAGATCGCGTCCTTCTGGCCCTTTGACCAGAGGCTCTCGCCCGCCACATAGCCGCGAACAGCCGACAGGACGTAAAGACTCACGCCTCCCAGCAATGCCTGGAACAACACGACGGCGATGAATGGCCAGACGATGCCCAGCAACCGAGGCGTTCCGAGAGTCCGCTTTTGTTTCATTGGATTCCTTGCATGAGCACTGCCCGCTCGTCGTCCGGACGAAATCGCTACACCGAGACTAGGTGGGCTTCACGCACTAGGCAAGCCGGCCCCCTCATCGCTTTTGCAAGCGATACATATGCACCACTGCCAGGTCTTTTGGAAGCGCTCTACTGCAATTGGCATTTCTGTCCTCACCAGACAGCTGCCAGTTCGACCAATACGGCCAAAAGGGAGGTTTTGAGCCCCTTTGGGAGCTGTCCTACAACCGCTGCAAATGCCCATAAAGTTTGGCGTACAACCCGCCATCGGCAATCAATTGCTGATGGTCGCCATCTTCGGCCACTTGCCCGCCGTCGAACACCAGCACCCGGTCCGCCTGCTTCACCGCTGACAGGCGGTGGGCAATGATCAGCGTGGTGCGGCCATGGAGGAACCGCGCCATGGCCTGGTGCAGGTTGTATTCGGTGGCGGCGTCGAGGGCCGAGGTGGCTTCGTCGAGGATCACCACTTTGGGTTCGGCGAGGATCATCCGCGCAATCGCCAGCCGTTGCCGCTGGCCGCCGGACAGGCGCACGCCGGAGCGGCCGACGATGCTGTCCAGGCCGTCCGGCAAGGCGCGGATGGCGGGTTCGAGCTGGGCGATTTCCAGCGCCTGCCAGCAGGCTTCGTCACTGCGGGTACGGCCCATGGTCAGGTTGGCGCGCACGGTGTCGTTGAACAGCGCCGGATGCTGCAGCACCACTGCGACGTTTTCCCGAACCGTTTCCAGACCGATTTCCTGCTGGGTCGAGCCGCCGAAACGGATGGTCCCGGCCAGTGGCGTGTAGAGCCCCAGCAGTAATTGCACGAGGGTGCTTTTGCCGCCGCCACTGGCGCCGACAATCGCCACTTTCTCGCCTGGTGCGATGGACAGGTTCAACTGATCCAGCACCAGTTCGTCGCCGTAACCGAAGCTCAAACCCTGCACCTGAATCCCGACGGTCTCACGACCTTTGAACGGGTCGATGCCACCGGGGTATTGCGGCTCGTCGGCGCGGGCCAGCAATTCGTTGATCCGCGACAGTGCACCGCCCGCCGCGTAATAGGCGTATTGCAGGTTCAGCAGTTGCTCGACCGGGCCGATCATGAACCACAGGTAGCTGAACACCGCGAGCATCTGACCGATGGACAAGTCGGAGAACAACACCGTGAGCATCGCCGCCGCACGGAAAATATCGATGCCGAACTGGAACAGCAGGCCACTGGCGCGGTTCGAGGCGTCGGTCTTCCACTGCGAGTTGACCGCGTAGTTGCGCACCTCCTGAGCCCGCAGGCCGAGGCGCCCGAGGAAGAAGCCCTGACGGTTGCCGGCGCGCACCTCCTGAATTGCATCGAGGGTTTCGCTCAAGGCCTGGGTAAAGCGCGAGGTGCTGTCGTTCTCCAGCTTCTTCAGATGCTTGACCCGTTTGCCCAACTGCACCGTGGCGTAGATCACCAGCGGGTTGAACAGCAGGATCAGCAGCGCCAGTTTCCAGTGCATCCACATCAGGATGCTGGCGGTACCGACCAGGGTCAGCATCGCCACCAGAAAACGGCTGAGGGTTTCGCCGACAAACTTGTCGAGGGTGTCGAGGTCAGTGACCAGGTGCGTGGTGACCGTGCCGCTGCCCAGGCTTTCGTATTCGCCGAGGGAAATACGCTTGAGTCTTTCGATCAGGCGCACGCGAATGCGGTAGACGATGTCCTTGGCCAGCCGCGCAAACAACCGCGCCTGCAACACGCCAAAACACAGGGCGCTGCAACGCAGGGTCAGGGTCACCACCAGCATCAGGCCGATGTAGCCCGCCGCCTGTTGCCACATCGAGGGCAGCACATGGTTCATGACTTTCAGCGCGGCGTCGCCGTGGCCGAGCAGGACTTCGTCCACCAGCAACGGCAGCAGCAACGGGATCGGCACGCTGCACAGCGTCGCCAGTACGGCCACGCCGTTGGCGATCCACAGGGATTTTTTGTGATGAAGTGCCAGTCGCCGGACTTCAGCCCAGCTCAGCCGGTCGACACGCTTGACGGCTGGCGTGTCATCGGCCGGGTCAGACACAGGCCGCGCGCTCCAGCCATCGACCGAGCAACGGCGACAGTTCACTGAGCGGCTGGTAGCCGTTGGTCAGCAACGCCAGTTGGCCATTGCGTTCGGCGAGCAGGGTCGGGAATCCGGCGATACCGAGATCCTGAACCCAGTTGAAATCGGCCAGTGTGGCCTCGTGCTGGTCAGCACGATCGAACAGGGCAGCGAATTCGATGCGGGGGACGCCGGCCTTCTCCGCCAGCTCCACCAGAACGCTGGCCTGAGTGACATCGCGACCTTCAGCGTAAAACGCGTGCTGGATCAATCCGACCAGTTTCCAAGCGCAATCCGGTGCCAGGCTGCGCGCCGTGACGATGGCCCGGCAGGCAGGCTCGGTGTCGTAGACAAAACCGTCCGGTAATGCGCCTTCGAACTTGAACGGCTGGCCGGTGGCCTCGGTGACCGCCTGCCAGTGTTCGAGAATGTAGCGCCGGGTGGTTGGCTCAAGTGCCGCACCACTGCCGGTGCGCAACCCGCCGACCACCAGGTGCAGTTCCACCCCGGCAGCCTGCGCCTGCTCCACCAATGCCTTGGCGACCGGGGCAAATCCCCAGCACCAGGAACACATCGGATCCATCACATAGAGCAGGCGTGCAGACATGATTAAGCCTCGGAGGATGCTTGCTTATAGTTGTAGCCGATCGGGTGCGGCATGTTGCGCGCTTTTGCCAGTTCGATCTGTTTCTGGCGGTCGATGGCGCTGCGGCGGGTCTTCTCGCTCAGGCTGTTCCAGCAGTGCGGGCAGCTGATGCCGGCCACGTAATGCTCGGAGGCGCGATCCTCGACGCTGACCGGTGTACGGCAGGCGTGACACTGATCGTAGTCCCCTTCGCTCAGGTCATGGCGCACGGTCACGCGGTTGTCGAAGACGAAGCAGTCGCCCTGCCATTTGGTCTCTTCCTGCGGCACCTCTTCGAGGTACTTCAGAATGCCGCCCTTGAGGTGGTAGACCTCTTCGAAGCCTTCGCCGAGCATGTAGCTCGAGGCTTTTTCGCAGCGGATGCCACCGGTGCAGAACATCGCGACCTTCTTGTGCACGGCCGGGTCGAAGTGTTCTTTGATGTAGTCGGGGAATTCGCGAAAACTGGTGGTTTTCGGATCGATGGCGCCTTCGAAGGTGCCGATCGATACTTCGTAATCGTTGCGGGTGTCGATCAGCAGCACTTCCGGATCGCTGATCAGCGCGTTCCAGTCCTGCGGCTCGACGTAGGTGCCGACCTTCTTGTTCGGGTCGACGCCTTCGACGCCCAGGGTCACGATCTCTTTCTTGAGCTTGACCTTGGTGCGGTAGAACGGCTGCTCGTCGCAGTACGATTCCTTGTGATCGATGTCGACCATGCGTGGATCGTTGCGCAGCCAGGCCAGCAGGCCGTCGATGCCTTCACGGCTGCCGGAAACCGTGCCGTTGATGCCTTCTTCGGCGATCAACAGGGTGCCTTTGATGCCGTTGTCGACCATCGCTTGCAGCAGGGGCTCGCGCAGGTTGACGTAATCTTCGAGGGTGACGAACTTGTACAGTGCCGCCACGACAATCGGTTGTGTCATGGGTATTTCTCCAGGTGGCTACCCTCGTAAAGGGTGAACCGGATGCGAAAAAAAACGCGCCGGGTGAGCGGCGCGTTGCGGATTCTAGCAAAAAACCTCAGTTCATTGCTGCAAGGCTCAATGCTTGCTGCCGCCGGCACAGGTCGGCGACGCCGGAGCGGCGCCCACTTCTGCCCATTCCTGCGGGGTGTAGGTGTGCAGCGCCAACGCATGGAACTCGCCCATCAGCTCGCCGAGCGTGCCGTAGACTTTCTGGTGGCGCTTGACCCGGTTCAGGCCTTCGAACTGCGCGCTGACCACCACTGCCTTGAAGTGGGTCTGCAACCCGCGACTGTGCATGTGGCTTTCGTCCAGCACTTGCAGATGCTCAGGCTGAAGCAGCGCCAGCGTCGATTCGATGCGTTGTTGCATGGTCATCACGAACTCCGCTTACTTCTTCTTGGCCGGAGCCGCGCCTTTCGGTGCCAGCTCGTTGGTCATGTCGTCCAGCAGCTTGTTGACCACAGGAACGGCAGGTTCCAGTTTGGCCTGGGTCATCTGGGCCGATTGCTGGGTCAGCTGCGGCATTTTTTCCAGGACTTTCTTGCCCAGTGGCGACTGGTAGAACGCGACCAGGTCTTTGAGCTCCTGTTCGCTGAAGTTGCTGGTGTAGAGCTTGACCATGTCCGGTTTCAGCTTGTTCCAGCCGATGGCCTGGTCCAGAGCGGCGTTGGCCTTGGCCTGGTAGGTATCCAGTACGGCTTTCTTGGATTCCGGAGCCTTGGTCTGTTCAAAACGCTGGGCGAACATCTGCTGCACTTGCATGTACACCGGAGTGCCCAGCTTGTCAGCGTGCGCCAGGGTCAGGAAAGCTTCGGCACTGGCGTTGTGGCTGGCGGTATCGGCAAGCACCTGGCCGCTGGCGCAAACCAGGGCAACCGCGGTGCAGATGGCACGAAGACGAGTCATCGAGTTTCCTTTTCAGCTAGGCGAGGTAAAACCCCAAGGGCGACCATTCTGCGCCTGAATAACGCTGCGGCTCAACCCCCGGGCCTTGCCGTGCTTGATTGGCGGGGATTTGCCGGTCAACAATCGAATGGAGGGAACCACCCGGGCCGACACCGGCCTAAACTGCGCAAACAGACCAACAGGAGTGTGCACGATGAGCCGTATCGAAACCGACAGCCTGGGCCAGATCGAAGTCCCGGACGACGCTTACTGGGGCGCTCAGACGCAACGCTCGCTGATCAACTTCGCCATCGGCCAGGAACGCATGCCCTTGCCGGTCCTGCACGCCCTGGCCCTGATCAAGAAAGCCGCGGCCCGGGTCAACGACCGCAACGGCGACCTGCCTGCCGACATCGCCCGCCTGATCGAACAGGCCGCCGACGAAGTGCTCGACGGCCAGCATGACGACCAGTTCCCGCTGGTGGTCTGGCAGACCGGCAGCGGCACCCAGAGCAACATGAACGCCAACGAAGTGATTGCCGGTCGCGCCAACGAACTGGCCGGCAACCCCCGCGGCGGCAAGACGCCGGTGCACCCGAACGATCACGTCAACCGCTCGCAGAGCTCCAACGACTGCTTCCCCACCGCCATGAGCATCGCCACTGCGCAAGCAGTGCAGACCCAACTGCTGCCGGCCATTGCCGAGCTGTCGGGTGGACTGGCCGAGCTGTCGGCGCGGCACATGAAGCTGGTGAAGACCGGTCGCACCCACATGATGGATGCCACGCCGATCACATTCGGCCAGGAACTCTCCGGTTTCATAGCGCAGCTGGATTACGCCGAACGGGCGATCCGCGCCGCATTGCCAGCGGTGTGCGAACTGGCCCAGGGTGGCACCGCCGTCGGCACCGGGCTCAATTCGCCCCACGGTTTCGGCGAAGCGATTGCCGCCGAGCTGGCTGCACTTTCCGGTCTGCCGTTCGTCACCGCCCCGAACAAGTTCGCCGCCCTCGCCGGCCATGAACCACTGACCACGCTGTCCGGTGCCCTGAAAACCCTCGCCGTGGCGCTGATGAAAATCGCCAACGACCTGCGCTTGCTGGGCTCAGGCCCTCGCGCAGGTTTTGCCGAAGTGAAATTGCCGGCCAACGAGCCGGGCAGTTCGATCATGCCCGGCAAGGTCAATCCGACTCAGTGCGAGGCGCTGTCGATGCTGGCCTGCCAGGTGCTGGGCAACGACGTGGCGATCGGTTTCGCCGCCAGTCAGGGTCACTTGCAGTTGAACGTATTCAAACCGGTGATCATCCACAACCTGCTGCAATCGATCCGCCTGCTGGCCGATGGCTGCAGCAACTTCCAGCAGCACTGCATCGCCGGGCTTGAGCCGGATGCCGAAGTCATGGCGAAACATCTGGAGCGCGGTCTGATGCTGGTGACGGCGCTGAACCCGCACATCGGCTACGACAAATCGGCGGAAATCGCCAAGAAGGCCTACAGCGAAGGCAAGACCCTGCGCGAGGCAGCGCTGGAGCTGGGCTATCTGACCGATGAAGATTTCGATGCCTGGGTGCGCCCGGAAAACATGATCGAGGCCGGGGCCAAGGGCTGAGTCATCCCGATCCTTCCCGTGCTCGGCACGGGAAGGTTATCCGACCAACAGTTTCGCCCGCCGGGCCTTGAGCCCGGCAATCAACGAAGGCCCCAGTGCCACCAGCGCCGAACCCAGCACCACCAGCACCGCCCCGCCATAACCCAGACCGTTGATCTGCTCGGCGTGCACGTATTCCGGCCAGGTCCATGCGGCTATCGCCACGGCACCGAAGGTCACCAGCGGTGTGATCGCAAGCGTCGCGCTGACCCGCGAGGCCTCCCAATGCGCCAGTGCTTCGGCAAACGCGCCATAGGCGATCAGGGTGTTCATGCAGCACGCCAGCAGCAGCCAGCCCTGCAACGGGCTCAACTCCAGCGCTTCCAGCGGATGCACCCAAGGTGTCAGCAGCAAGGCGCAGAACAGGTAGATCACCATCATCACCTGCAGCGAATTCCAGACGGTCAGCAATTGCTTCTGGCCCAGCGCATAAAAGGTCCAGACGGTCGACGCCAGCAACACCAGCAACACGCCGGCGGTGTAATCAGATAAAGACGTGAGCAACTCCGCCAGACGCTGATTGAAAAACAGCGCGAAGCCAATCAGCAACACCGCCAACCCCATGCCCTGACCAATACTGAAGCGTTCCTTGAACACGAACAGACTGGCGATCAGCAACATGATCGGCCCCATCTGCACCACCAGTTGCGCAGTGCCGGGGCTGAGCAGGTTCAGGCCCATCAGGTACAGCACGTAGTTGCCCACCAGACCGAGCACCGCCATCAGCACCAGCCAGCCGCCCTTCGGCCCGAGCACCTTGCGATTCGGCAAACGCTTTGTGGCCGCCAGATAAATGAACAGGCAGCCGCCGGACACCGTCAGGCGAAACCAGGTCACCGTGATCGGGTCCATCACCTGCAGCACCTGTTTGAGCTTGATCGGCAGGATTCCCCACAAGAACGCGGTCAACAAGGCCAGGAACATGCCGTACACCCAACGACCCGATGAAACGTGCATGAGAACCCCGAAAGCCAATGACAGGAGCGCTCATTCTAGGCGCAGCGGCAAGCGCGACACAGGGACAGTTGCGCTCAAGCCGCAAATGAAACTGTGCAGGTCGCAGCATTAAATTGACGCGCTGCCGTTGATCGACTGGCGAAGCGCTGCAAGTGGTTCAGGCATAAGCTCTTTGGATCCCATTCAGCGCAGCGCTCAAGGAGATCGATCATGTTCGGAATGCGCGCCCAGGACACCGCCCCCGCCACGCACTTTCGCAGTGACCGGGTGTGCCGGGTCAACGGCGAACTGTTTTTCAGTACCCGGGAGAACACCCTCGAAGGGCCGTTCGACAGCCCCGAGAAAGCCGAGCAGGAAATCCGCGCGTACATCGCGCGGATGCAATTGCTGGATTCCGGCAACCGGACTTAGCGCACCGCTTCAAACAAACCGGTCGCGCCCATCCCGCCGCCCACGCACATGGTCACGATGCCGTAGCGCAGATTGCGTCGTTGCAATTCGCGCACCAGATGCCCGACCTGCCGCGATCCGGTCATGCCGAACGGGTGGCCGATGGAAATCGAGCCACCGTTAACGTTGTACTTCTCGTTGTCGATTTCCAGCCGATCACGGGCGTACAGGCATTGCGAGGCGAACGCTTCGTTCAATTCCCACAGATCGATGTCCGCAACCTGCAAACCTTTGGCCTTGAGCAGCTTCGGCACCGAGAACACCGGGCCGATGCCCATTTCGTCCGGCTCGCAACCAGCCACGGTGAAACCACGGAAAAACGCCTTTGGCTTGAGCCCCAGTTGCAGGGCTTTTTCCAGGCTCATCACCAGGGTCATCGAGGCGCCGTCGGACAACTGCGACGAGTTGCCTGCCGTTACCGAACCATCCTCGGCGAACACCGGTTTCAGTCCGGCAAGGCTTTCATAGGTGGTATCCGGGCGATTGCAGTCATCGCGATCGACGATGCCGTCGAGGATCTGCACTTCTCCGCTGTTCTTGTCCTCGACCCGGTATTTCACCGCCATCGGCACGATTTCGTCATTGAACAGACCGGCGGCCTGCGCCTGAGCGGTGCGGATCTGACTTTGCAGCGAGTAGCGATCCTGAGCCTCGCGGCTGACGCCATAACGACGCGCCACCACTTCGGCGGTCTGACCCATGGTGTAGTAGATGCCCGGGGTCTGCTGTTTGAGCAACGGATTGATCAGGTGATCGGTGTTGACGCTTTTCAGGGTCAGGCTGATCGATTCGACACCGCCGGCAACAATGATGTCGCTGCAACCCGAAGCGATCTGGTTGGCGGCAATCGCAATCGCCTGCAGACCCGAAGAGCAGAAACGGTTGAGGGTCATGCCCGCCGTACCGGTGCCCAGTCGCGAGAGCACCGCCACGTTGCGGCCGATGTTGTAGCCCTGGGCGCCTTCGTTGGAGCCGGCACCGACGATGCAGTCCTCGACGCTGGCCGGGTCGACGTCGTTGCGCGACAGCAACGCGTTCACGCAATGGGCCGCCATGTCATCGGGGCGGGTCTGGTTGAACTTGCCGCGAAAGGACTTGGCCAGGCCGGTCCGCACGCTGTCGACGATCACCACTTCACGCATGGCATACCTCATTGTTGTAGTCGGTTGAGAGTGAACCGAGCATAAGTCCACCCCATCGCCGACCGCGACAATCATTCACCTCGCGTATGCGTGCCCATCGGTCAGTCCTTGTGCTTCTTTTCCTTCTTGTCGGATTTCTCGAAGACCTCTTCCAGTGCGCGATTGATCGTGCGCAGCACCTTGACCCGGGCCCAGCGCTTGTCATTGGCCTCGACCAGTGTCCACGGCGAGATTTCGGTGCTGGTGCGATCGACCATGTCCCCCACCGCCGCACGGTAGGCGTCCCACTTGTCACGGTTGCGCCAGTCGTCCTCGGTGATTTTGAAACGCTTGAACGGGATCTCCTCGCGGGCCTGGAAACGCTCCATTTGCGTATCCTTGTCGATGGCCAGCCAGAACTTGACCACGATCACCCCGGCGTCGGCGAGTTGCTCTTCGAAGTCGTTGATTTCACCGTAGGCACGCATCCAGTCGGCGGTGCTGCAAAAACCTTCGATCCGCTCCACCAGCACCCGGCCGTACCACGAGCGGTCGAACACGGTGAACTTGCCTCGGGCCGGAATGTGCCGCCAGAAACGCCACAGATACGGTTGCGCCCGCTCCTCTTCGGTCGGCGCGGCAATCGGCACGATGTTGTACTGACGCGGATCGAGCGCCGCCGCGACCCGCCGGATCGCCCCGCCCTTGCCCGCCGCATCGTTGCCTTCGAACACCGCCACCAGCGCGTGGCGGCGCATGCGCTTGTCACGCATCAGGCCGGACAGTCGCGCCTGCTCGGTAATCAGTTGCTCTTCGTAATCCTTCTTGTCCAGGTTCTGGTTCAGGTTCAGGCTGTCGAGCAGATTCAACTGATCCACCGATGTGCCCAACGGCTGGGCACTGACAGCATTCGAATGCACGTCCGGACGTTTCAGCGCATTTTGCAGGCCTTCGAGCAGGATCTTGCCCACGGTCAGGCTGCGGTAATGCGCGTCCACCCCTTCGATGACATGCCAGGGTGCGTAGTCGCGGCTGGTGCGGCGCAACACGCGCTCGCCGTACTTGACGAACTTGTCGTAGGTTTCCGACTGCTGCCAGTCCAGCGGGCTGATCCGCCAGCTGTGCAAAGGGTCATCAGCCAACGCCTTGAGGCGCGCCTTCATCTGTTTCTTGGACAGGTGGAACCAGAACTTGAAGATCAATGCGCCTTCATCGCACAGCATTTTCTCCAGCCGTTCGGCACCGGCGATGGCCTGATCCAGTCGCGGGTCCTTGAACAAACCGTGCACCCGGCCCTGCAGCATCTGGCTGTACCAGTTGCCGAAGAAAATCCCCATCCGCCCCTTGGCCGGCAACATCCGCCAGTAACGCCAGGCCGGTGGTCGCGCCAGTTCTTCGTCGGTCTGCTGGTCGAAGGTACGCACTTCGATCAGACGCGGGTCCATCCACTCGTTGAGCAGCTTGACCGTCTCGCCCTTGCCAGCGCCTTCGATGCCGTTGATCAAAATGATCACCGGAAAACGCTTTTGCTGCTGCAACTCGAACTGGACTTCCAGCAGTGCTTCACGCAGCGCGGGTACGGCGGCGTCGTAGGTTTCTTTGTCGATGGCGTGACCGATTTCAGCGGATTCGAACATAGGGACGGCTCCTTCCAGGATTCAGCAAGACTAGCGGATTGGGCACAGACGCGGCACAGAAATTCCCGCCGGGGGCGGATTGTCCTTGAGTCATCCATAGCAAGGCTTGCCATGGATCAAGCGCTGCCCGCGTGATCGGCTAGAATGGCCGCCTTGCCGTTGCCGAGCCTGCCATGAAACCTGTAATGCCCCACGCCCAACTCGACTGGGATGACCAGGGACGCCCGCGTTCGCGAGTGTTCGACGATGTGTATTTTTCCGACCAGTCGGGGCTGGATGAAACCCGCTACGTGTTCCTTGAACAGAATCGACTGGCTGAACGCTTCGCCGCGCTGCCGGCGGGCGGGCGACTGGTGATCGGTGAAACCGGCTTCGGTACCGGGCTGAATTTTCTCTGCGCCTGGCAGTTGTTCGAACAGCATGCGGTGGCCGGTGCGCGGCTGCATTTCGTCAGCGTGGAAAAGTACCCGCTGAGCCCTGCCGACCTGCAGCGTGCGCTGGCGTTGTGGCCGGATCTCAAGCCGCTGTCCGATCAACTGCTCAAGCATTACGTGGCGATTCATCAGGGTTTCCAGCGCATTGTTCTGGATAACGGTCGCGTGACCCTGACGCTGCTGATCGGCGATGCGCTGGAGCAGTTGCCGCAACTGGACGGCCAGATCGATGCCTGGTTTCTCGACGGTTTCGCTCCGGCGAAAAACCCCGAGATGTGGACCGCCGAATTGTTCGCCGAGCTGGCGCGACTGGCGGCGCCGGGTTCGACCATCAGCACGTTCACCAGCACCGGTTGGGTGCGACGTCTGCTCAACGCCGCCGGCTTCAAGATGAAGCGCACGCCGGGCATCGGCCACAAATGGGAAATTTTGCGTGGCGAGTTTCTCGGCTGGCCGGAGGATGTGCCGTTACCCGCTGCGGACAAACCGTGGTTCGCCCGCCCGGCGCCTGTCATGGGAGAGCGTCGTGCCCTGGTGATCGGCGCCGGTCTGGCTGGTTGCGCCACGGCCGCCAGCCTCGCGGTGCGGGGTTGGCAGGTCAGTCTGCTGGAGCGTCATGCAGCAGTGGCGCAGGAAGCCTCGGGCAATCCCCAGGGCGTGCTGTATCTGAAACTGTCCGCCCACGGCACAGCGCTGTCGCAGTTGATCGTCAGCGGCTTCGGCCACACCCGGCGCCTGCTGGAAACCCTGCAGCGCGGCACCGATTGGGATGACTGCGGTGTGCTGCAACTGGCGTTCAATGAAAAGGAACGCGAGCGTCAGGCACAATTGGCGGCGGCGTTTCCCGAAGATCTTCTGCAGTGGCTCGATCAACCCGAGGCGCAGGCCCGTGCCGGGATCGGTCTGGCCCACGGCGGTTTGTATTATCCCGAAGGTGGCTGGGTGCATCCGCCCGCGTTGTGTCAGGCACAAGCTGCGCAACCGGGCATCACACTGCTGACTCATCAGGACGCCGTTGAGCTGCACAAGGTCGACGGTCAGTGGCAAGTTTTCGACGGCGGACAATTGATCGCAACAGCACCCGTCGTGGTACTGGCCGGCGCCGCCGAGATCAAAAGGTTTGCACAGAGCGCCGAGCTGCCGCTCAAACGCATTCGCGGACAGATCACCCGTCTGGCAAAGACCGAAGACAGCCAGGCACTGGCAACGGTGGTCTGTGCCGAAGGCTATGTCGCTCCGGCACGGCTGGGTGAACACACCCTGGGTGCCAGCTTCGACTTCAACAACGACGACCTGACCCCGACCACCGCCGAGCACCTGGGCAATCTGGCGATGCTCGAAGAAATCTCCGACGACCTGGTCTTGCGCCTGCACATCAAGGATCAGGATCCCGAACGCCTTGAAGGACGCGCCGCATTCCGCTGCACCAGTCCTGACTACCTGCCGATCGTCGGCCCGCTCGCCGACCGCGAAGCCTTCGATCAAACCTACGCAGTCCTGGGCAAGGATGCCCGGCAAGTGCCGGACATCGCCTGCCCGTGGCTGGACGGTCTGTACGTCAACAGCGGCCATGGTTCACGCGGGTTGATCACCGCGCCACTGTCAGGTGAATTGCTGGCAGCCTGGCTGGACAACGAACCACTGCCGCTGCCCAGAAGTGTGGCCGAAGCATGCCATCCCAACCGGTTCGCCCTGCGCCGGCTGATTCGGGGAAAATAACCTGCCAGCCCGGATCAGGATCCCCCCTCCGGCATCAGGCAGGTATTGCCCTCGATCAGCTTCATCACTTGCTCGGTCAATCGTTCGAGCAAGGCACCTTCGGTTTGCTCCCGCCGGGTGGCGCACTGATTCATTTCACTCAGGTAGTCGGCAGAGCTGAGCTCTTCAGCCTTCTCGAATAACGCCAGAGCCTCCTCGTCGTGAGGTGCACGGGCATCGTCGAACTGCTGTGCGAAGCTGCTTTTCACGTACTGGCTCCAGAATGGCTGACGAACCAGAAACTTCAACCAGTCTGGAGACAGCTCGGCGGTCTGGATTCTATCGATGGCCTCTACCAGATCCGCCCCTGTCACCTCTGCAATTGACGCGTAGCGCATGTGCGACGGTTGCCCCGGCAGTTCGAGAGCCTCCGCCAGCCCGGAGCGATAGGCCAGAGCCACCTCCAGGGGATCCGGTGACGAGTGCGCCTCTGCATGCTCCGTTGCAATCCCGTCCAGTTGGTCGAGACGAAACAGCCCTCTTGCAAGTTTGATCAGCGATATCGCCGAAGGTTGTCGGCCCGCGGAAACGCGGGTCACACGATGAACCTGCACGGCGACTTCCAGATGACTGAAGTTCAGCGCCGCATTGTCCGTGCAGTTGATCGGGTTGGCCGCCAGATCGAAAATCTGTCGCCGCAGTTCGGCGTCGGCCTGCGTTGCCTCCAGAACCGTCCAGACCCGGCGCGTCATGTCTTCACGCACGTGTACGGATTCAGCAGAATTACCCAGTTCAGCCAATAGCTGAAACAGGCCTTCGGCCATCGGATCATCCTTGATTGCGGTCCACGTCTGCAGGCGCCGTGAACCCACGCTCCCCCCTGTTTCAGTCAACCAGATCGAACGCGCCAGGTTCTCGTCGAGTCGAGCGATGTCGTTTTCCAGATACCCCATGCCGATACCCACGGTCTTGCGGTAGGAATCAAGATGGACTTTGCTGACATCGGAAATCGGGTTGTTACGCAGATTGATCGTTTCACTGAAATACCTGGACGTTCCAAAGAGCCAGTCAGGCAGATCGCGAATATCGTTGTCGCGCAGATCCACCCGTTTCAGATTGGGCAGATACTGCAATCCCTTCGGCAGCTCGGTGGCACGGGTGTTACGCAAGTAAAGGTGATTCAGGTCGAACAGACCACCTACATCCACTGTCGCTCCCAGGCGGTTCCCGCTCAGGTCCAGGCTTTGCAGCGTGCGTAATCTGGACAACTTCACCAGCGAATGCTCTGTCAGCTGGATCCGGTTGTTTCCCATGCTCAAGTGCTTGAGGTTCGGCATATGCGAAATGATCTCAGGCAGCAAGGTCAGCTGATTGCTGTCCAGTGCCAGGGTCTCGAGCTGCTTGAAGGCTTTCAGAAAGTAGGCCACATCGTTGTCCAGCTGCATGTTTTGCAGAGACAGATATCTGACATGGTCGAAGGTCAGTCCGACCGGCAGTATCGGCAGTTTGCCGAATCGCATGCCGTCAAGGTTCAAACCGTATACCCGGTGCCCAAACTCGTCGCTCTGGAAAACCCGCCGCCTGAAGCAGTCCTCGATCTCGTCGGCCACGATTTGCCGGCAATCATGAACGTCATACAGCAAGCCCCCCAAGGAACTCATGGCCAATTCGTCCTCGCTCCAGGTGTCCAGCACATCCCGGAGCCGACTCAGATCCTCTTGCAGCTGTCGTACCCGTATCGCTCTGGTCAGATGGTCACCGCCCAACTGTTCAAGAAACTCCCTAGCCTGTACGTCCGAAAAAGAGGGATAGATCCATTTGACTTTGCGCAGCAATCGGCGCGAGTGCGTGACTGGCTCGACGGGCGAATCGGCAAGCGTACACGCAAGCTCCGGGATGGTCGGTTGCAACCGCTCATCCGCCAGGATCCGGGCACAGCCCTCGCGCTCGTCCAGTGCACAGTCCAGGAGTTTGAGTCGCAGACGCCAACCATCGTCCGCCTTCGGTTCCGCAAACCCGATGGCCTTGCGCTGGCGCAACGAAAGCCCCTTGAGGATCGCGTGATAGAGACTTTCCGTACCGGACGCCACATGACCGAGGGATTTCCTGTCACCGCCGAACACTTCATAACCGTTGTCGAGCCTGACCAGCGTGCATGAACTCGACGTCACGAGCGGTTTCTCGCCCAGCGTTTCCAACAAGTCTCCGTTCAGTTTTTTTGCCCGCACCTCCAGGTAGAACTCAGAATCCCATCCGCTGAGCCGGGGTAACAACCGGATCGCCAGCCTCGTGGTATCGGCACTGGCAATGTCAGCCAGGTAAAACCCGGTCAACGCCCGATCCACACGCACATCACTCGAAGCCGCGCGGACACGTTCTGCCAGCCCCATGGGTACCCGCCCGGTACTGCGCAGGTGCATCCGTTCAACACTTGGCGCTCGCTTGAGCAACTCACGCGCATACCGCACCGGCAGGTCGGGATAAGCGTTGCGAATATTGAGCAACTCGCCGGCGACAGCTCGATCGTATCGCCGGTAGAGGTGATCGAAGGTCGACCTGCGATCAGTCTTGACCGCGGCCCCGATCACTTTGGCCAACTGTGTGCCAGCGTCCGCCGGGGCAACATTCTCGCCAACCAGCGTCTCCACTTCCTCGGGGTACAAACCGTTGATGACCGTCTGTAACAGCTCGCCCTTCTCCAGTTGTGCGTGGGTCACAATGACGCTCACCGTGTCATCGTCAATTACATCGGGAGGAAAGGTCGCGGTGATACGGCCATGCTCGTCAACGACCTTGATGTAGCGATCAGTGGGCCAGTTAGCGAGGCGAGGCAACGCATGCATCTGCTCCTCGGTGTAACGGGCATCGAACGCTTCGCCGGCCTCCATTGCTGTAATGAAATCACGCAATTGGCGCTCAAGCCTTAATTGCTCGAGCGCATCGCGTAAACGGACGGGCAGTGGCAAGTTGTTCTCGAACAGACGCTGCAACTCGCCGGTATGAGTGTCCGTCAGCTGTCGAATCATCTCAAGACGACTGTCGTCGAAAGCCGTCAGACCTGGATCGATGCGTTTAAGCAGGTAGCCACCACTCCAGTTTTCGGCGTGTTCGAAAGCGTGACGCCAGCCTCCATGGTTGTTGTGTTCAAGTACAGGCGCGTAGGCACCAGGACGAACAGGATGCTGGATACAAAAGGTGTTGCTGGCCGGCTCATGTGCCACTTCGTAGAAATGTTGATCGAGACGGACGAAAACCTTGCCGTCGACCCGGTAAAACCCCTGTGCATCAGGCGTCGCCGTGGTGGTCAATGGTTGTGCATAACCGCGCAGGTCCGGTTTCCATAAGCGGGCCTGACCCTGACGATCGAGGATCGTGGTAAATGGCTGAAAAAAATCCGGGTGTTGGCGTACCGTCTTGATCACCAGAGATTTCACCCCCTTGATCCCGGCCCCCACGGCTGCCATCAGCACAATATTCTCGGCAACACTGAGCAGATGCGAAAACGCTTCCTGACGGTCGCCACGACTCCAGTCTTCAATCCCTTCGTACACCTCGGCGAGCATTTGTCCGATAGCGACGCCCATCATCAATTGCCCCAATACCGGAACGACGAAGCCCGCCACGTTGGCGATCGTCAAGCCGATTTCCAGGTATTGAATCAGTCGCTTCTTGCGCTCTTCTTCATCAACATCTGCAGTCGGTACGGCGAGCGCACGGGCGTCGAGTTGCAGCTTGCCGACATGGCTCTTGAGCATGAAGTCGAACAAAGGATCATTCATCTCCAGCTGTTTGACCTGCCCCAAACTGCCGGTATCGGTGAATGTCTTGAAAAAATCGACCTTGTCGACTTCGCCGATGCAGTGGCTGAAGTAACTCTTGTAACTGTCCAGCCCCAGTTTGAATTCCAGATAAGCGATGAACGCCGTGAAGCTGGCGAACTCGGACAGTGGCTGATCGGGTTCTCCAGGCATGTACACCAGACACCACTGATCCGGATCCAGCTCCACCGAACGTTCGGAGAACACCACGACGCCCCAGATACAGCTCTCGAGCAATTCAATGCCCTGCATGATCAGCGGTCTGCCCTGGTAATGAAGGCCAGGGGCACTGGCGACGCCTGCGGCATCGATCAAACGTTGAACCGTCCGGAAGCCTTCCGGGGAAACGTGCTCCTTCATCAGCGCCATGTGCAGGTCCAGTTGCAACATCTGCTTTTTCATCACCGAGATATTGCGAACCATCGGCCCGGTGGCGACTCGACTGCCATTGACCTCCCTGACCCCGAACACCTGCTGGAAATGCTCCTGATACAGTCGGCCAAGATCCAGCTCCCGGCAAAGTGCGGCGAACGCCGTCGGTGTCAGTCCGGGAACGCCGTCAGGCTGGCTGGCAATCCGCACGAAGCTGCCTTCGGGAAAATAATCGGCTTGCGCCTCGACTTCCGTGAAGTTCTGCATCGCGGCTTCCAGCAGCGTGGGTGTAGCGGGCGGAATGACCTTCTCTCCACCTCCGGGCGGGGTCACTGCCTCGCACCCGCAATAGCTTCCCGGCAACTCCAGATAGTCGTTCTCGACATCGAATACGGCCGGCCAACGCGCAGTCAGGGCGCAGTTCAATTGTTCAATGCAAAAGTGCTTGAGCGATTGCAGCCGGCTCAGGTCTGTTTCGACTTGCGTCTGGGTCACGTACAAGTCACGCGAGGTCTTTTCCAATGCCGCCAGCGTATCGGCGCTGGCTTTGAGCAATGCGGGGGGCAGGGTTTTCTGCAAGGTCCGGGCGGTGTCCAGATCGCCTGTGGCCTCCAGCAGAAAGCTCAGTTTCTGTTTATCCGTGAGGGTGATCGAGGTGGACGAGTACGGTGTCGTGGGCATGGGCAATATTCCTTTATTGCTGTTGAGTCCATTCACCTTATCGATCCCGGCGACGAATAAAAAACTCGGAAAACTGCCCGTTCAAGCCAGCAAACCAGCAGCAATCCTTATGTTTTGAATACTTATCTACTACCGCTGACTTCCCGCAGGATGCTAATGGCCCACCGGTCAGACTGACACGCTTATAACCGATCGTTCTAAAACTCCCACATCCGCACCGGGTCAGTTTCTGGGTACCGGCCATTTCGGCGCGGTTCAGCAACACCCTCCCCAACGGAAAAACCGGTAAGGACTTTATGTGCGGACTAGCTGGCGAGTTACGTTTTGATCAACAACCTGCAGACCTTGCAGCCATCGAACGAATCACCCATCACCTGGCGCCTCGCGGCCCTGATGCGTGGGGTTTTCATGCTCAGGGGCCGATTGCCCTGGGCCATCGACGCCTGAAAATCATGGACCTGTCGGACGGCTCGGCGCAGCCGATGATCGACAGCCAACTGGGCCTGTCCCTGGCCTTCAACGGCGCGATCTACAACTTTCCTGAACTGCGCGCCGAACTCGAAGCGCTCGGTTACGCGTTCTACTCCGGCGGCGACACCGAAGTGCTGCTCAAGGGCTATCACGCCTGGGGCGAAGCGCTGCTGCCGAAACTCAACGGCATGTTTGCCTTCGCCATCTGGGAGCGCGATGCCCAGCGCCTGTTCATCGCCCGTGACCGTCTCGGTGTGAAGCCGCTGTACCTGTCGCGCACCGGTCAGCGCCTGCGTTTTGCCTCGGCCCTGCCGGCATTGCTCAAGGGCGGCGACATCAACCCGATCCTCGATCCGGTGGCGCTCAACCATTACCTGAACTTCCACGCCGTGGTGCCGGCGCCGCGCACCTTGCTGGCCGGCATCGAAAAGCTGCCGCCAGCGAGCTGGATGCGCATTGAGGCGGACGGCACCACCGAGCAAAAAACCTGGTGGACCCTGCCCTACGGCCCACACGACGACGAAAAAAACCTGACACTGGAAGACTGGCGCGACCGCGTGCTCGACAGCACCCGCGAAGCCGTGGCGATCCGCCAACGGGCGGCGGTGGATGTCGGCGTACTGCTTTCCGGCGGTGTCGATTCGAGCATGCTCGTTGGCCTGCTGCGTGAAGTCGGCGTGGAGAACCTGTCGACTTTTTCCATCGGTTTCCAGGATGCCGGCGGCGAGCGCGGTGACGAATTCCAGTATTCCGACCTGATCGCCAAACACTACGGCACCCGGCACCATCAATTGCGCATCGACGAAACAGAGATCATCGAGCAACTGCCCGCCGCCTTCCGCGCCATGAGCGAGCCGATGGTCAGCCACGACTGCATCGCCTTCTATCTGCTGTCCCGCGAAGTGGCCAAGCATTGCAAAGTGGTACAGAGCGGCCAGGGCGCCGACGAGTTGTTCGCCGGTTATCACTGGTATCCGCAAGTGGACGGCGCGGCCGATCCGTACGCGGCCTATCGCGAAGCATTTTTCGACCGCAGCTACGACGATTACGCCGCCACGGTGCAGCCTAAATGGCTGACCGCCAATGACGCCGCCGGCGACTTCGTGAAGGAACATTTCGCACAGCCCGGCGCCGATGCGGCAGTCGACAAGGCCCTGCGCCTGGACAGCACGGTGATGCTGGTGGACGACCCGGTCAAACGCGTCGACAACATGACCATGGCCTGGGGTCTGGAGGCGCGCACGCCGTTTCTCGACTATCGCCTGGTGGAATTGTCGGCCCGTGTTCCCGGCAAATTCAAACTGCCCGACGGTGGCAAGCAGGTCTTGAAAGAAGCCGCTCGGCTGGTCATCCCGAGCGAAGTGATCGATCGCAAGAAAGGTTACTTCCCGGTACCCGGCCTCAAGCATTTGCAAGGCGACACCCTGAACTGGGTGCGCGAGCTGCTGCTGGATCCGAGCCAGGATCGCGGCCTGTTCAACCCCGCCATGCTCGACAAATTGCTGACCGACCCACAAGGCCAGTTGACCCCGTTGCGCGGCTCCAAGCTTTGGCAACTGGCGGCTCTGAACCTGTGGCTTAGCGAACAAGGAATCTGATCGATGAAACCTCACGCCACGGCTTACAGCCAACGGCTGCTGCGCGGTCAGACACCGTCCTATGAACGTTTACAGGCGCGTCTGGCCGAGGATGGCAACCAACCGAGTGCCGAGCCGATTGCCGTGCATTGCGGCTGGGGCCGGTTGCTGATCGGCCATACCTTTCCCGACCCGGCCAGCCTTGCCCAAGAGTTGCTCAACGAGCAGCCGGGCGAGCGTGATATCGCCCTGTACGTGGCGGCGCCGCAGCAGATTCTCGGTCTGGAACCCACCCAACTGTTTCTCGACCCCTCCGACACCTTGCGCCTGTGGTTCAGCGATTACCGTCAGGCCACCAGGGTGTTTCGCGGCTTTCGCATCCGTCGAGCACAAAGCGAAGAGGACTGGCAGTCGATCAATCAGCTGTATCAGGCACGCGGCATGCTGCCGATCGATGCCACCCTGCTCACCCCGCATCATCAGGGCGGGCCGGTGTACTGGCTGGCCGAGGACGAAGACAGCGGCGCGGTGATCGGCAGCGTCATGGGCCTCAATCATCAGAAGGCTTACAACGACCCGGAAAACGGCAGCAGCCTGTGGTGCCTGGCGGTCGATCCGCAGTGTTCGCGTCCCGGGGTCGGCGAAGTGCTGGTGCGGCACCTGATCGAACACTTCATGAGTCGCGGTTTGAGCTACCTGGATCTGTCGGTGCTGCACGATAACCGTCAGGCAAAAAACCTCTACGCCAAACTCGGCTTTCGTAACCTTTCGACCTTCGCCATCAAACGCAAGAACGGCATCAATCAGCCACTGTTTCTCGGCCCCGGACCAGAGGCAGATTTCAATCCCTACGCGCGGATCATCGTCGAGGAAGCCCATAGACGTGGCATCGACGTGCAAGTGGACGATGCCGATGCCGGGCTGTTCACCCTCAGCCATGGCGGGCGTCGGGTGCGTTGCCGCGAATCCCTGAGCGACCTCACCAGCGCCATCAGCATGAATCTGTGCCAGGACAAAAGCCTGACCCACAAGGTGCTGAAAAACGCCGGGCTGAATGTGCCGTCCCAGCAACTGGCGGCGAATGCGGACGACAATCTGGCGTTTCTCGACGAGCATCAGCGGGTGGTGGTCAAGCCGCTGGATGGCGAGCAAGGTCAGGGCGTGGCCGTTGACCTGCGAAGCATCGAAGAGGTGCAGCAAGCGATCGATTCGGCGAAACAGTTCGACAGCCGCGTGCTGCTCGAAAGCTTCCACGAAGGCCTTGACCTGCGGATTCTGGTGATCGGTTTCGACGTAGTCGCAGCCGCGATCCGCCGGCCGGCCGAGGTGGTCGGTGACGGTCATCACTCCATCGGCGCGCTGATCGAAGCCCAGAGCCGCCGCCGGCAAGCGGCTACCGGCGGCGAAAGCAAGATTCCGCTGGACCACGAAACCCAACGCACCCTGCACGCTGCCGGTTACGACTACAGCAGCATCCTGCCCGCCGGCGAGCATCTGTTCGTACGGCGTACGGCGAACCTGCACACCGGCGGCACTCTGGAAGACGTGACGGCCATTCTACATCCGACCCTGGTCGATGCCGCCGTACGTGCGGCGCGAGCACTGGACATTCCAATGGTCGGGCTCGACCTGATGGTGCCCGCCGCCAATCAGCCGGAATACGTGTTCATCGAAGCCAACGAACGGGCGGGCCTGGCCAACCATGAGCCGCAGCCGACGGCCGAACGGTTTGTGGATCTGTTGTTTCCACACAGTCAGCCGGCCGTTTGATCTCTCTTCTGCGTCATTCCCGCACCCGACACGGGGATGGCGCTCCGCAACAGGAGTTTCCATGACCATCCAAATTCCCGAACCGGATCTGAACTACCTGCAAAAAGTCCTGCTGGAAATGCTCGCCATTCCCAGCCCTACCGGGTTCACCGACACCATCGTGCGTTACGTCGCCGAGCGTCTGGAGGAACTCGGCATCCCCTTCGAAATGACCCGACGCGGCACGATTCGCGCCACCCTCAAGGGCAAGAAAAACAGCCCCGACCGCGCCGTATCGGCGCACCTGGACACCATCGGTGCCGCCGTGCGCGCGGTGAAGGACAACGGGCGCCTGACATTGGCGCCGGTCGGTTGTTGGTCGAGCCGTTTCGCCGAAGGCAGCCGCGTCAGTCTGTTCACCGATAACGGCGTGATCCGTGGCAGCGTGTTGCCGCTGATGGCGTCCGGGCACGCCTTCAACACCGCCGTGGACGAGATGCCGATCAGCTGGGATCACGTCGAACTGCGTCTGGATGCCTACTGCGCGACCCGCGCCGATTGCGACTCGCTGGGTATCTGCGTGGGGGATGTGGTGGCGTTCGATCCGCTGCCGGAGTTCACCGAAAGCGGCCATATCAGCGCCCGTCACCTGGACGATAAGGCCGGAGTCGCGGCACTGCTCGCAGCGCTGAAAGCCATCGTCGACAGCGGTCAGGAGTTGATGATCGATTGCCACCCGCTGTTCACCATCACTGAAGAAACCGGCAGCGGCGCGGCGGCGGCCTTGCCCTGGGATGTCAGTGAGTTTGTCGGGATCGACATCGCGCCGGTTGCTCCCGGCCAGCACTCCAGCGAGCACGCGGTGAGCGTGGCGATGCAGGATTCCGGCGGGCCTTACGACTATCACTTGTCGCGGCATCTGCTGCGTCTGGCTGGTGAAAACGAGTTGCCGGTGCGGCGCGACCTGTTCCGCTATTACTTCAGCGACGCCCATTCGGCCGTCACCGCCGGCCACGACATTCGCACCGCCCTGCTCGCCTTCGGCTGCGATGCGACCCACGGCTACGAACGCACGCACATCGACAGTCTGGCCGCACTCAGTCGTCTGCTGGGGGCATACATCCTGAGTCCGCCGGTGTTCGCCAGCGATGCGCAACCGGCCAACGCCTCACTGGATCGCTTCAGTCACCAGATCGAACACGAGACACAAATGGAAAGCGACACCCGGGTGCCGTCGGTGGACAGCCTGGTGGGGCAACGCTCGGACAGTTGAGTCTGGCCCTCGGCGATCATTCGCCGTAGCATCCCGACATTGATTTAGCCGAGGTGCCCATGCTGATTCCCTACGACGCGCTCGAAGTCGACACCCTGACCCGCCTGATCGAGGATTTCGTCACCCGCGACGGCACCGACAACGGTGACGACACCCCGCTGGAAACCCGCGTGTTGCGGGTTCGTCAGGCCCTGATCAAGGGGCAGGCGCTGATCGTCTTCGATCCGGAAAGCGAACAATGCCAGTTGATGCTCAAGCACGACGTGCCCAAGCACCTGTTCGACTGAAACGGTCAGCGGCCCTTGCCGTTGACCTGTTTGCGCTGGATCCGCTCGTAGACTTCGGCACGGTGCACGTTGACCTGCTTTGGCGCCTCGACGCCGAATCGCACGCTGGAGCCGTTGACCGCCAGAACGCGCAAAGTGATGTTGTCGCCGATGGAAATCAGTTCACCGACAACACGGCTGAGTACAAGCATGAGGGTTGTCCTTCAAGGTTTTCGAGCCTTGAAGATGCGCGGCTTTCGAGCGCCCTACAATGCGCTGCGGGCAAATCAGTCAAACCCTACACGCCACGGCGCATCAGCCTTCAGACGTTTCCTTCAAACTCGTGTTTCAAGTCGCCGAAAACCGTGGCCCGAACAGAATCACGCTGGCACCGATCACACACAAGGCGACACCGATCCAGTCCGAGCCCAGCGGACGGATGCGCTCGACCACCGCCAGCCAGCCAATCGAGGCAATGATGTAGATGCCGCCGTAAGCGGCGTAGGCGCGACCGGCGTAGGTCGCTTCAACACGCGTCAACAAAAGTGCAAACAGGGTCAGGCTGAGCAGCGCCGGGATCACCCACAAGGCACTTTTCCCCTGGCGCAACCACATCCAGAAAGCGAAACAACCGGCGATTTCAAACAGCGCGGCAAGGAAAAACCACAAGTAGTTGAGCATGCAGATGACTCGTCAGGGTGACTGTGGCGGTCACCCTAACGACGGGGCTCTGGTGGTGCAAGTTCAGCCGTTGTTCTGTCTGGCCTTGGCGCGCATTTTTTCGGCCATTGCGGTCATTTCGTTGTACAGCAGCTGCGGGTTCTTCTGCTTGATCGCCCAGGCCATGCGGCCTTGTTCGTGGGGCAGGATCATGAACTCGCCGGCGGCGACCTGCTGGTAGATGTAGTCGGCAATATCGGCGGCGGTAATCGGTGAACTTTCCAGCAACTTGCCGACCTGGGCTTTCATGGCCGGTGTCGGACCGCGGAACGAGTCCAGCAGATTGGTCTGGAAAAACGACGGGCAAACCACATGGACACCGACTTCCTGCTGGGCCAGTTCGATCAGCAGACTTTCAGACAACGCCACCACGCCGGCCTTGGCCACGTTGTAGTTGCTCATCGCCGGGCCTTGCATCAGTGCCGCCATCGAGGCGATGTTGATGATCTTGCCCTTGCTCTGTTCCAGAAGCGGCAGGAACGCCTTGCAGCCCTTGACCACGCCCATCAGGTTGATCGCGATCTGCCAGTCCCAGTCTTCCAGCGACAGTTCGCTGAAGAATCCGCCCGAGGCCACGCCCGCATTGTTGACGATGATGTCGATGCCACCGAACTTCACTTCGCAGGCCTGGGCGAATGCGGTGAGCTGGCTGTAATCGCGCACGTCGCAGCGCTGGATGAAACCATCGCCACCGGCCTCGCGCACCAGTTTGAGGGTTTCCTGCAGACCCGGTTCGCTGACGTCCGACAAGGCCAGTTGCCAGCCTTCACGCGCCCAGCGCAGCGCGATTTCGCGACCCAGGCCGGAGCCCGCGCCAGTGATCATCATGCGATTTTGCATAACAGACAGCCTTGTTGTTCCGGGGAAGATGCGCGGAGTGTAGCGAAGGATCCGGAGCGACCCACGCTCCATCAGATTGCTGAATGGCAAGAGCAAACCGTGGCATCGAACGAAATAAGACCGTGAACCAAATACGTTAAAAAAACATTGAATTTTCTTTCACGCGCGCCAGTCGGAATTTGTAAGCCGTCTGGATTTAGTTCAACTTCCAGCCGCCCTTGAACAACGAGACTCCTCAGACACTATCAACAAGGAAATCGACATGGGCACAATTCTTATCATTATCCTGATCCTGTTGCTGATCGGTGGTCTGCCGGTCTTCCCGCACTCCAGAAGTTGGGGTTACGGTCCTTCGGGCATTATCGGCGTAGTGCTGGTTGTACTGTTGGTGCTGCTGTTGCTCGGTCGGATATGACCTTTTGACCGACAAAAAAAAGAGGCCCTGAAAAGGGCCTCTTTTTTATTGCGCGGAAGATCAGTCCGGCTTGCCGTTAATCACACCGGCGGTGTTGTCGAGCAGGCTCTTGGTAGCCGTCTGCAGGAACGCTTCGAGCTTGAGTTTCAACTCGGCGGTACGTGGTGCGTCCGGAATGATTTCAGCCGAAGGATTCGCGCCCAGTTGGTACTGGTAGATCTTCGGCGCCATTTCCTTCTCTTTCGGCAGCACCAGGATCTGGTCAGCGGTCACGATGGCAGTGGTCTGCTCGCTGCCCGACGGCTTGATCACACCGAAACCGGTGTCGCCTGCCGGCAGGTTGAGCAGGTCACGACCCCAGCACTGATGACGCACTTCGCCACCCAGACGACCCATGATGGTCGGCACGATGTCGATCTGCGTACCCACGGTGTGGTCACGGGTACCGAATTTTTCCTGAATGCCCGGTGCGATCATCAGCATCGGTACGTTGAAGCGGCCCAGGTCCATTTCGGTGATCTGACGCTCGTTGCCGAAACCGTGGTCGCCGACGATGACGAACAGGGTTTCCTTGAAGTAAGGCTCCTTGCGGGCCTTCTCGAAGAACTGGCCCAGTGCCCAGTCTGCGTAACGCATGGCGGTCAGGTGCTCGTTGAGCGTGCCACGGTCGGTCACGCGCTCGACCGGCAATGGCGTCGGCAAGGCGTACGGCGTGTGGTTGGACAGGGTTTGCAGCAGCGCGTAGAACGGCTTGCCGTTTTCCCGTGCCTTCAGTTCCACCAGACCGCGGTCGAACATGTCCTGGTCGGACACACCCCAGGTCGGATCGGAGAACACCGGGTTGACGAAGTCGTTACGGCCAACGAAGTTGGTCATGCCCTGGTTGCTGAAGAAACCGGACTGGTTGTCCCAGGCAAAGTCACCGTTGTAGACGTAGACGTCGTCATACTTGCGCGCGCTGAGCAGCTGCGGCAGGCCGGACAGTTTGTGGCTGCCTTCCGGGGTCTGCATCAGGTACTCGAAACCCGGCAGGTTCGGGAAGCAGGCCATGGTGGCGAACATGCCCTGGTGGGTGTGAGTACCGTTGGAGAAGAAGCGGTCGAACAGCAGGCCTTCCTTCGACAGCTTGTCGAGGTATGGCGTGATGTTGCCCGGTGCGCCCAGCGCGCCTACCGAGTGACCGGCCATGCTTTCCATGAGGATTACGACAACGTTCTTGATCGGCAGGGTCTTGTCGGCCGGCGGCGTGTAGTCACGGCGCACGGCAGCGATGTCGGCATCGACCAGCTTGTCGTCCGGCATCACCAGCATTTCGCGAACGACCTTCTGCGCCTGATCCTGCGGCAGCGTGGCTTTCCAGATGTTGTTGCGGTCTTCGCCCATGCGGTCCTTGGCTGCCGCAATCAGCGACAGGGTGCCATTGAGGCCGAGCTGGTTGGCGAAGTTCGATTCGGTGGTGTACACGTCACCCCAACGCAGCGGCGGGCCCTGACGCAGAGTACCGCGCACGGCAACCACACAGATCAGCAGACACACCACGAACACCGCCAGACGCGCATACCATGGCGCCACCTGACGGGTGCCGACGTTGCCGCCGCTGAACGGGCCACGCGGGCGGGTCAGACGGTCGGCGCCCTTGAACGCCAGCGTCAGGATCACCGTGCCCACGGCCCAGGCCAGCAGGTAGCGCACCACCGGGAAACCGTACCAGAGCATGCTCATCACGGTTTTCGGATCTTCCTTCACGTACTGGAACACCAGACCATTGAGGCGCTGGTGGAACTCACGGTAGAAGTCCATCTCCATCAGGCCGAGGAACAGCGCGATGCTGGAAGTCACGGTCAGCCACAGGCGGAAGAACCCGCGCGCAGCCATGGCCCGGGCACTGAACAGCGCCAGCACCATCGGAACGCAGAGGTAGACCACCAGACGCAAATCGAAGCGCAGGCCGTTGGCGAAGGCTTCGAGAAAGGTCGAAGCCGGGGTGTCGAGGATCATCTCGCGGTTGTAGACCAGCAGCGCGAGGCGCAGCACGGAAAACATCACCATCATGACCAGCGCGCACAAGAGCGTGTAGGCCAGATGCGATTTGACGGTCGGTTGCAGCAAGCGACTGGAAGATCGCTGCTGATTCAGGGCGTCCGGGTTTGCCATGTCGTTTTAGGACCCATTGGAAGTTGAAGTTGCAAAAATACAGCTGCGCCCTGCCCTCTGTTGGCCATTCCAGGCCCCGGGGCTTGCGCGGTGCGCAAATGTTGCACGATCACCGGCGGCATTGCCATTGATTACTGCCCTGCTGCCGGACTCTTTCATTAAAGGCACGGCATACCCGGACAGATTCAAATTGCGCGGGCGAATTGTCTTGAAGCGTTTGTGAAAATTTCGTGCAACGCATATCCGGAAACACAATATCGCTACAAAACAAAACGCCCCGAGTTCATCGGGGCGTTTGCAGAGCACGCGATACTTACTTCTCGGCGCGTTCTTTCAGGGCTTTCAGGGTATTGAACGGTGCGTCGACCACGAACTTGTTGGCAATCATCGACGGCACGCTGCCGCCTGGCTCGGTGTGGACCTGATAAGTCACTTCAACCTGATCGCCTTTTGGCACGAATTTCCAGAAGCCTTTGACCTGAGCGACACGCACAAAGCCTTTTTCTTCCGGCAGGTACTTCGGCACGCCTTCCAGATTGCGGGTCAGGCTGCCATCGGCGCCTTCAACGGTGGTGACGTGCAGGATCGAGTCGCGCGGGGTTACCGGCCATGGCGTATTGAACTGGGTGTAGGTCCAGCTCTGGTCGCCTTCGTGCTTGAGCAGTTTCTGGGTCTTGCACTCGTGAATCCAGGCACAGGCACCGGAGACGTCTTCCTGCAGTGCGCGCAGTTTGGCGACGGTGGTCTTCATCAAGGTCACGCCCTGATAAGACTTGTAGTCCGAACCCGGCACTTCGCTCAGGGAGACCTTGATGCCGTCTTCGTTCTTGGCCACTTTCCAGTCTTCCGCCTGGGCAGCCGAAGTGGCCAGCACGGCAGTCAAACCACACAACACAGCGATACGATGCAGCGAACCCATAGTCTTATTCCTTATTGTTGAAGTTCCGTACGTTTGACACATCACGCCGCCGTCATCTGCTCCCACCAGCCGAGCAGTCTGATCGCCTCTTCCTGACTGCTTCCGCAGACTTCGACATCGGCGCTGAACCCTGAACAGACCGCTGGACGTTCCGGTCGGCCGAAAATGCTGCACAGGTTTTCGACCGAGAGCTGAACGCAACGTTCGCCGGCAGGTTTGCCATCGGGCATGCCTGGAATCGGCGAGCTGATGGAGGGGGCAATGCAACAGGCGCCACAGCCTTCACGGCATTTCATGACGACGAGTTCCTCGCGACGGGCAATGTGTTAAAGGGACGCGGAACAGGGTAACCGCTAAAACGGCTGTTTTAAATTCCCTGAACCCGGGTTTTTACGCAGAAACGAAAGTGACTGACCAGTCTCCGACAAAGCGTCTGGTCTGCGGGTCACGGATCGATTGAATTTACTGCTTGAATTCGAAATCCAGCGCCGCGCCTTCGACTTCACGGCGTTCTTCGTTGCGTAGCTGCAACTGCATTTCGTTGCTTAGAAGACGACCGTTGAGCTGGAAGCCGCTGTTCTTCTCGCCAAACATCTGCGGCAGGATCGCTTCGCGCTTGGGCAGCGGCACGGCACCGACGGGTTTCAACTGCTGAACCATATCCCTGGGCAGGCTCAAGTCGAGTTTGGCCGGCGGTAACGGTGTCTTGGCCACTTCACGGGCCGATTTCGATTTTGAGGCGATTGGCGCACGTTTCTTCGCCGGGGCGGCTTTCTTCTGCTGCTTGTCCTTTGCAGGTACGGCTTTCTTGCTGGCCACCGGCTTTTTCACCGTGGAGGCTGTTGTCGGCTTTTCCGAAACGGCAGCGGCCATGACAGCTGGCGCGTGACCGATCATCAACAGACAAAGCACAATCCAGGCAGCAGGAAAAATCGCTTTCATGGAACCTACAACGCTAACGGCAGAGGGCCATATGCTCGCCTGTTGAACGCCGCATGACAAGCGCGCGACACAGTCTGTTCAGAAACCGCCGGCCATTTCCTGACACAGTTGAGTCGCCAGCAGACCCAAAGTCATCAACGCCCGTTCCGCCTCGCGATTCCACGGCGTGCCGCAATTCAGGCGGATACAGTGGTTGAACTGCTCGGTATTACTGAAGATCAATCCGGGTGCGATGCTGATGCCCTGCTGTAACGCGCGGACATGCAATTCCTGGGTGTTGACCCGCCCCGGCAGGCTCACCCAGAGAATGAAACCGCCCGTGGGCCGGGTCATTTGCGTGCCTTCAGGGAAGTACTGCTGCACCGCCAGCTGGAATGCGCTGAGGTTTTTTCGGTATTCCTGGCGGATGTACCGTAAATGCCGGTCATAACCGCCATTTTCCAGATAGGCGGCAATCGCCATTTGCGTGACGCTGCAAGCCGAATGCGTGGTGAAGGTCTGCAGACGCTGGATTTCCTGCTGATACTTGCCGGCGATCATCCAGCCCACACGCACGCCCGGCGACAAGGTCTTGGAGAAACTCGAACAGTAAATCACCCGATCCAGCCGGTCGTAGGCCTTGAGGGCCTTGGTGCGGCCCTGCTCGAACATCAGTTCGCCATAGATGTCGTCTTCGACGATCTGGATATCGAAATCCGAGGCCAGACGCAGCAATTGTTTTTGCCGCTCCTCGGGCATGGTACCGCCCAACGGGTTGCTCAGCCGGGTCGTCAGCACCAGGGCTTTGATCGACCATTGGTTGGCCGCCAGTTGCAGGGCTTCGAGACTCATGCCGGTGGCCGGATCGCTGGGGATTTCAATGACTTTCAGGCCGAGCAGGTCGGCCAGTTGCAGCAGTCCGTAATAGGTTGGCGATTCGGCGGCGATCAGATCGCCCGGGCGGGTCAGCACCCGCAGCGACATCTGCAAGGCATCGACACAACCGTGGGTGATCACCACTTCCGACGGATCGACCACCACACCGGCGTCGCGCATGCGGATCGCCACTTGTCGGCGCAATGGCTCGAAGCCCGGACTGAACATGTAGCTGAAAGCGCGCGGGCTATGGAATCGGGTGACCTTGGCCAATTGCTGATGCAGCGCGCGCACCGGCAAATAGTCGACGCTCGGCACCGCCGCGCCCAACGGGAACACGCCTTCGCGGCGCGATTCGACCAATACTTGCTGAATGATGCTGGCGCGGGTGACCAGGCCAGGTCGTTCGACCCGGGCAATGTCCGGGGTCGGTGCAGTCAGGGCCGGCGTCTGGTGTACGTAGTAACCGGATTGCGGCCGTGCACGGATCAGCCCCTGATCCTCGAGGTTGGCGTAAGCCTGCAACACCGTGGCATGGCTGACGTTGAGCTGCGAACTCATCTTGCGCACCGAAGGCACGCGCTCGCCCGGTTGATAGACGCCACGGCGGATGTCTTCGGCCAGCTGTTGAGCAATACGTTGGTAGAGCAAGAGATTGGTCATGACGCAGCACTCGATATCACGGGCGTTTTATTTTTGTGTGAACAATACCGGAACAGTTCTGAAGTGTACTGGGACAGTTGCCATATTAGTCAACCATACAGTCCAGTGTCGGATAAATCTGTACTGCTTTGTGAGGTAATCGACAGACGTAAAAAAGCCCGGCGCTGCATGACAGGCCGGGCTTTCCAGTAACGCCACCCTCAGCGGGCGGCGCCGAGCTGGCCCTTTTCGTCGGAGAACACGATTTCCACCCGACGGTTCTGTGCCCGCCCACGCTCGGAAGCGTTGGCGTCCACCGGGTATTCGTCACCGTAGCCTTCGACCTGAATGCGTTTTTCGTCGATACCCAGGTCCGTCAGCACGTCGGCAACCGACTGCGCGCGATCACGGGAAAGCTTGAGGTTTTCCTGTTTGCCGCCGGTGCTGTCGGTGTAACCCTCGATACGCACCACGCGTTTCGGATTGAGTTGCAGGAACTGCACGATCTTCAAGACCACGCGATTCGCCGAATTCTTCAGCTCCGCCTCGCCGGTGTCGAACAGCACGTCACCCAGGGTCATCACCAGTCCACGGTCAGTCTGGGTGGTGGCCAGTGCGACAATCTGTTCCTCCAGCCATTTACCCTGCTGCTGCACGCTCAACAGTTTGGACTCGCGCAGTGCCAGTTGCAGGCGTTGACGCTCAAGCTCCAGCTTCGCCGCACGCTCTTCGTTGAGCACCAGGTTGGTGTGCTCGCGGGCGATCTGGCTGTAGCGCTGGCTCAAGTAGGAGTAATGCGCCACGTCCGAGCCACTGCCCCAATAAGTGGACAGGCGATCGGCACGAGCCAGGGATTCACCGGCACGTATCACGTCTTTCGGCGCGATACGCAGCACATTGGAATCTTCCTTGACCTTCTGGAAGTCAGCGCTGGCTTCCTGCAAAGCAGTTTCGCTGTGTTGACCAGCGCAACCGTAAAGGCTGGCGCAACCCACCAGGATCAGAGTGCCGAAGGCTTTTGAAGTCAGGTTCATTGGGCATCCCCCAGTTGCTTGCGCAGGCGGACGATGCGGGTGTTGAGCACGTTCAGCTGCTCTTCGCTCTTCTGGGTCAGCACCTTGGCTTCGGCCAGGCGTGCATCCAGTTCGGCCTGTTCGGCACGCATCCGCGCGTTCTTGAAGGATTCGCCGGCCATGCTGCCCTTGGCTCGGTTGAACTTGTCATCTGCCAGTTTCATTTCCGGCACTTCGTCGGCGGTGGCGCCGACGGCCTTGGCCTGCTCCAGCGCCTGCTCGGTCAAGCGCATTTGTTCATTGGGTGCCGGATCGCTGGCGCAACCGGCCAGGGCCAGAACGGCCAGGGCCGTGAAAAGAACTCGATTACTCACTAAGAATCCCTACTGTTTTGGGGCGCTGACAGGTTGTTGCGGCGGCTGTTGCTGCTGCGCCTTCCAGCGCTCGATGTTGCGTTGCAGCGCGGCTTCCGTCAGGCCGGACGCGGGCAATTCTGTCATCTTTTTGGCCAGCTGTCCGCGTAACCACGGATCGTTGCAGGCCGAGTTGTGGGAAAGCGCAAGGAACAGACCGGGCCGGTCAATCGGTTGCTCGAAGGCCAGCAGATCATTGGCCATGCCCAATGCCTGCGCGGCCGCCATCCCGGAGTAACGGCCGGCGAGTACATATTCCACCTCGCCCAGCAGAAGTTTCTGCAAGGCCTGAGTGAGGTTTGCCGTACGGGTCAGGGTCAATTGCTTCTCGGCGAAAGTGCTGAATGCCTGGGTCATTCGAGACTTTTCCGACAATCCTCCTTGATGGCCCTGAAGGTCCTTCGCTTCGCTGTAGACCAGGGTCGAGCCCTTGCGGGTCCATACCAGATAGTCGTTTTCCAGCAACGGCGGATGAATGTAGTCGAGGTTTTCCAGCTCGTTGAAGGCCAGCGGCGCGTCGGCCAGCATGTCCATGCGCCCGCTGCGCACTTCGTCGAGGGCCTGCGAGCGCTTGCCGGCATACAGCAGCTCGACCTTGATGCCCAGGTCCTTCGCCACTTGCTGCAACAGGTCGGCACTCGCACCGATCAACTGTTTGGGATTCTGCGGATCCTGCCAGAGATACGGCGGTGCATCCGGGCTGCCGGTGACGACCAGTCGTTCGCATTTGCCCGCTGCCACGGACAACCCCGGCAGCAGGCTGGAACACAGCAATAACGAGAAGCCCAACCGGCGATGCAGATCCATGGCGAAACGCTCCCACTCAAATCCGAGACAAAAAAAGCCCGACCAACAGGCCGGGCTCTTTATAAGTGAAGCCGCCGGATTAGACCAGCTTCTCCAGCTCAGGTACGGCTTCGAACAGATCCGCCACCAGGCCGTAATCGGCCACTTGGAAGATCGGCGCTTCTTCGTCCTTGTTGATCGCAACGATCACTTTGGAGTCTTTCATGCCGGCCAGGTGCTGGATCGCGCCGGAGATACCGACGGCGATGTACAGCTGTGGTGCAACGATCTTGCCGGTCTGACCGACCTGCATGTCGTTCGGTACGAAACCTGCGTCGACCGCGGCGCGGGAAGCACCCACGGCAGCGCCCAGCTTGTCGGCCAGGGCGTACAGGTGTTTGAAGTTGTCACCGTTCTGCATGCCGCGGCCGCCGGAAACGACGATCTTGGCAGCGGTCAGCTCAGGACGATCGGATTTCGCAAGCTCTTCGCTGACGAAGCTGGAAGTGCCGGCGTTGTGAGCAGCGGCAACCGATTCAACGGCAGCCGAACCACCTTCAGCAGCAACCGGGTCGAAACCGGTGGCACGCACAGTGATCACTTTGATCGCAGCGGTCGATTGCACGGTAGCGATGGCGTTACCGGCGTAGATCGGACGCTTGAAGGTGTCAGCGCTTTCAACCGAGATGATCTCGGAGATCTGGTCAACGTCCAGCTGGGCGGCAACGCGCGGCAGGATGTTTTTGCCGTTGGAAGTGGCGGCAGCCAGGATGTGGCTGTAGCCAGCGCCCAGCTCTGCTACCAGAGGAGCAACGTTTTCCGGCAGCTGATGCGCGTAGGCAGCATTGTCAGCGTTCAGGACTTTGCTCACGCCAGCGATTTTCGCGGCGGCTTCAGCCACGGCGCCAGCGCCCTGGCCTGCAACCAGAACGTGGATGTCGCCGCCGATTTTGGCAGCGGCAGCCACGGTGTTCAGGGTGGCCGGGGCCAGCACCTTGTTGTCGTGTTCGGCGATTACCAAGATAGTCATGATCAGATTACCTTCGCTTCGTTTTTCAGTTTCTCGACCAGTTCAGCCACCGACTTGACCTTGATGCCCGCGCTGCGTGCAGCCGGCGCTTCGACTTTCAGGGTCTTGTTGGTGGAGGCGGTGGAAACGCCCAAAGCGTCCGGAGTCAGCGTCTCGAGAGGCTTCTTCTTGGCTTTCATGATGTTTGGCAGGGACGCGTAGCGCGGCTCGTTCAAACGCAGGTCGGTGGTGACGATCGCGGGCAGTTTCAGGGAAACGGTCTGCGCGCCGCCGTCGATTTCGCGGGTCACGGCAACGCTGTCGCCGGAGACTTCGACTTTCGAGGCGAAAGTGCCCTGACCGTAGCCGCTCAGTGCAGCGAGCATCTGGCCGGTCTGGTTGTTGTCGCTGTCGATGGCCTGTTTGCCCAGGATCACCAGCTGAGGCTGTTCCTTGTCGACCACGGCCTTGAGCAGCTTGGCCACGGCCAGGGAAGTCAGGTCTTCAGCGGATTCGACGAGGATGGCGCGGTCGGCACCCAGAGCCAGTGCGGTACGCAGCTGTTCCTGAGCGGTGGACGGGCCGATGGAGACGACGACGATTTCAGTCGCAACGCCTTTTTCTTTCAGGCGTACGGCTTCTTCCACTGCGATTTCGCAGAACGGGTTCATCGACATCTTGACGTTGGCGAGGTCTACGCCGGAATTGTCCGCCTTGACGCGAACCTTGACGTTGTAATCCACAACGCGTTTGACAGCTACAAGAACCTTCATGGATTCCTCGTTACTCTCCGGTGAAAAGAAAGTCGCCTAGGCGAACCTGGCGGTTGATGCTCATCGGGCACAAGGGCACCTCCAAAAACGCCGGCTGAGTCGGATGACCGTTCGTCAGTCGTGACCGACGAGTCATGCCGCTTCGCGGTGTGTAAACTGCGCGCCGAACCTGCGCTGCGCATCACCGGTTACCGCCTACGCCCTGTCTTTAGAGGTGCTCTTGAAACCACCATTCAGCCTACGGCGAGCGCAAAACCGCCCGTATCTTGACCGGAACGCCCATTCTGGTCAATACGCCAAAATGCCCTGTCATAAGCCGCGCTTCTTTGATTTCTCTGGGCTGGAGCCGATTCAAACAAACGTTTGTATTGGACGCTAAGAGTGGTGTAGATATAATGCGCCGCCTAGAGAGAAAGGTGGTTTGCCCATTATTAGCCTTGACGTTAACGTAAAGGCAATAACGGATACGACACCGAACCTCCAAATTAGAAAAAAAACTGTTGAGCCTTGAGTAGGAGATAGCCTGTGGAACGCGAATACATGGAATTCGACGTGGTCATCGTCGGTGCCGGCCCCGCTGGCCTGTCCGCCGCCTGCCGTCTGAAGCAGAAGGCCGCCGAAGCCGGTAAGGAAATCAGCGTCTGCGTGGTCGAAAAAGGCTCCGAAGTCGGCGCGCACATCCTGTCCGGTGCCGTATTCGAACCACGGGCCCTGAACGAACTGTTCCCTGACTGGAAAGAACTCGGCGCCCCGCTGAACACTCCTGTCACCCGCGATGACATTTTCGTGCTGAAAAACGCCGAAAGCGCGCAGAAGATTCCTGACTTCTTTGTGCCCAAGACCATGCACAACGAAGGCAACTACATCATCTCCCTCGGCAACCTGTGCCGCTGGCTGGCCCAGCAGGCCGAGAACCTGGGCGTGGAAATCTACCCGGGCTTCGCCGCTCAGGAAGCGCTGATCGATGAAAACGGCGTGGTGCGCGGGATAATCACCGGCGACCTCGGCGTCGATCGCGAAGGCCATCCGAAAGAAGGCCTGTACACCCCGGGCATGGAACTGCGTGGCAAATACACGCTGTTCGCCGAAGGCTGCCGTGGCCACATCGGCAAGCAACTGATCAAGCGCTACAACCTCGACAGCGATGCCGACGCCCAGCACTACGGCATCGGCCTGAAGGAAATCTGGGAAATCGACCCGGCCAAACACCAGCCAGGCCTGGTGGTGCACACCGCCGGTTGGCCGATGGACATCATGGGCACCGAGAACACCGGCGGCTCGTTCCTCTATCACCTGGAAAACAACCAGGTTGTAGTCGGCCTGATCGTCGATCTGTCCTACAGCAACACCTACCTGTCGCCATTCGACGAGTTCCAGCGCCTCAAGCATCACCCGGTTCTGAAGCAGTACCTGGAAGGCGGCAAGCGCATCAGCTACGGCGCGCGCGCCATCTGCAAGGGTGGCCTGAACTCGCTGCCGAAAATGGTGTTCAAGGGCGGTGCGCTGATCGGTTGCGACCTCGGCACCCTGAACTTCGCCAAGATCAAGGGCAGCCACACCGCGATGAAGTCCGGCATGCTCGCCGCTGAATCCGTGGCTGACGCGCTGTTTGCTGAAAAAGACGGCAGCGAAGAGCTGACCACCTACGTCGACGCCTTCAAGAAGAGCTGGCTCTACGAAGAACTGTTCGCCAGCCGCAACTTCGGCCCGGCGATCCACAAGTTCGGCGCCATCGTCGGCGGCGGTTTCAACTGGCTGGACCAGAACATCTTCGGCGGCAAACTGCCGTTCACCCTGCACGACACCAAGCCGGACTACGCCTGCCTCAAGCTCGCGGCCGACTGCAAGAAGATCGATTACCCGAAACCCGACGGCAAGATCAGCTTCGACAAGCTGAGCTCGGTGTTCATCTCCGGTACCAACCATGAAGAAGAACAGCCGTGCCACCTGAAGCTGACCGATCCGACCATCCCGTTGAGCCGCAACCTGCCGATGTACGACGAACCGGCGCAGCGCTACTGCCCGGCCGGCGTGTATGAAGTGATCACCAAGGAAGACGGCGAGAAGCGTTTCCAGATCAACGCCCAGAACTGCGTGCACTGCAAGACCTGTGACATCAAGGACCCTTCGCAGAACATCACCTGGGTGACGCCGGAAGGCGCCGGCGGTCCGACCTACCCGAATATGTAAGTCGATCCGCTGAACATCAAGGCTCCCTGTATGGGGGCCTTTTTGTTGCCTGCGATTTAAAAGATCAAGCCGCCCGCTCATCCCCCGGGCTGCGCTCGAAATAACGTTTGTACTCGCGACTGAACTGCGACGTGCTCTGATACCCCACCCGATGCGCTACCTGCGCCACACCCAGCCCCTCCGCGATCAACAACGTCTGCGCCTTCAACAAACGCAAACGCTTCAGATACTGCACCGGCGACAGCAACGTGCTGCGTTTGAAATGCTCATGAAAGGTCGAAACGCTCATGTTCGCGCAACTGGCCAGCGTCTCGACGTTCAACGGTTCGGTGTAGTGCGAGTGCAAATGGCTGATCGACGCCGCCACCCGGGCAAACTGCCCCTGCTGCTCCACCAGTGCGCGCAGCACATCGGCCTGAGGCCCGCGCAACGCCACGAACAACAATTCCCGCACCCGTGCCGGTCCGAGAATCTGGCATTCCAGCGGATCGTGCAGGCAGCGCAGCAAGCGTTCGACGCAACCGCGCATGTCATCGTCGAGCACCACCGAGGTCATCGACTCCGGTGTCTGCGCCGGAATATGTCGCCCCGGCGCCAGCCCCATGGCCAGCACCAGCTCACCGAGCAGCACCCGGTCGATCGCCACCGACACACCGAGCAACGGCGCGTCCGGCAACGCATAGGTTTCGCACTCGAACGGCACCGGCAATGCCTGGATCAGATAGTGCCCGGCGCCGTATTCCATGGTGCGCGGGCCGAGATACGCCAGTTTGCTGCCCTGGGCGATGATCATCAGGCTCGGTTCATAAATGTGCGGGCCACGGGCGACGTCGCAACTGGCGCGCAGCACCTGCACGCCCGGCAGCCCGGTCTGGCTGTAACCGTCGCGCAGCGCCAGCGGTTCGATCAGCGAAACCAGGGTGGCGTTGGCATCAAGGTGACGGGTCAATTGCATCGGGCGGCTCTTCAGAAAAAATCACGGAAAAAGGGATAAAAGCATCATCGCAGATCCTTTTGCCAATGCGACCGATCAACCCCGCATGCCGGAGGATTAGGCATGACACCCGGAGGAATCGCCATGGCCGGACGACCGGACGGCGCCCAGAATGCGCCGCCTCACCTGTCACTGCTTTTGCGAGGTTTCACATGTACACCGCCATCGGCTATGCCGCTCAAACGGCCACCACGCCCCTCGCCCCGATGAAGTTCGAACGCCGCAGCCCCCGTGCCGACGACGTCGCCATCGACATCCTGTACTGCGGCGTCTGCCACTCCGACATCCATCAGGCGCGCAACGAATGGGGCATCGCCGTTTACCCGCTGATGCCCGGCCACGAAATCGTCGGAAAAGTCACCGCTGTCGGTGCGAACGTCACCAAACATAAGGTAGGCGATCTGGTCGGTGTCGGCTGCATGGTCGATTCCTGCCGCACCTGCGAAGCCTGCCAGTCGAACCTCGAGCAATACTGCCTCGAAGGTCCGACCATGACCTATGCCACTCCCGACCGGGTCGACGGCAGCAACACCATGGGTGGTTATTCGGACAGCATCGTGGTCAACGAACACTTCGTGGTGCGCATCCCTGAGAAACTGGATCTGGCGGCTGCCGCACCGATTCTCTGCGCCGGCATCACCACCTACTCGCCACTCAAGCACTACGGCGTGAAGGCCGGCGACAAGGTCGGGATTCTCGGCATGGGCGGCCTCGGTCACATGGGCATCAAGTTCGCCAAGGCCATGGGCGCCGAAGTGACGCTGTTCACCCGTTCGGCGAGCAAGGCCGAGGAAGGTCGTCGCCAGGGCGCCGATCACGTGATCGTCTCCACCGACGAAGAACAGATGAAAGCCGCAGCCGGTCGTTTTGACTTCCTGCTCGACACCATTCCAGTGCAGCACGATCTCAACCCGTACCTCGACACCCTGCGCTTCGACGGCGTGCACATTCTGGTGGGCCTGATCGAACCGATCGATCCGCCGGTCCACGCCGCCAAACTGGTGCTGGGTCGTCGCGTATTGGCGGGCTCGTTGATCGGTGGCGTCGCCGAAACCCAGGAAGTGCTGGATTTCTGCGCCGAGCACAACATCAGCTGCGACATCGAAATGCTCGACATCCGCCAGATCAACGAGGCCTACGCCCGCATGATCGCCGGTGATGTGAAGTACCGTTTCGTGATCGACATGGCGACCTTGAAGCTTTAAACCTTCAAGCCTGCACTTTTAAACCAAGTTCCGCCGAGAGCCGGGCCGTGACCCCTTTGATCAGGGGAATCAGCTCGGCCATTTTCTCCAGCGGCATGTACGGCACAGTGCTGGCGATGCTGATCGCCGCGACGATGCGCTTGCTCGCGTCGCGGATCGGCGCCGCCACGCAACGGATCGACGGTTCGTTGTCTTCCAGATCGAACGCGTAGCCGCCGGCCACGTATTCGGTCATCCGCTGCTCCAACTGCTCCCACGACTGCTGGGGATGCTGCGGCCAGAACTGACTTTTCCCACCCGCCGGCAGGCTGATGTCGTACAGACGCTGCCAATCCTGCGGCGCGTCATCCAGCATCAGTGCCTTGCCGATTCCGGTGCGCGCCAGCGGCATGCGATGGCCGACCCGCGAGCGCATTTCCGGGCCGTTGCGCCCCGGATTCTTCAGCAAATAAAGCACCTCGTCCCCTTCACGAATCCCCAGGTGAACGGTGTCGCCGGTCAGCGCCGACAACTCGTCCAGATAAGGCCCGGCCAGGGTCACCAGCGGCAATTCTTCACGCGCCTGGAAACCCAGTTCAATCAGTTTCGGCCCCAGCAGATAACCGACTTGCGGCACGACACGCAGGTAACGCTCGTCCACCAGGCAACTGGCCAGACGATGGGTGGTGCTGCGGGTGGTGCCGATCAGGCGGGCAATCTCTTTGAGATCGCGGGCGCCACTGGCGACGGCCTGCACCACACCCAACCCGCGAAGCAGGGTCTGGGTGCCGGTCGGCGCGGCGTCCTTGGCGTTTTTCGGGGCGTCTTCCTGCATATCCAGCCTTTAGCGTTGAGCGAGGGAACGGGCGGCATTATGGTCGCCCGACAGGGACGACTACAACTCGATGCGCTCGACCTTGCCCACCAACAGCACGTAGGACAAAGCACCGATCAGGGCCAGAACCGCGATGTAAGTGATCGCCGGGGCGAACGAATCGCCGCTGGCCAGGAAGCCGATGACAATCGGCGTGGCAATTGCCGACAGGTTGCCGATGAAGTTGAACACCCCGCCCGTCAGTCCAAGCAACCGCGCCGGTGCCAGTGTCGAAACCAGCGACCAGGTGATCGACGCCAGCCCGTTGCCGAAAAACGCCAGGGCCAGGAAGGCAATCACCAGCGGCGTCGATTCAACGAAATTGGCGCCGATGATCGAGGTGGAAATCAGCAACCCGCCAATGATCGGCAATTTGCGTGCGAACCCGACGGTGCAACCACGGCGAATCAGGAAGTCGGAAAAGAACCCTGAGCACAGCACGCCGATAAACGCGGCGAGAAACGGCAGCGACGCCAGCAGGCCGGACTTGATGAAGTCCATGCCGCGATACTTCACCAGATAGGTCGGGAACCACGTCAGGAAAAACCACAGCGTCGAGTTGAGGCAAAACTGGCCGAGGTAAATCCCCCACAATTTGCGTTTGCTGAGGACGATGCCGAGATCGGTCCAGCTGAATTTCGCCTTCACTTTTGCAGTTTCGGCGGCGATGTCCACCAACCCGCCGCCCTCGCGGATCAAGTCGATTTCGCCTTCATTGGCGCCTTTGAAATCCCGTGGCTCGCGATACACCGCGTACCAGATCGCAGCCCAGACAATGCCCACCGCGCCGGTCACGACAAACACCATGTGCCAGCCAAATTCATGTTGCAGCCACGCCAGCACCGGCGTCAGAAACGCCAGCCCGACAAACTGCCCGGAGGTGTAGAAACCGATGGCCGTGGCCCGCTCGCGCTCGGGGAACCAGGTTGTCACCACGCGGCTGTTGATCGGATACGCCGGCGCTTCCAGCGCACCGACCGCCATGCGCAGCACGAACAGCGCGATGAAACTGGCGGCGAATCCGAGCATCACGGTGGCCAGCGACCACAACAGCAGCGCGACGCTGTACAGGATGCGCGGTGGCACTCGGTCCACCAGCCAGCCGCCGGGGATCTGCATGGCCGCATAGGTCCAGCCGAACGCCGAGAAGATCAGCCCGACGTGCACCGGGTCGATGCCCAGTTCGGTGGTGAGTGCCGGGGCGGCAATCGACAGGTTGCTGCGGTCAAGGTAGTTGATGACCACGGTGATGAACAGCAACACCATGATGAAGAATCGCTTGCGGCTGGGCGTGACTAACGTCGCTTGCCCGGTGAGGGTTTGCGGTTGCATGGAGAGCGCCTCTTCTTATGTTTATTGAGGTCGGGGGGGATGCAGATCTCCGCTCCCTGGAGATCAACCTGTGGGAGCGAGCTTGCTCGCGAAGCGATCTATCAGGCGACATCGGTTTCGAATGTGCCGCCCTCTTCGCGAGCAAGCTCGCTCCCACAGTGTTTGGTGTCGGGTCAGAAAAGACTCACCACTCGGCAAAACTGCCATCGGCATGACGCCAGATCGGGTTGCGCCAGCGGTGGCCGACCGCAGCCCGTTCGATCACGTATTCCTCGTTGATCTCGATCCCCAGCCCCGGGCCGTTGGGGATCTTCACGAAGCCTTTGTCGTAATCGAACACCCGTGGATCCTTCACGTAATCGAGCAGGTCGTTGCTCTCGTTGTAATGGATGCCCAGGCTCTGCTCCTGGATAAACGCGTTGTAACAAGCAGCGTCCAGTTGCAGACACGCCGCCAGTGCAATCGGCCCAAGCGGGCAGTGCAGCGCCAGCGCCACGTCGTAGGCTTCAGCCATGTTGGCGATCTTGCGGGTCTCAGTGATGCCGCCTGCGTGGGAGGCATCCGGCTGGATGATGTCGACGTAGCCTTCGCTCAACACCCGTTTAAAGTCCCAGCGCGAAAACAGTCGCTCGCCGACGGCAATCGGGGTGCTGGTCAGCGGCGCCAGTTCTTTCAGCGCTTCGTAGTTTTCGCTGAGCACCGGCTCTTCGATGAACATCAGTTTGTAAGGGTCGAGTTCCTTCATCAGCACCTTGGCCATCGGCTTGTGCACCCGGCCATGGAAGTCGACGCCGATGCCGACGTTCGGCCCCACCGCATCACGCACGGCGGCAACATTGGCCAGCGCTAGGTCGACTTTTTCGAAGGTATCGAGAAATTGCAGCTCCTCGGTGCCGTTCATTTTCACCGCAGTAAAACCGCGACTCACCGCCTCTTTCGCGGCCCGCGCGGTATCCGCCGGACGGTCGCCGCCGATCCACGAATACACGCGGATCTTGTCCCGCACCTGACCACCAAGCAGATCACTCACCGACACGCCGAGCGCCTTGCCCTTGATGTCCCACAACGCCTGGTCGATACCGGCCAGTGCGCTCATGTGGATTGCGCCGCCCCGGTAGAAGCCGCCGCGATACAGCACGGTCCAGATGTCTTCGATATTGCGTGGGTCTTTGCCGATCAGGTAGTCGGACAATTCCTCGACCGCAGCGGCGACGGTGTGGGCCCGGCCTTCGACCACAGGCTCACCCCAACCGGTCACGCCCTCGTCGGTTTCGACTTTCAGGAAACACCAGCGCGGCGGGACGATGAAGGTGGTCAGTTTGGTGATTTTCATCTTTTTGTCTCTCTTATAGATGCAGCGCACACAGCGCCAAAAAGTCTTAGCGAAGGGCTTTCCAGGCCGCCACGTAGGCCTTGGCATTGGCCGCCACTTGCTCAGTCGTCATGCCGGGTTTGAACAGCCCGGAACCGAGGCCGAAGCCTTTGACGCCGGCATCGATGAACACCTGCATGTTGTCCGGGGTTATGCCGCCGACCGGCGCCAGAATCGTCCCGACCGGCAGCACCGCCAGCCAGGCTTTAACCACCGCAGGGCCCATCTGCTCGGCCGGGAACAACTTGAGAATGTCGGCCCCCTCCTCCAGCGCCGCGAAGGCTTCAGTCGGCGTGGCAACGCCCGGCGACAGATACAGCCCCGCCGCTTTCGCCGCCCGCAACACCTTGGCATCGCTGTGGGGCATGACGATCACCTGGCCGCCGGCCTCCTTCACCAACTCCACCTGTTCCGGGGTCAGCACCGTGCCGGCACCGATCAGGCAATCGGCGGGCAGGGTCTTACGCAGGATGCGAATGCTTTCGTACGGCGCGGGGGAATTGAGCGGTACTTCGATGACGCGAAATCCGGCGGCATACAGGACTTCTCCGACAGCGGCGGCTTCCTGCGGATGCAGGCCGCGCAGGATCGCGATCAGACCGTTTTGCGCCAGTGCTTGCTTGAGCATGTCAGGCCTCCAGTCAGGGTTAACGGGATGAGGAATCGATCAGTCCGGCGGCGAGCGCCAGTTGCCACAGCCCACGCTCGGTAGCCTGCTCGGCCAGGGTCACCCGGGCGAAATCGCAGGCGTCGATGGCACGGCTGTAGCGAGCGCACAACTGCGCGTTGCCGATGAGGATGATCGAAGGAAGATGTGCGCTGTTGCGCCGGCGTCGTTGCACGGCGGCCAATGCTGTCAGCTCATGGCCGATCAGCAGGCCGGACAGATAGTCCGGTTGTGCGGTGGCGCCGAGTTCGCCGGTCAGACCGAGGCTACGGGCGCTGAACAACGTCGACAGTACGCCGATCTCGCCCTCGGCCGACAACGCCACCTGCACACCGCGATCAAATGCCTCGGCGTCGAACGTCGCGCTGTGCTGTTGGGTACGGCCGAGAATGCTGTGTTCACTGAGCACGGCGAACACTTCGCCGGTCATGAAGGTGTCGAAACGGGTGATGCAGCCGTCGGCTACTTCCACCCATTTCGAATGACTGCCCGGCAGGCCGATCAACAGATCATTGCCCGCCTCGTCCGGCAGATTCTGCAGGACGCCGAGGACCTGGGTTTCTTCGCCGCGCATCACGTTCGGCAGCTTTGAGCGCTGAATCACACCCGGCACGATGTGCACATCGACACCACGAAGACTGCGAACGGTTTGCAGGGATTTTCCGAGATCGGCGACGTTGGCCGGCGTATCGCGGTAGGACGCTTCGCGCCAGCCCTGAGCGCTGCCGACCATGCCGCAGGCAATCACCGGCAAATCGGGTTGCGAATCGAGCCAGTCGCCGCAGGCCTCGTCGAACGCCAGTTCAAAACCGTCGGAGCACTCACGACCGTTGATGACCCGCGGTGTCTTCGGCAACTGCATGATCCCGAACGACAGCGACCGCTGCGCCAGCACCTGCCCGCCCACACCGAGTTTGTAAGCACGTAGGGAGGTCGTCCCCCAATCGAGCGCGATCAATTGCGCCAGCATCGCTTCACCTGTTTTGTTATTGGCAGTGAGTGAGCTGGACTATAAACCCGGGCACAGCAAAATCTCAATATATAAATAACAATCCCATAATATGGGACATAGGCAAAAAAATACCGCAGCCAGTAACAGCGCCTTCAGAGAAATTCACTTTCCCTGCAGGAACTGTCTCCGGCTGCGGTATTCCTGGCGCGGCTCAGTTGCCCTCGGCAAACTCGCGCAATACCTTGCCATCCATGCGATACCTCACCCACTCCTCCTGCGGCTGGGCGCCGAGGGATTTGTAGAACTCGATGGCCGGGGTGTTCCAGTCCAGCACGCTCCATTCGAAGCGGCCGCAGTCGTTGGCGCAGGCGATTTTCGCAAGGTGGCGCAGCAGGGTTTTGCCGGCGCCGCCGCCCCGTTGCTCGGGGGTGATGTAGAGGTCTTCGAGGTACAGGCAGTTGCTGCCCAGCCAGGTCGAATAGCTGAAGAAGAACACCGCAAAACCGATCGGCAAACCGTCACGCAGGCAGATCAGGCCGTGGGCGGTGGCGCCTTCGCTGAACAGGCTGCGCTCGATGTCGGCGACGCTGGCGATGACTTCGTGACGGGCCTTTTCGAAGTCTGCAAGTTCAGTGATGAACGCGAGGATTTGCGGAGCATCGCTGGGGGTCGCCGGGCGGATTTCGATCGTCATGGACGGGCCTTGTCGGAAAAAGGAAAACGCCATACTAAGGCGGCGCGCGGCGCTCGTCACATGGCAATCCACGGATTAGGCTAGTGCGGCCGGTCACTCTGAAGGATATTCATGAACGCATTCGAACCACTGGCCCCACTCGCCGCCGAACTGCTGCCCCACGCACTGGAACCGTCGGAGGACGGCGCCCATGACCTGTCGCACCTGCAGCGGGTCTGGCACAACGCGCGTATTTTGCAGGCCGAGGAAGGCGGCGACCTTGAGGTGCTGCTGGCCGCTGTGCTGTTGCACGATTGCGTGGCCGTGGAAAAGAACTCGCCCCTGCGTTCACAGGCATCGCGCCTGGCAGCGGAAAAAGCATCAACGGTGCTGGCAAACCTTAACTGGCCAGAAGAAAAAGTCAGCGCCGTCATCCACGCCATCGAAGCCCACAGTTTTTCCGCCAACATCACACCGACAACCCTCGAAGCGCGGCTTATGCAGGACGCCGACCGTCTCGACTCCCTCGGCATGCTCGGCGTCGCCCGCACGTTCTACACCGCCGGGCGCATGGGCAGTGCGCTGTACGACCCGCACGATCCCGAAGCCCGGGAAAGGGACTACGACGACAAGCGATTCTGCCTCGATCATTTCCAGACCAAACTGCTGCACCTTGCCGAGGGTTTCCAGACCGCTGCCGGACAACGTCTGGCACGCATCCGTCATCAACGCCTGAAAGGTTTCATGGAGCAATTCAAGGAAGAGATCGGCGTCGTCTGAAGGCGTTACTCCGGTCATTCACGATCCTGAGATCGCCAAGCTCAGACCTAAACCGCGGGCCCGACGTGTTAGATAGATGACGCTCAATTTTTCCGGTCAAGGAACCGCGTCATGCCTCAAGCAACACCCCAGGTTTCGGGCAAACTGTTCGGCCTGTTCTGCCTCGCCAGTTATCTGTTGTCGCTGTCCTATGGCGCAACGTTTTTGCTCTCGCTGCTGATCGGTTCGCGCGGCGGCAACGAGCACGATGCCGGCAGCGTAATCAGTGCGGCGATGCTCAGCACCTTCGTTGCGGTGCTGGTGTCCGGGCACCTGTCCGACTGGCTGGGCGCGGCGCGTTCGATTGCGCTGTTCGGGCTGATGCTGGTGGCGGCGAGTCTCGGGTTTGCGATGACGCCGGGCTTCGGCCATCTGCTGCTGTTTTTCGGTTTGCTGCTTGGCTTGGGCTGGGGCGTGTTCTACACGCTGGGGCCGATCATCGTCGCCAGTCTGGTGAGCCCGGCACAGCGGGCGAAATACTTTGCGCTGCTGTCCGGCAGCATGATGACCGGCATCGGCAGCGGCCCGCTGCTCGGGCGTGCGGCGAGTGCGCTGGGTTTGCCGGTGACGTCGGCGTTCTATCTGGCGGCTGCGGCGAGTCTGATCGGCGTGCTGCTGTTCTGGCGTCTCGGCGCTCGATTGAAAGGCACACAGGCGACATCGGCAGCGCGAATCTCCTGGCAAGCGACTGCTCAGGTGCTCAGCTCCCGCGCGGTGTTTCCGATCATCATGGTCGGCCTCGGCGGTTGCGTGTTCGGGGGGCTGTCGAGTTTCCAGACCAGCTATGCCGCCGCCCGTTCGCTGGATTATTCGCTGTTCTTCCTGGGCTTCATGAGCGCCGCCATCAGCAGCCGGATGTTGATCGCAGGCTATGTGGTCAAGCGTGATCCGCTGCGGGCGTCGTGTCTGCTTTCGGGGTTGATGCTGGGCTCGATCGTGTTGTTTGCGTTCGGCGTGCAGAGCGGTTTCAGCTATCTGCTGGCAGCAGTGATGCTCGGTGTCGGTTACGGCCTCACCTACTCGGTGATTAACGGACTGGCAGCCAACGAAGCACCTATCGGCACCACGTCGCAGGCGTTGCTGCTGTTCAGTCTTTCTTATTTCATCGGTGTATTCGGCTTCCCGCTGCTGGCCGGAAAAATCATCGTCGAACACGGCATGGCGACGCTGTTGCTGACGGTGCTGGCGGTGGCGGCGTTGAACTGGTCGATCACCCTCGGCCGCCTGCTGTGGCGGAGGATGAAGGTAGAAAGTGCACTGACGAACTGAACCGTTCGTCATTCAATCGGCACCTATCCCACGCGAGGGCAGACCAAGATCAGGTAAGGATTCCAATCACTGGAGACACACCATGATCTCGTCAAGGTTGACTGCTTTCGTGTTTACCACCCTGCTCTGCCCCGTGGCGTTCGCCGCGACTGCCACGGGCACCGGCCCCACTGACCCGGTCACACCACCGCGCGCGCCTGCGATCAACAGCGCTCCCGGGATGAATACCGATGGCTCCGGCGTTCCGCTGATCAATCAGCCGCCGGCCACCGGAACCGATCCGCGCACCCAGGGCAATGACCCGGGTCGTCAGGGCGGAATGAACACGCCGGATTCTCCCACCACTCCCGACAACTCCGGCTCCGGCATCGGTTCGAAAACCACCACCGGAGGCTCGGGTTCCGAAGGCACCGGTCAGTAGGCGGAAGATTCGCGGATCAGCGCATCGACTTCGTCAGAGCCCGGCGCGGTCGCCGGCCCCCAGCGAGTGACGGCCAACGCCGCGGCGGCGTTGGCGCGCCTCGCGGCTTCATCAGCCGCCAGACCTCGCGCCAGCCCGGCCACGAACACACCGGCATGGGCATCGCCGGCGCCGTTGCTGTCCACGGCCTGCACCTTGAAGCCCGGCACATGCTGGCGTTCGCCGTGCTGATGAATCCAGCAGCCTTGCGGGCCGTCGCGCACCACCATCAGCACACCCTTTGGCAAGTGCACGGCCAAGCGATCCAACGCCGTTTCGATGTCCGCTGCGCCGGTGAAACGCAGCGCCTCGACACTGTTGCTGGTCCACACGTCGATGCGTGGCAGCAGCGCCTGCATCATCGGTGAGTCCGGTGATTCCACCAGCGGGCCCGGATCGAACACCACGTTGATCGTCTTCGGCAACGCCAGCGTCCAGTCCAGCAATGCCTGGGCCTTGCCGCTGTGCAACAGGCTGTAGCCACTGACGTAGACATAGTCCCCGGCCTCGGCGGCAACGCTGTCCAGCTCCGCCATCGTCACTTCACCTTCAGCGCCGATGTAGGAAATGAAACTGCGCTCGGCGGACGCATCGGTCAGCGCCACGCAGATGCCGGTGTCGCGTTCTGCAGGCTGTTCGATGCCGATGCGAATGCCTTCGGCGTTCATCGCCTGCCGCGCCAGATCGCCGAAACGACCGTTGCCGTGGCGACCCAGATAGACCACCGGCAAACCGTTACGCGCGGCGGCAGCCATCACATTGAAGCCGCCACCGGCTTCGAAACTGGCGGACTGCGCCAGCACGTCGCCGCCGATCTGCGGCAGTGCATCCACGGCCATGACCAGGTCGATGATGACCTGGCCGGTGTGCAACATCTTAGGCATGAGCATTCTCGGTTTGCGCAGCGCGGCGGTCTTTCGCCCCGCCGAGTACGAAGTAAATGCCGCCGGCCACCACGAAGGTCACGATCCAGCCAAGGCCGTTATGACCCAGCCAGGAATCCGACAGAAAGCCCTTGAACCAGACGTTCTCGGCGGTGGTGCCGATGGTGGTGAAACTGAAGCCCAGCACGATGGCAATCGCCCACGCGCCGAACGCGCGCCACTCGATGCCGCCGCTGTACCAATAGGCGCTGCTCGGGCTGACATCGAGCAGGTCTTTGGGGCTGTAGTAATGACGGTGAATCAGGTCGACCACGAAGATCCCGACCCACGCGGTGATCGGCACCGCCAGCAGGGAGATGAAGGTAATGAACGGGCCATAGAAACTATCGGCGATCAGCATGAAGTAGATCGAACCGGCGAAGATCGCGACGATGTCGACCACCACCGCGTACACGCGCTTGACCTTCAGGCCGAGGGTCAGCGTGGTCAGGCCGGCGGAGTACACCGACAGGTTGTTCGACAGCAGCAGGCCGCCGAATGCGGTGATCAGGTACGGCACGGCCATCCAGGTCGGCAGCATGTCGCGGATCGCCACGATCGGGTCAGTCGCCGAGGCCAGATCGTTGTTGCCCACCGACAGCAGGCCGCCGAGGGTGATCAGCAGTACCAGCGGAATCCCCGCACCGAACGCCGCCGAAGCGACCAGGCGCACGGCTTTTACACTGCGATGCTGATAGCGCGACATGTCGGCGCCAGCATTCGCCCAGCCGATCCCGGTGCCGGCCGCCATGGTGCCGATACCGATGATCATCGCGCTCATCGGCGCTGGCGTGGCGTTGAACACCGCGCTCCAGTCGATGGTCGTGCAGAGGAAGCCGCCCACCAGAATGTTCAGCGCGCCGAACACGTAGGTCGCCCACTTCTGGATCACCAGCAAGGTGGCGTGGCCGAGGCCGGACACCGACAGGGTCAGCAGCACGAAAATCGCGATGAAGATCAGGGTCAGCACCGGTGCGCTTTTGGCTTCCACCGGCGAGCCGAACAGGATCGAGCACAGCGACAGCAGCACGAACGCCGCCGTGGTGGTGTTGACGGTTTCCCAGCCCAGGCGCGACATCAGCGAGACCAGCGTCGGGCCGATATTGCCCCGAACACCGAAGATCGCCCGCGACAGCGTCAGGCTCGGCGCACGACCGCGACGGCCAGCAATCGAGATGATCCCCACCACCGCGAACGAGCCGGCAGCACCGAGGATCGCGACGATGATTGCCTGCCAGATCGCCAGGCCACGAAACGCAACCAGCGTGGCGCCCAGCGGCAGGCCGAGGATGGAAATGTTGGCCGCAAACCAGACCCAGAACAGTTGCAGCGGATGGCCGTTGCACTCGCCTTCCGGCACCGGTTCGATGCCCCGGGTTTCCAGTTGCCCGGCGCTTTGCCCGGCGTTCGATGAACTCATGAGAAATGCTCCTGTTGCCATTGTTGTGGTTGTCGGCAAGACAGTTGATTGACGTGTGGCGGGCGGCGTTTCAGCGCAGCGCGAGGAGTCCTTTCACCAACGGTTCCAGCTCCAGATCGTTGACGGCTTTGACGGTTTCAATCATCGCCGCCGGCCAACTCTGCAGACCCAGGCAGGCCCCAAGCATGGCGCCGAGAATCGCGGCGATGGTGTCGGTGTCGCCACCCAGACTGGCGGCCATGCACAGCGCATCGAACGGCGACATTTCTCCCACAGCGACTTGCTGCGCGAGGGCAAACGAAACCACCACCGATTCCTGCGACGCCACCGAGGTGCCGATCACGTCGTACAGCAGATCCGCGAGCAACACCGGATCACTCTCGACACTGATACTGCGCGCCCAACTGATCCGCGACGCGATGCGCCCACCGGCAACCCAATGCCCGTGCGCCTCAGCTTGCTGGGCGATCTGCTGGCCGAGGTTCAGCGCCTCGCCCAGATCCAGGCCGTTGATGCCGGCCGAAACCACCGCCGCCACCGCCGCCGCGCTGGAAATCCCCAGCGTGGTGTTGTGAGTGACCTGACAGGCCTGCACCACCGCCGCAATAAAGCGCCCGGGGTCGGCGACATCCGCTGCAATCCCCACCGGCGTGATGCGCATCGCCGCGCCGTTGGTAGTGCCGTAGCGCCCAGCCTCCTCCGGCGAATGGCCGGCGAGGATCATCTCGATCGCACGTTTGGTGGATGGGCCGAGCAGGTCCTGCGAGCCCTTGGCCTGCATCTCGGCTTCCCATTCGATCAACCGTTGCGCCAGCACCGCCGGTTCGATCCGACCGCGACCTTCGACCAGCAACTCGCCGACCAGAATCGCCTGTTCGGTGTCATCGGTGATCGAGCCTTTAGGCATGTTCGCGGCAATCGGCTGCAAGGGGCCGGCGTCTTGCAGATCGGTGATCTGGCCGAAGCGCTGCTTGATGGTTTCGCGATTCAGGGATTGCGTCGGCATGCCCAGCGCATCGCCGAGGGCCAGGCCATAAAACGCGCCCAGGGCACGGTCGAGGGCGGTCATTTCGATTCTCCAAATTGCAGGTGCAGACGGAAATGCACCGGGTCGAGCAGGCTTTCGACTTGCTCCATGAAGCGGTTCTGCCGGTCGTAGGTGGTGCGCAGCGCTTTCAGAAAAACCGTGCCTTCAGGTCGGCCGAGCAGTTCTGCGTCCACCGCGTTGAGCGGCTCGGCACCGATCCACTGATCGCCGCGTTCGCCGATGTAGCCGTAGGCCGCCAGGGTGACGGTCAGCGAATTGTCGATCAGACCCACGCGCGGCAGGCTTTCCAGGCCTCCGGTGGCGGGCATCAATGAGCGTTCGAGGGACACCAGCGTGCCGTCGTTGGAGCGGCGGCGACGATCGAGGGTGATGAATTGGTCGGTGCCGAAGCGCGGCAGCAGATCGGGCCGGGTCACGGCTTCCAGGCGCAACACTTCGGTGTTGATCAGCGCCCCGCTGTCGGCCAGAGCCTGGGCCCAGCCGCTGCGCTGATCGAGCACTACACCGTCGAAAGTGACGATGGAACCGACCCCGCTTTGCGTGGCGATGTAATTGCGCCGTTTCAGTTCGGCCAGCGCTTCGCGCAACGTGCCACGGCTGACGTTGAATTCCTGAGCCAACTGATGCTCGCCGGGCAACAGAAAGCCGTCCTCCATGAGGCCGCTTTCGATGCGTCGGACGAGCTCGTCGACCACCCGTTGTTTCTTGTCAAATCGTACCTGTCTAATCATGTACAAAGTGATAACCGAAACGGGTTGGGACGGGCAAGGTAATTTTTGGGGAAGGTGACAAAAGGCGCGGTACTGGAGGCACCCTCTCCCCAAGGAGAGGGTCAGCAGAATATTGATCTCAGCGTTGTTTCAGACGGTCAATGACAACAGCCAGCAGCAGAATCGAACCCCGAATCACATACTGATAAAACGTGTCGATATTTTTCAGGTTCATCGCATTCTCGATAATCGCGAGAATCAGCACCCCGGCAATCACATGCCGGATCATCCCGATCCCGCCGCTCAACGACACCCCGCCCAGCACGCAGGCCGAAATCACCGTCAGCTCAAAACCCTGCCCGATCATCGGCTGCCCGGAAGTCATCCGCGACGCCAGGATCACCCCCGCCAACGCACCAATCACCCCATGCACCGCGAAGATGATGATCTTCGTGCGATCGACATTCACACCCGCGAGCAACGCCGCCTCCTGGTTGCCGCCGATGGCCATGGTATTGCGCCCGTAGGTCGTGTAGTTCAGCAACCAGCCGAAAAACAGGAAGCAGACAATGGTGATCAGGATCGGCACCGGCACGCCGAACAACTGGCCGTTACCAAAGACGAAGAACGATTCCTGGGAAACGCCCACTGCTTTGCCATTGGCAAAAATGTAGGCCAGGCCACGGACGATCTGCATGGTCGCCAGCGTCGTGATCAACGCATTGACCCGCAACTTGGCAATCACGATGCCGTTGATCAGCCCGACGATCAGCCCCATCACGAGCGCCGCGCTGACACCGAGAAACACGCTATTGGTGTCGCGCATCACCACCGCCGCAACCACCCCGGCGCAGGCAATCACCGAACCTACCGACAAGTCGAAATGCCCCGATGCCAGGCAATACAGCATGGTGCACGCCGCGATGCCGGTGGTGGAAATCGCCAGGCCCAGGCCACGCATGTTCAGCGGCGAGAGGAAGTTGTCGATCAGCAAAGTACAGGCGAGAAAGATCCCGACCGCCGCCAGCAACATGACCCAGTCATCGAGAAAGCGCCGCATATCCAGAGGTTTGCGCGCGGTCGGCAGGGTTTCGTTTTGGGTTGTCATCATAGTCACCTCTCAGTTCGCCGCGCCGCTGGCGCGATGGCGCGGCAAAGCCAGTTGCAGCAGGTTGGATTCGTTGGCCTGGTCGCGGCTGACTTCGCCACGCAGGGCGCCTTCGCACAGCACCAGAATGCGGTCGGAAATGCCCATCACTTCCATCAGATCGCTGGACACCACGATCACCGAAATACCGTCGGCGGCGAGGTTATGGATGATCTGGTAGATCTCGGCCTTGGCGCCGATGTCGATGCCCCGGGTCGGCTCGTCGAGCAGCAGGACTTTCATCGGCATCGACAGCCAGCGGCCGAGAATGGCTTTCTGCTGATTGCCGCCGGACAGGAACTTGATCTGTTGCCCGGCGTGAGGCGTTTTCACTTTCAGGGCCTTGATCTGTTTGTCGGCGTTGCCCTTTTCCCAGAGCCCGCGCAGCAGGCAACCGAGCCCGGAATTGGCGCCTCGCGCACTGATGTTGATGTTCTCGGCGACGCTGGCGAGCGGGATGATGCCCTCTTTCTTGCGGTCCTCCGGGCACAGCAGAATCCCGGCGGCAATCGCATCCCGGGGCGAACGCAGTTTCAGTTCATGGCCGCGCAATTCCAGACGTCCGGCGGTGTTGCGCTCCAGGCCGCTGAGCAGCCGAAACAGCTCGGTGCGTCCGGCCCCGACCAGCCCGAACAGGCCCAGAATCTCGCCTTTGTGCGCATCGAAACTGATCGGCTCACGCAGGCCCGGGCCGAGCAATCCATCGACTCTCAGCGCCACGGCACCACGGGGGCGACCGCGATAGTCGTAGATGTCCTGAATGTCGCGCCCGACCATGCAGGTCACCAGTTGATCGTGGGTCAGCTGGCTCATGTCATCGAACGTGCGCACGTAGCGACCGTCCTTGAACACCGTCACCGCGTCGCAGATACGGAACACTTCTTCCATGCGATGGGAAACGTAGAGCACGACTTTGCCCTCGTCGCGCAGCCGGCCGATGATCGCCATCAAGCGGTCGATTTCCCGCGCCGAGAGGCTGCTGGTCGGTTCGTCGAACGCAATCACATGGGCGCCACGGGACAACGCCTTGGCGATTTCCACCAGTTGTCGCTGGCCGAGGGACAGGCGCCCGACTTTGGTCTGCGGGTCGATTTCATCGGCCAGCCCCTTGAGGCAAGCCAAGGCTTGTTGGCGCAGCGCGCCGCGATTGATCAGGCCGAAACTCGCCGGCAGATGGCCGAGAAACAGGTTCTCGGCCACGGTCATTTCCGGCACCAGATGCAGCTCCTGGTGAATCACCGCCACGCCGCTGCCGATGCTGTCGGCGGTGGACTTGAAGGCCATCGTCCGCTCGCCGATCTGCAGTTCGCCGCTGCTCGGGATGTAGGCGCCGCCGAGGATTTTCAGCAGCGTCGATTTGCCGGCGCCGTTCTCGCCCATCAAGGCGTGCACCTGCCCGGGGTGGGCGACGAAGCTGATGCCGTCCAGCGCCTTCACGCCGGGAAAGGTCTTGCCGATCCCTTTGAAACGCAGGCTGCCGGCACCGTGTTGTTGTGTCTGTACTTGCGCGTGCATTTAAGCCACCTCATCACACCGTTCAAGCGGCCCGGCTGCCCGGGCCGACGCTGCCGTCAGTTCCACAGGCCGATCTTTTCCAGCTCCTGCTTGAAATTGTCGCGGGTGATCAGGGTGACGTCGTCCATCGCGGTGTACTTCGGCGGTTCTTTGCCGGTGGTGACCCACTCGTACATCATCTCGGCAGTCTTGTAGCCCTCGATGTGCGGGCTCGGCAGCATCGAACCGTAGAAGCCGCTGTTGGGCTTTTTCAGCTCTCCGATCGCATCGGTGCCATTGATGCCGATGCCGATCACGTTGGCGGCGGCGAACCCGGCGGCTTCGGTGGCGCGCACTCCGCCCAGCACGGTGTTGTCGTTCATGCCACCGATGATCAGGTTCTTCGCCGCGCCCGGCAGCTTGACCAGCGCCGAGTTGGTGGCGTCCATGCTGCCCGGTACATCGAGGGTTTTCAGGGCGGCGGTCAGAATGTGATCTTTCGGCAGGCCGGCATCTTCGAGCGCTTTCATTGAGCCGTCGGTGCGCTTCTTGCCGGTGTCGAGTTCGTTGTAGGTGTTGACCACCGCGTAGGTGTCTTTCCAGTCCCAGTTACGCTTTTTCGCCTCGGCGGCCATGGCGGCGCCCTGCTTCTGGCCGACTTCGAACGCGGCCATGCCGAGGTACGGCACCTCTTCCATGAACTTGCCGTTGGCGTCGACGAAACGGTCGTCCACAGCGATCACTTTCAGGTCATTGAGTTTGGCCTTGGCCATGATGGCCGGGCCGAGGGACACGTCCGGCGGGCAAATCACAAAGCCCTTGGCACCGTTGGCCGCAAGGCTGTCGATGGCCGAAAGGGTTTTCTCGCCGTCCGGTACGGCAATCTTGATCAGCTCGAAGCCTTTGTCCTTGGCAGCTTTCTCGGCGAAGGCCCATTCAGTCTGGAACCACGGCTCTTCGGCCTGCTTGACCAGGAAACCGATCTTCACCGGATCGGCGGCCAGCAGCGAACCACTCAGGCTGAACGCAGTGACCGCCAGCGCGGCACTGCACAGGGTACGAATCCCGAAACGACGTTTCATAAGCAGACTCCTTGTTATTTTTCTTGAGCGTTATTTGAAAAGCGTTGAAGCGGTCGAAGCGTTTTCCCGCAAATCATGACGACAATAGTCATATCGTATGATGATTGGATTTCAGGCGGACCTTGCCACCTGAAATCCAGATTTTCAGTCGTGGTACATCACCGAGCGACCACCATCGATGGTGATGCACGAGGCATTGATGAACGGCGCTTCATCGCTGGCCAGGAACACGGCGGTCATCGCCACTTCTATCGGCTGACCGATGCGTTTCGGTGGGTGCAGATCGAAGGCGCGCTGGCGTTCGGCGTGGGGGTCGGCGAACCCGTTCCAGTAATCGACGTTGAGCTGGGTCTCGATGTAGCCAGGGGCAATGGCGTTGACGCGAATGCCCTTCGGCGCGTACTCGATACCCAACGCGCGGGTCAGCCCGAGCAGGCCATGCTTGGCCACCGGGTACGGGAAACAACCGGGAATGATGTTCGTGGAATGGGTCGAGGCAATGTTGATGATGCTGCCGATGCCCTGCTCGATCATCTGCGGCAACACCGCTTTGCAGCCATACCAGGCGCCGTCGAGGTCGATGGCGAAGCAGCGGTGCCAGTCTTCTTCGGTCATTTCCAGCGGATCGCGGAACACGTTGACCCCGGCGCAATTGACCAGCACGTCGATGCGACCGTGAAGCTCGATGGCCAGTTTGGCCATGGCGTGCAGATCCTGCTGGCGCGATACGTCGGCCTTGATCGCTTGTACATCGGCGCCTTGCTCGCGCCAGTGGGCAGCGACTTTCTCGACTTTTTCAGCCTGGATATCGCTGATCACCAGTTTGGCCTGCTGCGAGGCGAAGGTCGCGACGATGGCTTCGCCGATGCCTTGGGCGGCACCGGTCAGCAGCACGACCTTGTTTTTCAGGCGCTCGCCTTTGGGTGGCTCGGGCACTGGCGGCAAGGAAAGGGGGTCAGCCATGAATCAGGACTCCTGTTCGAAAGCATAAAAAAACCGGGCATCTGACGATGTCCGGTCTGGAAGGCTTTTTGAGCGAAACAGGCAAGCGCCGCTGACGGCATCGGGCCGTTGCGGAACGCTGACTCCGCTGGGGAGTGCGATAGAAATTCGCTGCATCACTTCACCTGTTTTGTTCTTTTTAAGTGTGAGTGCGTGTTACTGCTGGAGCCGACTATAAACCCGACCGCCAAATAATCTCAATATATAATTTTGAATCCCATATTTTGGGATTTAATCAGCAAAACGTGTACAGAGCTTTCCGGCGACATCGACCCGCAACGACAGCACGGCGCCGTCCAGCGGGTGGTTCAGCGGACTTTTGGCGCTGGTGATGTAGAGGGTTTTCAGGTCTGCGCCGCCGAATACGCAACTGGTGGGGCGGCTGATCGGCAGGTCGATCTTGCGGTCGATCCGGCCATCCGGCGTCAGGCGCAACAGGCAACTGCCGTCCCAGCGGGCGTTCCAGATGTAACCTTCGGCATCCATCGCCGAACCGTCCGGGCCGCCGTGCTGATCGGCGCTGTACCAGGGCTGGGCGGTGTCGAGGTTGCCGTCGGTATGGATGAAATAACGGTACAAGGTGCTGTCGAGGCTGTCGCCGAACAACAGCGTGGTGCCATCGTCGCTCCAGAGCAGCGTGTTGGGAATGCCCAGGCCCCGCAGCAATGGCGTGACTCGTTTATCCGGATCAACCCGGAACAGCCCGCCGGAACGACGGGTGATCGGCAGATCCTCGCCCTGCTCGCCGATGTTGTTTTGCATGGTGCCGAGCCACAAGCGGCCCTGGCCATCACAACGCGCTTCGTTGGCGCGGTTGCCCGGTTGCGGATCGGCGACGCAGAACAGCGTCAGTCGCGGCTCAAGTCCGGGGGAATCGAGATCGAGTCGGTAGACGCCGCTGCTCAGGGTCACCAGCGCGTCACCGCTGGCACAGGGAATGAATGCCGAGACGTGCTCCGGCATCTGCCAGATCTGCACGTTCTGCCCGATCAGCCGCAGCGCCTGCTTGCCGGCGATGTCCACCCAATACAGCGCCTGGGTCGGCGCGTCCCAGAACGGGCCTTCGCCCAGTTGCGCCCGATGCTCTGTCACTGCAGTCCACGTCATGCAACCTCCTGTCTTGTTATTTTTGTCAGCTGGCTTTTTTGTCGGCCATCACCTGCGGGTAGAACCGCTTGATGGCGAGGTCGGCATTGTCGATCAGGGTCATGCAGGCCCACACCCCGCGCGCGGCATCCCGGGCGGCGATGGCGTCGGCCATGTCTTTGTGGATGGGCAGTGTGCGACGCAATTCGTCAGGGTCGGCCGCAGACACTTCGAAGGACACGGCAAGCAGCGCGCCGAGGGCCGGCACCATTTGCTCGATGAATTGATTGTGGCTGGCGGCGAGAATGCACTCGTGGAAGAACTGGTCGGCGCGGTTGTAATCGATGCCGCTGTGCGCGGCCCGCTCCAGGGCGTTGTAGGCCTGCTGAATGGCTTGCACCTGTTCGACGGTTGCCCGCTCGCAGGCCCAGCGCACCGCCATCGGTTCGATGGTGCGGCGCAGGTCGAGCAGGTCGTCGACGAAGTTTTCCGGCAGACCGCTGCGTGACAGCCAGCCGACGACTTGCGGATCGAACAGATTCCAGCGCTTGATCGGCAACACCCGGGTGCCGACTTTCGGCCCGACTTCGAGCAAACCTTTGGCAACGAGGGTCTTGATGGCTTCGCGGATCACGGTGCGACTGACCCCGAGCTGTTCGCCCAGATCGGCCTCGACCTTGATCGCCTGCCCCGGTTTCACCTGGCCGGCGGCAATCCAGGCGCCCAGCCAGTCAACCGTTGATGCGTGAAAACTGCTCGACATGAACACCCCGAAGCCGTTCGCTGTGGTTGCTCAAGCTAATCATCATACGATTGAGAGTCAACGACAAAAAACCGCAGCCTGTTTTCACAGACTGCGGTTTTTTTAAGGTTCGAGGCCGATGGGGAAGAACTCGCCGCCACTCCAGACGCCGAGCCAGCGCTGGCCATCGATTTCACGGCTGACGGCCAGCTCCACCAATTGGTAGAACACGTTGCGATGGATCAGCGCTTCGAGGTTGGTGCGGACATGCACGTAAGGCGCAGGTTCTTGCGTTGTCGGATCGATCTCGACGCGGATCGGATGTTCCGCGCCGGCCTCGGTGGTTTCATCGACGTTGGTGGTAAAGCGCAGCACTTGCGCCTCACCCTCGCCTTCCACCTCGACGGCAATCGCCACGAAGGGCGCGTCATCGACCTTGATCCCGACCTTCTCCACCGGAGTGATCAGGAAGTAGTCATCGCCATCGCGGCGGATGATGGTGGAGAACAGCTTGACCATCGGCTTGCGCCCGATCGGCGTACCCAGGTAGTACCAGGTGCCGTCACGGGCGATGCGCATGTCGATGTCGCCGCAGAAATCCGGGTTCCACAAGTGCACCGGCGGCAAGCCTTTGGTTTTGGGGATTTGCCCCAGCAGGTCATTGGCTTTTTGCGGGCCACTCATGGCGTACTCCTTGAATTACTGGTCCCCGACGCCCAGCAGGCTGCGCGCGTACTGCGCCAGTGGTGGGCCGATCAGGTCTTCGGGCTTGTTGTCGTGGAACGTCAGTAAACCGCCACGACTCTTGATCCGTGCAGTATCAATCAAATACTGGGTGCTGGTCTCGATCAACATGATCTGAATCACACCGCCGTCGATACCGAGGCGATCCACGGCTTCCTGATCCAGCCACTCATCGGAGTTGCCGATGCGGTCGTCGGCCTTGGCGAAACGGGTGTACAGCAGGTAGTGAGCACCGGCATCGCGGGCTTCGCCCATCGCCTGGTCGAGGCCTTCCGGCGCACGGGCGCGGCGGACCATCGGGAAGTATTCGACGAAGCCTTTGAAGGCCTCTTCGGCCACCACGTTGGGACGCGGGTAAGAACCACCCGGCGGCGCGAACGAGCCTTGCGCGATGTAGATGAACGAATCCGGCTGAATGCGGAAATTGTTTACGCGGCGGCTGTCGCTGTGATCCAGCAGACCCGCGTCGCTCATCTGGTAGCGAGTCCCTTCGGCCATGTCACTGACAGTCATACAGCCGCCCAGCGCCAAAACGGCCAGCAGCAAAACCAGGCTACGCATCCTAATCCTCCAGAAGCCGGTGACGGAAAACCGGCGAATGGCCGTAGGATGCAGCTTTTGCGCCATTTCCAGATCTTTGTCGATTGTTCGATCGTAATCGCGAGCAGGCTCGCTCCCACAGGAGTCAGCATTTACCTGTGGGAGCGAGCCTGCTCGCGATGAGGACTTTCAGCCGCCGATGATCTTCATGACGGTTGCGCCACCGGAGAATGCGACTTCCTGCTTGTCGCCCAGCGCCTTGACCAGCAATCGTTGCAACGCCGGCAGCGCCTCGTGGCGCGGCTTGTCGAGCAGGTCACCGACATAGTGGCGGTTGCTCGACGACAGGCAGCCATGCAGCCATCCGGTGGACGACAGGCGCAGGCGCGAACAGGTTCGGCAGAACGGCACGCTTTCGTTGGCGATCACGCCGAAGGTGCCCTGGCCGGGAATCGCATAGCGAACAGCGGTGGCGTCCACCGGTGCATCGGTTTGCGCGTACTCGTAACGCTCGCCGATCAGTTCCAGCAGTTGTTGCAGGCTGACGAACTGCTGCAGGAAAGCGTTGGAGTCCTTGGCCAGGTGGCCCATGCGCATCAGCTCGATGAAACGCAGCTCGTAGCCATGCTCAAGGCAGTAATCGAGCAACGGCATGACCTGATCGAGGTTCTGCCCGCGCAACGGCACCATGTTGACCTTGATCTTCATGCCCGCCGCTTTGGCTCGATCCATGCCTTCGAGTACCGTTGCCAGATCGCCACCACGGGCAATGCTGCGGAACGCGCCGGCGTCAAGGGTATCGAGGGAAACGTTGATCCGGCGTATACCGGCATCCACCAGCAACGGCAGTTTTTTTGCGAGCAACTGGCCGTTGGTGGTCAGGCTGATGTCTTCCAGGCCCATCTTGCCGACGGCGCTCATGAAGGATTCGAGTTTGGGACTGACCAGCGGCTCGCCACCGGTAATGCGCAGGCGTTCGATGCCGGCGGCTTCGATCAGGTAGGCAACGCCGCGTGCCATGGCCTCGGCCGACAGTTCATCCTGCGCAGCCACCAGCCGCTTGCCGTTGGGCACGCAGTAGGTACAGGCGTAATTGCAGGCTGAAGTCAGACTGATCCGCAAATTGCGAAAACGCCTGCCTTGACGGTCAACGATCATGAAGCACTCCGGCGATGGAAAATCGAGCGGCTAAAACTTGACTCACAATTCAAGTTTTAGCAAGCCCTATGCCTGAGTATATTCCTGCGGTACTGCGCCATGTAGCGAAAAACACGGCGCATAAGGCGACTGAATGATTCAGCTGCTTGGCGTTTCAGGGTCGCGCTTGCGCTTGTTGCCCATGCGCACGCCGATATCCATCAGGAACTGGAAGAAACCTTCCTGATCTTCCAGCACATTGCTCCAGAACGGCGAGTGATACAGCGCCACCGCGCCGTGCACCAGCGCCCAGGACGCGCAGTAGTGGAAGTACGGCGGCACGTCTTCGAGCTTGCCTTCGCTGATGCGGCCCTTGATGAGCAAGGTCAGGCGTTCGAAGTTCGAGGCACGGATCTTGTGCAGCTCCTCGACCATCTCCGGGACCTGATTGCCCTTGACCACCTTCTCTTCCAGGCGATCGAACAGGCGATAGCGCTGCGGGTCGCGCATGCGGAATTCAAAGTAGGCACGGGACAGGGCTTCCTTGTCCTTGTCGACATCGGCCGAATGCAACAGCTCGTTCAAGTCGCGCTCGTAATCGAGCATCAGGCGCAGGTAGATCTCGGCCTTGGACTTGAAGTGCTTGTAGATCGTGCCTTTGCCGATACCCACGGCATCAGCAATCATCTCGACGGTGACACTGTCTTCACCTTGTTCGAGGAACAGCTTGAGCGCGGTATCGAGAATTTCTTGCTCGCGGCGACGAAACTCACGGACCTTACGAGGTTCTTTGTGCATAAGAAAAGGTCTGTAGGGGTCAAAATTCGAAGCCGCGTATTATGCCTAACTTGCGCAAAAATGCACGGATCATCCGACCATATCTGTGTTTCTTGTTCATTTCACGAACGTTTCGGGGGGAATGAGAACATAACCGAAGCGAACGTATTCCAAATTTGTTTAAAAACCCCGACCGGCCAACTGGACTGAACGCCAGACTGATCAATACTTGAACTGTCGGGCGACATCTCCCCCAAGTGTCGCGCCGGTAAAGGTACCAAGGGACCGCGTGCCTTTGTTTTACTCCTAATGGTCTTAACCCGGATTCACCCCCCAGAACCCGGGTTTTTTTTGCCTGCGATTCAGGCTTTTACGTGCGCCAGCGGAAACAGTCGCTTGAAGTTCTCGGTGGTCTGCTCGGCAAAGCGTTCGTAATTCTCGCCCCGCAGCATCGCCAGAAACTCTGCCACTTCCCGCACGTATTGCGGCAGGTTCGGCTTGCCGCGATACGGGATCGGTGCCAGGTACGGCGAATCGGTTTCCACCAGCAGACGATCCGCCGGCACCTTGCTCGCCACGTCGCGCAGCGCATCGGCATTGCGGAAGGTGACGATACCCGAAAGGGAAATGTAATAACCCATGTCCAGCGCTGCCTTGGCCATGTCCCAGTCTTCGGTGAAGCAATGCAGCACACCGGCCTGGGGTAGCGCAGCTTCGCGCAACAGTTCAAGGGTGTCGGCGCGGGCGCCGCGGGTATGGATGATTACCGGTTTGCCAGTCTGCTGTGCGGCTTGCAGGTGCAGACGGAACGACTCCTGCTGCAGCTCCGCGGCTTCCGGCTCGTAGTGGTAGTCCAGACCGGTTTCACCGATCGCCACCACTTTCGGGTGATTGAGCTCGTGCAGCAGCCAGTCCAGCGCCGGCGCCGCGCCCGGCTGCACATCCAGCGGATGCACGCCGACCGAACAATCAACGTCGTCGTAACGCTCGGCCAGTGCTTTGACATCGGCCGCGTTGTCGGCACTGACACCGATGCACAGGAAATGCCCGACGCCGCGTTGGCGGGCTGCATCCAGCGCGGCATCCAGGGAACCGTCGTGAACGGCGAGGTCGAGGCGATCAAGGTGACAATGGGAATCTACGAGCATAAAGAGGACTGCAACTTACATCGTATGAGTGGGACGGTCGGACTTCAGGGCTCCGGCCAGATGAGTTTCGATGCGACTGCGCGCCGTGTTGTCGCCATCGTTGAATTGCACGCCGACGCCGGCAGCGCGATTGCCCTGGGCCCCTTTGGGGGTGATCCAGGCGACCTTGCCGGCCACCGGTATCTTTTCCGTTTCGTCCATCAGGTGCAGCAGCATGAACACCTCGTCGCCCAACTTGTAACTCTTGTTGGTCGGGATGAACAGGCCACCGTTCCTGATGAACGGCATGTACGCGGCATAAAGGACGGACTTGTCCTTGATGGTCAGGGACAAGATGCCGTTGCGCGGCCCCGGGCTGACGGGTTCATTCATGTTGACCTCCACTGCTGATGTTCAGAGTCTAGGTACACATTCTTATCTTTGGCCAGGCAGACTCGCCCATTGCACCAACAACGCTTCCAGCAGCAATGCCGCGTTGAGGTTGGCCTTGCTCAGGACTTTCTGGCGCTGGGCGAGAATCCAGTCCTGGATATCGAGGACTTTGCCCTGGGCACTTTTCTGCGCCAGGTACTGCACGACCTTGCGCATGTCGGTCAGGCCGAGGCCCGCTTCATCCTGGGTCAGTTGGTAGCGCAGGATCAGGCTCGACCAGTCGCAGAACCAGTCGAACAGACGCAGCATCGGAATGTTTTTCCACTCCTCGGCCAGTTGCGTCGGCGATTGCTGCTGCTTGAGCAGCTTCTTCACACCTTCGACCACCTGCGCCCGCTGTTCGCGCACGCCCTGCCCCTGCAAGGTGACGGCGGCCAATGGCGAGCCGGCGGCCAGGGTCAGCAGTTCGACCCGTTCGTCTTCAGAACATTCCGGCAATGCCTGAGCCAGCCATTGCAGACTCATGGATTCGCTCGGCAACGGACAGGCCTGCTGCACACAACGGCTCTTGATGGTCGGCAACAAACGGCTCGGCTGGTGACTGACCAGCAACAGAACCGTATCGCCGGACGGTTCTTCGAGGCTCTTGAGCAAGGCGTTGGCGGCGTTGATGTTCATCGACTCCACCGGCTCGATCAGCACCACCTTGCGACCGCCCAGTTGTGCGGTCTGCACCACGAAACTGACCAGATCGCGCACCTGGTCGACCTTGATCGCCTTGTCCGCTTCTTCCGGTTCGAGGATGTAATTGTCCGGGTGGCTGCCGGCCTTGAGCAGCAGGCAGGATTTGCACTCGCCGCAGGCTTCAGGCGTCGGACGCTGGCACAGCAGGCTGGCCATCAGCCGCTCGGCCAGCGCGCGCTTGCCGATCCCGGCAGGACCGTGCAGCAGATACGCATGTGCGTGCTGAGTGCGTCCGGCCAGTTGCTGCCAGAGACTGTCCTGCCACGGATAGGCCTCAGCCACGGCTCAGCTCCAGCAAACGTGGGAGCAAGATATCCAGCGACTGCTGGACTTGCGCCAGCGGCTGGCCGGCGTCGATCCGCAGGTAACGCGCGGGATCGGCCTCGGCACGCTTGAGGAACGCACTGCGCACGGCCTCGAAAAACGCCCGGCCTTCCAGCTCGAAGCGATCCAGTCGACCGCGAGCGCTGGCACGGGCCAGGCCAATTTCCACCGGCAGATCGAAAATCAGCGTCAGGTCAGGGCGCAGGTCGCCCTGCACGAAAGTCTCCAGCGCCGCGATGCGTTCCAGCGACAAGCCGCGACCACCGCCCTGATAGGCGTAAGTCGAATCGGTGAACCTGTCGCACAACACAACGGCGCCACGGGCCAACGCCGGGCGAATGACCTCGGCCAGATGCTGGGCACGGGCGGCGAACACCAGCAGCAACTCGGTGTCCGGGTTCATCACTTCGTCGACCGGTGCCAGCAACACTTCGCGAATGCGCTCGGCCAGCGGCGTACCGCCAGGTTCGCGGGTCAGCACCACTTCGATACCGGCGGCGCGCAGGCGCTCGGCGAGGTATTCGCGGTTGGTGCTTTTGCCGGCGCCTTCCGGGCCTTCCAGGGTAATAAACAAGCCAGTCACAGGCAGTCCTTAATCAAAGTCATTGCGCGTTTTGCGGTGCGGCCGCTTCGGTTTCCGGCGTCGGTGCGGGCTCCTGGGCAGGAACCGGCGGCAACGACTCGGGCGCCGTGTCGGGTGATGCGGCAGGAACGGCTTCGCCAGTTGCCGGAGCAGCTTCCGGCGACGATGCCGGCGCCGGGCTCGAGCGGTAATCCGCGCGCCGCTTGAGCTGGAACTCACGCACCGCACTGTTGTGCGCATCAAGGTCATCGGAGAACACGTGGCTGCCATCGCCCCGGGCAACAAAGTAGAGGCTGGTGCCTTCCACCGGGTTCAACGCAGCGTGAATCGCCTCGCGCCCGACCATCGCAATCGGCGTCGGCGGCAGCCCCGGAATCACATAAGTGTTGTACGGCGTGGCTTCCTTGAGATGCGCACGGGTCAACTTGCCGTTGTAGCGATCACCCAGACCGTAGATCACGGTCGGGTCAGTCTGCAGTTGCATACCCAGCGCCATGCGGCGCACGAACACGCCGGCAATCTGGCCACGCTCCTGGGGAACCCCGGTTTCCTTTTCCACCAGCGACGCCATGATCAGCGCTTGGTAAGGCTCGGTGTACGGCGCATCGGTCGAACGGCTTTCCCATTCCTTGGCCAATACTTCGTCGAGGCGGTCGAACGCCTTTTTCAGCAGTTCGGTATCGGAGGCTCCGCGCACGAAACGGTAGGTATCGGGGAAGAATCGACCTTCGGGAAACACGCCCTTGTGGCCGATTTTGCTCATCACATCGCTGTCGCTCAGACCGGTCAGGGTCTGCTCGATCTTTTCATCTTTCGCCAGTGCGGCGCGGACCTGACGGAAATTCCAGCCCTCGACGAGGGTCAGGCTGTACTGAACCACCTCGCCACGCTTCCACAGGTCGATCAGGCCCTTGACGGTCATGCCCGGCTGCATGCGGTACTCGCCCGTGTGGATCGGGGTGCCCGTCAGGTTGAAACGCCAGTAGATGCGTAGCCAGAACGCGTCCTTGATCACGCCATCGGCTTCAAGTCCGAGAATAGTGCGGGTCGGTGTGGAACCCTTGGGCACATCCAGCAGTTCTTCCTGCGTGATGTTCAGAGGCTGTTCCAGTGCCGAATGAATCTTCCAGGCGCTGGCACCCAGCAGCAGCCCTGCCAGAACCAGTCCGGTTTCCAGCAGCAGCAAAAGTTTACGTCTCACGAATCAGGCATCCAGTAGCGTGCGGGCAATGGTTTGCAGTTTACGGGTGAGCGGCCCAACCGGCCAGCTCAGAGCAGCGTACGCGCGTACCGGCCAGACGCCATACACGCTGTTGCAGACAAAGACTTCGTCAGCCCATTGCAGCTGATCCAGGCTGATATCGGTGATTTGCGTGGGAATTCCCGAGGATGCTGCCTGAAACAATAGTTCGGCACGCATCACACCGGCCACGCCGCAGCGTTTCAGATCCGCCGTGACCAACACGCCATCGCGCACCAGAAACAGGTTGCTGAACACCCCTTCGATCACTCGGCCCGCCTGGTCGAGCATCAAACCTTCGGCGTGCTCGCTGTCCTGCCATTCGGCGCGAGCCAGGACTTGTTCCAGACGATTGAGGTGCTTGAGGCCTGCCAGCAAGGGCTGGATGGACAAACGCGTCGTACACGGAAACAGGCGGACGCCTTGTTCGCCGTGGACGGCAGGATAAGCCGCAGGAGGATTGCCTTGCAGGATGCGCCGGCCAGGCGCCGAAGGATCCGGTGCATAGCCACGCAAGCCGTCGCCGCGGGTGAGGATGAGCTTGAGCACACCCTCACCCATGGCCGCTGCATAGGCTTGCAGCTCGCTACGGATCAGCTCGATATCGGCCGCGATGGCCAGGCGTGAACAGCCCTCGGCCATTCGTGCCACGTGACGTTCCAGCAGCAAAGGCTGGCCGCCACGTACGGCGATGGTCTCGAACAGACCGTCGCCGTAAGCCAGGCCGCGATCTTTCAGCGACAGAGTGTCAGCCGGTTGACCGTCGACCCAGCAGTCCATCAGCCGGCGAACCGACGGAACGCCAACGTGCCGTTGGTGCCGCCAAACCCGAACGAGTTGGACAGCACGACATCGATGTCCATGTTGCGCGCCGTGTGCGGCACGAAGTCGAGATCGCAGCCTTCGTCCGGCTCATCAAGGTTGATGGTCGGCGGCGCCACCTGACTGTTGATCGCCAGCACGCTGAAGATCGCTTCGACCGCGCCCGCTGCACCCAACAGGTGACCGGTCATGGACTTGGTGGAGCTGACCGCCAGTTTGTAGGCGTGATCACCGAACACCGACTTGATCGCATTGGCTTCGGCAAGGTCGCCAGCCGGGGTCGAGGTGCCGTGGGCGTTGATGTACTGCACCTGATCGACATTGATCTTCGCGTCACGCAGTGCATTGGTGATGCAACGTGCAGCACCGGCGCCGTCGGCGGGTGGCGAGGTCATGTGGAAGGCGTCGCCACTGGTACCGAAACCGATCAATTCGGCGTAGATGGTCGCGCCACGGGCCTTGGCGTGTTCGAGTTCTTCGAGCACCAGCGCACCGGCGCCGTCGGACAGTACGAAACCGTCACGGCCCTTGTCCCATGGACGGCTGGCGCGGGTCGGTTCGTCGTTGCGGGTCGACAGTGCGCGGGAGGCACCGAAGCCGCCCATGCCCAGACCGCACGCAGCCATTTCAGCACCGCCGGCAATCATCACGTCGGCTTCGTCGTACATGATGTTGCGCGCCGCCATACCGATGCAGTGCGTACCCGTGGTACACGCTGTGGCGATGGCGTAGTTAGGCCCCTGTGCACCCAGGTGGATGGACAGGAAACCGGAAATCATATTGATGATCGAGCCAGGCACAAAGAACGGAGAAATCCGGCGCGGACCGGTCTCGTGCAGGGTGCGGCTGGTTTCTTCGATGTTGGTCAGACCGCCGATACCCGAACCCATGGCCACGCCAATGCGTTCACGGTTGGCATCGGTGACTTCCAGACCGGCATTGCGTACGGCTTGAAAGCCGGCCGCCAGACCGTACTGAATGAACAGGTCGAGCTTGCGCGCTTCCTTGACCGACAGGTATTCCTCGACATTGAAGCCCTTTACCGAGCCGCCAAAGCGGGTGGAATAGGCAGAAAGGTCGGTGTGTTCGATCAGACCAATGCCACTGCGGCCAGCCAGAATGCCCTGCCAACTGCTCGGCACATCCGTGCCCAGTGGCGACAACATACCCATACCGGTGACTACGACGCGTCTACGCGACACAGCACTCTCCTTTTTCAAATGACGATTTTGCATCAGGCCTAAAGAAAAAACCGCACGCCATGATGGCAGTGCGGTTTTTCCATGACAGCAAGCAACGATTACAAACTATTACGCCTGGTGGCTAGTAACGTAGTCGATTGCAGCTTGTACAGTAGTGATCTTCTCAGCTTCTTCGTCAGGGATTTCGGTCTCGAATTCCTCTTCCAGAGCCATCACCAGCTCAACGGTGTCAAGGGAGTCGGCACCCAGGTCTTCTACGAAGGAAGCGGTGTTGACCACTTCTTCTTCTTTAACACCCAGTTGCTCGGCAACGATTTTCTTGACGCGCTCTTCGATGGTGCTCATACCTTGTTTTCACTCCTAATGGACAAATTCAGGCAGCTGGCCAGTGAGTAAGTGTATAGAAAGACTTTTCAGCTTTTCAACTGAAAGCTTCACTCCTCAAACCCTGCGGCCCTCTGCCTATAAATAGATTGCAGCTTTATAACGGATTTTAGACAGCTCGTATGACATTTTTTTGAAGCAATCCGTCACATTTGAATTACATGTACATCCCGCCGTTAACCGGGATTGTAGCCCCGGTCACGTATGCCGCACCGTCGGATGCAAGAAAAGCGACCACGGACGCGATCTCTTGAGCTTGTCCCAGACGGCCCAGCGGAATCTGCGTCTGCAAGGCTTCACGCTGTGCTTCAGGCAGTTCGCGCGTCATATCGGTGTCGATGAACCCCGGGGTTACCGAGTTGACCGTAATCGAACGCGAACCGACTTCACGCGCCATGGCACGGCTGAAACCTTCCAGACCGGCCTTGGCGGCTGCATAGTTTACTTGGCCAGCGTTGCCCATGGCACCCACCACCGAGCCAATACTGATAATTCGACCCCAACGCGCCTTGGTCATGCCGCGCAGAACGCCCTTGGACAGGCGATACAGACTGTTCAGGTTGGTATCGATCACGTCGTACCACTCGTCGTCTTTCATGCGCATCATCAGGTTATCGCGGGTGATGCCGGCATTGTTGACCAGGATCGCGACCGGAGCACCGAATTGCTCCTGAATGCTCGCCAGCACTGCGGTGACCGATTCGTCACTGGTGACGTTCAGCTCGAAACCTGCACCCTGAATGCCATTCTCTTTCAGGGTCGCAGCAATGCGCTCGGCGCCCGAAGCGGAAGTCGCGGTGCCGACAACGATAGCGCCCTGACGACCCAGTTCCAGTGCGATAGCCTGGCCGATACCACGGCTTGCGCCGGTGACCAGTGCAACTTTACCTTGCAGACTCATGCAAGTTTCTCCTGATTCAGACAGCTGCTGCGCGAGCAGCAGCGAAAGCGTCTGGGGTATTGAGGTTGGAAGTCGAAACGCCTTCGGCGCAACGTTTGTTCAGACCGGCCAGCACTTTGCCAGGACCGCACTCGACCAGACTGGTCGCGCCTTTCGCTGCCAGAGTCTGTACGGACTCGACCCAGCGAACCGGCTTGTAGAGCTGCTCCAGCAGATCGCGCTTGAGGGTTTCCAGATCCGCCGGCACCTGAGCGCTGACGTTCTGTACCACAGGGATCTGCGGCGCCTGCCAGTCGATGGCAGCGATGGATTCGGCGAAACGCTCGGCAGCCGGACGCATCAGCTCACAGTGCGAGGGCACGCTGACCGGCAGCGGCATGGCACGCTTGGCGCCACGGGCCTTGCAACCTTCGATGGCGCGCTCAACGGCCGCCTTGGCACCGGCGATCACCACCTGGCCCGGGGAGTTGAAGTTCACCGCGCTGACCACTTCGCCTTGCGCCGCTTCGGCACAGGCTGCCAGCACGTCGGCATCTTCCAGACCGAGGATGGCAGCCATGCCGCCCTGCCCGGCCGGAACGGCTTCCTGCATCAGCTGACCACGACGCTCGACGAGTTTTACCGCGTCCGCCAGGCTCAGGCTGCCGGCAGCGACCAGTGCGCTGTATTCACCCAGGCTGTGACCGGCAACGAATGCCGGGCGCGCACCACCTTCAGCCAGCCACAGACGCCACAGGGCGATCGAAGCGGTCAGAATGGCCGGTTGGGTTTTGTCGGTTTGATTGAGCAGCTCTTCCGGCCCCTGCTGGGTCAGCGCCCACAGGTCATAGCCCAGAGCTTCGGATGCTTCTTTGAAAGTTTCGAGGATCAGCGGATGTTGCGCGCCCAGCTCGGCCAGCATGCCGAGGGACTGCGAACCCTGTCCTGGAAAGACGAATGCGAGGGAAGCAGACATGTAACAAGCCCCTAATGATCTTGTCGTCGGAAAAATGGCATCCCGCTAGAGGGACGCAAGAAACTGACAGTTGGATGGCCCTTTGAACCGGGCGGTCACATTTAAGCATTGTCCGACGAAAACGCCTAAGACAACAAATCCTCCAGACGGCCGTGCAGGCGTTCGGGAAGATTCTCCTGAATCTCGATCAGCGCTCGCTGAATGGCACTCTGAAACCCCTGAACCCCGGCCGAACCGTGACTTTTCACGACAATTCCCTGCAAGCCAAGAAAGCTTGCGCCGTTGTGTCGCGCCGGCGCCAGATCGGCCTGCAGACGCTTCATCAATGGCAGCGCCAGAGCGCCGACAGCACGGGAAGCCAGATTTTTCTTGAACAAGGCCTCGATGCGCGCGGCAATCATCGTCGCCAGGCCTTCGCTGGACTTGAGCAGGATATTGCCGACGAAACCGTCGCACACCACCACGTCCGCCTCGCCACGATACAAGCCGTCGCCTTCGATGAAACCGATGTAATTGATGCCTCTGGCGGCCTGCAACAAAGTCGCAGCGAGCTTGACCTGCTGATTGCCCTTGATGTCCTCGGTACCGATGTTCAGCAATGCGACGCGCGGACGGGCAATGCCCAAAGTTTGCGCGGCCACAGACCCCATCACAGCGAACTGCAACAAGTGCTCGGCACTGCAATCAACGTTGGCGCCCAGATCGAGCAACTGACAGTAGCCCTTCTGCGTAGGAATCGCGGCAACCATGGCCGGACGATCAATCCCCGGCAGGGTCTTGAGCACAAATCGCGACAGCGCCATCAGCGCACCGGTATTGCCGGCACTGACACAGGCCTGAACCTTGCCATCACGCAGCAATTCGAGAGCGACACGCATCGACGAATCCGGTTTGCCACGCAAAGCCTGGGCAGGTTTTTCGTCCATGGTGATGACTTCGGACGCCGGAACAATCGTCAGGCGCGCGCGATCGGCAGCCGACTGGCCGGTGATCAGTTCTTCAAGAAGGGAGGGTTGACCGACAAGGGTCAGGTGCAGCGAGGGCGTAGCAGAAAGGCAAGCAAGGCTGGCCTGAACAATGCTGCGGGGACCGAAGTCCCCGCCCATTGCGTCAATCGCGATGACTTGAGCGGACAAGTGATTACTCGTCAGCGCCCTTGTCGATCACTTTACGGCCACGGTATACGCCTTCTGGCGATACGTGGTGACGCAGGTGAACTTCACCGGTGGTTTTTTCTACAGACAGGGTGCTAGCCTCGAGAGCGTCGTGCGAACGGCGCATGTCACGGGCAGAGCGGGATTTTTTGTTCTGCTGAACAGCCATAATTGATTAACTCCTAAACGTTTGGGTCACGCTTTAACTGCGCCAATACACTGAACGGGTTGGACCGCGTTACCTCGTCCTCGCTCGGTTCGGGCTCATCTGCTCCCGCCGGCTGCTGGCATTCTTCCGGATGATGAGCAGGCACAATGGGCAAGGCGAGCAGAAGCTCCTCCTCGATCAGTGACTGCAGATCCAAAGGATCTTCGCCCAGTTCCAGCACGTCATAACCTTTCGGTAACGACTGGGTATTCGCACCCTCCTTCACCACGGCGTAACTGCATTCGCTGTGGATCGGCAGGGTGACCAGCTCAAGACAACGCTGGCAAACCATTTTGACTTCGGTGTCGATAAAGCTGTGGATCACCACAGATTTACGTTCATCTCGTTCAAAAACTAATTTGGCCTGCACCGTACCGACATCGTCGGAAAGCGGGTCGCAGAGTCTCTTCAAATCGGCCAGCAGCAGTTCACCTTGAAGGGTGGTGCCACGGTCAGCCAATTTGCGCGGGTCAACGTGAGGTGGAATCGGGTCATTCAACATAGGCGCAGCATTATAGGGATGCACCCACCCATGTCAAAGGAAATTGTGCCCTGTCCGTCACTTGCAAGCCTCCGCTAGAATCTGCAGCCTGCCTCTGGAGACGCGAATGCTGCCTTTATTACTCGCTTCAAGCTCGACCTATCGTCGGGAATTGCTCAATCGCCTGCGCTTGCCGTTCGTCTGCAGCTCGCCGGACATCGATGAAAGTCATCGCCCGGGAGAGTCAGCAATCGAACTGGTCAAACGCCTCGCCGAACAGAAAGCCCGGACACTGGCCGACAGCCACCCTGCCCATCTGATCATCGGCTCCGACCAGGTTGCCGTACTTGGTGAGCGAATCATCGGCAAACCGCACACCTTTGAAAACGCCCGCGAACAACTGATGGCCGCCAGCGGCGCCAGCGTGACCTTCCTCACCGGCCTGGCCCTGCTCAACAGCCAGACCGGCCACTGCCAGGTCGATTGCGTGCCGTTCACCGTACACATGCGCGTACTGGATCAGGCCCGCGTCGAGCGCTATCTGCACGCCGAACAACCCTACGACTGCGCCGGCAGCTTCAAGGCGGAAGGGCTGGGCGTAAGCCTGTTCCAGTCCACCGAAGGCCCCGACGCCACCAGCCTGATCGGCCTGCCACTGATTCGCCTGATCGACATGCTGCTGGCGGAAGGCGTACAAATCCCCTGACCCACAAAAAACCGGCCGCGAAGGCCGGTTTTTTATGCATCAAGCGATCAACGCAACGATGGCCCGTTGAAACCCATCCACATTGCCAATTTCTCGGCAACGCTGGCACCAAGCTTCTTCGAGAAGCGGTCGAACGGCGATTCCTGAACGGTGAAGTCCACCAGCTCCTTTTCGCCAATCACATCACGCGCCACCGAACTGGCATTACCCAGACCATCGATCAGCCCCAATGGCAGCGCCTGCTCGCCAGACCAGACCAGCCCGGAGAACAGCTCCGGATGCTCCTTGTCCTTCAGGCGATCGCCACGCCCTTGCTTGACGCTGCTGATGAACTGCTTGTGCGTGGTATCCAGCACACCCTGCCAGAACGCGGTCTCTTCCGGCTTCTGCGGCTGAAACGGATCAAGGAACGACTTGTGCTCACCAGAGGTGTAAGTGCGGCGCTCGACGCCCAGCTTCTCCATGGTGCCGACAAAGCCATAACCGGCCGCCGTCACACCAATGGAGCCCACCAGGCTCGCCTTGTCAGCATAGATCTGATCCGCCGCACTGGCGATGTAATAGGCCCCGGACGCACCGAGGTCGGAAATCACCGCATACACCTTGGTATCCGGATGCAGGCCGCGCAGGCGCTTGATCTCGTCATACACATAACCCGACTGCACCGGACTGCCACCCGGACTGTTGATGCGAAGGATCACGCCCTTGACCTTCTTGTCCTCGAACGCCGCACGCAGACTGCCGACGATATTGTCGGCGCTGGCCGGCTCTTTATCGGCAATCATGCCAGTGATATCAATCAGTGCCGTGTAATTCGAGCTGCGGGTGGCGCTCTTTTCCATGTCCATCAACGGCGTGAACAGGAGCAGCGCAACAAACAGGTAAACAAACGTCAGCAGCTTGAAGAAGATCCCCCAACGCCTGGAACGACGCTGCTCCTGCACGCTGGCCAGCAGAGTCTTTTCCAGCAGCTTCCAGCTTTTCGCATCACCGTCGTCGGCAGTTGCCTTGGCCGGTGCTTTCCATTCGTCGGTCATGCCATCCACCCCAGCAAAAACGTATTAAGCCCGCTGCGCCAGCCAGGCATGCAATTCAGAAAACCGGTCAATCGACAGTCGTGGCTCAAACTGCTGCAGCGACTCGATCGATTGCGCGCCGTAGCTGACCGCCACCGAATCCATTCCCGCATTGCGCGCCATCAACAGATCGAAGGACGAGTCGCCGACCATCAGCGCCTGTTCGGCACGTACACCGCAATGCGCAAGGATCTGCTCCAGCATCAGAGGGTGCGGCTTGCTGGCAGTTTCATCGGCAGCACGGGTGATATCGAAATAATCTTCCCAGCCGTTGGCCTTCAGCACCCGATCCAGCCCGCGACGATTCTTGCCGGTCGCGACCGCCAGGTGATAGCCCTGCTCGCGAAAGGACGCCATCGACTCGACTACGCCTTCGAACAACGGCGAAGGCACGGCTTCTGCAGCAATGTAGTGATCCGCGTAATACTCGCGGAACAAGGTCATTTCGGCATCGCTGATTTCCGGATACAGCGTGCGGATCGCCTCGGGCAAGCCCAGACCGATGATGCCTTTGACGGCAAAATCATCACGCAACTCAAAACCGGAACGCGCGGATGCCGAATGCATTGCCTCGACAATCCGATGAATGGAATCGGCCAGCGTGCCGTCCCAATCGAAAATCAGCAGCTTGTAATCAGATGGGCGCACTCAATCGCTCCACAGTCTTGGCCCACATTTCATCGACCGGTGCCTGTAACTTGAGTTCACCGCCATCGGGCAGTGGCACGGTCAGCATGTAGGCGTGCAGGAACAGGCGCTTGCCGCCCAGATCACGGATTTCCTTGCTGAAATTGTCATCGCCGTATTTGGTGTCACCCGCAATGCAGTGCCCGGCGTGCAACGTGTGGACGCGGATCTGGTGCGTGCGACCAGTGATCGGCTTGGCCTCGATCAGAGTGGCAAAATCGCCGAAGCGACGCAGGACCTTGAACACGGTCACCGACTCCTTGCCCTCCTCCTCGTCGACCTCGACCATGCGCTCACCGGAGCGCAGATTGCTCTTGCCGAGCGCCGCACGGACTTGCTTGATCGAGGTCGCCCAGTTACCGCGAACCAGTGCCATGTAGCGCTTGTCGACACCGTCACCGCGCAACGCGGCATGCAAGTGACGCAGCATGCTGCGCTTCTTGGCGATCATCAGCAGACCGGAGGTATCACGATCGAGACGGTGAACCAGCTCGAGCTCCTTGGCATCGGGGCGCAACTGACGAAAGGCTTCGATAACGCCGTAATTCAGGCCGCTGCCACCGTGAACCGCAATGCCGGCGGGCTTGTTGATCACGATCAGGGCTTTGTCTTCGTAGACAATCGAGGCTTCCAGGCGCTGCAACAGGCCCTGGGCCAAAGGCACCGGCTCGTCACGCTCGGGCACGCGAACCGGCGGCACGCGCACGATATCGCCGGCCTGCAGCTTGTATTCGGGCTTGATCCGACCTTTGTTAACCCGCACTTCGCCTTTGCGCAAAATGCGGTAAATCAAGGTCTTGGGCACGCCTTTGAGCCGGGCGAGAAGAAAATTGTCGATTCGTTGGCCGGCATATTCCGGCGAGACCTCAAGCAATTGAACGCCTGGAGTCGAAGGGGCAGTAGTCGTCATGCCGCGGATGATAACAATTTTTATGGAATTGAAGCACTTAATCATTGCTGCTATAGTCGCGAACGCCGCCAAAAGCGGCCTGGACAGCGGAACCACGGTCAAAAACCGGCCCTGACCAACGCAATTCACCAGGACGCGAGGCCGTCCTACGGGGCTTTCGCTACGTAACGGTGGAGTTTGCAGCTGTAACAAGCGCAGGTGACATGAGGCCTGAATCACGCCGCAAAGCAGAGTTCTGACTCGCCACGCGAGCCATATTCACGGCCAGTTCACAAAGTGCAGTCAGCCGCGGATGACCCCGAGCGAAAGCGCCGGAAACACCGCCTGAATTAGCCATGATGCGTGACCTCCCCTTTCGGAGCTCACGGTAAATGCCAACCCGCTGCGGATTCTGCGCGCGGCAGCACCCGAATTATCAGGGATACGTGTAGGGTGGAGATGCACAACCGCTGGACTGTGTAGCAACAGGCTTTATCAAGACGCTTCATCTCGTCCACAGCCACGGTTGATTCCTCCTCCTGACTGAGTGCTTAAGTAGCCACAGCAAGCAGGACGCGTACGTCGCGATAACGGCCCAATTGGCCGGACATCGCTGGACACGGGAATGGCCAACCACTCCCGACGCACCTGACACCGACCGTGAGAAGTCGTGTGTGCCGAACGCCGTTTCCGGCAGCCCGGAAACCGACGGTACTACATGAAAAGAATGCTGATTAACGCAACTCAACCCGAAGAGTTGCGTGTTGCACTGGTAGATGGCCAGCGCCTCTACGACCTGGACATCGAATCCGGTGCACGCGAGCAGAAAAAGGCCAACATCTATAAAGGCCGTATCACTCGCATCGAACCAAGCCTTGAGGCTGCCTTTGTCGATTTCGGCTCCGAGCGCCACGGCTTCCTGCCCCTCAAAGAAATCTCCCGCGAATACTTCAAGAAAGCCCCTGAAGGCCGCGTCAACATCAAGGACGTCCTGAGCGAAGGCCAGGAAGTCATCGTTCAGGTCGAAAAAGAAGAACGTGGCAACAAGGGCGCAGCCCTGACCACCTTCATCAGCCTGGCCGGTCGTTACCTCGTTCTGATGCCGAACAACCCGCGTGCCGGCGGTATCTCCCGTCGCATCGAAGGCGAAGAGCGCAACGAACTGCGTGAAGCGCTGAACGGTCTGGTCGCTCCGGCCGACATGGGCCTGATCGTGCGCACTGCCGGCCTGGGCCGCAGCAGCGAAGAAATGCAGTGGGACCTCGATTACCTGCTGCAACTCTGGACCGCGATCAAGGAAGCCTCGCTGGATCGTTCCGCGCCGTTCCTGATCTACCAGGAAAGCAACGTCATCATCCGCGCCATCCGCGACTACCTGCGCCAGGACATCGGCGAAGTGCTGATCGACAGCGTTGAAGCCCAGGACGAAGCCCTGACCTTCATCCGCCAGGTGATGCCGCAGTACGCCAGCAAGATCAAGCTGTACGAAGACAGCGTTCCGCTGTTCAACCGTTTCCAGATCGAAAGCCAGATCGAGACTGCCTTCCAGCGCGTCGTCGAACTGCCTTCCGGCGGCTCCATCGTCATCGATCCGACCGAAGCCCTGGTGTCCATCGACATCAACTCGGCCCGCGCCACCAAAGGCAGCGACATCGAAGAAACCGCCCTGCAGACCAACCTTGAAGCGGCTGAAGAAATCGCCCGTCAGTTGCGCCTGCGCGACATCGGCGGCCTGATCGTCATCGACTTCATCGACATGACCCCTGCCAAGAACCAGCGCGCCGTGGAAGAAAAAGTCCGCGAATGCCTGGAAGCCGACCGCGCCCGTGTACAGATCGGCCGCATCTCGCGCTTCGGCCTGCTGGAAATGTCCCGTCAGCGCCTGCGTCCTTCGCTCGGCGAAAGCAGCGGCATCGTCTGCCCGCGCTGCAGCGGCACCGGCATCATCCGTGACGTCGAATCGCTGTCCCTGGCGATCCTGCGCCTGATCGAAGAAGAAGCCCTGAAAGACCGCACCGCCGAAGTTCGCGCGCAAGTGCCGATCCCGGTGGCCGCGTTCCTGCTCAACGAAAAACGCAACTCGATCACCAAGATCGAACTGCGCACCCGCGCCCGCATCGTCATCCTGCCGAACGATCACCTCGAAACCCCGCATTTCGAAGTTCAGCGTCTGCGTGACGACAGCCCGGAAGCCGCGACCAACCAGTCCAGCTACGAAATCGCTGCCGCTGCTGCCGACGTCGAAGACGTCCAGCCAGCCGCCGCGACCCGCACCCTGGTTCGCCAGGAAGCCGCGGTCAAGACCGCTCCGGCCCGCGCCAACGCTCCGGTTCCGACCGAAGTCGCCGCTCCGGCCCCGGCACCAACTCCGGTTGCCGCACCTGAGCCAAGCCTGTTCAAAGGTCTGGTGAAGTCGCTGGTCAGCCTGTTCGCCACCAAGGAAGAGCCAGTTGCTCCGGTTGTGGTTGAAAAACCAGCCACCGAGCGTCCGGCCCGCAACGAAGAGCGTCGCAACGGTCGTCAGCAGAGCCGCAACCGTAACGGTCGCCGCGATGAAGAACGCAAGCCGCGCGAAGAACGTGCTCCACGTGAAGAACGCGCACCGCGTGAGCCACGCGAAGAGCGTCAGCCTCGTGAAGCCCGCGAACTGCGCGAGCCACGCGAGTCCCGTGACGAAGCACCGGCAGCCCGCGAAGAACGCGCACCACGCGCCCCTCGTGAAGAACGTGCACCACGTGCTCCGCGTGAAGATCGCAAGCCGCGTGGCGAGCGTGAAGAACGCGTACGTGAACTGCGTGAACCTCTGGATGCCGCACCAGCCGCCGCTGCCGCTGTAGCCGCCACCGCTGAAGAGCGTCCGGCCCGTCAGCCGCGTGAAGAGCGCGCGCCACGTCCACCGCGTGAAGAGCGTCAACCGCGTGCCGAACAAGCCGCTGCCGCCGTAGCTGAAGAAGAAATCACCACCACCGAAGAGCAACTGCCGGAAGACGGTTCGGAGAACGCCGAAGGCGATCGTCCACGCCGCCGCTCCCGTGGTCAGCGTCGTCGCAGCAACCGTCGCGAGCGTCAGCGTGATGCCAACGGCAACGTGATCGAAGGTTCGGAAGAATCCGCCGAGAACGCTGAAGGCGCCGAGCCGAGCACTGCCGATCTGGCAGCCGGCCTGGCTGTTACTGCCGCTGTTGCCAGCACCGTGATCAGCGCTCCGGCCGAAGCCCAGGCCCACGAGCAAGCTGAACGCGCTACCGCTGCCACCCTGGAAACTGCTCCAGTAGAAGCGCCGGTTGTTGAAGCCACCACTCCGGTAGAAACAGCTGCTGCTCCGGAAGTCGAAGTGGCTCCGGTTCGCGAAGCTCAGCCTCAGGTTGACGTCGCTGCCGAACCTGCTTTCGTCGCCCAGGCGCCTGTTGCAGTGGCAGAGCCGGTTGTCGAAACCGTCGCTGAAACCGTGACCGAAACCGTGCGTGAAGTTCGCGAAGAACAGACCGCTTTCAACTGGGTGGCCGAGCCGGCCGTCGCTGAAACACCAGCGCCAGTGGTTGAAGTGCCTGTCGTGGAAGAAGCCAAGGCCGCCGAGCCAGTAGTGGTTGCCGAACCGGCACCGGTCGTTGAAGCCCCAGTGGTAGAAGCGCCAGTTGTCGCCGAAGCACCTGCTCCGGTAGTTGAAGCGGCTCCAGTTGTCGCCCCGGTCAGCGCCCTGACGCCAAGTGGCCGTGCACCGAACGACCCGCGTGAAGTGCGTCGTCGCAAGCGTGAAGAAGAGCGTCTGCAGAAGGAAGCCGAACTGGCTGCCGCTGCCGCCGCTGCTCCAGCCGTTGCCGAAGCGGTCGAGGCAGCCCCTGCCCCGGTCGCTGAAGAAGCTGCCGTAGAAGTGATTGCCGAAGCACCGCGCTCCGTACAGGAAGCGGTCGAGCACCACGAACAGGCCCAGGAAAAAGAACACGAGCCTAAACCTCTCGTCTGATTCCGAGCGCCAATAAAAAGCCCCGCCTGGTGATCCAGGCGGGGCTTTTTTATGCCTCGCGGTTTGTATCAGACCTGCGGAAAAACCAGCGCCTGGGGCACATCGATATCCCACAGCACGCCGGGATCATCAACCGCCACTTCCACTACTCGCCCCTGCTTGAACAAAGGTCTGGCCCCGCGATCACCGGACAATGCCATCAACCCCGGCCCAAACGAACGACCAAATCCGACCGGATGCCCAAACTCGCCACCCTGCACCGGAACACAGACCGCATCCTCGGCAATCGCCGCCACCACCCGCTCAATGCTCGACGGCAGGATAAACGGCATATCACCCAGCACAATCAGCCAGCCTTCGGCATCCGGGCAAGCCGCCACACCCGCCGCGATGCTGTCGCCCATCCCCGTAGACTCGATCGAAACAATGTCGCACCCATAAGCCTGCGCCATCCGCATCGCCTGTGGCCGTGCTTCGGTCGTCACCAGTACTCGCTTGTCGAGACTCGTCGGCAGATTCACCAGCGTCTGCTCGATCACCGAGCGCACTGCTCCGTCACGCCCCGTGCAATCGACAAGCAACTTGTCCTTGTCGGCACCCGCCACTTCGCGAAAGCGGCTGCCCTCGCCTGCCGCCAGCACAATCACTCCGATGGATCGACTCATGCGCGCTCTGCCTTCTTCTGCTTCAACTCGACACCATTCTTGATCGCGACGATTTCCGCCAGCAACGACAATGCGATTTCCGCCGGGGAATGACTGCCGATCGGCAGACCGATCGGCCCGTGCAATCGAGCGATGGCCGCTTGCGACAAGCCTAGCTCAGCCAAGTATTCGCGGCGCTTGAGGCTGTTGACGCGCGAGCCCAGGGCACCGACGTAAAACGCCCTGGAATCCAGCGCCGTCAGCAACGCCATGTCGTCCAGACGCGGATCGTGAGTCAGGGCAACGATGGCGGTGCGTTCGTCGGTCTGAATGCTCAGCACTGCCTCATCCGGCATGCCAGGGACAAAGCGGCCATGCTGCTCTTCCCAGTCATACACGAACTCGGTGCGGGGATCGCAGATCAGCACTTCGAAATCCAGCAGCCGCGCCATTTCGGCCACATAACGCGACAACTGTCCGGCACCGATCAGCAGCAGACGCCAGCGCGGGCCGTAGATGGCACGCAAGGTCTTGCCATCAAAAACCAATGCATCCGTTTTGCTCGCCGCCGAAAGAATCACCTCACCGCTTTCGAGGTTCAGCTCGCGAGCAACGATTTCATGAGCTTCACAACGTGCCAGCAATTCAGCGACCCACGCAGGATCGCCGACTCGCTCTTCGGTGAGGCGCAAAGTGCCGCCGCACGGCAGGCCGAACCGCGCCGCCTCCTCCCGCGTCACGCCATAGGTGATCAACTGCACCAGCGGCCCGTCGGCGGGAATTCGCCCGTCGTGCAACCGGGCGATCAGATCGTCCTCGACACAACCGCCGGACACCGAACCGATCACCACGCCGTCCTCGCGCAACGCCAGCATCGCGCCGGGTGCCCGGGGCGCAGTGCCCCAGGTCTGCACGACAGTGAACAACACCACCCGCTGCCCGGCGCGGCGCCACTCCAGGACGCTGCGCAGGACATTGAGATCGGCGCTGTCCATCACGCTTGCGCCTTTTGCCAGCCCTGCAACTGGTAACGTACCGGCAGGCTGCGGATGCGCTGGCCGGTCGCGGCGAAGATCGCATTGCACAGTGCCGGAGCAATCGGTGGCACGCCCGGCTCACCGACACCGCCCAGCGGCACCTCGCCCGGCGGCGTCACCAGATGCACCGCCACTTCCTTCGGTGCCAGCGACATGCGCGCCACTTCATACATATGGAAGTTGTCCTGCTGCACCTTGCCGTCCTTGAAGCTGATTTCGCCCCAGACGGCATTGCCCAGGCCCATCACACAGGCGCCTTCGAACTGCGAACGAATCCGCTCGGGATTGATCTGCGGCCCGCAATCCACGGCGATGTCGGCCTTGTGCACGATCAGCGTGCCGTCGTCCTTGACCTCGACTTCGATTACCGCCGCCACATAGGTGACGAAGCTGTAATGCACTGCCAGGCCAAGGCCACGGCCCTTGGGCAATTTCCGCCCCCAGCCGGCAGCCTTGGCCGCGGTTTCCAGCACGGTGCGCATACGCCCGGTGTCGATCGGATAACGCTCGGGGGATTCGCCGTAGTTCCATTCTTCACTGAGCGTGCGCGGGTCGATCTGTCGATCCGGGCCGAGCAGTTTGATCTGGTACTTGAGCGGATCTTCCTTGGCCTTGTGCGCCAGTTCGTCGACGAAGCTCTGGATCGCAAAACCATGGGGAATATTCGACACCGAGCGATACCAGCCGACCCGCGTATGGACGGTGGCTTCTGGGTTTTCCAGGCGTACGTTGGGAATCGCGTAAGCCATGTTGGTGAAGCCCATGCCCAGCTCGAACGCGGCTTCGTGATTCATGCCCGGCGCAAACAGCGCGGTGATGCTCGGCGCCACCGTGCGGTGCAACCAGGCGGACGGCAAACCGTCCTTGCCCACGCCGGCCTTGAGGTATTCGGCGGACACGGTGTGGAAATACGAATTGTGGATATCGTCTTCGCGCGTCCACTGGACCCGCACAGCCTTGCCGGGGAACTCCTTGGCAAGGATCGCCGCTTCAACGACGAAGTCCGGCTTGGACTTGCGGCCGAAACCACCACCGAGCAGGGTCACGTTGAAGGTCACGTTATCGAACGGCAGACCGAGGCGTTCGGCGATCCGCTCACGGGTGACCTGCGGCGCCTGGCTCGGCGCCCAGGCCTCGCACACACCTTCTTTATAGCGAGCGATGGCCACCATCGGTTCCATCGGCGCCTGTGCCAGATGCGGCAAATAGTAGGAAGCTTCCAGGGTGCTGGCAGCGCTGCCGATGGCCTTTTCGATGTCGCCGGTGTTGCGCACCACTTTGCCCGGTTTCAGCGAAGCGGCTTCCAGCTCCTTGCGGTAGGCGATCGAGTCGTAACTGGCGTTCGGGCCATCGTCCCACTCGATTTTCAGCGCTTCACGGCCCTTCAATGCGGCCCAGGTGTTACTGGCCACCACGGCCACGCCACCCAGTGGCTGGAATTCCGAAGGCAATGGCCGGGGTTCGATCTGGATGACTTTCAGCACGCCCGGCACCTTCAACGCGGCGCTGTCGTCCACCGACTTGACCTTGCCGCCGTACACCGCAGGTCGAGCAATCACGGCGTACAGCATGCCGTCGAAATGCACGTCGGCCCCGTACACGGCGCGACCATTGACGATGTCATCGCCGTCGATGGCCTTCGTCCCTTCCTTGCCGATGTAGCGGAATTCCGACGGCTGCTTGAGCCGCAGGCTGTCACGGCCCGGAACCGGCAACGCACTGGCGGCAGCGGCCAGCTCGCCATAACCCAGCTCGCGCCCGGACGGCGTGTGAATGACCTTGTGCAGCTGCGCGCGGCATTCGCTGACCGGCACCTTCCATTGCGCGGCAGCTGCCTGCTCCAGCATGGTCCGGGCAGCGGCGCCGCAACGGCGCATCGGCTCGTACCAGTGACGCATGCTGCGCGAGCCGTCAGTGTCCTGGTTGCCGAAACGCACCTCATCGCCCGGGGCCTGTTGCACTTTGACGTGTGCCCAATCGGCCTCCAACTCATCGGCAACCACCATGGTCAGGCTGGTGCGCACGCCCTGGCCCATTTCCGAGCGGTTGCAGACCACGGTCACCGTGCCGTTGGCGGCAATGCTGACGTAGACCTTCGGATCATCGATCCAGCCATTGGGCATGCCATCGGCGCCGAATTTCTTCGGTTTGTCTTCAGCCAATGCATCCTGCCAGCCCCAGCTCGCGGCCAGCACCAGCGCCCCGGTGGCACCAACACCCTTGAGGAAACCCCGGCGGCTCAGATTGCTCAGGGCGAAATCGTTCGGCAAGCGGCTCATGCCTTGGCCTCCTTCAGGTGAGTGGAGGCCTGGCGGATGGCGGTCTTGATCCGGTTGTAGGTACCACAGCGGCAGATGTTGCCGACCATCGCCTCTTCGATCTGCTCGTCGCTTGGGTTCGGGTTGGTCTTGAGCAACGCGGTGGCGGACATGATCTGCCCGCCCTGACAGAAACCACACTGGGCCACCGCGGTGTCGAGCCAAGCTTGCTGGACGATCTGGCCAATCGGATCGGCGTGCAGGTTGTCGATGGTCGTTACATTCTGCCCGGCCACCGAACCGATCGGCGTGATGCAGCTACGCACCGGCAATCCGTCGATATGAATGGTGCAGGCGCCGCACAGGCCCATGCCGCAGCCGAACTTGGTGCCGTTGTAACCGGCGACGTCACGGATCGCCCACAACAGGGGCATGTCCTCGGTGACATCGAGTGGATGGTCTTGGCCATTGAGTTTCAGGGTAATCATGGGCACGCCCGCATATTCATGGAGGTTATGGGGTCGAGCAATCTGCCGCCGGAAATCAGCGGTGGGTTCACGCAGATCGACTCAGGCTAATGAGGCTCTCTTGTGCCGACGAAAACGTCTGCACCGGGCCTTTGGTGGAGCAAAGGGGTTTATCGTTAGCTGGCTAAGTTAACCCGGGATTAACAAAAAAGCCCTGCACATTTTAAAGAGTGCAGGGCTTTGGATTGCGCCTTGAAAGCGTAGCCTCAATAACGGTTGGGCTCCATTTCCAGCTCGACATTGAAACGTTCTGCAATGTCTTTCTGGATACGTTGCGCCAGATCGAGCAATTGCAGCCCGGTGGCTGAGCCGTAATTGACCAGCACCAGCGCCTGCAATTTATGCACGCCGGCATCGGCCTCACGGAAACCTTTCCAGCCCGCTCGCTCGATCAGCCACCCTGCCGCCAGCTTCATCTGACCGTCCGGTTGCGCATAGGCCACCAGGTCCGGATGCTGCGCCTTGATCTGCGCAACCACCGCCGCCGACACCAGCGGGTTCTTGAAGAAACTGCCGGCATTGCCCAGCACCGCAGGGTCCGGCAGTTTCTCGCTGCGGATGCTGCAAATGGCGCGGCTGACATCCGTCGGCGTTGGCTGTTCGATGCCCTGCTCGCTCAGGCGCTGACGCACCGGACCGTATTCCAGATGCAGATGGGCGACTCGATTCAATGCAAAGCGCACCCGCAGGATCAACCAGCGACCCGGTTGTTGCTTGAACACGCTGTCGCGGTAGGCGAAGTTGCACTCTTCCAGACTGAAGTCGCGCAGCTCGCCGGTCTGACGATCCAGCGCCGTCAGGCCGGCGAACACGTCCTTGATCTCGACACCGTAGGCACCGATGTTCTGCATCGGCGCGGCGCCGACGGTGCCGGGGATCAGGCTGAGGTTTTCCAGCCCGGAAAAACCCAGCGCCAGCGTGTGCTGGACAAATGGATGCCACGGCTCGCCGGCTTCGGCCTCGATCACCACACGATTGCCATCATCGCTGATGACACGAATGCCACGGCTGGCCATGCGCAGCACCAGTGCCGGGATGTCTGCTGTCAGCAGCAGATTGCTGCCGCCGCCGATCACCAGCAATGGCACATCATGGGCGCTCGCGTAAGCCAGTGCTTCGCGCACATCGCCGTCGTTGTGGGCTTCGGCAAACAGCTGCGCGCGAACGTCGACGCCAAAGGTGTTGAACGGCTTCAGGGAAACCTGAGGGTGTACCTGCAAACTCATAACCGGCCCTTCACTTCGATCAGCAACCGGTCGCAGGCGCGCTCGATCAAATCCAGCACCTGCTCGAAACCCTGATCGCCGTCGTAATACGGATCCGGCACCTCATCGACTTCGCCTTCATAACGACGCAGGAACAGGTCCAGCTCGGCCTTGCCAGTGGACGGTTGCAACGCCTTGAGGTTGCGCAGGTTGCTGTTGTCCATGGCGAGGATCAGGTCGTAGCTGGCGAAATCGGCGCGGCTGACCTGCTGGGCGCGTTGCGCCGACAAGTCGTAGCCACGCAGTTTGGCCGCGGCCTGACTGCGTTTGTCCGGCGGATTGCCGACGTGCCAGTCGCCGGTGCCGGCGGAAGCCACTTCGACCTGAGCGTCCAGGCCGGCCTCACGCAGCTTGGCGCGCATGACGCCTTCGGCAGTGGGCGAACGGCAGATGTTGCCCAGGCACACGAACAGAACGCGCATCAGGCCTCCAGCAGGCGACGGACGCGCTCGAGGTCTTCGGCGGTGTCGACTCCGGTTGGCGGCGCGATCAATGCGTCAGCCACGTGAATCCGCACGCCATGCCACAGGGCACGCAGCTGCTCGAGGGATTCGGTGTTTTCCAGCCAGCACGGGCCCCAGTTCACGAAGTCCTGAAGGAAACCGGCGCGGTAGGCATAGATGCCGATGTGGCGGCGATACGGCACGCCTTCCGGCAGCACGTCGCGGCTTTTGGCGAACGCATCGCGGGCCCATGGCAGGGTCGCACGACTGAAGGTCAGCGCCAGACCGTTGAGGTCGCTGACGACCTTGACCACGTTCGGATTGAACAGGGTTTCCACGTCCTCGATCGGCTCGGCCAGGGTGGCCATGCGCGCTTCGGTGTGGGCCGCAAGATTGGCGGCGACCTGATCGATCACGCTTGGCGGGATCAGCGGTTCGTCACCCTGGACGTTGACCACGATGGCATCCGGCTCCAGGCCCAGCTTTGCAGCCACTTCGGCCAGGCGATCGGTGCCGGAGTTGTGATCTTCACGGGTCAATACCACTTCGGCGCCGAAAGCCTTGCAGGCCTCGACGATACGCGCGTCGTCGGTGGCCACGACCACGCGGTTTGCGCTGCTTTTGCTCGCCTGTTCCCAGACGTGCTGGATCATCGGCTTGCCGGCGATGTCCAGCAGCGGTTTGCCCGGCAGGCGGGTCGAGGCGTAGCGCGACGGGATGACAACGGTGAAGGCTGTGGTCATTTATCCAGACGCTCGTCGGTGGTCAGGGTGCGGGCTTCGCTTTCCAGCATCACCGGGATGCCGTCACGGATCGGGTACGCCAGGCCGGCGCCCTTGCTGATCAGTTCGGTCTTGTCGGCGCTGAGCTTGAGCGGGCCTTTGCAGACCGGGCAGGCGAGGATGTCGAGCAATTTGGTGTCCATGAACATTCCCTGGATAAAAACGGTTTAAGGCAAAAGACGATCCGGCAACAGGCGCATCAGCTGCGTGTCGAACCAGGCCACGAAGGCCGGCGACGGCACGGCATCGACCGCCAAGTACCACCAGTCGGCGGCAGCGAAGGCGCGGCACTTCACCGCGTCCTTTTCGGTCATCACCACTGGCAATGACGGCGTAAAACTCAAGGCCTGCACGCTGTATTCGGCGTGGTCGGCAAACGCGTGGGGCACAGGCCGCCAGTCTAGCGCTTCGAGGGTATTGAAGAAACGTTGCGGATTGCCGATCCCGGCGACTGCGTGCAGTGCCTCACCGGCTGGAAAATGTTCGAGGGGCTGGCGTTCGCCGCTGAGCAGATTGACCAGGGCCGTGGGTTGCAGACGGAAAGCGAAACCGTCCTCGCGATCCTCAGGGGCGCCGTTGAACAGCACGCCATCGACGCTTTGCAGACGCTCGATCGGTTCACGCAATGGGCCGGCGGGCAGGCAGCGCTTGTTGCCCAGGCCTCGGGCAGCGTCGATCAGCACCAGCTCGAGGTCCCGCGCCAGACGATAATGTTGCATGCCGTCATCGGACAGGATCAGGTCCAGCGGCTCACTGGCCAGCAAGGCTTTGACGGCGGCACCGCGATTAGGGTCGATCATCAGCGGCACACCGGTGCGCTGCACGATCAGCAGCGGCTCGTCGCCCGCGACATCGGCAGGCTGATCGGCTTCGACCCGCCACGGCAATTGCGGCGGTTTGGCGCCGTAGCCGCGACTGACCACCCCGACCCGCAATCCGCTGCGCCGACAGTGTTCGATCAACCACAGAATCATCGGCGTCTTGCCGGTGCCACCCACCGTGATATTGCCGACCACGATCACCGGCACCGGCGACTGATAGATCTCGCCCTCGCCGTCGAGAAAACGCTGACGCTTGCCAGCCACCACGCGGCGATACAGCCACTCCAGCGGCCGCAACAGCGTCAGGGCCGGATGCCCCTGATACCACGCGGCGAGCAGACGATCGGACATGGCCATCAGGATTTGGGCGCCGCCTCTACCGTGGTCATGCGCAAATGGCTGAAACCGAGCTTGCCGGCCGCGTCCATGGCGGTGATCACGGATTGATGTTGGGTCTTGCCATCGGCACTGATCGACAACGGCATGTTGGTGTCACCGTTGGCTTCTTTCTGCATGGCTTCCATCAGGGTCGCCAGGTCGTTCTTCGGCAGAATCCTGTTGTTCACCGAGAACACGCCTTCAGCGCTGATGGCGACGTCCAGTTGCTTGACCTGCTGATCCTCGGCCGGCGAGCCGCTGACCGCTTCCGGCAGATCGACGCGCAGCTGAGTTTCGCGGGTGAAGGTGGTGGTCACGACGAAAAACAGCAGCAGAATGAACACCACGTCGATCAGCGACGCGAGGTTGATATCGATGGTTTCCCGGGGCTTGCGACGGAATTTCACGCTTTGCCCCCGGCCAGATCGACGTCACGGTCGCCCTGCACCACTTCCACCAGTTTGATCGCTTCCTGCTCCATGCCCACCACCAGTTCATCGATGCGGCGTTGCAGGAAACGGTGAAAGAATACCGACGGAATACCGACCATCAGGCCCGCCGCCGTGGTGATCAGCGCCTTGGAGATACCACCGGCCAATACCGAAGCGTTAGTGGTCATGCCGGAACCGGTGAAGGCGCTGAAAATGTCGATCATGCCCAGCACCGTGCCCAACAGACCCAGCAACGGTGACATGGCGGCGATGGTGCCCAGCGCATTGACGTAGCGCTCCAGCTCGTGGATGACCCGGGCGGCGGCTTCTTCAATGCACTCTTTCATGATCTCGCGACCATGCTTGGAGTTGGCCAGGCCCGCAGCGAGGATTTCACCCAGCGGCGAGTTGGCACGCAATTCCTTGAGTTTTTCCTTGTTGAGCTGCTTGTCCTTGATCCAGACCCAGACCTGACCCAGCAGATGCTCGGGGGTGACGCGACTGGCGCGCAGCGTCCACAGGCGTTCGGCGACGATCGCCATGGCGGCGATGGAACTCAGAATGATCGGCAACATCATCCAGCCGCCGGATTTGACCAATTCCCACACAGTGACAGCCCCCTCGAAAAAGTGCGCCACTTTACCATACCGGTTCGCGATAAAGACCCGTCGCCCCGACGACCGTACTCAACGGTGCGTCGCCCCCGGCTGCGGCGGGTCGCGCCAGAACCGGCGTTGCTGACGCATCGACCGGGCCGGCTGAAACCGGCCCAGTTGCAGATGAATGGCACCCTGCTCGGCACTGTCATGGATGCGCAAACCTTGCTTGCGGTAACGGGCGATGACGGTCGGATGCGGATGCCCGAACGAATTGCCCTGCCCCCGGGAGATCAGCACGTCCCGGGGCTGCAAAACCTTGAGCAACGCCATCGATGAAGAACTGCGACTGCCATGGTGCGGGGCTTGCAGCCACTGAGTAGGGACCGCCAACACGCTGTTAAGCAAATCCCGTTCGGCATCGGTGTCGATATCACCGGTCAGCAGTAGCCGCTCGCCGTTGGCTTCGATCTGCAGGACGCAGGAGCGTTGATTGCTGTCATGGGCATCGGCCCATTGCCATAGATGAAAGGCAACACCGTCCCACTGCCATTGCCGACCGCTTTCACAGGTTTCAGCATTCAGCGCTTCGGGCAGCCCCGGCGGATCCCCGCTGATTACCCGAGTGACCGGCAAGCCGTTTGCCACGGCCAGCGCCCCACCGGCATGGTCGGCGTCGGCATGACTGAGCAGCATCAGATCGAGTCGTTCCACACCCAGTTTGTGCAAGGCCGGCAACACTACCCGCTCGCCGACATCGAAATCGCCGAAGCGCGGGCCTGCGTCGTACAGCAATGTGTGGTGGCGGGTGCGGATCAAAATCGCCAGGCCCTGACCGACGTCGAGTTGCCAGACATCCGCCACGCCTTCGGCCAGCCGCTCCCGGGGCGGGAATGCCAGCACCAGCAGCAACGGCCAGCCCAGGGGACGCAATGGAATGCCTCGGGGCAGCAATAACAACACGGCACCAATGCAGCCCAGCGCCAGGATCCATCCCGGCATCGATGGCGCCACCCACGCCGGCCAGCGCCCGGCGATCAGGGCCAGAGCCCGGAATAATCCATCGACCAGCCCGCCGGCCAGCCACAACAGGCCTTCGCCGACATAGGGAATCGGCAACAACAAAGTGCCAAGCAACGCCGGCGGGAGCACCGCAAAACCGATCCACGGCACCGCCAGCAGATTGGCCAGTGGCCCGCTGAGGCTGATCGGCAGGCCCAGGATCAGCAACACCGGGCACAAGCCGATTGCGATCAGCCATTGGGCTCGCGTCCAGGTCTGCCACCAGCGCCACGGCCCCAGACGACCGCCGAAGGTAAAAATCAGCACTGCCACCGCCGTGAAGGACAACCATAGTCCTGGGCGCAGAGCCGCCAGCGGGTCCATCAGCAGCACACCGTTGAAAGCCAGCAACAACGGCCACCAGGCACCGAGATGGCGAAAGCGCAATCGCCACAGCAACACCAGCGCAACCATCACGCAGGCTCGTCGCACCGGCACATCGAACCCGGCCAGCAGCCCGTAACCCAACGCCGCCACGAACGCCAGACCACAGGCCCAGGGCAGCCATGGCCACCGCAATGGCCACACACCGAATCGCGCCAGCCCGGCGATCAGCCCGTACATCACCGCTGCCAGCAGTCCGATGTGCTGTCCGGAAATTACCAACAAGTGCACGGTGCCGGTGTCCTGCAGGATCTGCCAGTCCTCGCGACTGAGCCCCGAGCCATCGCCCAGCACCAACGCCGCCAGCGCTGTACCCCGGCCCTGAGTGTCCACCGCCAGCAGACGCTGTCGGATGCCGTCCCGCCAGGCCCACTGCGCCGCCGCCAGCCGGTTGCCGTCCTTCACCGTGCCGGAGGCACCGATGCGCTGGGCCAGCAGCCAGGCTTCGTAATCGAAGGCATCGGGATTGAGCAGCCCGCCGGGACGTTTGAGTTTGACCGCCAACCGCCAGCGCTCACCGCTGTTGACCGGTGGCCCGTCGTACCAGGCCAGACGGATCAGCGATGGCAATTTCCCGTGACGCGAACGGGCATCGGCCAACTCGAAGCGCACGACCCCGTCGCCGCTCTGCGGCAAGCCAACGACCCGTCCTTCGACCCAGCGTGTCTCGCCGTCCAGCTCCGCCGGCAGTCGCTCATCCAGCGCCCACTGCGCACCGATGCACGACCAGGCGAAGCCGAACAGCAAAAATGCCAGCGGATAACTGCGAAACGGCAACAACATCAGTGCCACCACCGGCAGCCATAGCATCCACCCGACCGGCGGCAAGGCCGGCAAAAAAACCGGGGCCAGCAGACCGACTGCCAGCGCCATCATCCCTGTGCGCATACGCCCGTCCTTGAGAGTCCCCTCTTCAGGCATAGCGCTTGTTGAGCGCGGGCGTCGTCAACAATTGTCACAAAGTCTGAATGGGCGCTTCGTAGAATCCAGACATACTTGCCGCCTTAACCGACCGAGAAGCCTTATGCCCCGGCGCTTATTCAAACGTTACATGCCCGACCCGACGAGCATCAGGGAACACAAATCCTTACGCTTTCTCGGCAAGTTGCTGCATGACCCGAACCTCTGGCACCTGAACCGGCACTCGGTGGCCCGGGCCATGGCCGTCGGCATTTTTGCGGCTTTCCTGCCGATTCCCGCGCAGATGCTGGTGGCCGCCGCACTGGCCATCACCGTGCGCGGCAACATGCCGATTGCCGTCAGTCTGGTCTGGCTGACCAATCCGGTCACCATGCCGCCGGTGTTCTACTGCACCTACAAAGTCGGGGCGTGGCTGATGGACATCCCCGCCCGCACCCTGCCGGACTCCTTGACCTGGGAGTGGATCAGCGGCGAACTCTCGACCCTGTGGCAACCGTTCCTGCTCGGTTCGGTGGTGGTCGGGCTGGCGCTGGGCGCCCTCGCCTATTGTCTGGTGATGATGTACTGGCGCTGGTGGGTCGCACGGCAATGGGCGCGACGCAAGAAAAGTCGCCAGTCGTGAATGCAAAACGGCCTCCACTGTGGGAGGCCGTTTTTTATTGCAGCGCCGGGTGGATCAGGTACGCATGCCGCGACCGCTCACCAGCAACCGCGCACAACCGAAATACAGCACCACGGTTGCCACCAGCATGAAGGTGATCGCGATACCGATACGGATGTCCGACACACCGAGGATGCCGTAACGGAAGGCGTTGACCATGTGCAGCACCGGGTTCGCCAGCGACACGGTCTGCCAGAACGGCGGCAGCAAGGTAATCGAGTAGAACACGCCACCGAGGTAGGTCAGCGGGGTCAGCACGAACGTCGGGATGATCGAAATATCATCGAAGTTGCGCGCAAACACGGCGTTGATGAAACCCAGCAGCGAGAAGATCGTCGCCGTCAGCACCACCACCAGCACGGTAACGCCCAGGTGATGCACCTGCAGGCTAGTGAAGAACAGCGACAGGATCGTCACGATGACGCCGACCATCAGGCCGCGCAGCACGCCGCCGAGGGTGTAGCCAATCAGGATGGTGTGCGGCGACACCGGCGACACCATCAGTTCTTCGATGGAGCGCTGGAACTTGCTGCCGAAGAAACTCGACACCACGTTGCCGTAGGAGTTGGTGATCACCGACATCATGATCAGCCCCGGCACGATGTACTCCATGTAACTGAAGCCGCCCATGCCACCGATCTGCTTGCCGATCAGGTTGCCGAAGATCACGAAGTACAGAACCATGGTGATCGCCGGTGGCAGCAGGGTCTGCGGCCAGATCCGGGTGAAGCGCCGGACTTCGCGGTAAACGATGGTGTTGAGGGCGACGAGGTTGGGGCGCAGCTCGGAACTCATACCGCCACCTTCGACAGATTTTTCTCCACCAGGGACACGAACAGCTCCTCGAGGCGATTGGTTTTATTGCGCAGGCTCAGCACTTCGATGTTCTGCAGGGCCAGTTGGCCGAACAACGCGGTGATGCCCATGGACTTGTCGACCTGGACTTCCAGGGTGTGCGCATCCACCAGACGGGACGGATAACCGGCCAGTTGCGGTGCAACCGCCAGATCGCTCTTCAGGTCGAGCAGGAAGGTTTCCACATGCAGTTGCCCGAGCAGCTGACGCATGCTGGTGTTCTCGACAATGGTGCCGTGGTCGATGATGCCGATGTTGCGGCACAGCTGCTCAGCCTCTTCCAGGTAATGGGTGGTGAGGATGATGGTGATGCCTTTCTGGTTCAGTTCGGTGAGGAAGGTCCACATCGAACGACGCAGCTCGATATCCACCCCGGCCGTCGGTTCGTCGAGGATCAGCAGACGCGGCTCGTGCACCAGCGCCCGGGCGATCATCAGACGGCGCTTCATGCCGCCGGACAACGAACGCGACGGCACGTCACGCTTGTCCCACAGGCCGAGCTGGGTCAGGTATTGCTCGGCGCGTTCCTTGGCGATTTTCGCCGGAATGCCGTAGTAGCCGGCCTGGGTCACGACGATGTCGAAGGTCTTTTCGAACTGGTTGAAGTTGAATTCCTGGGGCACCACGCCGATCGAGCGCTTGAGCGCCGCGGGGTTCTTGTCCAGGTCGTGGCCGAAGATATTCACCGTGCCACTGGTCTTGTTCACCAGGGTCGAGAGAATGCCGATGGTTGTGGATTTGCCGGCGCCGTTGGGGCCGAGCAAGGCGAAGAAGTCACCTTCGGCGACGTCCAGATCGATACCACTCAAGGCCTGGAACCCGTTGCCGTAGGTTTTGGTTAGCTGCCGGATGGACAGAGCGGAACTCATATCGGATTACGCACCAAGAAGAGAAAAAGGACTGAATGACGGCGGGCGGCGAGGGAGACAACCGCGGCGCACAAGCGCAATGGTGCTTGCCGCCGCCGCACAAGTACAGTCAAGTGTGTCGATAGTAGGTATTAAGTCAACGCGGTCATGACGGCTTTGCGATACGCCGGACGCTGCTTCAGTCGCGCGTACCAGGCTTCCAGATGCGGCATCGGCGCACGCTCGATCGGCATCTCGAACCAGGCATAAATGAAACTGCCGAGCGGAATGTCGCCCATGCCGATTTCACTGCCGGACAGGTACGGCTGGGTTTTCAGGGCCTGATCGGCCATGGCCAGCAAGCCTTCGCATTCCTTGATCGCAGCATGAATCGCCGGCCAGTCCTGCTTGTCCGCCGGGGTGCGCAGAACGCCCCAGAACACTGTGCGAAATGGCCCGGCGAAACTGGACGTGGTCCAGTCCATCCACTTGTCGGCGATGGCGCGGGTCTGCAGATCCGCCGGATACCACGGGGTGTTCGCCGCATGCCGGGCCAACAGGTAGCGAACGATGGCATTGGATTCCCACAACACAAAACCGTCGTCTTCGATCACCGGCACCCGACCGTTCGGGTTCATCGCCCGGTACTCCGGCGTGTCGACCACACCGAACGCGCCACCGGCATCGATCGCCTCGTAGGCCAGCCCGAGCTCTTCGGCTGCCCACAACGGTTTTCTGACATTCGACGAATTCTTGCGACCCCAGATCTTCAGCATGACCGCCTCTTTTCCATTGAGTGGGCGAGCAGCATACGCCGGATCAGCGGCTGCCGACATCATCGCGCAGGTCACTGGACAGTGGCGTCTGCCGATCGTTGAACAGGTGCGGATAGCATTTCTGCAGATGTTCGAAGAAAAAGGATTCCGGTACATCGGCGAACTGGCCGTGATCGACCAGGTACTCCATCAGCAGCGCGCCATCGCTGTTGTACGGGTGGAAAACGCTGTCGTTCATGCCGTCGAATTCCAGCGGCGCAACATTGAACATTTCGCAGAGTTTCTGATTGAACGCGGGGGTGGCCTTGACCCAGCGATCGTTGAGAAACAGCTCGGTATAACCATGCATGGCGAACACTTCGCTTCTCAGCAATTCAAGCAGTCGCGGCGTCGACAGGTGATTTTTCACATCCGCCAGACCGATGCGTGCGGGGATCCCGCAATGGCGCGCGCAACCGGCGAGCAGCGTGGCCTTGGGCACGCAATAACTTTCGCCCGCCGCCAGCGCGTAGCTGCCGCGCAAGGTCTGCGGGTCGCGGCTGAAGGTGTACATGTTGTAACGCACCGCCTCGCGCACGGCGTAATAAAGACTGATCGCCTGCGCGCGGGGGTCGCGGCAGGCACCACGGTGCCGTTCTGCGAACTCCACCACCGAGGGGTGGTCACTATCGATGAAGCGGCCGGGGCTCAGATACTCGCGCATGACGACATTCTCCTGGGTGAACCCGGAGTCTAGCGAGAGGATCAGCACAGAGATAACGACGTTTCGGCCAAACATGGACGCAAAGCCGCGGAGTCTGCGAACGATTTCCTACGCGTGTTGCCCACCGAAACTACAAAAGCCATCCAGGGTTTCCCACGATTTAGATCAACTTGTTCTGACCGCCCCGTTTTGCAGATGCCGTCTAAGCTCTGGAGGGTCGTTCGCCCTGGTTCACGGAGGATTGAATATGCTGTTGTTGTGGATACTGGTTCTGATCGTCGGCGTGGCGTATCTGGCCCACCGGCGCATCGCCCCGCTGCCGGCACTGGGGATCGTCGCGGCTTACCTGCTGGCGATGGGGATTTTCAGCCACGCGCCGGGCTGGTTGCTGCTGATCTTCTGGGTCGTACTGGCCATCGTCGCGGCTCCGTTGCTGCTGCCGGATCTGCGCCGCAAACACTTCAGCGCGCCGCTGTTCAGCTGGTTCCAGAAAACCCTGCCGCCGATGTCGCAGACCGAGCGCGATGCGATCGATGCCGGCACGGTGTGGTGGGACGGTGAACTGTTCAGCGGCCGTCCGGACTGGGAAAAACTGCTGTCCTATCCCAAGGCGCAACTGAGCGACGAGGAACAGGCCTTCATCGACGGCCCCACCGAAGAGCTCTGCGCAATGGTCACCGACTGGCAGATCGGCCAGTCGATGGACTTGCCGCCCGAAGCCTGGACCCACATCAAGGAACACGGTTTTTTCGCCCTGATCATTCCCAAGGAGTTCGGCGGCAAGGGCTTCTCCGCCTACGCCCACTCCCAGGTCGCGATGAAGCTGGCCACCCGCAGCGGTGACCTCGCCTCCACCGTGATGGTGCCCAACTCCCTCGGCCCGGCCGAACTGCTGCTGCACTACGGCACCGACGAACAGCGCAATCATTACCTGCCACGACTGGCCCGGGGCGACGATATTCCGTGCTTCGCGTTGACCGGCCCGCTCGCTGGCTCCGACGCCGGCGCCATGCCCGACACCGGGATCATCTGCAAGGGTGAATGGGAAGGCCAGGAAACCCTCGGCCTGCGCCTGAACTGGGAAAAACGCTACATCACCCTCGGCCCGGTCGCGACCTTGCTCGGCGTCGCCTTCAAGGCCTATGACCCGGATCACCTGCTGGGCGACAAGGAAGACCTGGGCATCAGCCTGGCGCTGATCCCGACCGATACTCCCGGCGTGGAAATCGGCCGTCGCCACCTGCCGTTGGGCGCCGCGTTCATGAACGGCCCCAACTCCGGCAAGGACGTGTTCATCCCGCTGGACTTCCTCATCGGCGGCCAGGACATGCTCGGCAAGGGCTGGATGATGCTGATGAACTGCCTGTCGGTCGGGCGTTCGATTTCGCTGCCGGCGGTGGGTACCGGTGCGGCCAAGTTCACCAGTCTGGTAACCGGGCAGTACGCGCAGATTCGCGAACAGTTCAACGTCCCGCTGTCGGCCTTCGAAGGCATTCAGGAAGCCATGGCGCGCATCGGCGGCAACGCGTGGATGATGGACGCTGCGCGGATGCTGACCGCCAACGCGGTTGATCTGGGCGAGAAGCCTTCGGTGCTATCGGCGATCCTCAAGTACCACCTCACCGAACGCGGCCGCGAGTGCATCAGCCACGCCATGGATGTGCATGGCGGCAAGGCGATCATCATGGGCCCGAACAACTATCTGGGTCGCAGTTGGAACGGCGCGCCGATCTTCATCACCGTGGAAGGCGCGAACATTCTTTCGCGCAACCTGATGATCTTCGGCCAGGGTGCGATCCGCTGCCATCCGTTCGTCCTCAAGGAAATGGCCCTCGCCGGTCGCGAGGACAAGGATCAGGCACTCAAGGAGTTCGATGGCCTGCTGCTCAAACACATTGGATTTGCCGTGAGCAACGCCGCAAGCACACTCGTGCTGAACCTGGGTTTCGGCCACTTCGAACACGCACCGGGAGACAAGCTCAGTCAGGGCTACTTCCGTGCCCTCAACCGTCAGGCTGCCGCGTTTGCCATGCTGGCTGACCTGAGCATGATGCTGCTGGGTGGCGAACTGAAACGCCGCGAGCGGCTGTCGGCCCGTCTGGGTGACGTGCTGAGCAACCTGTATCTCGCCTCCGCAGCGCTCAAGCGCTACCACGACCTCGATTCCCCGGCATACATGGAACCGCTGTTCAGATGGGCCATGGAAGAAAGCCTCGGGCAGTCGGAAAAGGCCCTGGATGAACTGCTGACCAACTTCCCGAACCGGGTTTTCGGCTGCCTGTTGCGCGTGATCGTGTTCCCGTTCGGTCGTCGTCACAAAGGCCCGTCGGACAGACTCGGTGCCGAAGTGGCAGCGGTCATTGGCCGGGCCAAGGGTGATCCGGCGCTGGAAGAGTTGCTTGCCGGCTGCTATCGCCCGCAATCGGCGGACGATGCGGTCGGTGCACTGCAACACGCCTGCGATCAGTTGAACGCCGCGCAGCCGTTGCACAAAAAGCTGCATACATCGCTCAAAAGTGGCCAGGTCAAACCGGTCGCCGGCGAACACGCCATCGATGCGGCACTGGAAGCCGGGGTGTTGCAGGCGGTGGAAGCCCAGACCCTGCGCGACGCCGAAGCAGCACGCCGCAAGGTGATCGATGTCGATGACTTCGACAAAGAGGAGCTGAAACCGGCGGACGGCAAAATCCGCTGATCCCTTCAATCAGTGAAAAACGGGCGCAGGGGCTTTATACTCCCGCGCCCGTTTTGCTCTTGAGGACTTATCTCGTGTCCAACGTCGTTGCCGATCATCTGGTTTTGCTCGACCACCTGCGCAGTATCCTGGTCGCCGTAGGTGAGGCCGATCAGGTTCCCGAAGAAAGCCATGCCCTGTTCCTGGAGCGTTTCGACGAACTGCTGGCGTCACTGCCGATCGAGCCGATCGAAAGCCAATACCTGGGCCAGGACATCCTGACTCAAGTGATTACCCGTTACCCGCAAATTGCCCACCTGATCCCGCGGGATCTGCTGTGGTTCTTCGCCGGCGACTGCCTGCATTACCTGTCCGATGAAGAAATCGACATGTATCAGGCACTGGAAGAACGTCGCTACGAAGCTGAACAGAACGACGAACCGTTCGACTGGAATCAGGAAAAACAGTTGCTGGCGATGTCCGCTCAGGACAGCAAGCACTGATTTTTCGCCAGACAATGAAAAGGCCCGCATGGTGATCCATGCGGGCCTTTTTTTTGCGCC